>NZ_NKFL01000005.1:0-600000 GCF_002223055.1 Burkholderia sp. HI2500 | reverse complement strand
CGATCATCGCGCCGATGATCATCCCGAACAGCACGTGGCCGAAGCCGCGCGCGACGCTCTTGCCGCTTTGCTGGAGCTGGTCCATGTGCGAGTGCATCAGCACGGCGGCCTTCGTCTTCATCTGCTCGACGTCGACCGGCAGCAGGTTCGCGATCCAGGCCGGCGTGCGGGCGCGGGTCTGCTCGACGATCTGCATCAGCTGGTCGAGCAGGCTTTGCAGGTTCGGCACCGTGCGCTCGAAGTGTTCGATGATGCCGATCGTCAGTCCCGTCAACGCGCCGACGATCGCGATCGACAGCAGCACGACGGCGACCCAGCGCGCGCGCATGCTCGTGGTGTGGCGTTCGATGACGGGGGCGATCGTATGGATCAGCTGGTAGACCAGCAGGCCGGCCAGCAGCCCGCCGAGCAGCTTGAGTTCGATCACGAGCCACATCGCGAGGATCGCGAACGCATAGCTGCCGATCTCGAGCGCCGACAGCTTCGGCAGGCTGAAGTCGCTCGTCAGCCGCACGCTGCGCAGGTGCGGTTCGCGATTCTGCGCATCGCGCGACGAGTCTGGTTGCTTCTCCATCGTGGATTCCTGTCGTTCGTGTGTCATGCCGCGGAATGCGCGGCAGAGCCGTGTTCGCCCGACGCCGCACCGGATTGGTGCGTACGGCGAACCTTACGACCGTAAAGTATAGCTGCCATTATGGTCCGCAACGGGGCCGTTTGGCGCATGGTGTAAACGCCGGAGGGAAAACGAGAAGGGGCCGGTTCGGCGGGGCGCAAGGGCGCGCGGCCGGGCGGCCGCGCGGGAGGGGAGGCAGGCGACGCGTCAGCCGGCCGCGACCTTGCGGGCCGTGCGCTTGAGCAGCGGCGCGAGGTATTTGCCGGTAAAGCTCGCCTTCGTTTTCGCGACCTGCTCGGGCGTGCCCTGCGCGATGATCTGGCCGCCGCCGGCACCGCCTTCGGGGCCGAGGTCGATCACCCAGTCGGCCGTCTTGATCACGTCGAGGTTGTGCTCGATGATCACGACCGTGTTGCCCTGGTCGCGCAGCCGGTGGATCACTTCCAGCAGCAGGGCGATGTCGTGGAAGTGCAGGCCGGTGGTCGGCTCGTCGAGGATGTACAGCGTGCGGCCGGTGTCGCGCTTGGAGAGTTCGAGCGACAGCTTCACGCGCTGCGCCTCGCCGCCCGACAGCGTCGTGGCCGACTGGCCGAGGCGGATGTAGCCGAGGCCGACGTCGAGCAGCGTCTTCAGCTTGCGCGCGATGACCGGCACCGCGCTGAAGAATTCGTACGCGTGCTCGACCGTCATGTCGAGCACTTCGCTGATGTTCTTGCCCTTGTACTGCACTTCGAGCGTTTCGCGGTTGTAGCGCTTGCCGTGGCACACGTCGCACGGCACGTAGACGTCCGGCAGGAAGTGCATTTCCACCTTCAGCACGCCGTCGCCCTGGCACGATTCGCAGCGGCCGCCCTTCACGTTGAACGAGAAACGGCCCGGATCGTAGCCGCGCTCCTTCGAGGTCGGCACGCCCGAGAACAGCTCGCGGATCGGCGTGAACAGGCCCGTATACGTGGCCGGGTTCGAGCGCGGCGTGCGGCCGATCGGCGACTGGTCGACGTTGATCACCTTGTCGAAGTGCTCGAGGCCCTCGATCGCCTCGTGCGGCGCCGGCTCGGCCGATGAGCCGTACAGGTGGCGCGCGACCGCGTGATACAGCGTGTCGTTGATCAGCGTCGACTTGCCGGAGCCCGACACGCCGGTGATGCAGGTCAGCAGGCCGACCGGCAGCTCCAGATCGACGTGCTTCAGGTTGTTGCCGTGCGCGTCGACGATGCGCAGCATCCGCTCCGGATCGGGCGCGAGCCGCTCGTCCGGGTACTCGATCACGCGTTTGCCGAGCAGGTACTGGCCGGTGAGCGACTGCGGATTCGACTGCACCTGCTTCGGCGTGCCCTCGGCCACGATCACGCCGCCGTGCTCGCCGGCGCCCGGGCCCATGTCGACGACGTAGTCGGCGGTGCGGATCATGTCCTCGTCGTGCTCGACGACGATCACCGAGTTGCCGAGGTCGCGCAGGTGCTTGAGGGTCGCGATCAGGCGGTCGTTGTCGCGCTGGTGCAGGCCGATCGACGGCTCGTCGAGCACGTACATCACGCCCGTGAGGCCCGAGCCGATCTGCGACGCGAGCCGGATGCGCTGCGCCTCGCCGCCCGACAGGGTTTCCGCGCTGCGCTCGAGCGACAGGTAGTCGAGGCCGACGTTGTTCAGGAAGGTGAGGCGCGCGACGATTTCCTTGATGACCTTGTCGGCGATCTCGCGCTTCGCGCCGTCGAGCGACAGCCCGTCGAAATAGCCGAGCGCGTCGCGCAGCGGCCAGCCGCTGATTTCGAAGATGCCGCGCGCGTAGTCGCCCGTGCCGATCCGCACGTGGCGCGCTTCGCGGCGCAGGCGCGTGCCGTCGCACGACGGGCACGGCTGATTGTTCTGGTACTTCGACAGCTCTTCGCGCACCGCGACCGAATCGGTCTCGCGGTAGCGGCGTTCGAGGTTCGGGATGATCCCTTCGAACACGTGCTCGCGGATCGTCGTGCGGCCGCGCTCGTTGATGTACGAGAACGGGATCGTCTGCTTGCCCGAGCCGAACAGCAGCACCTTCCGGATCTTTTCCGGCAGATCCTCGAACGCGGCGTCGATGTCGAATTCGTAGAACGCCGCGAGGCTCTGCAGCATCTGGAAGTAGAACTGGTTGCGGCGGTCCCAGCCTTTCACGGCGCCGGCGGCGAGCGACAGCGACGGGTGCGCGACGACCCGCTTCGGGTCGAAGAACGTAATCTGGCCGAGGCCGTCGCATTCCGGGCACGCGCCCATCGGGTTGTTGAACGAGAACAGGCGCGGCTCGAGCTCCTGCAGCGAGTACGAGCAGATCGGGCACGCGAACTTCGAGCTGAACAGGTACTCGCGGTCGGTGTCCATCTCGAGCGCGATCGCGCGGCCGTCGGCGAGGCGCAGCGCCGTCTCGAACGATTCGGCGAGGCGCTGCTTCATGTCCGGGCGCACCTTGAGACGATCGACGACGACGTCGATCGTGTGCTTGTCGTTCTTCTTCAGCTTCGGCAGCGACTCGACCTCGTAGATCTTCGCGACGCCTTCGTTCGCGGCGCCGCCGCCCGAGCGCACGCGAAAGCGCACGAAACCCTGCGCCTGCATGTCCTCGAACAGCTCGGCATGCTCGCCCTTGCGATCCGCGACGACGGGCGCGAGGATCATCAGCTTGGTTTCCTCGGGCAACGCGAGCGCCGCGTCGACCATCTGCGACACGCTTTGCGCTTCCAGCGGGATGTCGTGGTCGGGACAGTACGGCGTGCCGACACGTGCGAACAAAAGTCGCAGGTAGTCGTGGATTTCCGTGACCGTGCCGACGGTCGAACGCGGGTTGTGGGACGTCGCCTTCTGCTCGATCGAGATCGCCGGCGACAGGCCTTCGATCAGGTCGACGTCGGGTTTCTCCATCAGCTGCAGGAACTGGCGGGCATACGCGGACAGGCTTTCGACGTAGCGGCGCTGGCCTTCGGCATAAAGGGTATCGAACGCGAGCGACGACTTGCCCGATCCGGACAACCCGGTAATCACGACCAGCTTGTGGCGCGGCAGGTCGAGATTGACGTTTTTCAGGTTGTGGGTACGCGCCCCACGGATGCGGATCTGTTCCATGAACCTGGCGAAAATGGAGGGAACCAAACCTGCTACTATAACGGCTTTTCGAGGCCGTCGTTTGGGGTCCCCAGCCTTAGCAGCAGGTGGCAGCAAGATGGCGCCTGCGCCGGGAAAAGTGGCCGCAGCGGCCGCGCCGCGCGGTTCCGGGCGGCCTGCGGGCTGCCTGAATCCTGCCCCGACGTGTTGCCGGCCAAGCCTCCCGGGCCGCTGGTCCTGATCTTCCGCCGCCCGGTGTCGGGCGGACATTCCGATCATTCGAAATTCATTCCCGATGTCCAATCCGTCTGCCACGTCTTCCCGCATGACCGCGCCCGAATTGCGCGCGACCACGTCGCTCGCGGCGATCTTCGCGCTGCGCATGCTCGGCCTGTTCATGATCATGCCGGTGTTCTCGGTCTACGCGAAAACCATCCCGGGCGGCGACAACGTGCTGCTCGTCGGCATCGCGCTCGGGGCCTACGGCGTCACGCAGTCGCTGTTCTATATCTTCTACGGCTGGGCGTCCGACAAGTTCGGCCGCAAGCCGGTGATCGCGACCGGCCTCGTGATCTTCGCGATCGGCAGCTTCGTCGCCGCGTCCGCGCACGACATCACGTGGATCATCGTCGGCCGCGTGATCCAGGGGATGGGCGCGGTGTCGTCCGCGGTGCTCGCGTTCATCGCCGACCTGACCTCCGAGCAGAACCGCACGAAGGCGATGGCGATGGTCGGCGGCTCGATCGGCGTGTCGTTCGCGGTCGCGATCGTCGGTGCGCCGATCGTGTTCCACTGGGTCGGGATGAGCGGGCTGTTCGCGATCGTCGGCGTGCTGTCGATCCTCGCGATCGGCGTCGTGCTGTGGATCGTGCCCGATGCGGCCAAGCCCGTGCACGTGCCCGCGCCGTTCGCCGAGGTGCTGCACAACGTCGAGCTGCTGCGCCTGAACTTCGGCGTGCTGGTGCTGCACGCGACGCAGACGGCGCTGTTCCTCGTCGTGCCGCGCCTGCTCGTCGACGGCGGCCTGCCGGTCGCCTCGCACTGGAAGGTCTATCTGCCGGTGATGGGGCTCGCGTTCGTGATGATGGTTCCGGCGATCATCGTCGCGGAAAAACGGGGCAAGATGAAACCGGTGCTGCTCGGCGGCATCCTGGCTATCCTGATCGGCCAATTGCTGCTGGGCAGCGCGCCGCATACCATCCTGATTGTGGCGGCGGTTCTTTTCGTCTACTTCCTCGGCTTCAACATCCTGGAAGCGTCGCAGCCGTCGCTCGTGTCGAAGCTCGCGCCCGGTTCGCGCAAGGGCGCGGCCACGGGTGTTTACAACACCACGCAGTCGGTCGGGCTCGCGCTCGGCGGTATCGTGGGCGGCTGGCTGCTGAAGCACGGTGGGGCCAATACGGTCTTCTACACGTGTTCGGGGCTCGTTGCCGCGTGGCTTATAATCGCGGCCAGCATGAAAGCGCCGCCGCGCAAGGCCTGAACTCATTTCGGGCAGGCCCCGGCGACTTTCGCCGGCTTGCCCGGCGGGCCGCACCGACAGCATGAGCGGGCGGCCCGGCATCGAATTTACTGGAGAAACACATGGCATCCGTCAACAAGGTCATCCTCGTCGGCAATCTCGGCGCCGATCCTGAAGTCCGTTACCTGCCGAGCGGCGACGCGGTTGCGAACATCCGTCTCGCGACGACCGACCGCTACAAGGACAAGGCTAGCGGCGATTTCAAGGAAATGACCGAGTGGCATCGCGTCGCGTTCTTCGGTCGTCTGGCGGAAATCGTCAGCGAGTACCTGAAGAAAGGTTCGTCGGTCTATATCGAAGGCCGCATCCGCACGCGCAAGTGGCAGGGTCAGGACGGCCAGGATCGTTACTCGACCGAAATCGTCGCCGACCAGATGCAGATGCTCGGCGGCCGCGGTGCGGGCGGCGGCGGCGGTGGTGGCGGTGACGAAGGCGGTTACGGCGGCGGCTACGGTGGTGGCGGCGGCGGTGGCCGTGGCGAGCAGATGGAGCGCGGCGGTGGCGGCGGCGGTCGTGCCGGCGGCGCAGCGCGTGGCGGTGCAGGCGGCGGCGCGCAAAGCCGTCCGAGCGCACCGGCAGGCGGCGGCTTCGACGAGATGGACGACGATATTCCGTTCTGATCGGCAAGTCGGCATCCCGCATCACGATGGGCCCGAACGTCCGAGTCAAGCCAGTTGCTTGGCCCGGGCCTTCGGGCCTTGTTTCGTTTACGTCGATGTTCCTTGCGCGCCAGGCAAACCGTGGCTGACGAACTTCCCGACCTCATCGCACCGCATCTCGACGTGCTGTTTTGCGGGATCAACCCCGGCTTGACCGCGGCCGCGACCGGGCATCACTTCGCCGGGAGAGGCAACCGCTTCTGGCGCGTGATCCATCTCGCGGGCTTCACGGCGGCGGAAATCTCGCCGCAGGACGATCATGCGATTCTTCAATATGGCTGCGGCCTGACCGCGGTGGTGAAGCGGCCGACCGCGAGCGCCGATCAGCTTTCGCGCGCGGAATTCATTGCCGCGGCTGCCGAGTTCGACCAGAAGCTGGCGCGCTACGCGCCGCGCTTCGTCGCCTTTCTCGGCAAGGCGGCGTACTCCGCGCTTTCCGGGCAGCGAGAAATCGAGTGGGGGCTGCAACCGGCCCGGATGCAGGGGGCGAGCGTCTGGGTGCTGCCCAATCCGAGCGGGCGAAACCTCGCGTTCAGTCTCGACGATCTGGTCGACGCATACCGTCAGCTTCGTCTGCAGGCGAGGGCCGTTTCCGGTCTCCAACTGGAGGGGCAGGATGCGGCGCGGTGAACCCTCGCCCCTGTGGCCGGGCACCGTGCTGCCCCGCGCATTCTTCGACCGAGTCGCCACCGACGTCGCGCCGCAACTGCTGAACAAGATCCTCGCGGCCGCGGACGGCCGTGCCGGGCGGATCGTCGAAGTGGAAGCCTATGCCGGTGCGATCGACCCGGCTGCGCATACCTACCGCGGCAAGACGCCGCGCAATGCGACGATGTTCGGGCCGCCGGGGCACCTGTATGTCTATTTCACGTATGGCATGCATTGGTGCTGCAACTGCGTGTGCGGCCCGGATGGCACGGGAACGGGCGTGCTGATCCGTGCGCTCGAGCCGCTGCACGGGCTCGAGCAAATGCGTGCGGCACGGCCGCCGCGGACGCGCGATCGCGACCTGTGCCGGGGGCCGGCGCGGCTGACTCAGGCGATGGGGATCGGCGGTGCGCAGGACGGTGTCGACCTGATCGGTGCGCACGAAGGGTTCGCGATCGTCGACGATGGCATCGCGCCGCCCGCCGATCTGGCGGGCGGCCCGCGCATCGGCATTCGTGTCGGCACGGAACTGCCGTGGCGCTGGAGCGTCCCGGGCAACCAGTACGTCTCGGGGCCGGTGACGCGCCGCTGAGACACCCCGTGCCAGAATGCGCACAATTCGACCTGCGTCACGCGACCGCCATTATTGACCGGCTAAGCTTGCCTTTTCGACGTATTCGATCGAGGAGACACAATGCGGCGGGTCGTATTCAACCAGAAGGGCGGCGTGGGAAAATCGACGATCGTCTGCAACCTGGCGGCGATCAGCGCGAGCGAAGGGCTGCGCACGCTCGTCATCGATCTCGATGCGCAGGCGAACTCGACGCGCTACCTGCTCGGCGACGCCGCAGCCGACGCGCAGCCGGGTGTCGCCGATTTCTTCGAAACCGCGCTGACCTTCAACTTCCGCCCGGTCGACGTCGCGTCGTTCATTCATCCGACCCCGTTCGAAGGGCTCGACGTGATGCCCGCGCATCCGGAACTCGACACGCTGCACGGCAAGCTCGAGTCGCGCTACAAGATCTACAAGCTGCGTGATGCGCTGAACGAGCTCGACACCTACGACGCCGTGTACATCGACACGCCGCCCGCGCTGAATTTCTATACGCGCTCGGCGCTGATTGCGGTCGAGCGCTGCCTGATCCCGTTCGACTGCGACGATTTCTCGCGTCGCGCGCTGTACACGCTGCTCGAGAACGTGAAGGAAATCCAGCAGGACCACAACGCGGCGCTCGAGGTGGAAGGGATCGTGATCAACCAGTTCCAGCCGCGGGCGAGCCTGCCGCAGCGGCTGGTCGACGAACTCGTCGAGGAGGGGCTGCCGGTGCTCGCGTCGAGGTTGTCGGCGTCGGTGAAGATTCGCGAGTCGCATCAGCAGTCCAAGCCGGTGATCCATCTGGAACCCGGGCACAAGCTCGCGCAGGAGTTCCTCGCGCTGCATCGCGAACTGGCCGGCTGATTCCGCACCTGCCTGACGAATCCGCGGCCGCATCATGCGGCCGTTTTTTTATTGCGACCGTAATTCATCCGATCATTGATTTCGTCATTAATAATCCCGAAAACGATTTCATAATAAATCCAGAAAAAACGATTACATAAGTGACCGCTACATTTTCAATGCGTCCCGGTTTTCTAATAAACGGAATAATGGATTGGTAAATGTTGCGCGACGTCATGATCCGTTATCCTGTAAAAAGGTAAAAATGCATTGCGGGACCGAGTGAGGTGCGGGCATCGTCTGCGATGTCGGCGCATCACGGGTTCCAGCGGCCGCCTGGATGGAAATAAGGGTTTACACCTAGCATTAATGCCATTTAATTGACAATTAATCGATCTAGAATGGGCTCCTTCAACTTCCCGCACTCAAATAAGTGCCGGGTTGTCAATAAGGAAGCCTGCTGTCGATCCGGCTTCCAATTTTCTTTACGTCGTCTCTCGCATTGCTAACAGGAGCGTGCCCGATGTCCGTATTTGCCCCCGAAAAAATCAACGCCGAATATCAATCCGGTATTGCAGCGTGGTTCGCAATTGCCCGTCCGGCGATCCAAGGTTTCGAGGCTGTCGTCGAACTCAACCTGCAAGCGGCCCGGACGGCGCTCGAGGAATACGAGGACAAGCTGAAGAACGCATTCAACAGCAGCAACCCGGCCGTGGGCTTCGCGCAGCAGGTCGCCGCACCGCAGGAAGCGGCCGGCAAGGCCGTGTCGTACGGCCGCCATCTGTTCGACATCGCGGTGTCGACGCAGTCCGAATGGGCGAAGGTCGCGCAAGCGCAATACGAACAGAACGACAAGCGCCTGAAGGACGTGCTCGGCGAACTGTCGAAGCATGCGCCGGCCGGCTCGGCACCGGTGGTGGCCGCGCTGAACTCGGCGCTGTCGGCGGCGACCGCCGCAGCCGATTCGGTGCGCGCCGCGACCGGCCAGGCGATCGAAGCCGCGCAAAGCGGCTTCGATGCGGTCAGCGAAACGGCCACGCGTGGCGCGAAGCAAACGGCTGCCGTCGCACGCAAGGACGCCGCGGCCGCACGCGAATCGGCTGCGTAATCGCGTAGCCACGCAAGCACGTGTCGCGCACGGGCGCGACACGAATTGATCGGCGCCGGATGGTGCCGGACGCCGCGTGTGCCGCGTGGCGTCCGGCAAGTGTCCGGTTTGCCGCAAGACGCCGGTGAACCGGCGAGCCGTACCGGTGTGCCGCCCGTTCGAACGGGCGCCGCGCGCCCTACGGCGGCGTGCGAGCGCTATCGCGCCGAATGGCCCGGGATGCGCGATCGCCAGCCGAGGCCGGCACGCGCCGGCGTCAAAACGACGAACTGATTTCGATGCAGGAACTGGACATGACGGATGTAGTGATCGTATCGGCCGCGCGGACCGCGGTCGGCAAATTCGGCGGTTCGCTTGCGAAGATTGCGGCGCCCGAGCTGGGCGCGACGGTGATCCGCGCGGTGCTGGAGCGTGCGGGCGTGAAGCCCGAGCAGGTCAGCGAAGTGATCATGGGCCAGGTGCTGACGGCCGGTTCCGGGCAGAACCCGGCGCGGCAGTCGCTGATCAAGGCCGGGCTGCCGACGGCAGTGCCGGGGATGACGATCAACAAGGTGTGCGGCTCGGGCCTGAAGGCCGTGATGCTGGCCGCGAACGCGATCGTCGCGGGCGATGCGGAGATCGTGATCGCGGGCGGCCAGGAGAACATGAGCGCGTCGCCGCACGTGCTGCCGGGCTCGCGCGACGGGTTCCGGATGGGGGACGCGAAGCTGGTTGACACGATGATCGTCGACGGCCTGTGGGACGTGTACAACCAGTACCACATGGGCATCACGGCGGAGAACGTCGCGAAGGAATACGGGATCACGCGCGAAGAGCAGGACGCGTTCGCGGCGCTGTCGCAGAACAAGGCGGAAGCGGCGCAGAAGGCCGGCCGCTTCGACGATGAAATCGTGCCGGTGGCGATTCCGCAACGCAAGGGTGAGCCGCTGCAGTTCGCCACCGATGAATTCGTGCGTCACGGCGTGACGGCGGAATCGCTGGCCGGGCTGAAGCCGGCGTTCTCGAAGGACGGCTCGGTGACGGCGGCGAACGCGTCGGGGCTGAACGACGGCGCGGCGGCGGTGCTGGTGATGTCGGCGCAGAAGGCGGCGGCACTCGGCCTGACGCCGCTGGCGCGGATCAAGGCATACGCGAACGCGGGCGTGGATCCGAGCGTGATGGGGATGGGCCCGGTGCCGGCATCGCGCCGGTGCCTGGAGCGCGCGGGCTGGACGCCGGGCGACCTGGATCTGATGGAGATCAACGAGGCATTCGCGGCGCAGGCGCTGGCGGTGCACAAGCAGATGGGCTGGGACACGTCGAAGGTGAACGTGAACGGCGGAGCGATCGCGATCGGCCACCCGATCGGCGCGTCGGGTTGCCGGATCCTGGTGACGCTGCTGCACGAGATGGCCAAGCGCGATGCGAAGCGCGGGCTGGCGTCGCTGTGCATCGGCGGCGGGATGGGTGTCGCGCTCGCGGTCCAGCGCGCCTGAGCAGGGTCTGACGACTCGTCCCGCGGGCGGCAGCGGCCAGCACCGCACGCGGGCGAAGCGGTTTTCGCGCACGACAAGCAGTCAACAACAAGCGCGAGGTGCCGGTGCGTGCCGCACCCGCGACGCGGGCGGCTGCGCATCGAAGCGGTGGGGCGGCAGCGTGAGCGACGCCGCCGCTCCGCCTTGATCGATTACTTTTTTGTCGGTAATTAATAGGATGACTAAGCGAATTGCAGTAGTGACTGGTGGAATGGGCGGCCTCGGCGAAGCGGTCAGCATCAGGTTGAACGACGCGGGCCACCGGGTAGTCGTCACGTATTCGCCGAACAACACCGGCGCGGACCGCTGGCTGACCGAGATGCATGCGGCCGGCCGTGAGTTCCACGCGTACCCGGTGGACGTGGCCGATCACGATTCGTGCCAGCAATGCATCGAGAAGATCGCTCGGGACGTCGGCCCGGTCGACATTCTCGTGAACAACGCGGGCATCACGCGCGACATGACGCTGCGCAAGCTCGACAAGGTCAACTGGGATGCGGTGATCCGCACCAACCTCGATTCCGTGTTCAACATGACGAAGCCGGTGTGCGAAAGCATGGTCGAGCGCGGCTGGGGCCGCATCGTCAACATCTCGTCGGTGAACGGTTCGAAGGGTTCGGTCGGCCAGACCAACTATGCGGCCGCGAAGGCCGGCATGCACGGCTTCACGAAATCGCTCGCGCTCGAGATCGCGCGCAAGGGCGTGACGGTGAACACGGTGTCGCCGGGCTACCTCGCGACGAAGATGGTCACGGCGATCCCGCAGGATATCCTCGACTCGAAGATCCTCCCGCAGATTCCGGCGGGCCGGCTCGGCAAGCCCGAGGAAGTCGCCGCGCTGGTGGCTTACCTGTGCTCGGAGGAGGCCGGCTTCGTGACGGGCTCCAACATCGCGATCAACGGCGGCCAGCACATGCATTGACGCGTGGCGGCCCGGCGGCGTGCGCGCACCTGCCGGGCTGCGTTCCGCACTATCCAGTGCCAGGGCGGCGGCAGGCGCGCCGCTTCGGCTTCGCATTCCGGAGAAGGCATGGGCGATACCTGGATGGGACTTGTGATCGGCGGCACGGCACTGGCCGTCGCGCTGACGATGACAGTCTCGCTCTACTGGCTCGAGCGGCGCCGTGCGCGGCTGCTGCGGAACTTCGATCATCGCGATTGCTCGCTCGTCGCGTACGGCAGGTGCTTCGCACGCGGGCGGGCCCGGCCGGCACGCCGCCTGCGCGGCGCGCGTTGACGGCGGCATCGAGGCAGTGACGCGTCACGCTTGACGAGCGGTCGTGCATCGCGCGCATGCCTCCGGCGATGCGCGCGATGCCCTTGATCAATCGTTCTTTTCGCTCTTCCCGCCCGACTCGCCCGAGTCGTTCTTGTGGAAGATCCGCTTCGTCGTGCGCTTGGTGGCATCCCAGCCTTCGCGCGACGCGTGTGCGACCCCGTGCCCGACCGCCTTCGCGGCGCTCGCGGTCGCGTGGCCGAAGCTGCGGGCCGCCTCGCCGGTCTTGTGCGCGGCTTCCTTCGAATCGCGCTTGATGTCCTGCTTCACTTCCGACATGTCCGCGTGCGCGATCGGGCTGATCAGCGCCAGAACGAGCGCGGTGCCAATGAACTGACGAACTTTCACGACCTGGTTTCCTTCTCTTGAGTAAGCGGCTTCATCGAGGATTCGCATCGCCGGCTGCCAACGCGTCGAGCATCACCGCGGCGCGGCCGGACAGCAGCACGCGATCGCCGCAGCGCAGTGCGAAGCCGTACAGCACCGAGCGGGCGTCGCCGCTCACGCGTTCCGCTTCGACGACGAGCGGCTGCGCGAACGTGTCGAGCCGGTCGACGAATGCGTCGACGTTGCGCACGCTCGCCAGATAGCCGACGCGCGGGCGCGCTTCGTGCGCACCGAGCAGCGCGCCGTGCACGGCCATCGCCTGCGCCGCGTATTCGATCCCGCAGACGGAGGCAAGCCGTCCGTGCGAGCGCAGCGGGTTGTGCGGATCACGGTGGCTCGTCGCGGTGCAGCGGATTTGGGCGGCATCCCAGGCATCGACCGTATCGAGCACGCACATCGCGCCGCCGTGCGGAATGTGCGCGGCGATCCATGCATGGTCGAGCGGCGGCGCGAGCGGGATCGTCGCGGTCATCACGCGCGCTCCGCGAACGTATCCGGCATCGCGACGTCGACCTGCACGCGCGTATCGGCCAGGTAGTCGAGCACGACGCGCGTCGAACGTCGCGCGGCGATGGCGCCGAGCAGCGGCAGCACGCGCGCGGCCGGATTGCCGGCGCGCAGTGCGTCGAGTTCGGCACGCGCGAGCGGCGTGGCGGGCGCGTCGGCGAGCTGCACGTCGATGCGGGCGAGCGCGCGCTCGCTTGCTTCGGGCGCGAGCACGAGTGCCACGCCGAACGCGTCATCGATCGGGCGTACCGCGTGCAGCGGTTCCGGATAGTCGGTGTCGTACGCGATCAGCAGGGTCGGCACGCGATCGACCACGACCTGGCACAGGCTTTCCAGCAGGCCCGCGGCAAAGCTGCCGTCGTGCGCGCACAGCACGTTCGACGTCGCCATCGCGCGGGTCGCGATGCTCCAGTAGCCGGCAGGCGCGTTGTGCACGGAGTTGTGGAAGCGCGTCGGCGACAGCTGGCGATCGTCGCCCGCCAGCGTCTCGCAGATCGCGTGGCAATTCTGGCCGTCACCGCCCGACGCACTGAATACGGTTGCGAGCGTCGCGGCGTCGCGTCCGCTCGCGGCCACCGCTTCGTGGCCGACCGCGAGCGCCACGCGCACGACGGGGCCGGTGCGGCGGCGCTCGGCCGACGGCAGGCCGGCCGGCGGCGGCAGCTCGGTGCGGGCGGGCGCATACGGCACGCGGCCCGCGAGCACGTCGGCCGCGTGCGGCCAGTCGTTCAATCCGGGCCCGATGAGGCCGATGCTTTCGATGAAGGCGGTGAGTGTCATGGCGGGCCTCAACGGCGGGCGTGGTCGGCGCGGCCGAGGATCAGGCTGCAATTCGTGCCGCCGAAGCCGAACGAATTGGACAGGACGGCGCGCACGCGGGTATCGCGGCTCGCGAGCACGTAGTCGGCGGCGAGTGCCGGGTCGGGCTGTGTCGTGTTGACGCCGGCCGGCACGAACTGCTCGCGCAGCGCGAGCGCGGCGACGACGGCCTCGAGCGCACCCGCCGCGCCGAGCGTATGGCCGGTCGCGCCCTTCGTCGAGCTGCACGGCGTGCTGGCGAACAGCGCGCCGATCGCGCGGCTTTCGGCCGCGTCGTTGCTCGGCGTCGCGGTGCCGTGCAGGTTCACGTAGTCGATGTCGGTTGCGCCCAGGCCGGCGGATGCAAGCGCCTGCTCGATCGCGACGCGTGCGCCGAGCCCGTCCGGATGCGGCGACGACATGTGATGCGCGTCGCTCGATTCGCCGATGCCGAGCAGCAGGATCGCATCGGCGTCGAGTGCGACGGGCGGGTCGGGCATGCGTTCGACGAGCGCGAACGCGGCGGCTTCGCCAATCGAGATGCCGTCGCGCGCGACGTCGAACGGCCGGCACGGCTGGCGCGACAGCAGCTCGAGCGAATTGAAGCCGTACAGCGTCGTCAGGCACAGCGAATCGACGCCGCCGACGACGGCCGCGTCGATCAAGCCCGCCTCGATCATGCGGCGCGCGGAGCCGAACACTTTCGCGCCGGACGAGCACGCGGACGAGATCGCCATCGCCGGCCCGCGCAGCGCGAAAAACGCGCGCACGAACGCGGCCGGCGAATACGGGTTGTGCGTCTGTGCGTAGCGGAAGTCGGCGGGCAGCGCGCCGCTCGCCGGATCGCGGCGCTGGTATGCGTGCTCGGTTTCGAGGATGCCGGCCGTGCTCGTGCCGATGAACACGCCGACGCGTGCCGCCCCATAGCGCGCGACGGCCGCCGCGACGCGTGCGTCGAAGCCGTCCTGCGTGAGGCCGAGTTGCGCGAGGCGGTTGTTGCGGCACGCGAAGTCGGCGAGGTCGGCCCGCACGGGCTGCGCATCGACGCCGTCCACCGCGCCGATCCACGTGTCGAGATCCACACCTTCGAAGTGGCAGGGTGTAAGCCCGCCGCGCGCGTCGCGCAGCGCATCGAGGGTCGCATCGAGGCCGCGGCCGATGCAGCTGGTGGCGGTGAAGTGCGAGAGCAGGAGAGGTTTCACGAGGGTCGCATCCGGTGGCCGGAACGGGCGCCGCAGCAGGGCTGGCAGGCGCGCCGTTCGAGGTCAGATTTTATCAAACGGGGGTGCCGAATTGGCCGGCTCACCCGGCCCGCCGGGCGGCTGCGGCGCGAGCGCCGCGCGCAGCGTGGTCCAGTGCAATTGCGCATCGGCGGCCGCGCGCAGCACCGCTTGCAGCACGTCGAGCACGACCGGTTCGCCGCGCGCATCGCGCGCCGCGTGGCCGTCGTGCACGAGCAGGATGTCGCGCGCCGCGAGGCCGTGCAGCAGGCGGCGCGTGACGGTCGCCGCATCGCGCGTGCGTGTGTCGAAGCCGCGCCGCGTCCAGCTCGCCAGCTGCAGGCCGAGTTCGCACAGCACCGGCTCGAGAAACGGGTTGCGCAGGCCGGCCGGCGCACGGAAGAACAGCGGGCGCGTGCCGGCGATCTCGGTCAGCGTCTGCTGCGCGGCCGCGATCTCGCGTCGCAGCGCGGCGGGCCCCGACAGCGAGAACGTATGGCGGTGCCGCTGGCTGTGGTTCTCGACCGCGTGACCGCGCGCGACGATCGCCTCGATCCAGCGCGGATGACGGCGCGCGAGATCGCCGATGCAGAAGAACGTCGCGCGCGCGTCGTAACGGTCGAGCAGGTCGAGCACGCGCGGCGTGACGTCCGGATCCGGGCCGTCGTCGATCGTCAGCGCGATGCGGCGGCCCGCGTTGGCAGGCAGGCGCGTCCAGTTCGGGCCGAGCAGCGTGCTGCGCGGCCACAGGCCGGCGGCGGTCAGCGCGAGATGCGACGCGACCACGCCGCCGACCGCCCACGGCCATGCGGCCGGCTGAGCGACGACGGCCGCCGCCGCGCCCGCATGCAGCGCGGCCGTGCCCGCGATCAGCGGCGTCGGCTTCCAGCGGCGCGTATCGCCGGGCTGTCGCGACGGGGCGGACGACGGCGCGTTCATGCGCGGCCTCCTCGATGACGGTTGATGGCCATACCGTCAGCCGCGCGCGGCGCGAGAATCGCCGCGAACGCGAGCGCGAGCATCGCGCCCGGGCCGACGGTCAGCCCGAAGGTTTCGAGCAGCGGCACGCGTGACAGCGCCAGCAGCCCGAAGCCGGCGACCGTCGCGAGGTTCGCGATCAGCAGCGACACGAGCGTGTACGGCGTGACGGGCTGCGCGTCGTCGCGCTTGCAGAAGAACAGCGCGTAGTTCGACCCGACCGCGACGATCAGCAGCATCCCGACGAGATGCAGGATCGTCAGCTGCACGCCGGCGAGCGCGAATCCGGCCGTCACGACCAGCACGGCCGCGACGAGCGGCGCGAGCGCGTGCACGACGCGGCGCGGCGAGCGCAGTGCGATCAGCAGCAGCACGGCGATCGCGGCAAAACCCGCGAGCGACAGCCGGAGGTCCTCGTGCACATAGCTCACGTACAGGCGATCGGCTTCCGCCTTCATGTCGACGAACAGCGCATCGGGCACGCCCGCGCGGGCGACGGCTTCGCGAATCGGCGTGGCATCGAGGCTCGATGCCGGTTGCGCGGTGCGGGCGGCGTCCGGCGCGCGCAGCGGCAGCATCGCGCTCCAGCGGCCGTCGCGTTCGGTCAGCAGCGCATCGACGGCAAGCGCCATCGACGTGCCGCGCAAGTCCGCGCGCGTCAGCAGCGGTGCGTGGCGCGCGGCCCCGACATCGGTGATGAACGGTGCGAACAGGTCGGGCTTGACCGCGATCGGCTGGTTCGCGACGGCGTCGCGCATCCGCGCGGCGAGCACCCCGGCATCCGGCAGGCTCGCCTGGCGCGCGCGCTGTGCGGCCTCGCTCGGCAGGTAGCGCGCAGGGCTTTCGAAGCCGGCGAGTGCGCCCCGGTCGACCAGCGGCTGCAATTGCGCGGCCACCTTTTCGGCGCCTTCGAGCGCGGCCTGTTCGGTCGATGCAGAAATCACGACGAGATAGCGCACATCGGGTGCGCCGACATCGGCGCGCAGCCGCGCGTCGAGCGCTTGCGCTTGCGCCGGAACGGGGCTGAGCGCGGCGAGTTCGCGGCTCCACAAACCGTCGCGATGCAGCACGAGCGTCGCGACGGCGGCGATCACCAGCACGGCGAGCGGCCAGCGCAGCCGCGGCGCGGCGTCGGCCGCACGCGCGAGCACGGCGCCGACGCGCGACACGTCGCGGATCGCGACATGCTCGCCGCGCAGGTGCGGCAACACGAAGCGCGTGACGAGCGCGGCGGCCGCCAGCCCGACGATCGAATACAGCCCGAGCTGCACGAGGCCCGGGAATCCGGAGAACAGCATCGACGCGAACCCGCACACGGACGTCAGCACGCCGAGCCGGATCGTCGGCCAGTACGCGGCGACCCATGCGCGCGTCGCGTCGGCCGGGCGCGCCGTGCCGCGCGTGCCGGCCTGCGCCGATTGCACGAACAGGTAGATCGAATAGTCGACGGCTTCGCCGATCAGCGTCGTGCCGAAGCCGAGCGTCAGCCCGTGAACCGTGCCGAACGCGAGGCTGACCGCCGCGATGCCCGCAGCGACACCCGTCAGCACCGGCAGCAAGCCGAGCGCGAGCGTGCGCGGCGAACGGTACAGCGTCAGCAGCAGCGCGACGATCAGCACGACGCTCGCCGTCGACAGCCGCTCGACGTCGTGCCGGATCGTGTCGCGCGTGTCGACCGAGAACACGCCGGGGCCCGTCATCGCGAGCGTGGTCGCGGCGGCGTTCGGCACGGCCTGCTGCGCGGCGGCGAACGCGCGGCGCACGGAGTCGATCGCGCGGGCCTGCGCGTCGGTATCGGAACCGGCGGCGGCCGTCTGCACGACGAGCACCGCGCGCGTGCCGTCGCGCGACGCCCACACGCCGTCGCGGCTCGCCGGTTCCGCCGCGCTGTCGAACTGGTCGACGAGCGTGGCAACTTCGCCGGTCGGGTCGCGCGGCAGCATCGCCTTGGCCACGAGGCCGGCCGACGAACTCAGCAGGTCGAGGCTGTCGCCGAGCGCCTGATGCAGGCCGGCGGCGCTGAAGCGCTGCGGCGTGACGGCGGGGCTCAGCAGGTAGCGGTGATCGAAGATGAGCTGGCGATCGCGCGCGTCGTTCGCGGCTTCGCCGTTGTGAACGGCCGCGAATTGCGGATCGGTGCGCAGCGCGCCGGCGACGCGTCGCGACAGCGCGGCGCGCGTCGTGGCATCGCCGCCGTCGATCGCGACCAGGATCAGCCGCGACACGACGCCGTCGCGCAACTGGTCGACGAGCACGCGCTGCCCGGCGCTCGGCGCGCTCGGCAGGAACGCGGACAGGTCGGCCGTGAAGTGCGCGCGCCCGATCGCGATGCCGCACGCGATGAGCGCGAGCAGCCACACGAGCACCGCGCGCTGCCGCAGCGCATGCAGGCGGCGTGCGACCGGTGACGCGAGGGGGCGGGTGCGTTCGTCCATCAGTTCGGGTTCGCCGGAACGGGCTGCAGCCGCATCACCGAACGGTCGCCGTCGGCCTGCCGGATCGCGACGCTGCGCAACACGTCGCGCGTGCCGTCGAGCGTGATCGTGCTGACGACCTTCAGCATCCGCGAGTCGAGCGGCGTGAGCGTCAGCGTCCAGTCGTCGCCGCGCCCGGCGAGCGCGACCTTGTACACCTGTTCGAGCGCGAAGCGGTTGCCGGCGAGCGTCGCGCGGATGCTGTCGATGAACGCGCCGAGTTCCGGATAGCGTGCGAGCGCGAGCGTGAACTTGCGGTTGTTGCGCTCGACGGTGAGCATGTCGCCATCGACGACGAGGTGTTCGGGCTTCGGGCTCAGCGTGTGCTTCTCGAGATGGTCGGGCGCGACGAATACGAGTTCGCCGGATGATTCGACCGGCTGCGTCGCGATCGACAGGTACTTTGTCTCGGTGAACGTCGCGCGCCCTGACTTGTGTTGCGCAAGCGTCGACATCAACCGGTCGAGGTTCCACGCCGGTGCCGTGTCGGCCGCCTGCGCGGGCGCGGCAGCCAGCGCGGTCATGGCGGCGGTTGCCGCGACGGTGACGGCCAGCGTGCGGACGGCGCGGCGCAGCGCGGACGGAAGCGTGGGCAGGCAGCGGCGAACGGCGGTCATGCGTCGGAATCCCTCGTGGCGGACAGGCCGGCACCGGCGCACGCAGTGTCGCTGCGAACGGTCACGGTCGCGGCATCGCCGCCTTGCCAGAAGTCGAAATAGTTGAACCAGTTGTACGGCGCCGCGCGGCAGTACCGGTCGAGCAGCGCGACGTAGCGCGCGAGTGCCGCGTCGACGGCCGCCGCGCGCGCGTCGCGCCGCACGTCGGAGAAATCGGCGAGCGTCTCGAAGTGCACATCGTAGCGGTTGCCGTCGCGATAGAGGCCCGTCATGAAGATCACCGGGCGCTTCAACATCGCGGCCATGTAGAGCGGCCCGAGCGGGAACGCGGCCGGCGCGCCGAGCAGCGGCAGCCGGCGCAGCGACGCGGCCGCGTCGTCGAGCAGCGTGCGGTCGGCGAGCATGCCGACCATGCAGTTCGCGTCGAGGCGCTCGCGCACCTTCAGCATCGAGTCGACCTGCCCGAGCGGAATCACTTCCGGCTGCGCGGCGGGATTCACCGCCGCTAGCGTCGCGTTGATCTTGCGCGCGTTCTTCTCGTACATCGTCACGACCACGCGCAGGTCCGGGTGCGTGCGGCCGATCGCGCGCACGACCTCGAAGCTGCCGAGATGGGCGCCCATCAGGAACGCGCCGCGTCCGCCCGCGAGCGCGTCGTCGACGAGCGTTTCACCGTGCAGCCGGATGTCGAACAGGTCGAAGCGTCCGTTCATCAGGTAGATGCGGTCGTGGATCGTTGCCGCGAACGTGAACACGTGCCGGTACACGTCGCGCCAGCGCGCGGGGCGGCCGAGCACGCGGCGCAGGTAGTCGCGCGACGCCGCGCACGCGACCGGCGAGAACAGCACGAAATACGTCGCGATCAGGTGCAGCACGACGCGCGCGCGCTGCCGGCCGAAGCGCAGCGAGATCCACGTCATCGCGCGCAGCAAGCCTGCGTTGCTGCGCTCCTGGCGTTCGGCCCACGCGGTGCGCTTCATGGCTGCGCGCCATCCTGCGCGGTCGGCGGCGCGGACAGCACGCCGCTTGCGACCTCGCGCGCCCCGGCGCGCAGCGTGAAGCGGATCGCACCGCTCGCCGCGGCGTCGTACGCGAGATCGAGCGGTTCGCCGGGTGCGACCGGGCTCAGGAATTTCGCGGACCCGAGCCGCCACGTGTGCAGCGGACGGTCGAGCGCCGCACCGATCGCATGGATTGCGTGATCGAGCAGCACGACGCCCGGCACGACCGGATGGCCGGGGAAGTGGCCGGGCAGTGCCGGGTGATCGGCGGGGATCGTGAACCCGAGCGCCGGCGCGGGCGTGCCGGCCGGGTTGCGGATGGGCGTCGGCGCGGCTGCGGTGCGCGCATGTTGCGCAACGAGCGCGGCGAGCACGTCGCGCGGCAGCTTGCCGGTTTCGTTGCGCGGCAGCGCGTCGACGAACACGAGCGGGCGCGGCATGAACGCGGGATCGATCCGCTCGCGCAGCGCGCGCTGCAGATCGGCGGCCGCGAGCGTCGGCGCGACGACCAGCGCGACGAGGCGCGTGACCGGTTCGAGGCCCGCACCGGCGTGGGCGGGCGCGGCTTCGTCGGGCATGAAGAACACGCCGTCGATCACCTGCGCAATCGCATTGAGCTGATGGTTCAGGTACGCGAGCGACGTGCGCTTGCCGGCGATGTTGACGAGGTCGGCCTTGCGGCCGTGCAGCAGGAACCGGCCGTCGCCGAGCAGTTCGAGCGCATCGCCCATCGGCACGGGCGCCTCGACGTGCCCGCCCGACACCCAGATCGTCGGCTCGCCGTCGTCGCTCGCCGGTTCGTCGCGCGCGTCGAGCCGGATGCCCGGGAACAACGCCCAGGTCGCGCCTTGCGACGTGCGGCGGGTCGCGATCTGGCCGGTCTCGGTGCTGCCGTAGATCTCGACGAGCGGCGCGTCGAGTGCGGCTTCGGCTTCGCAAGCGAGCTTTTCCGACAGCGGCGCCGTGGCCGACAGCACGAGCGCCGCGGGCGGCAGCGCCTGGCCGGCCGCCAGCAGCGCACGTAGATGGATCGGCGACGTGACGAGCACGCGCGGCTGCGGGATCGCAGCGAGTTCGTCGCGAATGTCGACCGGGTAGAACGGCTGGCGATTGCTGAACGCGAGGCCGCCGATCAGCGCGAGCAGCACCGTCGACTCGAAGCCGTACATGTGCTGCGCGGGCACCGTGCCGATCAGCGTGGCCGCGCGGCCATCGAGCAGCCCGAGGCGGTCGGCTGCCGCGCGCACGCAGCCGACCAGGAAGCCCCAGGTCTTGCGGTGCGGCACCGGCGCGCCGGTCGAGCCGGACGTGAACACGTAGGCCATGATCCGCGCCGCATCGATCTGCGGCACGACGAACGGCGCATCGCTCGCGAGCGCGCCGGGGGCGGCATCGGGGTACGCGAAGCGCGGCAGGTCGATCGCGCAGTCGGGTGCGTCGTGCAGGCAGAACGCGTCGGGCGCGAACGATGCGAGCTGGCGCACCATTTCCGGCGTGTGCGTCGACGGCAGCAGGCTGATCTTGCCGGCAACGAGTGCCGCGCACAGGCTGACCGCGAAGCGGTAACGGTCGCGGCACACGTTGAACACGTGGCCGCCGGCGGGCAGCGCGGCGGCCACGCGCGCGACGTCGGCGACGAATGCGCGCACGGTGACGGGCGCGCCGTCGCGCCAGGCGATCGTCTGGTCCGGCGACGAATGGAAAACCAGCGGGTGAGTCGGCATAAATCGGTCGAAACGGGAGCGAAGGCCGGCGCGGCGCGCCGGCCGTGAATTCATCGTGACGGCTGCGATGCGTGCGTCGTCGCGCGATACGCGCGCACGGCATCGACCATGCGCGGCCGCGGTTCGTGCGGCAGTGCGAAGCGCCGGCACGCATGCTCGGCGGCGAACATCACGGCAACGAGCGGCAGCGACAGGTAGTTCGCGAACGTCGACCACGTGACGATCGGCGCGGTCGCGAACAGCAGCGTCGACACGGCGGCGATCGCGACGAAGAACAGCGTCCACGCAAGCGTGATCTGCCGGGTGTAGCGCGCGACGGCCGGCGTGATCGCGCCGTGGATCATCGTCGCGAAGCGCGTGCAAAGCGGCACCTGGCCGGCGGCGAGCGTGCGGCCGAACAGCAGCGCCATCGCGAGGTTGAAACTCGCGTGTTCCAGATACAGGCCCCATTCGAAATGCCGGGCGAGCGGCACGCGTGTGGCCCACAGCACGGTGGCGGCAAGCAGCCACGCCGGCACGAGCCATGCGCGATGCGGCGAGCGCAGCGCCGCGCCGAGCGCAAGCAGCAGCGGCGGCACCAGCGCCATCGCGAGGCCGAAGCCGTGCGCGCCGGGTGTCGCGGTCGCGTAGTGCGCGCCGGCCTGGTACGCCGCGACGGCGCCGACCGCGGCGATGCCGCGCGCGACAGGCGCGACGGGCAGCAGCCGGCTCATCGGCGGCCTCCGCGCACACGGCGCGCGAACGCATGCCCGGCGGCCGGGCGGCAGCGGGCGGACGGGCGAACCGGAACGGAGCGGAAGGACGGGCGCGGCATGACTGGCGACATCGGGCGGATCGTGGCCGGACGCGGTGGTCGGGCCGTCAAACATCATATGAATGGCGGCCGGGACGCAGGTCCGGGCCGGTGGTCGGGCACGCTCATTTTAGGGCCGCGGCACCGCGTGTTCGGGGCGGGCGCGAACGGGTTTTGTAACCGATTGTATGGCGCGGGACGAACGGTTTCGCGGGGTCGGTCCATTTCCATCCAAAGCGGCTCAAGCGTCTCATGCATTCAGGTCCTGAAACGGGCTGCGGAGCCGGCTCGCCAGTCTGTAACCATTGGCGGTATACGGCCCGATACCCGTTCGTCTAGAATCCGCGTAACTTTTACAAACAATCCCCCAATAAAGCAGGCGGGGAAGCCGGCAGACGCCGGAGGGACGGAGATTCGCACGCGCCGGGCGTGCACGGCGACAGCCGTTTCCGGGCGCCTTCCGCTGCCACGGGCCGCCTGCCCGCACGCATGATGAACGCACTGGAACAAGAGCTCGCCACGCTGATCATCGGCGAACTGAATCTCGAAGACGTCACGCTCGAAACCGTGACGGCCGAGACCCCGCTGTATGGCGAGGGTTTCGGGCTCGACTCCATCGACATCCTGGAAATCGCACTGCTGATCTCGAAGAAATACGGCTTCGAGCTGCGTTCGGACAATCCGGACAACCAGAAGATCTTTGCGACGCTCGGTGCACTGGCGGCGTACGTCGCCGCGCACCGCACGAAGTGACGGTGTCGCGCCACGGGCGCGACGCGCAGATGATGACGGCAGGCGGCCGCAATCGGCAGACGATACGCGGCCGCGTCGATCGAGGGGGAACGCGATGAACGGAGCAATTCGATGCGGGCTCTCGTGACGGGCGGCAGCGGCGCACTCGGGCAGGCGATCTGCACGGCGCTCGCGCAGGCCGGCCATGAAGTGTGGGTGCATGCGAACCGTCATCTCGCGCAGGCGGAGGCGGTCGCGCAGCAGATCGTCGCGGCCGGCGGCACCGCGCACGCGATCGCGTTCGACGTGACCGACGCCGATGCGACGCTCGCCGCGCTGCAGCCGTTCATCGACGATGCGCCGGTGCAGATCCTCGTCAACAACGCGGGCATTCACGACGATGCGCCGCTGGCCGGCATGTCGCGCCGGCAATGGCACAGCGTGCTCGACGTGACGCTCAACGGCTTCTTCAACGTCACGCAGCCGCTGCTGTTGCCGATGATCCGCACGCGGCGCGGCCGGATCGTCAACATCGCGTCGGTGGCCGGCGTGACCGGCAATCGCGGGCAGGTCAACTACGCGGCCGCGAAGGCGGGGCTGATCGGCGCGACGAAGTCGCTGTCGCTGGAGCTCGCGTCGCGCGGCATCACCGTGAACGCGGTCGCGCCCGGCATCATCGAATCGCCGATGGCCGGGCACGCGTTTCCCGCGGAACGCATCAAGCAGCTCGTGCCCGCGCAGCGCGCGGGCCGGCCCGACGAAGTCGCGGCGATGGTCGCGTACCTGGTGTCCGACGCCGCGGCCTATGTGACGGGGCAGGTGCTGTCCGTCAACGGCGGGCTCGCCTGACGAAGCGCGCAGCGTCGGCGTGACGTAACGCAACGCGGCGCAGGCCGCGAGGTTGCGCGGCCTGCGCCGCATAGTGAGGAAATCGAAGTGTCCGTGCATCCAGTCGACGCCGAACGGCGCCCGTGTTCCCTGTCGTCCTCTGCCGCGCCCGTCGTGCGCGGGCAGACAGCGGCCGGGCCGGCCGCATCGCGATCGGGCTTGCCGCCCGCGCACGACAGCGAGGGTGCACTGCGGCTCGTCCGGATGAGCCATGCGCGGCTCGCTGCGTTGCTGCACGATGCGCGTGGTCGTGGCGATGGATTCGAGCGCGCGTTTCCCGGCGCGTTGGGTGCGGTGTGCATTGGCGCGGACACGGCATCGCACGCCGAATCACGAGCGGACGCGGCAGCACGGATGCTGGCCGATGTCGTGCCCGACTTGCCGGTCGCCCCGGTGCCGATGACGCTGCTCGGCGCCGGCATCGCGCCGGACGACGCCGTCTGCGAAATCTGGCAATGCCATGCGCGCGACCTGCGCAGCGAACGGCGCGGCGCGCTGCACTATCGGTACAGCGAAACGGCGGGCCTCGTGTTCGGCAGCATCGTCGTGCACGAAGCAGCACTCGAGGCGAATGAATCGCACGACATCGGCACCCCGCTCGAACGCGCGACCCACGACGCATACCGCACGCTGTTCGACGTGCTCGATTCGCTCGGCATGCCGCATCCGCTGCGCATCTGGAATACGGTGCCGGCGATCAATGCGGTGCAGTTCGGGATCGAGCGCTATCGTCAGTTCAATATCGGCCGCCAGCACGCGTTCGATGCGTGCCGCCGCGCACTGACGGGCGGCGTGCCGGCCGCATGCGCGCTCGGCTCGGTCGTGCCGGTCGCGGGCGATGCATCGCCGGCCGCGCCGCTCGCGATCCATTTCCTCGCGAGCCGCACGCCGGCCGATCCGGTCGAGAACCCGCGCCAGGTCAGCGCGTATCACTATCCGGCGGAGTACGGCCCGCGTGCGCCGACGTTCGCGCGTGCCGCCGCGTGGTCGCAACGCGATGCCGCGCCGGTGCTGTTCGTGTCGGGCACCGCGAGCATCGTCGGGCACCGCACCGTGCATCACGGCGACGTCGTCGCGCAAACGCGCGAGACGGTCGCGAACCTCGCCGCCGTGCTCGAGCAGGCCGCGCGCCAGGGGCACGGCCCGTTCTCGCTCGCCGACCTGAGCTATCGCGTCTACGTGCGCGACGCCGGCGATGCCGCGGCGCTGGCCGCGATCGAGCGCGTGTTGCGCGAGGCGGCCGGCCCCGGCGTGCGGCCGCTCGTCGTTCATGCGGACGTGTGCCGCGACGACCTGCTGGTCGAGATCGAGGCCAGCGCGGGTCATGAGGAGGCATGGTTGTCATGAAGCGGGAAAACCTCACGATCGAGCCACCGGCCCCGCACGCGGGCGACGTCGACGAAGCCTGCCGACGGTCGCCGGCAAGTCATAAACTTTTGTCAGGATCCTCGTCTTCGCAATCGGCCGTTTCCATGTCCAAGCTGCACGCCTCGTCCACCCATCTCGTCCTGATTCCGAGCTACAACCCGGGTGCCAAGGTCGACACGACCGTGCGCAATGCCCGCGCGCAGTGGAATCCGGTGTGGGTCGTCGTCGACGGCAGCACCGACGGCAGCGCCGAACGGTTGCAGGCGATGGCCGAGCGCGACCCGGGGCTGCGCGTGATCGTGCTGCCGGAGAACCGCGGCAAGGGCGCCGCGGTGCTCGCCGGGCTCGACGCGGCGGCCGCGAGCGGCTTCACGCATGTGTTGACGATGGATTCCGACGGCCAGCATCCGGCCGACCTGATTCCCGCGTTCATGGCCGCGTCGCAGGCCGCGCCCGACGCGATGGTGCTGGGCGTGCCGAAGTTCGACGCGAGCGCGCCGCAGTTGCGCGTGCAGGGGCGCCGCCTGTCGAACGCGTGGGCGGACCTCGAGACGCTGTGGGCCGGGATCGGCGATTCGCTGTACGGGTTTCGCGTGTATCCGGTTGCGCCGCTGGCCGCGATCATGCGCCGCCAGCCGTGGATGCGCGGCTTCGACTTCGATCCCGAGGCGGCCGTGCGGCTGTGCTGGGCCGGCGTGCGGCCGATCCGCATCGACGCGCCGGTGCGCTATTTCGGCCGCCACGAGGGCGGCGTCTCGCACTTTCATTACGGTCGCGACAACGCGCTGCTCGCGTGGATGCACCTGCGCCTGTTCACCGGCTTCGCGGTGCGGCTGCCGATGCTGGTCGCGCGGCGGCTGACGCGACGCCACGACCAGACGGCCTGAGCCTGCCCGTTTCCCGTTCCGGTCGTCGCCTGGTTGCGGCGATTGCTCCGTTTTCCGTCGTCAATCCCGTGCCGACGCGCCGCTTCGTTCCTGTTCGTTGAGTAATCAACGTGTCATCTGATGTAAACATCTGGTAATTTTCTGCCGGATTATGCAAAATCGCCGCTCCCAAATACAACTATCGAGGGATTCCGGGATGCAACTCAAGAAAGCGGTGGCAGCGTGTGGCGTGGCGTTTCTGTTGAGCGCGTGCGGCGGGGTACAGAGCCTTGACGCGAACAGCCTGACGTCGGCGGGGACCAGCCTGTACAAGGCAGCGACGCTGTCGGACAGCGACATCGCCGCACTGTCGAACGACTCGTGCAAGGCGAGCGATGCCGAATCGAAGATCGCGCCGGCGAACAGCGCGTACGCGAAGCGCCTGACGAAGGTGATGAAGGGCTTCGGCGACATGACGCTGAACAGCCAGAAGATCAACTACAAGGTCTACATGACCAAGGACGTCAACGCGTGGGCGATGGGCAACGGCTGCGTGCGCGTGTACAGCGGCCTGATGGACATGATGAACGACGACGAGCTGCGCGGCGTGATCGGCCATGAAATGGGCCACGTCGCCCTCGGCCACTCGAAGAAGGCGATGCAGACGGCCTACGCGGTCAGCGCGGCGCGCACCGCGGCCGGCGCGGCATCGCCGGGCGTGGCGGCGCTGACGAGCTCGCAGCTCGGCGACATCACCGAGAAGTTCATCAATGCGCAGTTCTCGCAGTCGCAGGAAAGCGCGGCCGACGACTACTCGTTCGACCTGCTCAAGCAGAAGGGCATGAACCAGAAGGGTCTGGTCACGTCGTTCCAGAAGCTCGCGAAGCTGGACGGCGGCAAGAGCTCGATGTTGGATTCGCACCCGTCGTCGGCGAGCCGCGCGCAGCACATCGAGGATCGCATCGCGAAGGGCAGCTGATCGCGCAACCGGTCGCCTGCCGCGGCGGGCGATCAACCGGCGACATGAAAAACCCCACGCTCTTCCGGGCGTGGGGTTTTGTTTTTGGGGCGGGCGCCGCTTACGGCACCATCCCCGGCAGCACGTACGCCTGCGCGAGCGTGATCAACCCGACGATCACCGCGAACAGCAGGCTGTGCCGCACCGTGAAGCGGAACAGCTCCGACTCCTTGCCGACGAGGCCCGTCGCCGCGCAGGCGACCGCGATCGACTGCGGCGAGATCATCTTCGCGGTCACGCCGCCCGTCGTGTTCGCGGCCACCGCGAGCGTCTCGGGCACGCCGAGCTGATGGGCCGTGGCCTGCTGCAACGAACAGAACAGCGCGTTCGACGACGTGTCCGAGCCCGTCAGGAACACGCCGAGCCAGCCGAGGAACGGCGAGAAGAACGGGAACGCGGCGCCGGTCGCGGCCAGCATCAACGCGAGCGTCGACGACATCCCCGAATAGTTCGCGACGAACGCGAACGCCAGCACGAGGCCGATCGACAGGATCGGGCGCGTCAGTTCCTTCAGCGTCTCGCCGAACGTGACGAGCGCGTCGCGCGGCTTCATCCGCAGCAGTGCCATCGAGATCAGCGCGGTCACGAGGATCGCGCTGCCCACCGCCGACACGAGATCGATCTTCAGCACCGCGTCGAGCGCCTTCGGCGTCGCGGCGATCGGCGCGGTCTTCACCACGAGCTGGTCGAGCCCCGCCACATGGAACTTCAGCACGGTCGACGCGAGCGCGCCGTGCGCGGCGAACAGCGCCTTGAACGGCGCGATGCTCCATACCGTGACGACGGCCGTCAGGATCAGGAACGGCGACCATGCGCGCACGGTCTGCGCGAGCGTGTACGGCGACGCCTGCCGGCTCGTGCCGGTGCCGAAGCCGTTGCGCGAGCCCGCGCCGCCGAAGCCCGCGAGCGCAGCGCCGCCGCCCGACGCGACGAGGCCGCCGGCCGTCTGCTGCGCGGTGCGCGGCTGCCAGACCTTCAGGAACGCGGCGAGCGCGACGAGGCTGACGAGCGACGACGTGATGTCCGGCAGCTCGGGCCCGATGTGGTTCGACGTGAAGTATTGCGTCACCGCGAAGCTGCCGCCCGCGACCAGCGCCGCCGGCCAGGTCTGCCGCACGCCGCGCAGCCCGTCCATCATGAACACGAGCCAGAACGGCACCGCGAGCGACAGCAGCGGCAGCTGGCGGCCGGCCATCGCGCCGATATGGAACGGATCGATGCCCGTCACCTGCCCGGCGACGATGATCGGAATGCCCATCGCGCCGAACGCGACCGGTGCGGTGTTTGCAATCAGGCACAGTCCTGCCGCGTGCAGCGGCTTGAAGCCGAGCCCGACGAGCAGCGCCGCCGTGATCGCGACGGGCGCGCCGAAGCCGGCCGCGCCTTCGAGGAATGCGCCGAACGAGAAGCCGATCAGCAGCATCTGCAGGCGCTGGTCGTCGGTGATCGACAGCACGGACGCGCGAATGATGTCGAACTGGCCGGTCTTCACGACGATCTTGTACAGGAACACGGCCGCGACGATGATCCACGCGATCGGCCAGATGCCGTACGCGAAGCCGAAGCCGGCCGCCGCGAGCGCCTGCGGCACGGGCATCCCGTACGCGAGGATCGCAACGCCGAGCGACAGCAGCAGCGTGATCGCCGCGGCGACGTGGCCCTTGAGCCGCAGCGCGGCCAGCGCGACGAAAAAGAAGATGATCGGGATTGCGGCGACGGACGCCGACAGCCCGAGGCTGCCGAGCGGCGTGTAGATCTGATGCCAGGCTTGCATGGATGTCTCCTCCATAGGTTTTTGTCGATACGGCTTGAGAAACGAAACGGCTATTCGGGCTGGCCGCGTGCGCGCAACAGGTCGGACAGGCTGCGCGGCGCCGGTTCGAGCGGCGTGCGGTGCTGTGTCCAGCCCATCTGTTTTGCCGGCGTCAGCGCACGCAGCCGCGTCGCGGTCCAGCGGAACGCGCGGTACGCGCGCGGGTGCGCGAACGCCCCCGACCAGAAGCGCCACACGAGGTCTTCCGCGCGGTTGTAGTTCGCGCCCTGGCCGCGCAGCGGATGCGCGACGGGCTCGTCGGGCTTGCGGTTCGCTTCGGTGCGCAGCCGCACGAGCAGTTGCGGGATCGGGATCCGTACCGGGCACACCTCGCCGCAGGCGCCGCACAGCG
The DNA here is from genome assembly GCF_002223055.1 of Burkholderia sp. HI2500. Lineage (NCBI taxonomy): Bacteria > Pseudomonadati > Pseudomonadota > Betaproteobacteria > Burkholderiales > Burkholderiaceae > Burkholderia > Burkholderia sp. HI2500. The sequence continues at coordinate 570,614 of NZ_NKFL01000005.1, read as the reverse complement.
TCGATGCGGTCGGCAGGTCGGCCGTCGCGTCGAGGCCGAGCAGGTGCGGCGAGATGATCTTGCCGATCGGGCCCGGGTAGGTCGTGCCGTAGGCGTGGCCGCCGATGCGCGTATAGACGGGGCAGTGGTTCATGCACGCGCCGCAGCGGATGCACTGCAGCGTCGCGCGCAGTTGCTCGTCCGCGTAGGCCTGCGTGCGGCCGTTGTCGAGCAGCACGAGATGCAGCTCGCGCGGGCCGTCGCGTTCGCCGTCGCGGCGCGGGCCCGAGATCAGGTTGAAGTAGGTCGTGATCGCCTGGCCGGTGGCCGAGCGCGTGAGCAGGCTCGACAGCGGCACGATGTGCTCGAGCTTCTCGACGACCTTCTCGATCCCCATGATCGCGACGTGCGTGTCGGGCACCGTCGTCGACAGGCGGCCGTTGCCTTCGTTCTCGACCAGCCACAGCGTGCCCGTGTCGGCCGCCGCGAAGTTCACGCCGGACAGGCCGATGTCCGCCTCGGCGAACGCGCGGCGCAGCGCGCGCCGGCCGGTCTGGATCAGCTCGTCGACGTCCTCGGTGTAGCGCGTGCCGGGGATGTGTGCCTCGAACAGCTCGGCGATGTCGCCGCGCGTCTTGTGGATCGCCGGCATCACGATATGCGATGGCTTCTCGCCCGCGAGCTGCACGATGAATTCGCCCATGTCGGATTCGATGCAGTCGACGCCGTGCTCCGCGAGGGCGTGGTTCAGCTCGATTTCCTCGCTCGCCATCGACTTGCCCTTGATCACGCGGCGCGCCTTTTTCGCCTGCGCGATGCCGAGCACGATCGCGTTCGCGTCGGCGGCCGTTTCGGCCCAGTGCACGTGCACGCCGGCTTCGGTGAGCTTCGTTTCCAGCCGTTCGAGCAGTGCGGGCAATTGCGCGAGCGCGTGCTGCCGCACGGCTTCGCCGAGGTCGCGCAGCTGTTGCAGCTCGGTGTCGTCGGGGAACTGCGTCGCGCGCTTGCCTTGCAGGAAGTCCATCGCGCCGCGAAAGCTCTTGCGCAGCGCGGGATCGTCGAGCGCGGCGCGCGCGCGGGCCTTGAAGTCGCCGGGGGCAACGAATTGCACGGTGTGGTCGCTCATTGGGGGAGGTCCTCGCTGGCGGTGGCGGCCGGGCCGGCGGCGGCCGTATCAGTGACGATCACGACCCACAGGCGGCGCGGGCCGTGCGCGCCATAGGCGAGCGTCTGCTGGATGTCGGACGTTTTCGACGGGCCCGATACCAGCACGAGGTTGGTTGGCATGCCGGCGTGCCAGCGCTCCGCGTGCACGGCCGCATGCAGGTCAGGATGCAGCGTGCTCGCGTGAACGAGCGCGACGTGCAGTGGCGGCACCAGCGACACCGTGCGCGGCGTGCCGGCATCGGGTGCGAGCACGACGGTGCCGGTGGCCGCGATGCCCGAGCGCGCAACGGTGAAGCCAGCATCGATCGTGTCGAACAGTTCGGTCTTCCACGCGTCGATCGGCCGGTCGAACGGCACCGGCACGACCGTGTCGGGCAGCGCGTGGGCGAGCGCAGCGGATTCGGCGCGGGCCGGGTCGAGCAGCAGGCTGCGCACGCCAGCCTCGGCGAGCCGCACGGCGAGCTGCGCGGGCCATGCGTCGCCGGTCGCGCGCCAGACGTCCGCGTGCGACGCGGCGAGCGCGGCCTGCATCGTGAGGGCAAGTGCGTGCGGATCGTGTGCCGCTTCGGTTTGCATGCGGCGCATGTCGTAATGCGTGTCGATGCGAGCGTCGAGCGCGGCGGCGGCCTCGGCGGCGACACCCGGGGCGGCGGCGCGCAGCCGCTGGAGGATGGCGTCGCGCGCGCTCATGGCTTGTCTCCGCGCAGCGATGCGGCGCCGGCCGTGCGCCGCCACAGGAAGCTGGCGAGGTGCTCGACCGGCAGCGGCGCGCCGGATTGGTCGGCCGCATGGCCGATGTTCAGCAGGCAGCCGCAGTCGGCGGACACGAGCCGATCGCAGCCCGTCGCGCAGGCCGATGCGACCTTGTCGCGCACCATCGCGCCGGAGATGTCGGGGTGCTTCAGCGAGAACGTGCCGCCGAAGCCGCAGCATTCGGATTCGCGTTCGTGTTCGATGCGCGTCACGCCGGGCAGCGCGTCGACGAGCGCGACGCCGTGCACACGCGTGCCCATCTCGCGGCGGGCCGCGCACGACGTGTGCAGCACCACGCGCTCGTTGGCGCCGGCCGGCGCGGTGAGTGCATCGAGCCGCACGTCGAGCACGTGGACGAGGAATTCGGTGAGTTCGTAGGTGCGTTCCGCGATCGCCCGCGCCTTGAGGCCGTGGACGGGATCGTCGGCGAACAGCGCCGGCCAATGGTGCCGGATCATGCCGCCGCACGAGCCGGAGGGCACGATCACGGGCCACGGTTCGGCGAACAGGTCGAGCTGCGCGGCCGCGACGCGGCGTGCCTCGTCGGGATTGCCGCTGCTGTAGGCCGGCTGCCCGCAGCAGCTCTGGCCGCGCGGATAGTGGACGGTCAGGCCCTCGCGTTCCAGCAGGCGGACCGCGTCGAGCCCGGCTTCGGGGACGAACAGGTCGACCAGGCAGGTCGCGAACAGGTAGACGTGCGCGGGGGCGGCGGGGTACTGCCGTTGGTTCATGTCTCGCTCCAGAGGCGACGGCCCGGCATGCGGATGCGGGACGACGATTTCGCTGCATAATTCCCGCGACGGCGCCGCAGCTCAAGTTGGTTGGGCCAATCGGCGCGGAAGGCATGGCGCAGGGAGACGCGACGATGGCAGCGATGACGGCACGGGGCCGGACCGAAGTGGTGATGCGCAAGATCGAGACGGCGCTGCTCGACGGCACCTGGCCGGCCGGCGCGCGCCTGCCGGCCGAGCGCGTGCTTGCGCAGGAATACGGCGTGGCGCGCAATACGGTGCGCGAGGCGACCCAGCGGCTCGTCGCGCGCGGGCTGCTGCAGAGCCGGCGCGGCGCGGGTGTCTACGTGACGGACCAGTTGCGTGCCGGGATCGCGTCGCCGTGGGGCCAGCTGGTCGCCGATCATCCGGCGCTGCGCGACGACATCCTCGAGTTCCGCCGCGTGCTCGAAGGCGCGACCGCCTATTTCGCCGCGCTGCGCGCCGATGCGAACGACCGGCGCCGGATCCGGGCGCTGCTGCGCGAGCTCGAAACCGCGCACGCGAACGGCGCCGCGGCCGTCGAAGCCGCGACCGACGCGAAGCTGCACGAGGCGATTGCGCTCGCGTCGCACAACACGATGTTCCTGCACCTGCATACCAGCGTGATCGGGATGCTGCGCGAGCATATCTCGATCAACGTGGCGGGCATGACGACGCACGACGAGCAGGCGTCCGAGCTGCTGTTGCTGCAGCACCGCGTCGTGTGCGACGCGATCTGCGCGCAACGGCCCGAGGAGGCGCGCACCGCGATGCAGACGCATATCGACTATGTGCGCAGCCATTTCGAGCGCAGCGGCGATGGAGCATGAAATTGGTTGGGCCGCTTTGGCGCGTGACCCGTCCGGCGGCCGCTTCCGGCGCGGCGGGGCAGCGACGCCCGGCAGTCGGGGGCACGCTTGCTGCTCGAAGCTGCCGGCGCCGACCCGCGCGATTGACCGGTTCATCGGGCGCCCACTAGAATCGGCCGGAACCGCGCGCCAGCCGCGCGCCGCGGCGCATGCGGGCCTTTTGTTCCGCCAGTCGAGGAAGTTTCCGTGTTCACCTCTTTGATCCGGCGCGCACCGGCCGCGCTGTCGTGGCGCGCCGCATGCCGCCCGGCCCGCGCACTGGCCGTCGGTGTGCTGTTGTCGCTCGTCGCCGCCTGCGCGACGCATCCGCCCGCCACCACGCTCGATCGCCCGGTCTCCCACGCGTTGTCGGCCGATACCGCGACACCGTTGCGCGATGCGCTGGTCGCGCCGGAGGCCGCGCATCCGGGGCAGTCGGGCTTCCGGCTGCTGGCCGATGGCGCCACCGCGCTGCAGATGCGCATCGCGCTCGCGCGGGCGGCGACGAAGACGCTCGACATGCAGTACTACATCGCGACCGAGGACACGACCGGCAAGCTGCTGCTCGCCGCAGCGCTGTACGCGGCCGATCGCGGCGTGCGCGTGCGGATGCTGGTCGACGACCTGAACTTCCACGATATCGACCGCGTGATGGCCGCGCTCAACACGCACCAGAACATCGAGATCCGCGTGTTCAACCCGTTCGGCGCATCGCAGCGCGGCATGGTCGAGCGCACGGCCAACTTCTTCACGCGGATCGACAGCTTCACGCGCCGGATGCACAACAAGGCGATGATCGCGGACAACCAGCTCGCGATCGTCGGCGGCCGCAATCTCGGCGACGAATACTTCAGTGCGAGCCCGACACTGCAGTTCCGCGATCTCGACGTGCTGGCCGCCGGCCCCGTGACGAGCGACATCTCGAAGAGCTTCGACGACTACTGGGCGAGCGCGAGCAGCTATCCGTTGCGCGTGCTGAATCAGCAGACGTTCGATCCGAAGGATCTCGACGCGATGCGCGACGAGTTGCGCGACCACTGGAGAAAGAATGCCGATCCGTACAACGCGAAGCCGCTGAACGCGACGCCGCTCGCACGGCAGATCGCGCGCGACGAACTCGAACTCGTGTGGGCGCCGGCCGAATTCAAGGTCGATGCGCCGGACAAGGTCGCGCGGCCGACCGGCACGTACGTGAGCCCGCCGATGCAGCGCCTGGCCGAGCTGACGCGCGGCGCGCAAAAGGAATTCCTCGCGTTTTCGCCGTACTTCGTGCCGCACGACGCCGGCGTGAAGATCCTCGGCGACACGGTCGCGCGCGGCGTGCGCGTCGCGATCGTCACGAATTCGCTCGCGGCGACCGACGCGGTCGCGGTGCAGGCCGGCTATGCGCCGTACCGCGTGCCGTTGCTGCAGCGCGGCGTCGAGCTGTACGAATTCAAGTCGCAGCCGGACCAGCAGCCCGCGCGGCTGTTCGGCTCGCGCTCGCGTGCGAGCCTGCATGCGAAGGCGTACGTGATCGACCGGCAAATCGTCGTGATCGGTTCGCTGAACCTCGACCCGCGTTCCGCGTACCTGAACACCGAGCTCGCGCTCGTGGTCCATAGCCCGGTGCTCGCGCAGCAGGCCGCGGCGATCTTCGCGCGCGTGACGCAGCCGGACGAAAGCTACCGCGTCACGCTCGCGAAGCGGACCGACGGCAGCCCGCCCGCGCTCGAATGGACGGGCACCGAAGGCGGTCAGGCCGCCACCTATCACGTCGACCCGCATGCGGGGCTGCTGCGCAACGTGATGACGGGCATCTTCACGCTGCTGCCGGTCGACGACCAGTTGTAAGGGCGGCAACGGCTCCGGCAAAACCCGCGATACCGGTGCGCGGGGAAAGGTGATAAGGTTGTGCGCGCAACCATATATGAATCGTGAAGGGCGCCGCCGGGCCGCTCGCACAATGCGGGTCGGAACGGCGCCGGCAGACGATGGACATGCGCGCCGCCGCTCGCCGTGGCCGCGCGCACCCGCAACCGGAGTTCCCCCATGCAACGTGTACCGAACCAGCCGTTCATGCGTCCCGCCCGTTTCTCCGAAGCCGAATGGCAGGCGCGCGTGCAGCTCGCGGCGGCTTACCGCATCTTCGATCACCTCGGCTGGACCGAGCTGATCTACAACCATATCTCGCTGCGCGTGCCGGGCGAGGACGGGCATTTCCTGATCAACCCGTTCGGGCTCCATTACCGCGAGGTGTGCGCGTCGAACCTCGTGAAGATCGACATAGACGGCAACGTGATCGGTCATTCCGACTGGCCGATCAACCCGGCCGGCTTCACGTTCCACAGCGCGATCCATGCGGCGCTGCCCGATGCGCACTGCGTGATGCACGTGCACACGACGCCGACGATGGCCGTGTGCTGTTCGCGCGACGGGCTGTCGTTCTCCAATTTCTATTCGGCGCAGCTGTACGGGAAGATCGCGTATCACGACTTCGAGGGCATCACCGTACATCTCGAAGAGGGGCGGCGCATCGTCGAAAGTGCAGGCGGGCGGCCGGTGCTGCTGCTGCGCAACCATGGGCCCGTGACGATCGGCGCGACGCTCGCGCAGACGTTCTCGCTGATGTGGCTGCTCAATCGTGCATGCGAGGTGCAGGTCGCCACGCATGCGATCGGCGACGCGTTGCCGATTGCGCCGCCGGTGCTCGAAGGGTGCGTGCGCGATTCGCTGAATTTCGATCCGAAGCATGGCGCGGGGCAGGACGCGTTCGACGCGCTGCAGCGGATCGTCGATCGCGTCGATCCGGGCTATCGCGCGTGACGTGAAGCGGTGCGCTCGCATCGCCATGCCTGATACGGGGTGAACCGGATCCGACGGCGGCGTGCGCAAAAAAAACGCGGCCGGGCGGCCGCGTGAATACTCGCAGACTCCTTCGGACGAAGGAAACAAGCAACTGTGAGACGAAGTGTAGCGAAAGGCCGCGCGCCGATTCAGTCATCCGGCTGCAAAGGTCCATTCCAGGTTGATGCAGACTGACGCGCCGTGCGCCGCGCGAGCGGGCCGGCCGGGTGCGGTGCGGCGATTCGCTGCATGGCCGTTCGGTCGACTCCCGGACCGGCGGCGATCGACTACCATCCTATCTGGCGCCCCCGCTCGGGCGGCGTACAACGTCGTACAAGGAGAGTCCATGCTCAAGCTGCGTTTGCTCCAGGTCGCGTTACTTGCGGGCGTGCTGGCCGCCGGCAGCGCCGCCGCCGAAACGGTGCGCCTGTCCGCCAATCTCCAGCCGTCGAGTGAAGTGCCGCCCACGGCGACCAAGGGCTCGGGCGACGTCGAGGCCACCTACGACACGGCCACGCACATGCTGCAGTGGAAGGTCACTTACGAACACCTCACGGGGCCGGCCACCGCCGCGCACTTCCACGGGCCGGCGCCGGTCGGCCAGAACGCGGGCGTGCAGGTGCCGATTCCGAAGGAGGAGCTGGCGAGCCCGATCAAGGGCTCGAAGGAACTCACCGACGCGCAGGTCACCGACCTGATGGGCGGCAAGTGGTATTTCAACGTCCATACGAAGGAGCACCCGGCCGGCGAGATCCGCGGCCAGGTGATGCCGGCGAACTGAGTGCCGGCGTTTGATCCGTGAGCGCCGGAAACCGGCAGACGCAGGCGGCATTCCGCTGTGTCGGGTGCGGGCATGAGGGCCATGCCGATGTGGTTGGTGCGATCAACATACTGGCGCGGGGGCACCGCGTTGCAGCCTGTGGAGAGCCGGTGCAGTCGGGCAGCTCCGTGAAGCAGGAACCCGCCGAGGCGATCTGAGACAAGCATCATCGTTTCAAACGCGGTAGGAATCCCGAGCCTTCAGGCGCGGGAGGATGTCAAGTAGAGGCACCTGTCGAGCGGTGCGGGAGCGATCGCACGTACCATCGTCACACTGTGATTACGGAGTGCGTCCGATGAGTTGGCAAAGCAAGTTCGCCTGCTGGCTGCTGCGCTGGCAGTTTCGTCCCGAGACCACGCGTGAGGTACTCGATCCCGCTCGCGCACGGCGCTTTACCGACTTGCGAATGTATGTGCCGCGCCGTGCGCCGTCGGGCTACCGGCTGCGCCAGTGCCATGGCCCGGGCGACGCGCCGCTGCGCGGCGAATGGCTCGAACGCACCGACTCGGTGGCGGGCCGCGGGCCCGGCCGCACGTTGCTGTACTTCCATGGCGGCGGCTATTACTTCTGTTCGACGAAGACCCACCGTCCGCTCGTGTTCGGCCTGACGAAGCGCGCGGGCGTGCGCTCGTTCTCGCTCGACTACCGGCTGGCGCCCGAGCACCGCTTCCCGGCCGCGCTCGACGATGCGCTGGCCGCGTACCGGCAACTGCTGGCGCTCGGCACGCCGCCCGAGTCGATCGTGCTCGGCGGCGATTCGGCGGGCGGCGGCCTCGCGCTCGCGACGCTCGTCGCGCTGCGCGACCGCGGCGAGCCGCTGCCGGCCGGCGCGATCCTGTTCTCGCCGTGGACCGACCTGGCCGCCACCGGCGCGACGCTGCGCACGAACGACGGCGCCGATCCGATGTTCGCGGGCGCGGCGCTGCCGAAGGCCGCGAAGCTGTATCTGGGCGACGAGCCGGGCACGAATCCGTACGCATCGCCGCTCTATGCGGATTTCGCGGGCCTGCCGCCGCTGTATATCCAGGTCGGCAGCACCGAGGTGCTGCTCGACGATTCCCGCCGCGTCGCCGAGAAGGCGAAGGCGGCCGGGGTCGCGGTGGAGATCGAGGTGTGGCCGGACATGCCGCACGTGTGGCAGCTGTACGCGCCGATGGTGCCGGAAGCGCGTGACGCGCTCGACCGCGCGGCCGCGTTCCTGCGCCGCGTCGCGGTCGAGCGTGCGGTTCAGCGTGCCGGCGAGGCGTCGATCGCCTGATAGGCGGCCTTGACGGCCACCGAGCCGTACTTGCGCTCGAGCCGGCGCACGGTGAAGTGGCCGTGCGCCATCTGCTGGAAGTGGTCGATGAACAGCGTATTGACGGTCGCGCCGAGCACGGCGCCGATCGCCGGAATCGACTTCGCGGCCATTTGCTCGGTCACCTGCACCGAGAAGCGCGACGCCACCGTCTGCACGAGCTTGAACACGGCCGCCGAGCTGTGCGCGGCGATGCCCTTCGTCGTGATGTCGGACGACGCCTTCGAAATCGCCTGCGCGAGCGCGCCGCGCAGCACGAAATAGCCGAGATCGGCGTCCTCTTCCTGCTTGTCCGGGTTGCCGCCCATGCCGAGCACGGCCAGGCATTGCAGCTGCGTGTCGACCGAGCCCAGGTCTTCACCCTCGCTGCGCGCGATGTCGCACACCGAGCGGAAGATCAGCGTCGTCGTCACCGGCAGCTCGACCGGCAGCGCGAGAAAGCCGAATGCGCCGCCCGCGGCGCCGGTCGTCGCCACCGCGAGCTTGTGCAGCAGGTTGCTCGGCTTGTCGGGCTCGGCGTCCGGCCCGGGCGGCTTGCCGAGCGTGCGCAGCGCGATGTTCAGACACTTGCGCAGCGCGAGCTGCGTCGCGTCGTTGATCTTGCCGGTCGCGAAATCCGGCAGCCGGGCGATCATTTTCTCGACCGGGGCGCCGAGCATGCCCGTCAGCTTCATCGTCAGCGACGGGCTTTCCAGCACCTGCTTCGCGCGCCACAGCGCGTCCCGATCCTCCTGGGACAGCGAGGTCGCGGGGGTGATTGAAATCGGTTCCATCTTTCTCCTTGGCGGTCTGAGCCAGTTTGACCGTCGCCAGCCTAGATTACTCCGGCATGCTAGAATTTTGAGATTGTTTGACTCGTCAAAAGTTGCGCCGACAAAAAATGGCCGTCCATACTGCCGCCCACCATTCGAGCGGGCAAGTCCTGCCGTTCCGCGAATCGCTGCTGGCGATGATCGGGATCTCATTTGTCACCATGCTGGTCGCGCTCGACCAGACCGTCGTCGGCACCGCGTTGCCGACCATCGTCGCCGAGCTTCGCGGTTTCGACCTGTACGCGTGGGTCGCGACCTCGTACCTGCTCAGTTCCGTGATCACGGTGCCGATCTTCGGCCGGCTCGGCGATTATTACGGCCGCAAGCCGTTCGTCATTGCGTCGATCGTCGTGTTCACCGGCGCGTCCGTGCTGTGCGGGATGGCGAACGACATGCTGATGCTCGTGCTCGCGCGCGGGCTGCAGGGGATCGGCGGCGGGATGCTGGTCGGCACCGCGTTCGCGTGCATTCCCGACCTGTTCCCCGATTCCGTCGTGCGCCTGCGCTGGCAAGTGCTGATGAGCTCCGCGTTCGGCATCGCGAACGCGGTCGGCCCGTCGCTCGGCGGCGTGCTGACCCAGTCGTTCGGCTGGCGCTCGGTGTTCTACGTGAACCTGCCGGTCGGGCTGCTGTCGCTGCTGTTCGTGTGGCGCTACCTGCCGCACCTGCGCCACGTCGAGCACGATCGCAAGATGCGGCTCGACTGGCCGGGCGCGCTGCTGATCGCGCTGTCGCTCGGCGCGCTGCAGCTGTTCGTCGAATGGCTGCCGAAGTACGGTGTCGCGAGCTGGGCGTCGCTGCTGCTCGTCGTCGCGGTCGCGGCCGGTTTCGGCCTGTGGCACTGGGAGAAGCGTTGCGCGCAGCCGATCTTGCCGTTCGACATGTTCGGCAACCGCGCGCTGTCGGCACTCTTCGTGCTGGCGATCCTCGCCGGTTTCTCGATGTTCTCGCTGCTGTTTTACGCGCCGCTGCTGTTCCAGGGCGGGTTCGGGATGTCGCCGAAGGAGGCGGGGCTCGTGATCACGCCGCTCGTCGTGTTCATCACGATCGGCAGCATCATGAACGGCCGGGTCGTCACGCGCATCCGCAACCCGAACGCGATGCTGCACGTCGGCTTCGTGCTGTTCGCGATCACCTGCGCGGGCATCGTCGTGTCGACCCACACGACGCCGAAGTGGCTGCTGATGGCGCTGATGGTCGCGGGCGGCATCGGGCTCGGCTTCGTGCTGCCGAACCTCACCGTCTTCGCGCAGCAGACGGCCGGCCGCGAGCATCTCGGCATCGCGACGGCGTTGCTGCAGTCGCTGCGGATGGTTGGCGGGATGGTCGGCACCGCGCTCACCGGCACGCTCGTCAACCAGATGTATTCGAGCGGCGTGCGCAATGCGCTGTCGGCCGACCAGGCGATGCAATGGCATGCGCGGCTCGCCGATCCGCAGATCCTGATCGATCGCGCTGCGCAGGGTGGTCTCGTCGCGGAGCTGACGCGCGCCGGGCATAATGGCGCGCTGCTGCTGGAAGCGGCCCGCGAATCGCTCGTCGGCGCGATTCACCTGGGCGTCGCGATGGCGGCGGTCGTCGCCGTGGTGTCGGTGTGGCAGTGCCGCCGCGTGCCGCCGATCGCGCTGCGGCACAAGATCGAACCGCATGTCGCGGCCGACTGAACGATTGAACGAGTAGAACTGAGCGCATGGAAGAACAGGACCGCGTCGCGATCTTGCAGCAATTCGGACGCACGTATCGCGCGTTCATGACCGCGTTCGAGGCGCACGTCGGGCAACCGATGCCGCGCTGGCGCATCATGGTCGCGTTGCACACGATGGGCGGGCATTCGTCGCAGAAGAAGCTCGTCGAAGTGCTGCGCGTCGATCCGGGCGCGCTCACGCGCCAGTTGAAGTCGCTCGACGCGCTCGGCTGGATCCAGCGCGAATCCGACGCACGCGACAATCGCGTGACCAACGTGACGCTGACGGACGACGGCCGCGCCGCGTTCGACGCGTGCCTGCCGCGCCGCAAGGCGTTTCTCGAACAGACGATGGCGCAATTGCCGGACGACGTGCTGACTGCGCTGTCGGGCGCGCTGGCGATGCTGGAGTCGCGGATCGCGGACGTCGGCTCGACGCCGGCCGCGCGCTGAAGCGCGGGGCAGGGGCGGCGCGCATCCGCCGCCGGCCCGGCCCTTCATCTCATCTCAATTCACTGTCGGTCAGAAGCGGGTTCAAAGCTCGATGCGCGTGCCCAGCAGCGCGAGGAACTGCGCGAGCCAGGCCGGATGCGCGGGCCACGCGGGCGCGGTGACGAACGGCGCATCGGTCACGGCCGCATCGACCGGGATGTCCGCGTATTCGCCGCCGGCGAGCTTCACCTCGGGCGCGCAGGCCGGGTAGGCCGAGATGCGCTTGCCGCGGATCACGTCGGCGGCCGCGAGCAGTTGCGCCGCGTGGCAGATCGCCGCGATCGGCTTGCCGGCTTCGGCGAACTCGCGCACGAGCGAGATCACCTTCGGATCGAGTCGCAGGTATTCGGGCGCGCGGCCGCCCGCGATCGCGAGCGCGTCGTAGCGCGATGCGTCGACGTCGTCGAACGCCGCGTTCAACGTGAACTGGTGGCCGGGCTTCTCGGTATAGGTCTGGTCGCCCTCGAAATCGTGGATCGCGGTCTTGATCTTGTCGCCCGCGCGCTTGCCCGGGCAGACTGCATCGACGTGGTGGCCGACGGCCTGCAGCGCCTGGAACGGCACCATCGTTTCGTAGTCTTCGGCGAAATCGCCGGTCAGGAACAGGATCTTCTTCGCGGCCATGGCTTTCTCCAGTGGAGCTGCGTTGAGGGCCCGCGCGACAGGCAAGTGCCACGCCCGCGTGGGGCCCCGAGGACGAGAGCGCAGTGTACTCCGGCCGCTTGAAGCGCGCGTGACGGCCGCCCCGCGCGAGCGGCGGGGCGGTGGTGCACGTTGTGCGCGACGGGCGTCAGAAGAAGGTTTCGACGACTTCCGTCACGCTGAACTGCGGATCGAGCACGAGCACCTGGCGCCACTTGTCGAACGTCAGGCACGGGTGCGAGATGTCGAACGCGACCATGTCGCCCACTTTCACGTCTGCGCCCGGCGGGATCTGCAGGTACGCGTGCTGGTCCATCATCCCGGTGACGGCCCAGCCTTCGGTGGCGGCGACGTCGCGCGGCGCGGTGTCGCGGCCCGGGCGGAAGTGGCGCGCCGGCTCCGGCAGCCCCGCGTCGAACGCCGCGTCGCGCTTGCCGAGCGCGACGATCGCGCGGTCCGCCTCCGGCACCGACTGCACGTAGGCCCACAGCTGCAGCGCGGGCAGCAGCCCTTCGCCCATCGTGCGTGCGATCGGGTTGCGCGCGAACACGTCGGTCTGCGCCTTCTTGTAGATGCCGACGTCGTGCGTCAGGTAGCAGCCCGGACGCAGCACGACTTCCGCGAAGCCGGCGTTCGACGCCTTCGCGAATTCCTCCGCGACCACGTCGTACCACGCCGAACCGGCGCCCGACAGGATTGCCGGCGTACGCGCGAAGCGGCCTGCTTCGGCGAGCTCGCGCGTGAGCGCGACCGCTTCCTGCAGGAACGTGCGGATCTCGCCTTCTTCCTTCAGCACGCCTTCATAGAGTTCGATCCCGGCCAGCTTCAGCGTGTCCGGATAGCGCGCGATCGCGGCGAGCACGGCTTCGCGTTGCGCGGCATCGCGCACGCCCGCGCGGCCGCCCGGCACGCCGAGCTCGAGCAGCACGTTCAGCGGCTTCTTCAGCGCACCGAAGAAGCGGCCGAGCTGGTCGACGCTCTCCGCCGAATCGACGAGACAGAAGAATTCGAAGTCGGGATCGGACAGCAGCCCGGCGATGATCGTCATGTTCTGGCGGCCGACCAGCTGGTTCGCGAGCAGCACGCGCCGCACGCCGCCGTGATACGCGGCCTGCGTCTGGTGCGCGGTCGCGAGCGTGATACCCCACGCGCCGGCGTCGAGCTGGCGGCGGAACAGTTGCGGCGCCATCGTCGTCTTGCCGTGCGGCGCAAACTTGACGCCGTACTTCTGCACGAAGGCCTGCATCCAGTTCAGGTTGTGTTCGATGCGGTCCTCGTAAAGCACGGCGGCCGGCAGGCTGACGTCTTCCGCAAGCAAGTTCCACTCGAGACGGCCTGCTTCGCCGAGCGGCACGCTCGCGCTGGGCAGATTGCCGAGGCCCTTGCCGAACGGATCGATCGTCGCTTCCTGATAGTTTGTAACTTTCATGTCATCCTGCTCCATCATCACTATGCATTGCACTGAAGTTGACACGCCGATGGTACAGAAAGTAGCATCGGCGCGGTGATGTTATTTAGTAACATCGAGCTTCGCACCCTCGAGCTTCGCCCCTTTTTGCAGATGAATACGCCTGCCACCCCGTCCACCCCGCTCGCACCCGAGCTTCATCCGGCGCCGGCCGCTCCGCCGGTGCTCGACATCGTCGCGCGGATCGCCGAATGTGCGCCCGAGCTGCGCGAAGCCGAGCGCAAGGTCGCCGCGTTCATCCTCGCCGACCTGGCGCGCGCCGCGCATGCGAGCATCGGTGCGCTGGCACGCGACGCGGAGGTCAGCGTCGCGACGGTCACGCGTTTCGCGAAGGCGGTCGGCTGCCGCGACGTGCGCGAACTGAAGGTGCTGGTCGCGCAGGCGGCGGCCGTCGGCCAGCGCTTTCTGGTGCCGTCCGACGACGCGCCGGCCGATGACACGAGCCCCGCGTCGATGGTCTACGACGAGATTCGCGTGGCGCTCGCGCACAACCATCAGTTGCTGCGCAACACGTCGTTCGAGGCAGCCGCCGACCTGCTCGCCGCCGCGAAGATGACTTATGTGTACGGGCAGGGCGGCGGCTCGACCGCGCTCGCCGACGAGTTGCGCTTCCGGCTGGTGCGCTTCGGCCGGCCGGTCGCGAGCTACCAGGACAGCGTGCTGCAGCGGATGGTCGCCGCGACGCTGTCGCGCGACACCGTCGTCGTCGCGCTGTCGGTGAGCGGCCGCGTGCCCGAGCTGCTCGAGAGCTGCCGGCTCGCGAAGCGCTACGGCGCGAAGCTGATCGCGATCACCGCGCCGGCATCGCCGCTCGCGAAGCTGGCCGACCACCTGATTCCGGTCGTCGCGTTCGAAACCGATTTCATTTACAAGCCGTCGACATCGCGCTACGCGATGATGATGGCGATCGACGTGCTCGTCACCGGAGTCGCATTGCGGCTCGGCGATGCGGGCCGAGAATCGCTGCGTCGCATCAAGCACGCGCTCGATGCGCATCGCGGCGGCGGAGACCGTCAACCGGTAGGAGACTGACCATGCATTCGCATCCCGAAGCCGCCGATACGCTGATCGTCGGCGCGCAGCTTTACGACGGTACCGGCGCGCCGCCCGTCACGCGCGACGTCGCGATCCGCAACGGCCTGATCGCGGCGATCGGCAACCTGTCGAACTGGCTGGCCGAGAACGTCGTCGATGCGAACGGCCGCGCGCTCGCGCCGGGCTTCGTCGACGTGCACACGCACGACGACACGCACGTGATCCGCGCACCGGAGATGATCCCGAAGATCTCGCAGGGCGTGACGACCGTGATCGTCGGCAACTGCGGGATCAGCGCGTCGCCGGTGACGCTCGCGGGCGATCCGCCCGACCCGATGAACCTGCTCGGCGAGCGCGGTGCGTTCCAGTACCCGACCTTCGCCGACTACGTCGCGGCCGTGAACGGCGCGCGTCCGGCCGTGAACGTCGCGGCGCTCGTCGGCCACACGGCGCTGCGCAACAACCAGATGGATCGCCTCGACCGCGCGGCGACCGACGGCGAGATCGCCGGCATGCGCGCGCAGCTCGAGGAGGCGCTCGCGAACGGCGCACTCGGCCTGTCGTCGGGCCTCGCGTACGGCTCCGCGTTCGCGGCGCCGACCGAGGAGGTGATGGCGCTCGCCGAGCCGCTCGCGAACGCGGGCGCGCTGTACACCACGCACATGCGCACCGAGTTCGACGCGATCCTCGATGCGATGGAAGAGGCGTACCAGGTCGGCCGCCATGCGCGCGTGCCGGTCGTGATCTCGCACCTGAAGTGCGCGGGCCCGTCGAACTGGGGGCGCAGCACCGAGGTGCTCGCGTCGCTCGAAGGCGCGCGCCGCTACCAGCCGGTCGGCTGCGACTGCTATCCGTACAGCCGCAGCTCGTCGACGCTCGACCTGAAGCAGGTGACGGGCGACATCGACATCACGATCACGTGGTCGGAGCCGCACCCGGAAGTGGCGGGCAAGCTGCTGAAGGCGATCGCGGCCGAGTGGGGCGTGACCGAGCAGGAAGCCGCGCAGCGCATCCGCCCGGCGGGCGCGGTGTACCACAACATGTCCGAGGACGACGTGCGCCGGATCCTGTCGCATCCCGCGACGATGGTCGGCTCCGACGGCCTGCCGAACGATCCGCTGCCGCACCCGCGGCTGTGGGGCGCGTTCCCGCGCGTGCTCGGCCACTACGTGCGCGACACGAACCTGCTGCCGCTCGAGGAAGCGATCCGCAAGATGACGTCGCTGTCCGCGCGCCGCTACGGGATCGCGCGGCGCGGCGAGGTGCACGTGGGCTACCACGCGGATCTCGTGCTGTTCGACCCGGCGAGCGTGATCGACGCCGCGACGTTCGAGAAGCCGCAGCAGCCCGCGCACGGGATCGACGCCGTGTGGGTGAACGGCGTGCTCACTTACGAAAACGGCCAGCCGACCGGCGAGCGCGCCGGCGGCTTCGTCGCCCGCGGCGAGCGCGTGCCGGCGAGTGCCGACGCCGCGTTCTGAACGCGGCGGTTGTTCCGATCTGCCGCGCGCGCCATCGTCGGTGCGCGCATCCGTAACCGAAACAAGGAGTGAAACGATGAAGCGATATGGCGTAGGCGAAGCGAAGGGCACCGGCGGCCAGGTGATGCCGTTCGCACGCGCGGTCGAGGCCGACGGCTGGCTGTACGTGTCGGGCCAGACGCCGATGGTGAACGGCGAGGTCGTCGAAGGCGGCATCGTCACGCAGTCGAAGCAGACGATCGAGAACGTGATCGCGATCCTGAAGGAGGCCGGCTACGGCCTCGAGCACGTCGTGCGCTGCGGCGTGTGGCTCGACGACGCGCGCGATTTCGCGTCGTTCAACAAGGTGTTCATCTCGTACTTCGGCGAGCATCCGCCGGCACGCGCGTGCGTGCAGTCGAGCATGGTCATCGACTGCAAGGTCGAGGTCGACTGCATCGCGTACAAGGCGCCGGCGAAGTAACGCGGCCACGGCGAGCCGCTACGCAACGGGCCCGGCGCATTTACATGCGCCGGGCCCGTTTTTTTCATGTGCGGGGCACTGCTCGACCGGTCGGCGGTGTTCCCGAGGCCGCAATCGTCGCAACGCATCCCGACCGTTCATGTAAGGTGCCGCATGACCATACGGGGAGGATGTGCATGGAATGGGCTGCGCTGGTGCCGGAGCTGATTTGCTCGGACCTTGCCGGAAGCATTCGCTTCTATCGCGACGTGCTCGGATTTCGGATTCGCTTCGAGCGTCCGGAAGACGGGTTCGCCTATCTCGAGCTCGGGGGCGCTCAGCTGATGCTCGAGCAGCACAGCCCGGAGGGCTGGTTGACCGGCCCGCTGGAGCCGCCGTTCGGGCGCGGGATCAATTTTCAGATCGAGGTCGATGCACTCGATCCGATCTTCGAGAGGATTCGCGCCGCGGGCGTGACGCTGTTCGTCGAGCCGCGCACGTCCTGGTATCGGGAGGGCGAGATCGAGCATGGCCAGGTCGAGATGCTGGTGCAGGATCCCGACGGCTATCTGTTGCGCCTGGTGGAGCTTCTTCCGGAGCGGCCGGTGAAAGGTTGACCGTGGGCCGGCCGCGTTTCTCCGCGCAATGAAAAACAGCCCGGCCGGTTGAACCCGGTCGGGCTGTTTCATCAGGGGATACCGCCGCGCGTTGCCAACTGCGAACCGCGGCCACCCGCCGCTGTTACTGCCGCGCGTTGCGCGCGTTGTCCGGCATCGGCTGGTTGTAGTTGGTGCGGAACGGGTTGATGTCGAGCCCGCCGCGACGCGTATAGCGCGCATATACCGCGAGCTTCACCGGTTTGCACGCGTGCAGGATGTCGAGGAAGATCCGCTCGACGCACTGCTCGTGAAAGCCCGTGTGGTTGCGGAACGAGATGATGTAGCGCAGCAGGCCCGCGTGATCGATCTGCGGCCCGACGTAGTGGATCTGCACGCTGCCCCAGTCGGGCTGGCCGGTGACCGGGCAGTTCGAGCGCAGCAGGTCGGATACGAGCGTCTCCTCGACCGGCGCTTCGTCTTCAGCGGCCGACAGCAGCGACGGATCGGGTTCGTACACGTCGGTGTCGAGGTCGAGCCGGTCGAGCGACAGCCCGTCGAGCTCGTCCATCTCGAGCTTGCCGAAATCGTGCGGCGACACGAGCTGCACGGAGACGGTCGCGCCGCACGCGGCCGACACGTCGCGCTTCAGCACGTCGCGCACTGCGTCGATCGAATCGAACTTCGTCTGCGCGAACGAGCCGAGATACAGCTTGAACGACTTCGATTCGACGATGTTCGGCGATTCGGCCGGCACGTAGAACGTCGCCACCGCGATCTGCGGCTTGCCGCGCGCGTTGAGCCACGACAGCTCGTACGCGTTCCAGATGTCGGTGCCGAAGAACGGCAGCGCCGACGTGATGCCGAGCTGCTCGCGCGCGCCGGCGCGCGGGATCGGGAACAGCAGCGACGCGTCGTACTGGGCGGCGTAGACGGTGGCCTTGCCGAGCGGGGAATGTTCGGGATTCATGCGTGACGCCTTTACGACAGAAAGAGGCGGTAAGCCGGGTTGGCGCTCTCCTCGACATACGGATAGCCGAGTGCCGCGAGGAAGCGTTCGAATTCGGCGCGATCGGCCTGCGGCACCTGCAGCCCGACGAGGATCGAGCTGTAGTCCGCGCCCTGGTTGCGGTAGTGGAACAGGCTGATGTTCCAGTCCGGCGCCATCGACGACAGGAACTTCATCAGCGCGCCCGGGCGCTCCGGGAATTCGAAGCGGAACAGGCGCTCGTCGAGCGCGAGCGGCGAGCGGCCGCCCACCATGTAGCGGATGTGTTCCTTCGACAGCTCGTCGTGCGTCAGGTCGACGCTCTTGAAGCCATGCGACTCGAAGTTCGCGGCGATCTCGGCCGATTCGCCGCGGCGCTTGATCTGCACGCCGACGAAGATGTGCGCGGCCTGCGCATCGGCGATCCGGTAGTTGAACTCGGTGACGTTGCGGTCGCCGACGAGCGAGCAGAAGCGCTTGAAGCTGCCGCGCTCCTCGGGGATCGTGACCGCGAACACGGCTTCGCGCGCTTCGCCCACTTCCGCGCGCTCGGCGACGAAGCGCATCCGGTCGAAGTTCATGTTCGCGCCGGACGTGACCGCGACGAGCGTCTGGTTCTCGATGCCTTCGCGTTCCGCGTAGAGCTTCGCGCCCGCGACCGCGAGCGCGCCGGACGGTTCGAGCACGCTGCGCGTATCCTGAAAGACGTCCTTGATCGCTGCGCACAGTGCGTCGGTGTTCACCGTCACGACGCCGTCGAGGTATTCGCTGCAGAGCCGGAAGGTTTCCTCGCCGACCAGCTTCACGGCGGTGCCGTCCGCGAACAGGCCGACCTCGCTCAGCTCGACACGCTTGCCGGCTTCCAGCGACTGCGCCATCGCGCACGAATCCTCGGCCTGCACGCCGATCACCTTGATCTCCGGGCGCACCGCCTTCACGTAGGCCGCGACGCCGGACGCGAGCCCGCCGCCGCCGATCGGCACGAAGATCGCGTGGATCGGGCCCTGGTGCTGGCGCAGGATTTCCATCGCGATCGTGCCCTGGCCTGCGATCACGTACGGATCGTCGAACGGGTGGACGAACGTGAGGCCGCGCTCTTCCTGCACCTTGACCGCGTGTGCATACGCGTCGCTGTACGACTCGCCGGCCTGGATCACCTCGACGCTCGGGCCGCCGTGCGCACGCACCGCATCGACCTTCACCTGCGGCGTCGTGACGGGCACGACGATCACGGCCTTGACGCCCATCCGCGCCGCCGAGAACGCCACACCCTGCGCGTGGTTGCCGGCTGACGCCGTAATCACGCCGCGCGCGAGCGCTTCCGACGGAATGTGCGCCATCTTGTTGTACGCGCCGCGCAGCTTGAACGAGAACACCGGCTGGTTGTCCTCGCGCTTCAGGTAGACGGCGTTGCGCAGGCGGGCCGACAGGTTGCGGGCGGATTCGAGTTCCGTCTCGATCGCGACGTCGTAGACGCGCGCGGTGAGGATTTTCTTCAGGTAATCGTGGGATGCCATGGGTGCTCGCGTGCAGTGCGGAAAGCAGACGGTAAAGGATCAATGATAGCGCCAAGGGTCTGTCTGCACGCAAGCGGCATGCCGAGCCGGTGTTCGCGGGGCCGTGCGGGCGGGGCGTCGGCGGGCGCGCGCTGCCTTTTTTACCGGCTTAACCGCACGGTTACCGACCGGACGGACGGCGAATGATCGCGCGAAATCGCGCCGAGCCAGGCCTGGCGCGGCTCGCGGGGATAGCCCCACGACCTGTCCGACGTGTCACGCGTGGCCCGATCATGGGTTAGAATTCCGTTTTGAATCAAGGATCGGAAGATGCAGAGGCACCCTCGGATCGCACCGTTGAAGCCGACGCCGCGCGCAGCCAGCCCCGCGGCCGAACGGCATGCGCGCCGCGCGCGATCGTGCTGATCGTTCCGAGTGCCGCCAGGCCCTGTCGCCGGCCAGGAGGGGCGAGTCGCCCGCTCCGGCCCCATGAAGGACAGCCGCGCGCCTGGTAACAGAACAGATTTCCCCAAGATTGCGCCCACGCGCTTGCCGACGCCCGTGCACGGTGTATCGGCCCTCCGAGTCGTCCGAACATGAACGCACCACAAGTTTTCGATCCGCATGGCGCGGCCGCCGCCGTCGCCGCCGACCCCGCGCCCCGTTTGCGCGAGATTCCCTACAACTACACGTCCTTCTCGGATCGCGAGATCGTGATCCGCCTGCTCGGCGAAGAGGCGTGGTCGGTGCTCGACGAACTGCGCGCCGAGCGCCGTACGGGCCGCTCGGCACGGATGCTGTATGAAGTGCTCGGCGACATCTGGGTCGTGCGCCGCAACCCGTACCTGCAGGACGACCTGCTCGACAACCCGAAGCGCCGCGCGCTGCTGATCGAGGCGCTGAACCACCGCCTCACCGAAATCGGCAAGCGCCGCAGCGCGGATCTCACCGAGCACCGCGACGACGCGGGCCGCGAGCGCGCATCGCGCGTCGAGATGCTCGAAACCGCCGCGCAGCGTGCGGTCAACGAGTTCGCCGACGAATTCGAGAAGATGGCCGACCTGCGCCGCCGCGCGACCAAGGCGCTCGGCCGCTGCACGCAGAAGGACAACATCCGTTTCGACGGGCTGTCGCGCGTGTCGCACGTGACCGACGCGACCGACTGGCGTGTCGAATACCCGTTCGTCGTGCTGACCCCCGATAGCGAAGCCGAGATCGCCGGCCTGATCAAGGCCTGCTTCGAGCTCGGCCTGACCGTGATCCCGCGCGGCGGTGGCACTGGCTACACGGGCGGCGCGGTGCCGCTCACGCCGTTCTCCGCCGTCATCAACACCGAAAAGCTCGAACAGCTCGGCGCGGTCGAGCTGACCGAGCTGCCGGGCGTCGCGCACAAGGTGCCGACGATCTTCTCCGGCGCGGGCGTCGTCACGCGCCGCGTGACCGAGGCGGCGGAAGCGGCCGGCTACGTGTTCGCGGTCGATCCCACCTCGCTCGACGCATCGTGCATCGGCGGCAACGTCGCGATGAACGCGGGCGGCAAGAAGGCCGTGCTGTGGGGCACCGCGCTCGACAACCTGGCCTGGTGGCGGATGGTCGACCCGGACGGCAACTGGCTCGAAGTCACGCGCCACGAGCACAACCAGGGCAAGATCCACGACATCGCGGTCGCGCGTTTCGAGCTGAAGTGGTTCGACGGCGCCTACGCGCCGGGCGAGAAGCTGCTGCGCACCGAAATGCTCGAGATCGAAGGGCGCCGGTTCCGCAAGGAAGGGCTCGGCAAGGACGTGACCGACAAGTTCCTCGCCGGCCTGCCGGGCGTGCAGAAGGAAGGCTGCGACGGGCTCATCACGTCCGCGCGCTGGGTGCTGCACAAGATGCCCGCGCACACGCGCACCGTCTGCCTCGAATTCTTCGGCCAGGCGCGCGAGGCGATCCCGAGTATCGTCGAGATCAAGGATTACCTGTTCGAGACGTCGAAGCAGGGCGGCGCGATCCTCGCGGGCCTCGAGCACCTCGACGAGCGCTACCTGCGCGCGGTCGGCTACGCGACCAAGAGCAAGCGCAATGCCTTCCCCAAGATGGTGCTGATCGGCGACATCGTCGGCGACGATGCCGATGCGGTCGCGCACGCCACGTCCGAAGTGATCCGGATGGCGAACGGCAAGAGCGGCGAAGGCTTCGTCGCGGTCAGCGCGGAGGCGCGCAAGCGCTTCTGGCTCGACCGCAGCCGCACGGCCGCGATCGCGAAGCACACGAACGCGTTCAAGATCAACGAAGACGTCGTGATCCCGCTGAACCGGATGGGTGAGTACACCGACGGTATCGAGCGGATCAACATCGAGCTGTCGCTGAAGAACAAGCTGCAGCTCGTCGATGCGCTGGAAGCGTTTTTCCGTGCCGGCAACCTGCCGCTCGGCAAGACCGACGACGCGAACGAGATCCCGAGCGCCGAACTGCTCGAGGACCGGGTCCAGCAGGCGCTGGAGCTGCTCAAGCGCGTGCGTGCCCGCTGGGAATTCGTGCGCGACCGGCTCGACCAGCCGCTGCGCGAGGCGCAGCACTACCTCGTGCAGCTCGGCTACGAGGCGCTTGCCGAGAAGTTCGCCGATCGCGCGGACGATCAGCCGGGCGCGACCGTGTTCCACATCACGCAGGACCGCACGGTCCGCATCTCGTGGAAGCAGGAAATCCGTGCAGAGCTGCGCGCGATCTTCAACGGCGGCGCGTTCAAGCAGATCCTCGACGAGGCGCAGGCGATCCACAAGCAGGTGCTGCGCGGCCGCGTGTTCGTCGCGCTGCACATGCACGCGGGCGACGGCAACGTCCACACCAACCTGCCGGTCAACTCCGACAACTACGAGATGCTGCAGGACGCCCACGCGGCGGTCGCACGCATCATGACGCTCGCGCGTTCGCTCGACGGCGTGATTTCCGGCGAGCACGGCATCGGCATCACGAAGCTCGAGTTCCTGACCGACGACGAGATCGCCGAATTCCGCGCATACAAGCAGCGCGTCGACCCGAACGGCCGCTTCAACAAGGGCAAGCTGCTCGAAGGCGCCGATCTGCGCAACGCCTATACGCCGAGCTTCGGGCTGATGGGGTACGAGTCGCTGATCATGAAGCAGTCCGACATCGGCGCGATCGCCGATTCGGTGAAGGACTGCCTGCGCTGCGGCAAGTGCAAGCCGGTGTGCGCGACGCACGTGCCACGCGCGAACCTGCTGTACAGCCCGCGCAACAAGATCCTCGCAACCTCGCTGCTGGTCGAGGCGTTCCTGTACGAGGAGCAGACGCGCCGCGGCGTGTCGATCAAGCACTGGGACGAGTTCAACGACGTGGCCGACCACTGCACGGTGTGCCACAAGTGCGCGACGCCGTGCCCGGTGAAGATCGACTTCGGCGACGTCACGATGAACATGCGCAACCTGTTGCGCAAGATGGGCAAGAAGAAGTTCAACGCCGGCAATGCGGCGGGCATGTTCTTCCTGAACGCGACCAACCCGCAGACGATCAACGTCGCGCGCAGCGTGATGATGGGCGCCGGCTACAAGGTGCAGCGCTTCGCGAACGACATGCTGAAGAAGGTCGTGACGAAGCAGACGCAGCACCCGCCGGCGACGGTCGGCAAGCCGCCGGTGGTCGAGCAGGTGATCCACTTCGTCAACAAGAAGATGCCGGGCAACCTGCCGAAGAAGACGGCGCGCGCGCTGCTCGACATCGAGGACAACAAGATCGTGCCGATCATCCGCAACCCGAAGTCGACCACGGTCGATTCGGAAGCGGTGTTCTACTTCCCGGGCTGCGGCTCCGAGCGCCTGTTCTCGCAGGTCGGGCTCGCGACGCAGGCGATGCTGTGGGAAGCCGGCGTTCAGACGGTGTTGCCGCCGGGCTACCTGTGCTGCGGCTATCCGCAGCGCGGCTCGGGCCAGTACGACAAGGCCGAGAAGATCGTCACCGACAACCGCGTGCTGTTTCACCGGGTCGCGAACACGCTGAACTACCTCGACATCAAGACGGTGGTCGTGTCGTGCGGCACCTGCTATGACCAGCTCGCCGGCTACGAATTCGACAAGATCTTCCCGGGCTGCCGGATCATCGACATCCACGAGTTCCTGCTCGAGAAGGGGATGAAGCTCGATGGCGTGACGGGCACGCGCTACATGTATCACGACCCGTGCCACACGCCGATCAAGACGATGGACCCGGTGAAGCTCGTCAACGAGCTGATGGGCGCCGAGAAGGACGGCTACAAGATCGAGAAGAACGATCGCTGCTGCGGCGAATCGGGCACGCTCGCGGTCACGCGCCCGGACATTTCGACGCAGGTCCGCTTCCGCAAGGAAGAGGAGATCCGCAAGGGGGCCGCGAAGCTGCGCAGCATCCCGGTCGTGGCCGGCAACGCGCCCGGGTCGGCTGCAGCGGCCGCCGCGGCCGCGAACGGCCCGGACGTGAAGATCCTGACGAGCTGCCCGTCGTGCCTGCAGGGCCTGTCGCGCTACAGCGAGGACGCGAACCTCGAAGCCGACTACATCGTGGTCGAAATCGCGCGCCAGGTGCTCGGCGAGAACTGGATGGCCGATTATGTCGCACGTGCGAACAATGGCGGGATCGAGCGCGTGCTGGTCTAATGCGGGCATGACGACCGCCCGACCGGGCCAGGAATGAGCGGGCGCCGGCGCGGCAATGCCGGCGCCCGTCCACATGGGAGCGACGATGGAATGCGTGTTTTGCCGTGAAGACGGCGGCGAGGTGCTCTGGCAGGACGATGCGGTGCGTGTCGTCCTCGCGACGGGCGAGCACGACTACCCGGGCTTCTGCCGGGTGATCTGGGGCGCGCACGTGGCCGAATTCTCCGATCTCGGCGAACCGGAGCGGGCACATCTGATGCGCGTGGTCTATGCGGTCGAGCGGGCCGTGCGCCGCGTGATGCAGCCGAACAAGGTGAATCTCGCGAGCCTCGGCAACATGGTGCCGCACGTGCATTGGCACGTGATCCCGCGCTTTTCCAACGACGCACACTTCCCGCAGCCCGTATGGGCGCCGCGCCAGCGCAGCGTGTCCGAGGCGCTGCTGCGCTCGCGCGCAGCGCAGGCCTCGCTGCTGCACAATGCGGTGCGCGAGGAAATTCAACGCATGACCGATTCGAGGCAGCCATGAGCGGTTTGACTTCCACGACGCCGATTCCGTCCGGCGTCGTCGTGCACGCGGTATCGCGCGTGCTCGAATTGCAGTACCCGAACGGCGACAGTTTCCGGATTCCGTTCGAGCTGATGCGCGTGTATTCGCCGTCGGCCGAGGTGCGCGGCCACGGGCCCGGCCAGGAGACGCTGCAGACGGGCAAGCGCGAAGTGACGATCACCGCGCTCGAGGGCGTCGGCCACTACGCGCTGCAGCCGACGTTCTCCGACGGCCATTCGACCGGCATCTACTCGTGGGACCTGCTGTACGAGCTGGCCACGCAGCAGGACGCGCTGTGGCGCGACTATTTCGACAAACTGAAGGCGGCGGGCGTCGAGCGCGATGCCCCGATGCCGGCGGCGAATGCGTCGCACGGCCACTGCCACTGAAATTCGACGGCGCCCGCTCGGCGCCGTCTTGCCATTTACTGAGGATCAACGCGATGAGCAAAACCCACTTCGGCTTCGAAAGCGTCGAGGAAAACGAAAAAGCGAAGAAAGTGGCGGGTGTGTTCCATTCGGTCGCGAGCAACTACGATCTGATGAACGACCTGATGTCGGCGGGCATGCACCGCGCGTGGAAGGCGTTCACGATCGCGCAGGCGAACGTGCGCCCCGGCTTCAAGGTGCTCGACCTTGCGGCCGGCACCGGCGACCTGACCCGGTCGTTCGCGAAGGCGGCCGGGCCCACCGGCGAGGTCTGGCATACGGACATCAACGAATCGATGCTGCGCGTCGGCCGCGACCGGCTGCTCGACAAGGGCATCGTGACGCCGTCGCTGCTGTGCGACGCGGAGAAAATTCCCTTTCCGGACAACTACTTCGATGTGGTCACGGTCGCGTTCGGGCTGCGTAACATGACGCACAAGGATGCCGCGCTGGCGGAGATGCGCCGCGTGACGAAGCCCGGCGGCCGCGTGATGGTGCTGGAGTTCTCGAAAGTCTGGGATCCGCTGAAAAAGGCGTACGATCTGTATTCTTTCAAAGTATTACCGTGGCTTGGCGACAAGTTCGCGAAAGATGCTGAAAGTTACCGGTATCTTGCCGAATCTATTCGGATGCACCCCGATCAGGACACGCTGAAGACGATGATGGAACAAGCAGGCCTCGATGCCGTCAAATATTACAATTTGTCAGGTGGCGTGGTAGCTTTACACATGGGAGCCAAGTATTAAGGGGCTCTTTCCATACATTTGTCTTACATCTGGAGAAACTGATGTTCGAATCGCGTTCGTTGTTCAACCGTAGCAAGCCGTCGAAGCCGTGGGCTCGACGGGTCGGCACGCTGCTGATGGTCGGCCTGCTCACGGCCGGCACGTTCGCATCGCTCGACGCCGAAGCCAAGCGCATGGGCGGCGGGCGCAGCATCGGCCGCCAGAACTCCACGGTCACGCAGCGCCAGGCCACGCCGCCCGCGCAGCAACCGATGCAGCAGGCCGCGCCGTCGCAGGCGCAGCGGGCGAATCCGGCCGCGCCCGCGCCGGCCGCACAGCCCAACCGCTCGCGCTGGCTCGGGCCGATCGCCGGCCTCGCGGCTGGTCTCGGTATCGCGGCGCTGCTGTCGCACTTCGGCCTGGGCGGCGCATTCGCGAGCATGATGGCGAACGTCATCGTGATCGCGCTGCTCGCGGCGGTCGGCATCTGGCTGATCCGCAAGTTCATGAACCGCCGTCGTCCGCAGGAGCCGGCCTACTCGGTCGGCGGCTCGGCGTCGTCGTCGGGCGGCTACTCGCAAAGCCCGTCGTTCCAGCAGGGCGGCACCGGCAGCAACTACTCGGGTAGCGGCAGCAGCTACGCGAACGAAGCGCAAGGCGTGTTCGGCGGCGGTGCCGCGGCCACCGGCGCGGCAGCGGCTGCTGCGGCAGCACCGCTCCAGGTGCCGGCCGGCTTCGACACCGAAGCGTTCCTGCGCAGCTCGAAGGTTTACTTCGTGCGCCTTCAGGCCGCGTGGGACCAGGGCAACCTGGCCGACATCCGCGAGTTCACGACGCCGGAAATGTTCGCCGAGATCAAGATCGACCTCGATTCGCGCGGCAACGAGTCGAACCAGACCGACGTCGTGCAGCTCGACGCGGAACTGGTCGCGATCGAGGATCGCGGCATCGAGCAGTCGGCGAGCGTGCGCTTCCACGGCCTGATCCGCGAATCGGCGAATGCATCGGCCGCGCCGTTCGACGAGGTGTGGAACCTGTCGAAGTCGGGCAGTCAGGGCTGGCTGCTCGCGGGCATCCAGCAGATCAACACGCACTGAGCGTGACCGGCGGCCCGCGCCGCCGGCACCCGGGCGACGGCCGCCGCACTGCGACCGCTTGCCGCCCGGGTGTGCGGTCAGGCACGGTCTGCCGACGATCCGACGTTACAATAGAAACCCGCGTGGGCGCCCGGCCTGCGCGGGTTTTTTCTTTCCCAGCCCGATGACCTTTGCCGCCAAGCCTTTTGCTGCTGCTGTCAATCACCTGCTCGCCCGCGAATCGTGGGCGCGCGACCGCCTGATTCCCTATTCGGGCAAGACTGCCCGGATCGACGTGCCCCCGGTGACGCTGACGCTGTTGGTGCAGCCCGACGGCTATCTGTCGGCCGTCGACGCGCACGATGCGCAACAGGTCGACGTGTCGATCGCGCTTGCCGGCGACACGGTCGCCGCGTTCCTGCAGGGCGGCCAGGCGGCCGTGATGAAGCACGTGAAGATCGAGGGCGACGCGGAGTTCGCCACGCAGATCGCGAAGCTGGCCGAGCACCTGCGCTGGGAACCTGAAGAAGATCTCGCGAAGCTGGTCGGCGACGCGGCGGCATACCGGATCGCGACGGTCGTGCGCGACGCCGGCGCGCGCGCGCGCCGCACCGGCCGCAACGTGCTCGATTCCGTCGCCGAATACTGGCTCGACGAGAACCCGCAAGTCGTCCGGCGCGCGTCGCTCGGCGGCTTCGATGCCGAACTGGCGCGCGCACGCGATGCGCTTGCACGGGTCGAAAAGCGGGTCGAGCGACTCGAACAAAAAATCGGCGCGCGCACGGGTTCCGGCCCGCGCGGCGCGCACTGAGGGGCCGCAGGGCATGCGCATTTTCCGTTTCATCAAGATTGTCTACACCGTCATCCGCTTTGGCCTCGACGAAGTGATGCTGTCCCGGATCGACGACCGGCGCGTGAAGCTGCTGTTGCGGATCACGACGATCGGCCGCCGCTATTCCGATCCGCCTGCCGTGCGGCTGCGTCACGCGCTCGAAAGCCTCGGCCCGATCTTCGTGAAGTTCGGCCAGGTGCTGTCGACGCGCCGCGACCTGCTGTCGGTCGATTTCGCGAATGAACTCGCGAAGCTGCAGGACCAGGTGCCGCCGTTCGATTCGGCGGTCGCGATCGGGATCATCGAGAAGTCGCTCGGTGCGCCGGTCGACGAGCTGTTCGACGAATTCGAGCGCGAGCCGGTCGCGAGCGCGTCGATCGCGCAGGTGCATTTCGCGAAGCTCAAGCAGGGCCAGCACGCGGGCAAGGCCGTCGCCGTCAAGGTGCTGCGCCCGAACATGCTGTCCGTGATCGATTCCGACCTCGCGCTGATGCGCGACATCGCGATCTGGACCGAGCGCATGTGGGCCGACGGCCGGCGCCTGAAGCCGCGCGAGGTCGTCGCCGAATTCGACAAGTATCTGCACGACGAGCTCGACCTGATGCGCGAGGCAGCCAACGGCAGCCAGCTGCGCCGCAACTTCGCGGGCCTCGACCTGCTGCTCGTGCCCGAAATGTTCTGGGATTTCTCGACGTCGCAGGTGCTCGTGATGGAGCGCATGACCGGCGTGCCGATCAGCCAGGTCGAGACGCTGCGTTCGGCCGGCGTCGATATCAAGAAGCTCGCGCGCGAAGGCGTCGAGATCTTCTTCACGCAGGTGTTCCGCGACGGCTTCTTCCACGCGGACATGCACCCGGGCAACATCCAGGTGAGCCTCGATCCGAATACGTTCGGCCGCTACGTCGCGCTCGATTTCGGGATCGTCGGCGCGCTGTCCGATTTCGACAAGAACTACCTCGCGCAGAACTTCCTCGCGTTCTTCAAGCGCGACTACCACCGCGTCGCGACGCTTCACCTCGAGTCGGGCTGGGTGCCGCCCGAAACGCGCGTCGAGGAACTCGAAAGCGCAATCCGCGCGGTATGCGAGCCGTATTTCGACCGCGCGCTGAAGGACATCTCGCTGGGCCAGGTGCTGATGCGGCTGTTCTCGACGTCGCGCCGCTTCAACGTCGAGATCCAGCCGCAGCTCGTGCTGCTGCAGAAGACGATGCTGAACGTCGAGGGCCTCGGCCGTTCGCTCGACCCCGAGCTCGACCTGTGGAAGACCGCGAAGCCGTACCTCGAGCGCTGGATGACCGAGCAGATCGGCCTGCGCGGCTGGTACGAGCGCTTCAAGGTCGAGGCACCGCAGTGGAGCAAGACGCTGCCGCAACTGCCGCGCCTGATCCATCACGCGATGGCCGCGCGCCATGACGCGCCGCGTGCCGCGAGCGAAGACCTGATGCGCCAGATCCTCGTCGAGCAGAAGCGGACGAACCGGCTGATGCAGGCGCTGCTGATCTTCGGCCTCGCGGTCGGCGTCGGGGCGCTCGTCGCGCGCGTGCTGCTGGCGCTCGCGTACGGCACATGACCGAAAGGAGCAGGGCGATGTCCGATCCGAAGCAACCCGCTATACCGTCAGCCGCCGATTTCACGACGCGCGACCCTGGCAACGCATCGTTCTGGGACGAGCGTTTCGAGCGTGGTGTGACGCCGTGGGAATTCGGTGGCGTGCCCGAGGGTTTCAGTGTGTTCGCGCATCGGCTCGAGCCGTGCGCGGTGCTGATTCCCGGCTGCGGCAGTGCGCAGGAAGCCGGGTGGCTGGCCGAAGCCGGCTGGCCCGTGCGTGCGATCGATTTCGCCGCGCAGGCGGTGGCGGCCGCGAAGGCGCAGCTCGGCGCGCATGCGGACGTCGTCGAGCAGGCCGATTTCTTTGCGTACCGGCCGCCGTTCGACGTGCAGTGGGTGTACGAGCGCGCGTTTCTGTGCGCGCTGCCGCCGGCCATGCGTGCCGGCTATGCGGCGCGCATGGCCGAGCTGCTGCCCGTGGACGGATTGCTGGCCGGCTATTTCTTCCTGATGGCGAAACCGAAGGGGCCGCCGTTCGGAATCGAGCGTGCCGAACTCGATGCGCTGCTCACGCCGCACTTCGAGCTGATCGAGGATTTGCCCGTGACCGATTCGCTCGCGGTGTTCGAAGGACACGAGCGCTGGCTCACGTGGCGTCGCCGCTGATGCGCGCGTGTCGCGGCCGTTGCCGGAGCGCGGCAGGGTTTCGGCTATAATTCAAGGTTTTGCAAGCCGTTTCCAGTTTCCGCGGGAAAAATATCATGCCGATCTACGCCTATCGATGCGAAGCGTGTGGTTTCGCGAAGGACGTGCTCCAGAAGATGAGCGACGCGCCGCTGTCGCAGTGTCCGGAATGCGGGAAGGATGCATTTCGCAAGCAGGTCACCGCCGCGGGCTTCCAGCTGAAGGGTTCGGGTTGGTATGTCACCGATTTCCGTGGCGGTTCGGGCGGCACCAGCGCACCGGCGACGGCGTCGGGCGATGCAGCCCCGGCTGCATCGACGGAAGCCGCGCCCGCCGCGGCCGCGCCGGCTGCATCGAGCAGTTCCGAAAGCACGACGACGAGCGCGGCGCCCGCCCCGGCTGCAGCGCCCGCCGCCAGCAGTTGACCGTCGCGGCCCGGCCGGGCTGCGACCAACCCGCGCCGCCGGCGCGGTTCATTGACGGCAGATGATGAAAAAGACGACCCTGAAATCGGTGTTTCTGACCGGCCTGCTGGTTCTCGTCCCGCTCGCGATCACGCTGTGGGTGCTTGGTCTCATCATCGGCACGATGGACCAGACGCTGCTCCTGCTGCCCGAATCGTGGCAGCCCGAGCGGATGCTCGGCTTCCATCTGCCGGGGATCGGCGCGGTGCTGACGCTCGCGTTCATCTTCGTCGTCGGGCTGGCCACGCAGAACTTCATCGGCCAGAAGCTCGTCACGTGGTGGAACGCCGTGGTGCGTCACATCCCGGTCGTCGGGCCGATCTACACGAGCGTCAAGCAGGTGTCGGACACGCTGCTGTCGAGCAGCGGCAACGCGTTCCGCAAGGCGCTGCTGATCGAATACCCGCGCCGCGGCTCGTATACGATCGCGTTTCTGACCGGCACGCCGGGCGGCGACGTGCTCAATCATCTGACGGAAGAATACGTGAGCGTCTATATCCCGACGACGCCGAACCCGACGTCGGGCTTCTTCCTGATGCTGCCGAAGAGCGAAGTCATCGAACTCGACATGTCGGTCGATGCCGCGCTCAAGTACATCGTCTCGATGGGCGTGGTGGCACCCCCGGCGCCGGCTCCGGCGCCTGCACGCCGCCCCGTCGAGCCGCCGCTGTAAGTAAAGAATCATCGCCCGGGCCGCGCGTTGCGGCGCCCGTTGATCAAACCGAACGAAAGCAAACATCATGTCGATGCGTACTGAATACTGCGGTCTCGTGACCGAACACCTGCTGGGCCAAACCGTGTCGCTGTGCGGCTGGGTGCAGCGCCGCCGCGATCACGGCGGTGTGATCTTCATCGACCTGCGCGATCGTGAAGGCCTCGTGCAGGTGGTGTGCGACCCGGATCGCGCGGAAATGTTCGCGACCGCCGAAGGCGTGCGCAACGAGTTCTGCGTGCAGATCAAGGGCCTCGTGCGCAACCGTCCGGACGGCACGGTCAACGCCGGCCTGAAGAGCGGCAAGATCGAGGTGCTGTGCCACGAACTGAACGTGCTGAACGCGTCGGTCACGCCGCCGTTCCAGCTCGACGACGACAACCTGTCGGAAACGACGCGTCTCACGCACCGCGTGCTCGACTTGCGCCGCCCGCAGATGCAGCACAACCTGCGTCTGCGCTACCGCGTGGCGATCGAAGCGCGCAAGTACCTCGACGAGCAGGGCTTCATCGACATCGAAACGCCGATGCTGACGAAGAGCACGCCGGAAGGCGCGCGCGACTACCTCGTGCCGTCGCGCGTGAACGCGGGCCAGTTCTTCGCGCTGCCGCAGTCGCCGCAGCTGTTCAAGCAGCTGCTGATGGTCGCGAACTTCGACCGTTACTACCAGATCACCAAGTGCTTCCGCGACGAAGACCTCCGTGCCGACCGTCAGCCGGAATTCACGCAGATCGACTGCGAAACGTCGTTCCTCGGCGAGCAGGAAATCCGTGACCTGTTCGAAGACATGATCCGTCACATCTTCAAGACGACGATCGACGTCGAGCTCGACGCGAAATTCCCGGTGATGCCGTACTCGGAAGCGATGGCGCGTTTCGGTTCGGACAAGCCGGACCTGCGCGTGCAGCTCGAATTCACCGAGCTGACCGACGCGATGAAGGACGTCGACTTCAAGGTGTTCAGCACGCCGGCCAACGCGAAGGACGGCCGTGTCGCGGCACTGCGCGTGCCGAAGGGCGGCGAGCTGTCGCGTGGCGACATCGACGGCTACACCGAATTCGTGCGCATCTACGGCGCGAAGGGCCTCGCATGGATCAAGGTCAACGAGAAGGCGAAGGGCCGTGACGGCCTGCAGAGCCCGATCGTCAAGAACCTGCACGACGCATCGATCGCGGCGATCCTCGAGCGCACCGGCGCGGAAGACGGCGACATCATCTTCTTTGCGGCCGACCGCGCGAAGGTCGTCAACGACAGCCTCGGCGCGCTGCGCCTGAAGATCGGCCATTCGGAATTCGGCAAGGCGAACGGCCTCGTCCAGGCCGGCTGGAAGCCGCTGTGGGTCGTCGACTTCCCGATGTTCGAATACGACGACGAAGATGCACGCTACGTCGCGGCTCACCACCCGTTCACCAGCCCGAAGGACGAGCATCTCGAGTACCTCGAGACGGATCCGGGCCGTTGCCTCGCGAAGGCCTACGACATGGTGCTGAACGGCTGGGAAATCGGCGGCGGCTCGGTGCGTATCCACCGCGAGGAAGTGCAGAGCAAGGTGTTCCGCGCGCTGAAGATCGGTGCGGAAGAAGCGCAGCTCAAGTTCGGCTTCCTGCTGGACGCGCTGCAGTACGGCGCGCCGCCGCACGGCGGTATCGCATTCGGTCTCGACCGCATCGTCACGATGATGGCCGGCGCCGATTCGATCCGCGACGTGATCGCGTTCCCGAAGACGCAGCGTGCGCAGGATCTGCTCACGCAGGCGCCGAGCCCGGTCGACGAGCGTCAGCTGCGCGAACTGCACATCCGTCTGCGTCAGCCGGAACAGCCGAAGGCGTAACGCGCCTCGTACCCGGTCGTGTGTGCGTTCGCGCGCACACGGCGCACATGAAAAAGGCGCAGCGATGCGCCTTTTTCGTTTTTTGCGGTACAGTCGCAGCACTTGCCGCCCGTTCGGAGCATTTGCCCGGCGCGCGACCCTGTGCTGCATGAAACAAAGATGACGAAGCCGCCGAAAATCCCCGAATCCGTTCTTGTCGTGATCTACACGCCCGACCTCGATGTGCTCGTGATCAAGCGTGCCGACCAGCCTGATTTCTGGCAATCGGTGACCGGCTCGAAGGACGCGCTCGACGAGCCGCTCGCGCTCAC
Organism: Burkholderia sp. HI2500; assembly: GCF_002223055.1. Classification (NCBI taxonomy): domain Bacteria; kingdom Pseudomonadati; phylum Pseudomonadota; class Betaproteobacteria; order Burkholderiales; family Burkholderiaceae; genus Burkholderia; species Burkholderia sp. HI2500. The sequence goes on along the minus strand of NZ_NKFL01000005.1, from coordinate 537,244 downwards.
CGCCGCGCGCGAAGTGGTCGAAGAGACCGGCATCGCAGTCGGCACGCCGGACGTGCCGGCGAGCGCGCTCGTCGACTGGCGCCACAAGATCGAATACACGATCTATCCGCAATACCTGCACCGCTACGCCCCGGGCGTCACGCGCAACGTCGAGCACTGGTTCGGCCTGTGCGTGCCGCATCGCGTCGACGTGACGCTGTCGCCGCGCGAGCATGTCGACCATGCGTGGCTGCCGTTCCGCGAGGCGGCCGCGCGCTGCTTCTCGCCGTCGAACGCCGAGGCGATCCTGCAACTGCCCGCGCGCGTGGCACTGTCGCGCGCGCCGCACGGCTCGTCCGCATGACGGCGGAAGCCCGCAAGCGCTTCGCGCAATTGCGGCAGATGTTCCTGCAGGAACGCGGTTCCGCGTCGCGGCTCGCCTTCACGTCGGGCAATACCGTGCGATTGTGCGAGACCGGCGGCGAGTTCTTCCGGGCGCTGATCGAGCGGATCGATGCCGCCCGCGAGCAGGTGATGCTCGAAACCTACATCTTCTGCGACGACGCGGCCGGCCGGCCGGTGTCGGATGCACTGATCCGCGCGGCGCAGCGCGGCGTGCGCGTGCGCGTGATCACCGACGGCATCGGCACCGCGCGCCTGCCGTTGTTCGACACGTGGGTGGCAGCCGGCGTCGAGCACTGCATCTACAACCGTTACCTGTTCGGCCGCTTCGGCTTCTCGCGCACGCATCGCAAGCTCGCGGTGATCGATCACGTGGTCGCGTTCTGCGGCGGCATCAACATCGTCGACGACTACACGCAGGGCAGCGCGACGCTGCCGTTCCCGCGCTGGGATTTCGCGGTCGAGATGGCCGGGCCCGCGGTGTCCGACGTGCGCGCCGCGTTCGAGTTGCAGTGGCACCGGATCCAGTTCGGCCACAAGCCGTACGCGCAGTACGCGGCCGGGCTGCACGGCGGCGAAGCGTTCCCCGACATGTTCCGGCGCTGGATGCGCAGCCATCGATGGATCAAGGCCGGCGCACTGCGGGTCGTGACCGAGCCGAGCGTCGCGTTCGTCGCGCGCGACAACGTCGTGAACCGCCGCGCGATCGAGAAGGCGTATCTCGCGGCGATCGGCCAGGCGCGCCAGCGGATCCTGCTCGCGAATCCGTATTTCATGCCGGGCCGCAAGCTGCGCCGCGCGTTGACGGGCGCGGCCCGCCGCGGCGTCGACGTGCAGGTGCTGATCGGTCGCAAGGAATTCACGGCGCTCGATACGGCCGTGCCGTTCCTGTATCACTCGCTGTTGCGGGCGGGCGTGCGCGTTGCCGAATACGACAAGACGATCCTGCACGGCAAGGTCGCCGTGATCGACGATAACTGGGCGACGGTCGGCTCGTCGAACCTGGACGCGCTGAGCCTTATGCTGAACAATGAAGCGAACGTCGTGCTGGTGCGCTACGATGCAGTGACGAACCAGTTGCGCGACGCGATCGCGACCGCGTTCGCCGAAGGCCGGGAGATCGATGCCGCGCGCTACGCCGCGCGCCCGCGCATCGAGCGGCTGCTGAACTGGCTTGCGTACAACACGTACCGCCTCGTGATGAAGGCGCTGACGGTCGGCGGTTACGACTGAACGCAGACTAAGTATTCGCTTCAAAAAATCTGTCCGCACGTTCGTGCGGAAAAGCCGCTCCGGTCCCGCCGGAATCGCGCAAAATAGCGGCTCGGTTAGACACCGGTTTCTAATAATTTCCTTGTTTCGCGAGCGGCCGCACTCAATAATAGTACGGCCGTTCGATTTTATTCGAACCCCCGAACGGTTACAGAAATAGCTATGCGAAAAGGCGAACAGACGCGTGCCGCGATACTTGAAGCTGCTTTGGACCTCGCCAGCCGTGACGGGCTGGAGGGGCTGACGATCGGCCTGCTGGCCGAGCGCATGCAGATGAGCAAGAGCGGTGTGTTCGCGCACTTCGGATCGCGTGAGGACCTGCAGGTCGAGGTCGTCCGCGAGTATCACCATCGTTTCGAAAACGAGGTGTTCTTTCCGAGCCTGCGCGAGCCGCGAGGCTTGCCGCGCCTTCGGGCGATGCTGGCCCGCTGGACGGAGAAGCGCATCCAGGAGGTGACGACCGGATGCATCTACATCAGCGGTGCGGTCGAGTACGACGACCGGCCTGACAGCCCCGTGCGCGAGCAGTTGATCGCAAGCGTGACGGCCTGGCGTGCCGCGATGCTGCGTGCCATTTCGCAGGCGAAGGAAGAAGGCCATCTGCGTGCGGATACGGATCCGGACCTGATGCTCTTCGAGTTGTACAGCTTCACGCTCGGCCTGCATCACGACGCCCGCTTCCTGCATTCGCCGGACGCCGTGCGCCTCACGTGGGCCGCGCTGGAAAAGACGATTGTTTCGTATCAGAGCGAGAGCCGTTAGCGGCGCGTGATCCGCCCGCCAGGAGCTCGAGCCGTTTTGCCCACCTTTGGAGAGAGTCATGGGACAGTACGCCGCGCCGCTGCGCGACATGCAATTCGTGTTGCACGAGCTTCTGAACGTCGAAGCCGAAGTCAAGCAAATGCCCAAGCATGCGGACCTCGACGCCGACACGATCAACCAGGTCCTCGAGGAAGCGGGCAAGTTCTGCTCCGAGGTGCTGTTCCCGCTGAACCAGGTCGGCGATCGCGAAGGCTGCACGTATGAAGGCGACGGCGTCGTGAAGACCCCGACCGGCTTCAAGGAAGCCTACCAGCAGTACGTCGAGGCCGGCTGGCCGGCGCTCGGCTGCGATCCGGACTACGGCGGCCAGGGCCTGCCCGCGTTCGTGAACAACGCGCTCTACGAAATGCTGAACTCGGCGAACCAGGCCTGGACGATGTATCCGGGCCTGTCGCACGGCGCCTACGAGTGCCTGCACGCACACGGCGCACCGGAACTGCAGCAGCGCTACCTGCCGAAGCTCGTGACGGGCGAATGGACGGGCACGATGTGTCTGACCGAGCCGCACTGCGGCACCGACCTCGGCATCCTGCGCACCAAGGCCGAACCCAACGGCGACGGCTCGTACTCGATCAGCGGCACGAAGATCTTCATCTCGAGCGGCGAGCACGACATGTCGAAGAACATCATCCACCTCGTGCTCGCGCGCCTGCCGGACGCGCCGCAGGGCACCAAGGGGATCTCGCTGTTCATCGTGCCGAAGTTCATCCCCGACGCAGCAGGCGAGCCGGGCGAGCGCAACGGCATCAAGTGCGGCTCGATCGAGCACAAGATGGGCATCCACGGCAACTCGACGTGCGTGATGAACCTCGACGGCGCGACGGGCTGGATGGTCGGCGAGCCGAACAAGGGCTTGAACGCGATGTTCGTGATGATGAATGCCGCCCGCCTTGGCGTCGGCATGCAGGGCCTCGGCCTCACGGAAGTCGCGTACCAGAACTCGCTCACCTATGCGAAGGAGCGCCTGCAGATGCGCTCGCTGACGGGCCCGAAGGCACCGGACAAGCCGGCCGACCCGATCATCGTGCACCCGGACGTGCGCCGCATGCTGCTCACGCAGAAGGCCTACGCCGAAGGCGCGCGCGCATTCACGTACTGGTCCGCGCTGCAGATCGACAAGGAACTGTCGCACGGTGACGAAGCGGTGCGCAAGGAAGCGGCCGACCTCGTCGCGCTGCTCACGCCGATCATCAAGGCGTTCCTGACCGACAACGCGTTCGAGTCGACCAACCACGCGATGCAGATCTACGGCGGCCACGGCTTCATCTCCGAGTGGGGCATGGAGCAGTACGTGCGCGACGCGCGGATCAACATGATCTACGAAGGCACGAACTCGATCCAGTCGCTCGACCTGCTGGGCCGCAAGGTGCTCGGCGACATGGGCGCGAAGCTGAAGAAGTTCGGCAAGCTCGTCACGGAATTCGCGGAAGCCGAAGGCGTGAAGCCGGAAATGGCCGAGTTCATCAACCCGCTCGCCGACATCGGCGACAAGGTGCAGAAGCTGACGATGGAAATCGGCATGAAGGCGATGCAGAACCCGGACGAAGTCGGCGCTGCCGCCGTGCCGTACCTGCGCACCGTCGGCCACCTGGTGTTCTCGTACTTCTGGGCGCGCATGGCGCGCCTCGCACTCGACAAGGAAGCGTCGGGCGATCCGTTCTACAAGTCGAAGCTCGCGACCGCCCGCTTCTACTTCGCGCGCCTGCTGCCCGAGACGGCGTCGACGATCCGCGCGGCACGCGCCGGTTCGAAGACGCTGATGGAAGTCGACGAATCGCTGTTCTGACGCGAGTCCGGGCGGGGCGCGAGGCGCGCCGCCCGAACGCAACGGTTCCTGGTACTCACTTCTCCGTGCAGCCCTCACATTCCGCGCTGCACGACACTATCCGGAGACATCCCGTGAGCAATTTCCTGATTCGCAAGGTCGCCGTGCTGGGCGCCGGCGTGATGGGCGCGCAGATCGCCGCGCACCTCATCAACGCGCGCGTGCCGGTGCTGCTGTTCGACCTGCCGGCCAAGGAAGGCCCGAAAAACGCGATCGCGCTGAAGGCGATCGAGAACCTGAAGAAGCTGTCGCCCGCGCCGTTCGGCGTGAAGGACGACGCGAAGTACCTCGAGGCAGCGAACTACGAAGACGACATCGCGAAGCTCGCCGAATGCGACGTCGTGATCGAGGCGATCGCCGAGCGGATGGACTGGAAGCACGACCTGTACAAGAAGGTCGCGCCGCACATCGCGCCGAACGCGATCTTCGCGACCAACACGTCGGGCCTGTCGATCACGAAGCTGTCCGAAGGGTTCTCGGACGAGCTGAAGTCGCGCTTCTGCGGCGTGCACTTCTTCAACCCGCCGCGCTACATGCACCTCGTCGAGCTGATCCCGACCGCGCATACGCGCCCGGAGATCCTCGACCAGCTCGAAACCTTCCTGACGAGCATCGTCGGCAAGGGCGTCGTGCGCGCGAAGGACACGCCGAACTTCATCGCGAACCGCGTCGGCATCTTCTCGATCCTGGCCGTGATCACCGAGGCCGCGAAGTTCGGCCTGCGCTTCGACGAAGTCGACGACCTGACGGGCAGCCGCCTCGGCCGCGCGAAGTCGGCGACGTTCCGCACCGCGGATGTGGTCGGCCTCGACACGATGGCGCACGTGATCAAGACGATGCAGGACAACCTCGCCGACGATCCGTTCTTCCCGGTCTACCAGACGCCTGCCGTGCTCGCCGAACTGGTGAAGCAGGGCGCGCTCGGCCAGAAGACGGGCGGCGGCTTCTACAAGAAGGAAGGCAAGGCGATCAAGGTGCTCGACGCGAAGACGGGCACCTACGTGGATTCGGGCGCGAAGGCGGACGAAACCGTCGGCCGCATCCTGAAGCGTCCGCCGGCGGAACGCCTGAAGCTGCTGCGTGAAACGGACCATCCGCACGCGCAGTTCCTGTGGTCGATCTTCCGCGACGTGTTCCACTACATCGGCGTGCATCTCGAATCGATCGCCGACAACGCGCGCGACGTCGACCTCGCGATCCGCTGGGGCTTCGGCTGGAACGAAGGCCCGTTCGAAGGCTGGCAGGCCGCCGGCTGGAAGCAGGTCGCCGAGTGGGTGCAGGAAGACATCGCGGCCGGCAAGGCGCTCGCGAACGTGCCGCTGCCGTCGTGGGTGCTCGAAGGCGCGGTGGCGGAAAAGGGCGGCGTGCACACGGCCGAAGGTTCGTGGGCGCCGGCAGCGAAGCGCTTCGTGCCGCGTTCGGACCTCGCGGTCTACGACAAGCAGGTATTCCGCGCGCCGCTGCTCGGCGAAGCCGGTGCCGATCCGAAGACGTACGGCAAGACGCTGTTCGAGACCGATGCCGTGCGTGCATGGGTCGACGACCGTGCGGGTGAAGACGACGTCGTGATCGTGTCGTTCAAGTCGAAGATGAACACGATCGGACCGAGCGTGATCGACGGCCTCGTGCAGGCCATCGAACTCGCGGAGAAGGACTACAAGGGCGTCGTGATCTGGCAGCCGACGTCGCTGAAGCTCGGCACGCCGGGCGGCCCGTTCTCGGCCGGTGCAAACCTCGAAGAGGCGATGCCCGCGTTCATGATGGGCGGCGCGAAGGGCATCGAGCCGTTCGTGAAGAAGTTCCAGGAAGGCATGCTGCGCGTGAAGTACGCGAACGTGCCGGTCGTTGCAGCCGTGTCGGGCATCGCGCTCGGCGGCGGGTGCGAGCTGATGCTGCACAGCGCGAAGCGCGTCGTGCACGTCGAGAGCTACATCGGTCTCGTCGAAGTGGGCGTCGGCCTCGTGCCGGCGGGCGGCGGCCTGAAGGAAGCCGCGCTGCGCGCAGCGGATGCCGCAACGGCCGCGAACGCGACCACCGACATCCTGAAGTTCGTCACGAAGTCGTTCGAGAGCGCGGCGATGGCGAAGGTGTCGGCGTCCGCGCACGATGCCCGTGCGATGGGCTACGTGAAGCCGTCCGACACGATCATCTTCAACGTGTTCGAACTGCTCGACACCGCGAAGAAGGAAGCGCGCGCGCTGGCCGCAACCGGCTACCGCGCACCGCTGCGCGCGAAGGACGTGCCGGTCGCCGGCCGTTCGGCGATCGCGACGATCAAGGCATCGCTCGTCAACATGCGTGACGGCCGCTTCATCAGCGATCACGACTACCTGATCGCGAGCCGCATCGCCGAAGCCGTGTGCGGCGGCGACGTCGAAGCCGGCAGCCTGGTCGACGAGCAGTGGCTGCTCGCGCTGGAGCGCCGTGCGTTCGTCGAGCTGCTCGGCACGCAGAAGACGCAGGAACGGATCATGGGCATGTTGCAGACCGGCAAGCCGGTGCGTAACTGAGCGAGCGGATAAGGCAAGGAGTCTCAAATGAGCAAACAATTGCAAGACGCATACATCGTCGCCGCCAGCCGCACGCCGATCGGCAAGGCCCCGCGCGGTGTCTTCAAGAACACGCGCCCGGACGAGCTGCTGGTCCACGCGCTGAAGTCGGCGGTGGCGCAGGTGCCCGGCTTCGACACGAAGCTGATCGAAGACGCGATCATCGGCTGTGCGATTCCGGAAGCCGAGCAGGGCCTGAACGTCGCGCGCATGGGCGCGCTGCTCGCAGGCCTGCCGCAGACGGTCGGCGGCGTGACGGTCAACCGCTTCTGCGCGTCGGGCATCACGGCGCTGGCGATGGCGGCCGACCGCATCCGCGTCGGCGAATCGGACGCGATCTTCGCGGGCGGCTGCGAATCGATGAGCATGGTGCCGATGATGGGCAACAAGCCGTCGATGTCGCCGCACATCTTCGATCGCAACGAAGACTTCGGCATCGCGTACGGGATGGGCCTGACGGCCGAGCGCGTCGCGGAGCAGTGGAAAGTGAGCCGCGAAGACCAGGACGCATTCTCGGTCGAGTCGCACCGCAAGGCGCTTGCCGCCCAGCAGGCCGGCGAGTTCAACGACGAGATCGCCGCGTACACGATCACCGAGCGTTTCCCGAACCTCGCGACCGGTGAAGTCGACGTGAAGACGCGCGAGATCAAGCTCGACGAAGGTCCGCGTGCGGATACGTCGATCGAAGGCCTCGCGAAGCTGCGCACGGTGTTCGCGAACAAGGGGTCGGTCACGGCCGGCAACAGCTCGCAGACGTCGGATGGCGCGGGCGCGCTGCTCGTCGTGTCGGAGAAGGTGCTCAAGGAATTCAACCTGACGCCGCTCGCACGCTTCGTGAGCTTCGCGGTGCGTGGCGTGCCGCCGGAAATCATGGGCATCGGCCCGAAGGAAGCGATTCCGGCCGCGCTGAAGGCTGCCGGCCTGAAGCAGGACGATCTCGACTGGATCGAGCTGAACGAAGCGTTCGCCGCGCAATCGCTGGCGGTGATGCGCGATCTCGGCCTCGACCCGTCGAAGGTCAACCCGATGGGCGGCGCGATCGCACTCGGCCACCCGCTCGGCGCGACCGGCGCGATCCGCGCGGCGACCGTCGTGCACGGCCTGCGTCGCCGCAACCTGAAGTACGGGATGGTCACGATGTGCGTCGGCACCGGCATGGGCGCCGCGGGCATCATCGAACGCCTGTAAGCGGAGCACGACGACAAGCTACGACGGTGCGCGGGCCACGAGCTCGCGCACCGTTTTTTTCATTCCGATAGAGGAAAGTCAAAGGAGACGGTTGTGGCCGAAATTCAAGTGGAACGCGCCGATGGCGTGATGACGATCACGATCGCGCGCCCGGCGAAGAAGAACGCGCTGACGGCGGCGATGTACCAGACGATGGCCGACGCCCTCGCCGAAGCGCAGGAAGACAAGGCGGTTCGCGTGATCCTGCTGCGCGGTGGCGACGGCAATTTCACCTCGGGGAACGATCTCGAGGATTTCCTGAAGTCGCCGCCGAAGGACGACACCGCGCCGGTGTTCCAGTTTCTCGCACGGATCAGCAGCGCGAGCAAGCCGATCGTGGCCGCGGTGCCGGGCCTGGCGATCGGCGTCGGCGTGACGATGCTGCTGCACTGCGATCTGGTCTACGCGGCCGACACCGCGACGTTCTCGCTGCCGTTCACGCAGCTCGGGCTGTGCCCGGAAGCCGCGTCGAGCGCGCTGCTGCCGCGTCTGGCCGGCCATCAGGTCGCGGCCGAGAAGCTGCTGCTCGGCGAAGCGTTCGACGCGCTGGAAGCGCACCGGATCGGCATCGTCAACCGCGTGCTGCCGGCGGCCGAGCTCGACGCGTTCGCGGCGAAGCAGGCGGCAAAGCTCGCGGCGCTGCCGGCGGCATCGCTGCGTGTGACGAAGGCGCTGCTGAAGGATACGGGCGGGGTGGCGACGCAGGCGCGGATGGCAGAGGAAGCGGGTCACTTCGCTACGATGCTGCGCGCGCCGGAAGCGCGCGAGGCGATGACGGCGTTCTTTGAGAAGCGCAAGCCGGATTTCCGTCAGTTCGACTGACCGTCTGACGGAGCAGGGCGCGCCGGCGGTGGACAGCCGGCGCGCTCCCGCGATCGCGATCAGGCCGTGCCGTAGTCGACGTGGCCGGTTTCGCGGCAGAAGCTGACGAGCCGCAAGCCGGCCGCTTTCGCGATCTCGATCGCGAGCGACGACGGCGCGGAGATCGTCGCCACCATCGGGATGCCGACCCGTGCGGCCTTGCGCACGAGCTCGTAGCTCGCGCGGCTCGACAGGAACACGAAGCCGTCGGTCGCGTCGGCGCGCGACAGCACGAGCGAGCCGATCAGCTTGTCGAGTGCGTTGTGGCGGCCGACGTCCTCGAATGCCATCCGGATCGCGCCTGTTGCGTCGCACCACGCGGCCGCATGCAGGCCTCCCGTGAGCCGCGTGAGCGCCTGGTGAACCGGCAGCGCCTGCGCCGCACGCGTCAGCGCGTCGGGGGCGAGGCGTGCGAGAAAGCCCGTATCGGGCACGCGTTCGGGCGCGAGGTCGAGCAGGTCGATGCTTTCGATCCCGCAGACGCCGCAGCCGGTACGCCCCGCGAGCGCACGTCGCCGGTCCTTCAGCGCGGCGAACGCCTGCTGGACGACCTCCAGGTGGACTTCCGCATGCGGCAGCGGCGCGTCGGCGTTCAGGATCACCTCGATGTCCTTGATGTCGCTGCCGCGCGCGACGATCCCTTCCGAGATCGCGAAACCGACCGCGAATGCTTCGAGGTCGCACGGCGTACACATCATCACCGCATGCGAGATACCGTTGAAGACGAGTGCGACGGGCCATTCCTGGCCGACGTAGTCGTGTGCGGTTTCGACGGCGCCGCCGCGCGTGCGGCGCACGGACAGTTCGATCGCGCCGCGCGGTTCGTCGCGCAGGTCGCCGGATTCGGTCGGATTCACGAGCACTCCCGTTGATTCGGCGCGCGGGGCCGGCGGCAATCGTATCCGCCACCCGCGCGCAGAGGTTCTAAAATACCCCAGGCAAGCCGGCCGCGCCGGTATCCGCCACATCAGGTAACGATCATGGGACTCAGCGACGCTCCACTGCTATTCGCCTTCGAACACGCTTCGTCGGAAAACTTCACGTACATCCCGATGATCGTGCGTTTCAATCTCGACCGTTTCGGTCTGCGGATCTCATTGGAGCAGTGGCAGTTGCTGCCGCTCGAGGACCGCAAGCTGCTCGCGCGCTTTCCGGCCGACGAGGACACCGCGATCGAGCCCAACTTCGATCACGCGCTGTTCGAAATGCTGCGTACGCACGCGGACCTGGAGCCCTCGTGGTTCCAGCCGGACGAGCAGCCGGCCTGGCGCGCCACCGACATCGTGCCGGAGTCGCTCGTGCAGCAGAGCGCGCTGGCCGGGCTGATGGCGCCCGAGCTCGCGCAGTGGCAGCGGCTCGCGCCGTTCCAGCGCTACGTGCTGGTGAAGCTGTCGCGCAAGCCGAAGCTGAACCACGATTTCCTGCCCGCGATGCGGGAGTTCGGGCTGACGGCCACGCACTGAGGTGGCCGAAGGCAGGGAAAGCGCCGCCGTGCGGCGCTCGCCCGTCAGAGCGGCGGCAGTTGCCGCGGCTTGCGGTCAGTGCCGGTCGCGACGTAGGTGAGCGTCGCTTCGGTGACCTTCACGACTTCACCCATCAGGCGCATGCGCTGCGCGTACACCTCGACGTCGACCGTGATCGACGTGTTGCCGGTACGCGTGATGGTCGCGTAGAAGCTCAGCAGATCGCCGACGAACACCGGCTGCTTGAACACGAACGAATTGACCGCGACCGTCGCGACGCGACCGTTCGCGCGCTGGCTCGCGGGGATCGAGCCGGCGATGTCGACCTGCGACATGATCCAGCCGCCGAATACGTCTCCGTGGACGTTCGCGTCGTGCGGTTGCGGGACGACGCGCAGCGCGGGCTGCTTTTGCGGGAGTTCGAGGGTCGAATCGGTCATGGCGGGGGCTTTCATCCTGTAATAATTACGCCGCCGCGCGCAGGCCGGCCGGCGAGGGCGCCGGCAGCGGCGCGAGGCGGCTTCTGCGACAATACAACGTTCGCAAATTGTACGAGAAAGTGAGCGAGCCGGCCGCCGATGCATGTGTCCGGCACCGCCGCCGATCCTTCCCCCCATGCGCCGATTTCCTGCTTCCGGCGAGCCCGCGCCGGCTTCGACCGGGCCCCGCAACGACTGGCAAACCATCCGGTCGCTGCTGCCGTACCTGACCACCTACAAATGGCGCGTCGCGCTCGCGCTCGGCTGCCTGATCGGCGCGAAGGTCGCGAACCTCGGTGTGCCGGTCGTGATGAAGCGCATCGTCGACCACCTGTCCTACGTCCAGCAGATCACCGCGATCGGCCGCGCCGAACAGTCGGCCGGCATCGTGCTCGCGGGCGGCGTGGGGCTGCTGGTCGTCGCGTATGCGCTCGTGCGGCTGTCCACTTCACTGTTTACCGAACTGCGCGAGATCCTGTTCTCGAAGGTCACCGAGAGCGCGGTGCGCCAGCTCGCGTTGCAGGTGTTCCGGCACCTGCACGGGCTGTCGCTGCGGTTTCACCTGGAGCGCCAGACCGGCGGCATGTCGCGCGACATCGAGCGCGGCACGCGCGGCATCCAGCAGCTGATTTCGTATTCGCTGTACAGCATCCTGCCGACGCTCGTCGAGGTCGGGCTCGTGCTCGGCTTCTTCGTGGTCAAGTACGAGGCCTATTACGCGTACGTGACGTTCGCGGCGCTGGTCACCTACATCGTGTTCACGGTGAAGGTCACCAACTGGCGCACGCATTTCCGCCGCACGATGAACGAACTCGATTCGCGCGCGAACTCGCGGGCGATCGATTCGTTGATCAACTACGAGACGGTCAAGTATTTCGGCAACGAGGAGTGGGAAGCGCAGCGCTACGACGAGAACCTGAAGCGCTACCGGAAGGCCGCGATCCGTTCGCAGAATTCGCTGTCGGTGCTGAACTTCGGCCAGCAGGCGATCATCGGCACGGGGCTCGTGTTCATCCTGTGGCGCGCGACGCAGGGCGTGCTCGCGGGCAAGCTGACGCTCGGCGACCTGGTGCTGATCAACACGTTCATGCTGCAGCTGTACATTCCGCTCAACTTTCTCGGTGTCGTCTATCGCGAGCTGAAGCAGAGCCTGACCGACATGGATCGCATGTTCGGGCTGCTGTCGGCCGCGAAGGAAGTGGCCGATTTGCCCGATGCGCGGCCGCTCGCGGTGGCCGGCGCGCAGGTGCGCTTCGAGCACGTGAATTTCGCGTACGAGCCGGCGCGGCAGATCCTGCACGACGTGTCGTTCACGATCGATGCGGGCACGACGACCGCGGTGGTCGGCCACAGCGGCTCCGGGAAGTCGACACTGTCGCGGCTGCTGTTCCGCTTCTACGATCTCGACCGGCAGGCGGGCGGCGCGATCCGGATCGACGGCCAGGACATCCGCGACGTCACGCAGGACTCGCTGCGCGCGTCGATCGGGATCGTGCCGCAGGACACCGTGCTGTTCAACGACTCGATCTACTACAACATCGCGTACGGCCGGCCGACCGCGACCCGCGACGAGGTGATCGCGGCCGCGCGTGCTGCGCACATTCACGATTTCATCGAAAGTTTGCCGAAGGGTTATGACACGCCGGTCGGCGAGCGCGGGCTGAAGTTGTCGGGCGGCGAGAAGCAGCGCGTCGCGATCGCGCGCACGCTGTTGAAGAACCCGCCGGTGCTGCTGTTCGACGAAGCGACGTCGGCGCTCGATTCGCGCTCGGAGCGCGCGATCCAGCACGAACTCGACCAGATCGCGCGGCATCGCACGACGCTCGTGATCGCGCACCGGCTGTCGACGGTCGTGCACGCGCAGCAGATCCTGGTGATGGACCACGGGCGGATCGTCGAGCGCGGCACGCACGACGAACTCGTGCGCGCCGACGGGTTGTATGCGCAGATGTGGGCGCTGCAGCAGCAGCGCGCGGCGGCGGGCGGGGAAGAGGCGGAAGCCGCGTGAGCGGCGGGGCGGCGCGCGGGGCAGGACGGGGCACGTTTGATGGGCGGGAGTCGGGCCGGCATGGTGGCCCGACAGGCGCCCGGGCCCTCTGGTCAGCCAGGCCGACGCGGCCAGTTCGCCGGTCAGCCAGCTAGCCAGCCAGTCAGCTAACCGGCCGTTTGATCAATCAGCGCGAGGGCCCGTCAGCCGGTCACTTCGCGGCGCGCAGCCGCGCATCCAGATCGCCGAGCTGCGCGGGCGTGCCGACGTTCTCCCAGATACCTTCATACAGTTCGCCGCTCGCGCGGCCGGCCTCGATCGCCGCGCGATAGTACGGCGTCAGCGCGCGCCGCGTGCCGGGCGCGAGATCGCGGAACATCCGCGTGTCGTACAGGCCGATGTTGCCGAACGTGAAGCGCGCGGCGCCGTCGAGCGCAAGGCGGCCGTCGTCGCCGAGCGCGAAGTCGCCGGCCGGATGGAACGGCGGGTTCGGCACCATCACGAGGTGCATCGCCGGCGTGTCGAGTGTGGCCATCCGGGCGGCGCGCGGCGCGAGCGACCGGTAGTCGAACGCGCAGTAGACGTCGCCGCTGACCGCCGCGAACACGGCCGGCTGCCCGTTGCGCTCGAGCAGCGGCAACGCCTGTGCGATGCCGCCGGCCGTTTCCAGCGCGTCGCCTTCGGCCGAATACACGAGCCGCACGCCCCAGCGCGAACCGTCGCCCAGCGCAGCCTCGATCTGCTCGCCGAGCCACGCGTGGTTGATCACGATCGTCTCGATGCCCGCGCGGGCGAGCGCCTCGATCTGCCACACGATCAGCGGCTTGCCGCCCGCTTCGAGCAGCGGCTTCGGGCGGGTGTCGGTGAGCGGGCGCATCCGTTCGCCGCGCCCGGCGGCGAAGATCATCGCCGTGGTCAGGGTGTTGCTCATGTTCGGCCGGGTGTCAGGAGAGTCGGAACGATCAGAACGTATAGCCCACGTCGGCCGGTGCGTTGCCCTCGAGCTCGTCGAGCAGCTTCGCGAACGGCACGAGCGGGCGATAGCGCAGCGCGACCTTGCGCGCATACGCGATGAAGCGCGGCAGGTCGTTCAGGTAATGCGGCTTGCCGTCGCGGTAATTGATACGCGCGAACAGGCCGAGCACCTTGATGTGGCGCTGCAGCCCCATCCATTCGAGCTGGCGGTAGAACTCGCCGAAATCGGGGTCGACCGGCAGGCCGGCCTTTTTCGCCTTTTCCCAGTAGTACGCGAAGCAGTCGAGCTCGAACTCCTCGTCCCAGCTGATGAAGGCGTCGCGCAGCAGCGACACGACGTCGTACGTCAGCGGCCCGTAGACGGCATCCTGGAAATCGAGGATGCCCGGGTTCGGCTCGCACACCATCAGGTTGCGCGGCATGAAATCGCGCAGCATGAAACCCTGCGGCTGTGCGTGCGCGCTGGCGACCAGCAGCGCGAAGGTGCGGTCGAGCGTGCCGCGCATCGCGTCGGTGACCGGCTTGCCGAGGTGGCGGCCGACGAACCATTCGGGCATCAGCTCCATCTCGCGGCGCAGGAACGCCTCGTCGAACGGCGGCAGCACGTCGGGCTTCGACGTGAGCTGGAAGCGGATCAGCGCGTCGAGCGCGGCGCGCATCAGCGGTTTTGCGGCGGCCGGGTCGGCCGGATCGAGCACCGAGATGTATGACGTGCGGCCGAGATCGGTCACGAGCATGAATCCCGCGTCGAAATCGTGGGCCAGCACGTCCGGCACGTGGTCGCCGGCTGCGGCGAGCAGTTGCGCGACCTGGACGAATTCACGGCACTTTTCGGGCGGCGGCGCGTCGACGGCGATCAGCGTGCCGCCGGCGCTCGTGGCCGACGCGACACGGAAATAGCGGCGGAAACTGGCGTCCGACGACGCGGGCGCGAGGGTCGACAGGTCGAGCGCGTAGCGTTCGGCGAGCGGGTGCAGCCACGCGGTGAGCGCGTCGAGGCGGGCGTCGGGCTGGGATGCGGCGGATGGGGGCGTCATGAAACTCGGCGGAGGGGGGAACGTCTTGCCATATAATACCCCACGACTTTTTTGACGCGCCCCGCGTCAGCTTTCCGCCGTGCAGGCCCGCCGCCTGTCGCGCGGTCGCCCGAACGCCTCCCCGGTTTGCGCTCAGCCGCAGTCGCGGTGCGACGGTGCGGCCTGCCGCGCGCGCATGTGCCGCGACGGCGCGGTTGACAAGGGGCGATTCGCCAAACGATAGATGCCGCCCAAACCGCTATTCCCGAATGTTTTCCCCGGTGACGGGGCGCCGCGCAAACGGCGGCTCGCGCTCGCGCTCCTGGCCGTGCCCGGCCTCGTGCCGGCCGTGTCGTACGCGCAGCTGTCGGGCGCGGCCGCGCAGCCGCAGCCGCTCGACTCGCCGTGGGATCTGCGTCTCGCGCCCCAGCTCGAGGATCATCCGCTGAAGGACGGCGCGAAACCGGCCGCCTTCGTGATCGCCGACCACACGAGCGGCACGGCCGAGCAGGATCTCGCCGCGAAGGGTTCGGCCGAGCTGCGGCGCGGTGACGCCGTCGTGAAGGCCGACGCGATCCACTACGATCAGGATACCGACATGGCCGATGCGTACGGCCAGGTCAGGATCAACAATGCCGGCACGTCGTTCGCGGGCCCCGAGGCGCACCTGAAGATCGAGGCGAACCAGGGCTTCATGACGGCGCCGAAGTATCACTTCAACGTGACGGGTGGCTCGGGCAGCGCGGAACGCGTCGACATGGTCGACAACGAGCGCTCGGTGTTCGTCAACGGCACCTACACCGCGTGCCAGTGCTCGACGAACCCCGCGTGGTACATCAAGGGCAGCCGGTTCGACTTCGATACGGGCGCCGACGAAGGCACCGCGCGCAACGGCGTGCTGTTCTTCCAGGGCGTGCCGATCTTCGCGAGCCCGTGGATGACGTTCCCGCTGTCGGGCGAGCGGCGCAGCGGCCTGCTGCCGCCGACGTTCTCGATGGACTCGAAGAATGGCTTCGAGTTGACGCTGCCGTACTACTTCAACATCGCGCCGAATCGCGACCTGACGCTCACGCCGCGCATCATCTCGCGGCGCGGCGTGATGGCCGAGGCGACGTTCCGCTACCTGTCGCCGTCGTATTCGGGCACGTTTACGGCCAATTACCTGCCGGATGACCGGCTCGCGCACCGCAACCGCTACGCGATCTACTGGCAGCACCAGCAGAATTTCGGCGGCGGCTTCGGCGGCTACGTCTACTACAACAAGGTCTCGGACAACACGTATCCCGAAGACCTCGGGTCGGCGAACCAGTTCATCAACGGCACGCAGACGCTGTACCAGCAGGAAGCCGGTGTCACGTACAACAACGGCCCGTGGTCGGTGCTCGCGCGCTACCAGCACTGGCAGACGCTGCCGCCGTCGATCGCGCCGTACAGCCGCGAGCCGCAGTTGAACGTGAAGTACACGAAGTACAACGTCGGCGGCTTCGACTTCGGCGCGGAAGCCGACTATTCGCGGTTCCGCATCACGACGGCCGATGCGACGGAAGGCGACCGGATCGTCTTCAATCCGTACATTGCGTACGGCGTGTACGGCCCCGGCTACTTCGTCGTGCCGAAGGTCCAGTACCACTTCGCGTCGTACGACCTGAACTACCTGTCGTCGACCACGCCGAACAGCCCGAAGCGCTTCACCGAGTCGATCCCGACCGTGAGCTTCGATACGGGGCTGATCTTCGACCGCTCGGTGCGCCTGTTCGGCCAGGACTTCATCCAGACCCTCGAGCCGCGCCTGTACTACGTGTACACGCCGTATCGCGACCAGTCGAATGCACCGCTGTTCGACACCGCGGAGTCGGACTTCGGCCTCGCGGAGATCTACCAGCCGAACACGTTCGTCGGCAACGACCGGATCGCCGATGCGAACCGGATCACGGCCGGCCTCACGTCGCGCTTCATCGATCCGCGCACCGGCGACGAGCGTGCGCGTTTCGTGATCGCGCAGCAGTACTATTTCGCCGATCAGCGTGTCACGCTGAATTCCGGGCAGTCCGCCGTGCAGGCGCGTCACTCCGACCTGATCGTCGGCGCCGCGCTGAAGCTCGGCTCGGGCTTCATGTCGGAGACGGCGTTCCAGTACAACCAGAACAACAACCAGCTCGTGAAGTCGAGCGTCGGTTTCGGCTACAGCCCGGGCGAGCGCCGCGTGATCAACGTCGGTTACCGCTACACGCGATCGAACACCACGCTCGACAACCAGCCGATCAACCAGTTCCTGGTGTCCGCGCAATGGCCGCTCACGCGCCGCCTGTATGCGATCGGCCGCTTCAACTACGACCTCGCCGGCGATCGCGTGGTCGACGGTCTGGTCGGCTTACAATACGACGCGGACTGCTGGGCGCTCGGGGTCGGGGTGCAACGGGCGGCGAACGGCATCAATTCGTCGGGACAGCAGAGTTCGTCGACGCGAGTCATGATGCAGCTGACGCTCAAGGGCCTGTCGACCGTCGACAACGGCCTCGTGTCGGCGTTCCGCGCCGGGGTGCCGGGCTACACGCCGCTGCCGCCGCCGCCGCCGCCGATGTCCCGCTTCAGCAACTACGAGTAACGCCGGCTTGTCTGCACCGGTCAGCACGATTTCAATGGAGTTCCAGTGGCAATGAAGAAAACCCTTCGTTTCGCGGCAGTCGTGTCCAGCCTCGCTGCGGCCTCCGCGCTGCTCGCCGCCGCGCCGGCCACGGCGCAGGCGCTCGGTTCGCAAGGTGCGCAGCTCGCCGACGAAGTCGTCGCGGTCGTCAACAACGACGTGATCACGGGCCGCGAACTCGACCAGCGTGCCGGCCTGATCGCGCGCCGGCTGCAGCAGCAGAACGCACCGGTGCCGCCGACCGACCAGTTGCGCGCGCAGGTGCTGAACCAGATGGTGCTCGAGCGTATCCAGGTGCAGAAGGCCAAGGACGACGGGATCCGCATCGACGATGCGACCGTGCAGGCCACGCTGCAGCGTCTCGCGCAGGCGAACGGCATGACGCTCGAGCAGTACCGCGCGCGTCTCGAGGCGCAAGGCGTGCCCTGGAGCATCTTCACGAGCGACGCGCGTACCGAACTGATGCTGTCGAAGCTGCGCGAGCGCGAGGTCGACGGCAAGATCACCGTGTCGGACGCCGAGGTCGCGAACTACATCGCGAGCCAGCGCGGGCCGAGTGCGTCGCAACAGCAGGACCTGCGCTTCCAGCACATCTTCATCAAGGCGCCGACCAACGCGCCGCAGGCCGACATCGAAGCCGCGCAGAAGAAGGCTGACGCGCTGCTGCAGCAGGCGAAGTCGGGCGCTGATTTCGAGAAGCTCGCGAAGAACAATTCGGAAGCGAACGACGCGAAGAAGGGCGGCGACCTCGGCTTCAAGGCGCCGAGCGCGCTGCCGGCCGACGTCGTCGACGCCGCATCGAAGCTGCGCCCGGGCCAGGTCAACCCGACGCTGATCCGCGTGCCGGACGGCTTCGAGATCGTGCGCCTCGTCGATCGTCGCCAGAGCCAGGGCGCGTCCGCCGCGGCACCGAAGATCGTCCAGACGCACGTACGCCACATCCTGTTGCGCGTGGGCGAAGGCAAGTCGGAAGGCCAGGCGCGCCAGCAACTGGCCGACATCCGCAACCAGGTCGAGGCCGGCGGCGATTTCGCGAAGTTCGCGCGCACCTACTCGCAGGACGGTTCGGCGTCGCAAGGCGGCGATCTCGGCTGGATCAGCCCGGGCGAGACCGTGCCGGAATTCGAGCGCGCGATGAACAACCTGCAGGACGGCCAGGTCAGCCAGCCGATCCGTACCGAGTACGGCTATCACCTGATCCAGGTGCTGAGCCGCCGCGAAGCGGAAGGCTCGGTGCAGCAGCAGATGGATATCGCGCGTCAGGCGATCGGCCAGCGCAAGGCCGAGCAGGCGTATGCCGACTGGCTGCGCGAGCTGCGCGATTCGTCGTACGTGCAGTACAAGATCGGCGGCGTCGGCCCGGCGAACTGAGCGAGCTTCAGATGACCGCACCCGCGCTGCAGATCGCGATCACGACTGGCGAACCCGCGGGGGTCGGCCCGGAGTTGACCGTGCAGGCGCTGCGTGATGCCGCGCAGCGCTGGCCCGATGCGCATTTCACCGTGCTCGGCGATGCGGCGCTGCTCGATGCGCGCGCGGCGGCCGTCGGCGCCGACCGGGCCACGCTGGCCGGCAGCGGGCCGGTGTCGGTCGCGCATCACGCGCTCGCCGTGCCCGTGCAGGCGGGCAAGCTGGACGCCGCGAACGGCCCGTACGTGCTCGGGTTGCTCGACGCG
Source organism: Burkholderia sp. HI2500 (assembly GCF_002223055.1). Taxonomy (NCBI): domain Bacteria; kingdom Pseudomonadati; phylum Pseudomonadota; class Betaproteobacteria; order Burkholderiales; family Burkholderiaceae; genus Burkholderia; species Burkholderia sp. HI2500. The sequence continues at coordinate 518,067 of NZ_NKFL01000005.1, read as the reverse complement.
GCGATCGACGGTGCGCTGGCAGGCCGGTACGATGCGATCGTCACCGCGCCGCTGCAGAAGAGCACCATCAACGATGCGGGCGTGCCGTTCACCGGCCATACCGAATACCTGGCGGAGCGCACGCATACGCCGCGGGTCGTGATGATGCTGGCCGGTACCGGCCACCAGCCGCTGCGCGTCGCGCTCGCGACCACGCACCTGCCGCTGAAGGACGTGTCCGCCGCACTCACGGTCGACGGGCTCGTCGAGACACTCGCGATCATCGATCGCGACCTGCGGCGCGACTTTGGTCTCGCCGCACCGCGCATTCTCGTGACGGGCCTGAACCCGCACGCGGGCGAGAACGGCTATCTCGGCCGCGAGGAGATCGACGTGATCTCGCCGGCGCTGGCCCGCGCGAACGCGCAGGGCATCGACGCGCGCGGCCCGTATCCGGCCGACACGCTGTTCCAGCCGCGCCATCTCGCGGACGCCGATTGCGTGCTCGCGATGTTCCATGACCAGGGCCTGCCCGTGCTGAAGTATGCGACGTTCGGCGAGGGCATCAACGTGACGCTCGGGCTGCCGATCATCCGGACGTCGGTCGATCACGGCACGGCACTCGATCTGGCCGGCACCGGCCGTGCGGATCCGGGCAGCATGATCGCCGCGCTCGACACGGCCGTCACGATGGCGCGTCATCGCCGCACGGCCTGACGCGGCCCGGCTTCACCTCTTTCGTCGTATTTTTCGTTTTACTCAGTCGATGTCGAACAGCAGACAGCACCAAGGCCATTTCGCGCGCAAGCGCTTCGGGCAGAACTTCCTCGTCGATCACGGCGTGATCGACTCGATCGTCTCGACGATCGGCCCCGCGCGCGGCCAGCGCATGGTCGAGATCGGCCCCGGACTCGGCGCGCTGACCGAGCCGCTGATCGAGCGCCTCGCGACGCCCGAGTCGCCGCTGCATGCGGTCGAGCTCGACCGCGACCTGATCGGGCGCCTGCAGCAACGCTTCGGCGCGCTGCTCGAACTGCATGCCGGCGACGCGCTCGCGTTCGACTTCCGGTCGCTCGCGGCGCCCGGCGACAAGCCGTCGCTGCGGATCGTCGGCAACCTGCCGTACAACATTTCCAGCCCGCTGCTGTTTCACCTGATGACGTTCGCCGATGCGGTCATCGACCAGCATTTCATGTTGCAGAACGAAGTCGTCGAGCGGATGGTCGCGGAGCCGGGCACGAAGGCGTTTTCGCGTCTGTCGGTGATGCTGCAGTACCGCTACGTGATGGAGAAGATGCTCGACGTGCCGCCGGAATCGTTCCAGCCGCCGCCGAAGGTCGATTCGGCGATCGTCCGGATGATTCCGTACGAACCGCATGAACTGCCGGACGTCGATCCCGTGCTGCTCGGCGAAATCGTCACCGCCGCGTTCTCGCAGCGCCGCAAGATGCTGCGCAATACGCTCGGCGACTATCGCGAGACGATCGATTTCGACGCGCTCGGCTTCGATCTCGCACGTCGTGCGGAGGATGTGAGCGTGGCCGAATACGTCGGCGTCGCGCAGGCGCTCGCGGCGGTGCGCAAGGCCGGTTGAGGCCGGTCACGCGAGCCGGACCGGATGGGAACAAGAGGCTGCCCTGCGAGGCAGCCTTTTTTATTGCGTGGGTGCGCGCGTGCTGCGCCGGGTCGTCAAGCCCGCCGGCGCGGCGGCGCGTTGACGAGCGCGATGCCGGTCAGCACGAGCGCGGCCGCGGACATGAAGCGCCAGCCGACCGATTCGCCGAGCAGCAGCACGCCGAACGCGACGCCGAACAGCGGCGACAGGAACGTGAAGACGGACAGCCGCGACGCACTGTAGCGCGTCAGCAGCCAGAACCACGACAGGTAGCTGACGAACGCGACGATCACCGACTGGTATGCGAGGCTTGCCACCGCAACCGGCGTGACGTGCGCAAACGACATCTGGCCGAACAGGGCGGCAAGCGCGACCAGCACGACCGCCGATACCGCGAGCTGGTAGAACAGCGTCTTGCTTGCACTCGCCCGCGCGAGCGCCGTCGAGCGCACGACGACCGTCGTCGCGGCCCACATCGCGCCGCCGAGGATCCCGAGCGCGTCGCCGGCGAGCCCGGCCAGCACCGATGCGCCGGGTGCGCGCGGTTTCAGGAAGCCGTCCGCGAATGCGAGCGCGATGCCGGCGAATGCCAGGCCGACGCCGGCCCACTGCGTGCGCTGCAGCCGTTCGCCCGGGGCGAACAGGTGCAGGCCGAGCGCGGTGAAGCAGGGCGCTGTGTACAGGAAGATCGCCATGTGCGACGCACTCGTCAGCGTCAGCCCGAAGAACACGCAGATGAATTCGCCGGCGAACAGTGCCCCGGCCGCGAGGCCCGCGCCGAACGTGCCGTCCGCCTGGAACAGCGGCGTACCGCGCGAGCGGGCCCAGCCCCACAGCAGCACCGCCGCGATCACCGAGCGCAGCCCGGCCTGGAACATCGGCGCAATCGCGGCGTTCGTGCTCTTGATCGCGACCTGCTGGAAGCCCCAGATCGCGCACAGCAGCAGCATCAGGCCGACGGCGCGCGTGTCGAGCGCGCGACGCATGGGGACGGCGGCGAGCGTGGTCATCGGCGAACCTCGCCGGTTCGGCGCGGCGGCTGCAAGGTCGGGAGGGTGGCGCATCCGGCGCGCTCGAATCGGCGGTTTCGCACGGCAGTGTGGCTGTCTCGGGGAAGGAGTGGTCGCGTTCGGGCAGTGGGTCGCATGCCCGTTTTTGGTGCGAGGTGGAAGGATGTTACCCGATCGGCGCAGTAGCCGGGCGAGCCGGATCGTGCCGTTTTACGCCGTCGTGCTCGCGCCGGTTGGCGACGATGGGCCATATCGGCCGCGTTCGGGCGAGGCGCCTTCTGCTGGTCGCTCCTGGATGGCCGCGGCCAGGCGCCCCCGGCTAGGCGCCCCCGGCGAAATTCACCCGACTCTGGTAGAGTTCCCGGTTCTGGAAAGTCCCCACAGGAGTACAACACATGCGATTGCTGCATACGATGCTGCGAGTCGGCGATCTCGACCGCTCGATCAAGTTCTACACCGAATTGCTCGGCATGAAGGTGCTGCGCCGCGACGACTATCCGGAAGGCAAGTTCACGCTCGCATTCGTCGGCTACGGCGATGAAAGCGACAACACGGTGATCGAGCTGACCCATAACTGGGATACGCCGGCCTACGATCTCGGCAACGGCTTCGGCCACCTCGCGCTCGAAGTCGACGATGCGTACAAGGCCTGCGAGCAGATCAAGGCGCAAGGCGGCAAGGTCACGCGCGAAGCGGGCCCGATGAAGCACGGCACGACCGTGATCGCGTTCGTCGAGGATCCGGACGGCTACAAGATCGAGTTCATCCAGAAGAAGGCTCAGTGAGCGTCGGATGAGCGGACTGCAGCGTGCGATGTGCGCCGCGGCAGCAAAAAAGGGCGATGCGGGGTGATCCGCATCGCCCTTTTCCGTTGGCGGAGACGCCGACGCCGTGCGCATCAGAGCGACGGCAGCAACTCGGGCGGGTGATGCTTGAGCGTATGCCGCGCTTCGCGGAACTCGGGGAAGATCGATTCGACGGTCTGCCAGAAGGCCGGGCTGTGGTTCATTTCGCGCAGGTGCGACAGCTCGTGCGCGACGACGTAGTCGATGATCGACATCGGGAAATGGATCAGCCGCCAGTTCAGCCGGATCTTGCCGTCGCTCGAGCAGCTGCCCCAGCGCGTCGCGGCCGACGACAGCGCGTACATCGAATACGTGACCCCGAGTTTCTCTGCGTAGACCGCGAGGCGTTCGCCGAAGATTCGCTTCGCTTCGCCCTGCAGCCAGCCCTGCACGCGATCCTTGATCTGCTGCATGTCGGCCTGCACGGACAGCGGCAGCGAGAGCCGCAGAGCATCGACATCGAACGCGACGGCGCCCGCGCCAAGCGCGATCGTCACCGTCTTGCCGAGATAGGGAAGCGCCGCGCCGTCGCGCCAGTCGATCTGCGGCAGCGCGCGCTGCTCGGTGCGCGTCTTCCACTCCGCGAGCTTCGCGAAGATCCAGCGCTGTTTCTCGGAGATCGCGGCTTCGATGTCGGCGAGGGTGACCCAGCGCGGCGCGGTGATCGACAGCCCGCTGCCGTCGATCGTGAAGCCGATCGTGCGGCGCGCGGAGCGCTTCAGGCGGTATTCGAGCACGCGGCTGTCGAGTGCGAACGTGCGCACGCGCGAGCGGTCGGGTGCCGGGCCTGGATCGAGGGGCGCCGCGGGTGCCGCTTCGGGCGGCGCCGGCGGCGTGGCGGGCGCCGACGGTGCGGCGGCCGGCCCGTCGAAGAGCGGCAGGTCCATCTGGCGATGATCGAGGGCCACGACGGCAGGCCGTGGCCGCGGACGCTGTTTCATCAGTTCGCTTCTTTTTGTCGTACGCAACGGCTGCAACCTGGGGGCGTCAGACACGCGCGGCATCGCGCGTGCCCGCATTGCCCGCCTGGCGATACGAATCGGGATCGATCCGGCGCATTTCCGCTTCGATCCATGCTTCGACCTGCGAGTTCAATGCATCGGGCGTCAGCCCCTCGCTGGGAATCGGCTTGCCGATCGACACGGTGACGACGCCCGGGAATTTCGTGAACGAGTTGCGCGGCCACACCCGACCTGCATTGTGCGCGATCGGCACGACCGGTGCGCCGGTTTCGATCGCGAAGCGCGCGCCGCCCGTCTTGTACTTGCCTTGCTTGCCGACCGGCGTGCGTGTGCCTTCCGGGAACATGATCATCCATGCGCCTTCCGACAGGCGCTTCTTGCCCTGGCGGATCACCGACGTGAACGCGTTCTTGCCTTCCTTGCGGTTGATGTTGACCATGTGCAGCATCCCGAGCGCCCAGCCGAAGAACGGCACGTACAGCAGCTCGCGCTTGAACACGTAGCAAAGCGGCCTCGGCATCAGCGCCGGAAACGCGAGCGTCTCCCACGCGGACTGGTGCTTCGACAGCAGCACCGCGGGGCCGTCGGGCAGGTTCTCGTACCCTTCGATCCGGTAGCGGATGCCGTTCAGCCAGCGCACGACCCACAGCGTCGACTTGCACCAGCCGGCGGCCATCCAGTAGCGCGCGTCGGAACGCATGAACGGAAAGGCGATGAAGCACGCGGTGGCGTACGGCACCGTGTACAGGACGAAGTAGATCAGCAGCAGCAGGGAGCGGACGAAGCGCATCGGCGTAAGTCTGGCGTTAGGGAGGATGCGCGCGGCGGCTGCATCACTCGTGTTCGTGTGAAAGGAAATCGAGCGCGAACGCGCGCAGGTCGTCGTGGACCTTCGTGCCGGGCGGCAGGTTGCCGGCGGCGAGCGTTTTCTTGCCCTTGCCGGTGAGCACGAGGTGCGGCTGGAAGCCGACCGCGACGCCGGCCTGCAGGTCGCGCAGCGAATCGCCGACGACCGGCGTGTGATCGGGATCGATCTCGAAGCGCTCGGCGATCATCTGCATCATGCCGGGTTTCGGCTTGCGGCAGTCGCAGTGATCCTCGGCCGTGTGCGGGCAGAAGAACACCGCGTCGATGCGTGCGCCGACCGCGGCCGCCGCGCGATGCATCTTCAGATGCATCTCGTTGAGGGCGGCCATGTCGAACAGCCCGCGACCGATGCCGGACTGGTTGGTCGCGACCACCACGCGATACCCCGCGTGGTTGAGCCGGGCGATCGCCTCGAGGGCGCCGGGCAGCGCGATCCATTCGTCGGGCGTCTTGATGAACGCATCCGAATCGACGTTGATCACGCCGTCCCGGTCGAGGACGACGAGCTTACGGTTGGGGCTGGTCGGCATCGTGCGGCCCTTATGCGGCGAGCTTCGAGATGTCGGCGACGCAGTTCATCTGCTGGTGCAGCGCGGACAGCAGCGCGAGACGGTTCGCGCGCAGTGCCGGATCTTCCGCGTTGACCATCACGTCGTTGAAGAACGTGTCGACCGGTGCGCGCAGCGCGGCGAGCGCCGACAGCGCGCCCGTGTACGCACGCGCCTCGAGCTGCGACTGCACGTGCGGCGTCACGGCCGCGAGCTGTTCGTGCAGCGCCTTCTCGGCGGCCTCGACGAGCAGCGTCGGCTGCACCGTGCCGTTCGCGCCGCCTTCCGACTTCTTCAGGATGTTCGAGATCCGCTTGTTCGCGGCCGCGAGCGCTTCGGCTTCCGCGAGGCGCGTGAACTCGCGCACCGCGTCGAGGCGCGCGACGAGATCGTCGACACGCGTCGGGTTCAGGCTCAGCACCGCGTCGATTTCGCCGGCCGAGTAGCCGCGCTCGCGCAACAGGCCGCGCAGGCGGTCCATGAAGAACGCGAGGATCGCATCGGTCGATTCGGCCACGCCCGGCATGCCTTCGAAGCGTGCATGGGCCGTGCGCAGCAGCGACACGAGATCGAGCGGCAGCTGCTTCTCGAGCAGCAGGCGCAGCACGCCGAGCGCGTGGCGGCGCAGCGCGAACGGATCCTTCTCGCCGGTCGGCGCGAGGCCGATGCCCCAGATGCCGACGATCGTCTCGAGCTTGTCGGCCAGCGCGACGGCGGTCGACACCGGCGTGGTCGGCAGTGCGTCGCCGGAGAAGCGCGGCTGGTAGTGCTCGGCGCAGGCGAGCGCGACGTCGTCGGCTTCGCCGTCGTGGCGCGCGTAGTACGTGCCCATCGTGCCCTGCAGTTCCGGGAACTCGCCGACCATGTCGGTCAGCAGGTCGGCCTTCGCGAGACGCGCGGCGCGCTTCGCGTGCGTGGCGTCGGCGCCGATCGCGGGGGCGATCTCGCCGGCCAGCGCCTCGAGGCGCTCGACGCGTGCGAGCGCCGAACCGAGCTTGTTGTGATACACGACGTTCGCGAGCTGCGGCACGCGGTCGGCGAGCGGCTTCTTCTTGTCCTGCTCGAAGAAGAACTTCGCATCGGCGAGGCGCGGGCGCACGACGCGCTCGTTGCCTTCGATGATCTCGCCCGGCGTCTTCGTCTCGATGTTCGACACGATCAGGAAGCGCGAGCGCAGCTTGCCGGCGACGTCGGTCAGCGCGAAGTACTTCTGGTTGGTTTGCATCGTGAGGATCAGGCATTCCTGCGGGACCTGCAGGAATTCGTCCTCGAAGCGGCACGGGTAGACGACAGGCCATTCGACCAGCGACGTCACTTCGTCGAGCAGCGACTCGGGCATCACGACGGTATCGCCGTTCGCGTGCTCGTTCAGCTGCGTGCGGATCGTTTCGCGGCGATCGGCGAAGTGCGCGATCACGCGGCCCTTGTCGCGCAGCGTGTCGGCGTAGCTGCGCGCATGCTGGATCGCGACGAGGCCGTCGGACAGGAAGCGGTGGCCGAGCGTGGTGTCACCGGCGTCGACGCCGAATGCGGTGACGGGCACGATGCGATCGTCGTGCAGCACCGTCAGGCGATGCACGGGGCGCACGAACTTCACGTCGGAGCCGTCCGGGCGCTGGTAGGTCATCACCTTCGGGATCGGCAGCTTCTCGAGCGTTTCGTCGAGTGCAGCCTGCAGGCCGTCGGCGAGCGTCGCGCCGGCTGCCGAATAGTTGATGAAGAATGCTTCGGCCTTGCCGTCCTGCGCGCGCTCGAGATCGGCGATCGACAGGTTCGGGTGGCCGAGCGCCGCGAGCTTCTTCGCGAGCGGCGCGGTCGGCTTGCCTTCGGCGTCGAGCGCGACCGACACGGGCAGGACCTTTTCGCGGACCTGCTTTTCAGGGGCGACGGCGCGCACGTTCTGCACGACGACGGCGAGGCGGCGCGGCGTGGCGTAGCGTTCGAACACGAGTTCGCCTTCGATGAGGTCGCGCGCCGCGAGGCGTTGCGCGAGACCTTCGGCGAATGCGTCGCCGAGGCGCGCGAGAGCCTTCGGCGGCAGCTCTTCGGTCAGCAGTTCGACGAGCAGGGGGGCGGGATGATTGTGCGTCATGTTTGGAGTGAATCTCGTCTCGTCAGTCCTGATCGATCTTGCGTTCGACCTTGAGCGGCGGCGCCCACGCCGGCTGTGCGGCGTCCTGGGCGTCGGTGGTGAGGCCCGGCACGCCCGGCGGGTTGCCGAGCATCGGGAAGCCGAGCTTCTCGCGCGAGTCGTAGTAAGCCTGCGCGACGAGACGCGACAGCGCGCGGATGCGGCCGATGTATGCCGCGCGCTCGGTGACCGAGATCGCGCCGCGCGCATCGAGCAGGTTGAACGTGTGGCCGGCCTTCAGCACGAGCTCGTACGCGGGCAGCGCGAGCTGCGCGTCGATCATCTTCTTCGCTTCCGCTTCGTAGCTGTTGAAGAACGTGAACAGCAGGTCGACGTTCGCGTGCTCGAAGTTGTAGGTCGATTGCTCGACCTCGTTCTGGTGGTAGACGTCGCCGTACGACAGGCGGCGCAGCTCGGGGCCGTTCGGGCCTTGCTCCTCCCACTCGGTCCACACGAGGTCGTACACGTTCTCGACCTTCTGCAGGTACATCGCGAGGCGCTCGAGGCCGTACGTGATCTCGCCGAGCACCGGCTTGCAGTCGAGGCCGCCGACCTGCTGGAAATACGTGAACTGCGTGACTTCCATCCCGTTCAGCCACACTTCCCAGCCGAGGCCCCACGCGCCGAGCGTCGGGTTTTCCCAGTCGTCCTCGACGAAACGCACGTCGTTCTGCTGCAGGTCGAAGCCGAGCGCCTCGAGCGAGCCGAGGTACAGGTCGAGGATGTTTTCCGGCGCCGGCTTGAGCACGACCTGGTACTGGTAGTAGTGCTGCAGGCGGTTCGGGTTCTCGCCGTAACGGCCGTCCTTCGGGCGGCGCGACGGCTGCACGTACGCGGCGCGCCACGGCTCGGGGCCGACCGCGCGCAGGAACGTGTGGACGTGCGAGGTGCCCGCGCCGACTTCCATGTCGATGGGCTGGAGCAGGGCGCAACCCTGCTTGTCCCAGTAGGACTGCAGCGTCAGGATGATTTGCTGAAACGTAAGCATGAAGAGCCTTCGTGGCGCTGGCGCTCCGTTGCGGGCGGCGCTCCGGGCGGGGCCCGGAGGGTCGGCTCGCGCGGCGGCGCGGCTTGTTAGTGTGCTGAAACGCGTAATTTTACCGGATCGGCGAGCGGATGCGGCCGGAACGCGGGCGGGCACACCGTCGGCCCCGTCCGGGCGGCCCGCACGGGCGTGACCGATGCCCGCCGGGCGGCCGCGCGCGGCCTGTCGTGACGCGCGTGCCGCGCGGCTTCGCACGGGCGTTAAGATGCGCGTATTGCGGTGCGCGCGACGCGTGCCGCGCCACCGCTAGCCGATTCCGACTGCATGGACGATCCGACCGATATCCTCATTCCGCTGCTTCCGCCCTTCCTCGCGCTGCTCGGGCAGGCCGCCGATGCGCAGGCGCGCGGCGAGCACGCCGCGCACGATCTGTGGCTTGCCGCCGCCGCGCATCTGCATGCGGTCGACGCCGACGCGCTCGCGCAACTCACCGGCGCGCTCGTCTCGCGGCAGCGTACGGCCGATGCGCTCGCGCTCGCCGAATGCGCGGCGCGCGTGCAACCGGGCGCGACCGCGTACTTCAATCACGGCTACGCACTGCAGATGGCGGGCCGCCACGCGGACGCCGTGGCGCCGTATCGCGCGGCGCTGGCGCTCGATGCCGACCGGCCATCGCTGCGCAACAACCTCGCGATCGCGCTGCGGCTGTCGGGTAGCGGCCGCGCGGAGGAGATCGCGCTGCTCGAAGCGGCGGTGCGCTTCGATCCACGCGACGTGCAGGCGTGGATCAATCTCGTCGTCGCGCGGCTCGCGACGCACGACCTGGACGCCGCGCTCGCGTGCGCGGCGCGGCTCGTCGAGCTCGCGCCCGACAACGCGCTCGCGATGAACAACGTCGCGCTGGCGATGAAGGAGGCGCAGCGCTGGGACGACGCCGAGCGCTACGCGGCGCTCGCGTGCGAGCTGGCGCCCGACGACGCGTCGTTCCGCTTCAACCTGGCGATCATCCAGCTCGTGCGCGGCAACGTCGCGGCCGGCTGGCGCGGCCACGAGGCGCGCTGGGACGGCGCGGGCGAGTTGCGCGGCCGCCGGCCGGTGCTGCCGGGCCCGCGCTGGCAGGGCGAGCCGCTCGCCGGCAAGACGCTGCTCGTGTGGGGCGAGCAGGGGCTCGGCGACGTACTGCAGTTCTGCCGCTTCGTCGCGCCGCTCGCCGAGCGCGTGCATCGCGAGGGCGGCCGGCTCATCTGGAATACGTTCCCGCTGGTGGGCACGCTGATGCAGCGCAGCCTCGGCGCGCATGCGGACGCATTCAGCGCGGGCGGCGGCATCGAATTGCTGCCGGCCTTCGATTACGAAGTGCCGCTGATCGGCCTGCCGCTGATGCTCGGCATGGAAGCGTCGACACTCGCGTCGTCGGTGCCCTACCTGCGGGCCGATCCGCATGCGCGCGAGGCGTGGCGCGCGCGACTCGCGGGCGACCGCCGGCTGAAGGTCGGGCTCGTGTGGACGGGCAGCGCGGGGCACCAGCGCAATCCGTTCCGGCGGGTCGGGCTCGAGCGCTATGCCGACGCGTTCCGCGGGATCGACGACGTCGCGTTTTTTTCGCTGCAGCCGGGCGCGAACGCGGATGTCGAGGCGGCGCGCGCGGCGGGCTTCGCGATCGAGGATGTCACGGCGGAACTGACGAGCTTCGACGATACGGCCGCGTTCATCGGCGCGCTGGATCTGGTGATCACCGTGTGCACGTCGGTCGCGCACCTGGCGGGTGCGCTCGGCGCGCGCACCTGGGTGCTGCTCGACGTGAATCCGCACTGGCCGTGGCTGCTCGAACGCAAGGACAGCCCGTGGTACCCGACCGCGACGTTGTACCGGCAACCGGTGTTCGGCGCGTGGGCGCCGGTGATGGAGGAGGTGAGCCGCGACCTGCGGCGTCTGGCCGCGCAGCCGGTTCAATCGGAGGAGTCGACCCGGCAGGCTTGAGCGGCCGGCCGTTTCGCGGCTGCGGGCCGCTGCCGCATGTTGCAGCATGTTGGATTCGACGGCGGCCGCCACGCACTGCGCGGCGGCCGCCCGTTGCGTCATTCCGGCTGGTCGTCGCCGTTCTTCTTGCCGTTGCGCCGGCGCAGCCCGGGGCCGAACGTGAAACCGAACGCGAGCAGCACGAGCGACACCGCGAGCACGATGTTGTTGCCGCTCGTCACGTAGGGCGTGAAGCCGCTGGTGCCTTCGATCCGCACGTCGAGCGAGCCGATCGTGAACGGCTTCAGCTGTCCGAGCACGCGGCCGCGCGCATCGATCGCGGCCGTCATCCCCGTGTTGGTCGCGCGCAGCATCGGCCGGCCCGTCTCGAGCGAGCGCATCCGCGCGATCTGCAGGTGCTGGTCGAGCGCGATCGTGTCGCCGAACCACGCGAGGTTCGTCACGTTGACGAGCACGCCGGGCGGCTGCGGATTGTCGCGGATCGTCGCGGCGATTTCCTCGCCGAACAAGTCCTCGTAGCAGATGTCGGCCATCACGGGCTGGTTGTGCACGAGGAACGGCTTCTGCACGGGGGCGCCGCGCGCGAAGTCGCCGAGCGGCATCTTCATCAGGTCGACGAACCACCGGAAGCCCCACGGGATGAATTCGCCGAAGGGCACGAGGTGGTGCTTGTCGTAGTGATAGATGTCGCGCGAATTCGGCGTCACACCGTACAGGCTGTTCGTGTAGTCGACGTAGTGGCCGTCCTCGGTCACCGATGCGCCGACCGCGCCGAACAGCACGGCCGAGCCCGTCGTGTCGCTGAACTTGCGGATCGCGACGGCGAACGGCTCGGGCAGCTCCTGGATCATCACCGCGATCGCGGTTTCGGGCGTGACGATCAGGTCGGCCGGCTTCTCGATGATCATCTGCGTGTACATCTTGATCGCCGCGTCGATGCCCGCTTCCTCGAACTTGATGTCCTGCTTCACGTTGCCCTGCAGCAGCCGCACGGTGAGCGGCTTGTTCGCCGGCACGGTCCACGTGACCTGCGACAGGCCGAGACCGGCCGCGATCAGCGCGAGCGCGATGCCGGCCGGCGCGGCGATGCGCACGCGCGCATCGCCGGCGCGGGGCTCGGCAAGCGGCGACGGCCGGGCGGCGGCGAGCGCCTGCACGACGAGCGCGGCGAACAGCGCGAGCACCCACGCGATCCCGTACACGCCGGCGACCGGCGCGAAGCCCGCGAACGGGCCGTCGACCTGCGGATAGCCGCTGGCGAGCCACGGGAAGCCGGTGAGGACGGTGCCGCGCAGCCATTCGCCGAGCGCCCACGCGCTCGCGAACGCGAATGCGCCGTGCCAGGTCGGCGAGAACGGCCGCGGGTCGGGCGTGCGGCGATGCCACGCATGGCCCGCGCCGAACGACCACAGCCCGGCGGAGAACGCCGGGTACAGCGACAGGTACAGCGAGAACAGCACGAGCGCGCCGCCCGCGAGCGGCGCGGCCATCTCGCCGTACACGTGCATGCTGATGTAGAGCCACCAGACGCCGGTGATGAAGTTGCCGAAGCCGAACGCGCCGCCGGTGAGCGCGGCGCTGCGCCAGCTCGCGGTGCGCGTGAGCTGCGCGAAAAACCAGACGAATACGACGAGTTGCAGCCAGCCGCCATGCGGCGTCGGTGCGAAGCTGAGCGTATTGGCTGCGCCGGCGAGCAGCGCGGCCGGGTAGTGCCAGCGCGGCAGCGCGCGGCCGGGAGTCGGCGCGAGCAGGCCGCCAGCCGGGCGGGACAGGATCGGATCGTCCATGTGAAGCGGAAGTGGGCGAGCGGTTGTGGAACGCGCGGCTGGCGCGCGACGGTCAGTCCTCGTGCGAGGTTTCGGCGCGACGGCTGGCGAGCGGATTGCGGCGCACCAGCAGTACGTGGACCTGGCGCGCATCGCCGCGCTGGATCTCGAACACGAGGTTGCCGAGCTGCAGCTTTTCGCCGCGATGCGGGACGCGGCCGAAATGATGCGTGATCAGCCCGCCGATCGTGTCGACTTCGTCGTCGGGGAAATCGGTGCCGAACGTCTCGTTGAACTGCTCGATCTCGGTGAGCGCGCGCACGCGATAGCGGCCGTCGGGCCCCGAGATGATGTTGCCGGCTTCCTCGTCGAAGTCGTATTCGTCCTCGATGTCGCCGACGATCTGCTCGAGCACGTCCTCGATCGTGATCAGGCCCGCGACGCCGCCGTATTCGTCGACGACGATCGCGAGGTGGTTGCGGTTCACGCGGAAGTCGTGCAGCAGCACGTTCAGGCGCTTCGATTCGGGAATGAACACGGCCGGGCGCAGCATCCCGCGCACGTCGAATTCCTCTTCGGCATAGAAACGCAGCAGATCCTTCGCGAGCAGCACGCCGATGACGTTGTCGCGGTTCTCCTCGTACACGGGGTAGCGCGAGTGCGCCTTCTCGAGGACGAACGGGATGAAATCTTCGGGCTTGTCGGCGATGTTGATCGCGTCCATCTGGGCGCGCGGCACCATGATGTCGCGTGCGCACAGGTCGGATACCTGGAACACGCCTTCGATCATCGACAGCGAATCGGCGTCGATCAGGTTGCGCTCGTGGGCGTCCTGGAGGATTTCCAGCAGCTCGCCGCGGGATTCGGGCTCGGGCGAGATGAAGTCGGTCAGGCGCTCGAGCAGCGAGCGCTTTTCTTGCGGTTTGTCGGTTAGCTTACGACTGGGATACGAATCGTTCATGGTGGTGCGCCCGGGTCATGCCGGAGCGCGCTGTCACGGAGTAGGCAAGGATACACCAAGGGCACGACGCGACCGTGTCACACCGGCCGCACGGCCAGGGTGGGCGGCTCGCGCGGGCCCCGCTCGCGGACGCCCGCGCCGGGCGCGGCATCGTCCTCGGTTCCATCCTATCCCAGAAAGGCGCGGTGGGGCAGCGGCGGCAAAAAACGGGTGCGGAAGGGGTGGGGCGCCGTGACGCGGGAAAACGTCCGGCGGAGGCGGCCTGGGGCGGCATTCTGACGCACGCGGGTTTTGTCGCCGCGCCGCGGTTCAGAACCGCATGCCGGCCGAGCAGCCGCCGGCGGCCGCGCCGTTGGTCGCGGCGCCGCCGCAGCCCAGGATGCCGCAGCCGGACAGCGCGACGCTCGCGGCAACGAGCAGCGCGGCAATCCTGCAACGCGACCAGCGTGACGGTTTCATCATCGGGCGTGCCCTCGTTCGAATGCGCACGCGGCGCGGCAGCGCGTGGCGGCAAGCCGGGCGCCAGGCCGCGTCACCGGCATCGCGCGAGCAGGCCTTCAAGTGCGCGATCGGGGATGCCGCTCGCGCGCAGCGCGTCGACCGTGCGGCTCACGTAGTCGAGCGTCGTGCCGTAGCGGCCGGCCGCGCAGCTGAACACTTCCTTCACGACGGGATCGGTCAGCTTGCCCGTGTAGGTCGGCGCGTCGCGGCGCATCACGAACGCGAGCGCGTTCACGCGTTCGCCGCTTTCCAGCGAGCACGGCAGCCACGCGGGCCGGTACGAGCCCATCGGCATTTCGCGCTTCCACAACGTTTCGAGGTGCGGTTGCGCGGTCGGGCCGGCGAGCCGGAACGCGATGCCCGAGCAGGAGCCGCCGCGATCGAGCGCGAGCACGAGGCCCGGGCGTTCGGGCGTGCCGCGGTTCACGCGCGACCAAAGGTAGAGCCCGCGATGATAGCCATGCACCTTGCCGCGCACCGCGGCGACGGTCGGCAACCCCGGGTTCCAGATCAGCGAGCCATAGCCGAACAGCCAGAGATCCTGCTGGCCGTCCCAGTCGCGCATCGTGTGCGCGAGCGAGGCCGCGAGCTCGTCTTCCGTCAGCAGGCGCCCGGCGCCGATCGACGGCGGGTAGGCGGGCGGGAGCGTCGCGGCGTTGCGCATCGTGCGGAGGGCTTACTGGTACGGGTTCGGGAAGCCCAGCTTCGCGAGGATGTCGACTTCGAGCGCTTCCATTTCGGCTGCGTCCTCGTCGCTCGTCTCGTGGTCGTAGCCCTGCGCGTGCAGCGCGCCGTGCACCAGCAGGTGCGCGTAATGGGCCGTGAGCGGCTTGCCCTGATCGTGCGCTTCCTTCTCGACGACCGGGCAGCACAGCACGAGGTCGCCGATCACGGTGCCGTCGGGTGCCGCGTCGTACGCGAAGGTCAGCACGTTGGTCGGGTAGTCCTTGTGGCGGTAGCCGGCGTTCAGCGTGCGGCCTTCTTCGTCGCCGACGAAGCGCACCGTGAGCTGCGCGCTGGCGAACAGCGCGGGCTCGATCCACTCGGCGATCAGCTTGCGCTTGGGTAGCGTCTTGCGCACGTCGCTCGTGATTTCGTCACCGTATTGCACGGACAGGTCGAGCTCCGGCTCGCGCAGCGCGTCCTCGGCGTCGTCTTCGCGCGGCGCGGGCTCGGCGCCCACGTGCAGCGTCACGCTGTCGTAGTGCTCGGGCTGCAGCGCGAGCTTCGCGCGCATGGCCGGATCGTTGTGCTGCGCGACGATCGCGACGGCGGCTTCTCCCGAACTGCCCGACAGGTCGAACATCAGGCTGCGGCCATCCGGGAAGTCGATTCGCAGCCCTTGCGCGTTGACGGTCCGGGCCTTGCCCTTCGCATCGAACAGCGACAGGCGGGGGGAGGCGGGCGCGGCCGGCTGGGCGCGCCCGGACTTGCGGGAACGGGAGGATTTCATGACGCGTACGGCGATTAGGACGCGTTGAGGATACACCAAACGGCCGATCGCACCCGAATTCGCACAGGCGAAAAAAAGCCCGGCGCGCCGTGTGGCGGGCCGGGCCGGGCTGTCGGGCCGGGGCGGCGTACGGGTGCCGCCGGCCGGTCAGCCGTCCTGGTGCTGCGCGTGGAATTCGTCGTACGCCTCGACGATGCGCGCGACGAGCGGATGGCGCACGACGTCCGCGCTCGTGAAGCGCGTGAGCGCGATGCCGCGCACGCCGCCGAGCACCTGCTGCGCCTCGACGAGGCCGCTCTTGTGGCCGCGCGGCAGGTCGACCTGGCTCGTATCGCCGGTCACGACGGCCTTCGAGCCGAAGCCGATCCGCGTGAGGAACATCTTCATCTGCTCGGGCGTCGTGTTCTGCGCCTCGTCGAGGATGATGAACGCGTGGTTCAGCGTGCGGCCGCGCATGTACGCGAGCGGCGCGATCTCGATCATCTGGCGCTCGAACATCTTCGCCGTCTTGTCGAAGCCGAGCAGGTCGTACAGCGCGTCGTACAGCGGACGCAGGTACGGGTCGACCTTCTGCGCGAGATCGCCCGGCAGGAAGCCGAGCCGCTCGCCGGCCTCGACGGCCGGGCGCGTCAGCACGATCCGCTTGACCTGATCGCGCTCGAGCGCGTCGACCGCGCACGCGACCGCGAGGTAGGTCTTGCCGGTGCCGGCCGGCCCGATGCCGAACGTCACGTCGTGCGACAGGATCTGCTTCAGGTACTCGCGCTGCGCCGGCGTGCGGCCGCGCAGGTCGGCGCGCCGCGTGTAGAGCTTCGGCGCGGGCTCCTCGTCCGGCTCGCTGGCGTCGAGCTGCACGACGGGCTCGTCGAACGGATGGTCGGGGTCGCCGCGAAAGCGCACGTCGAGCGTGTCCTGGCGGCCGTTGCCGGACGTATGGCGCACTTCGACCAGCGCGAGCTGGATGTCGTCGACCGACAGCGCATCGCGCGCGCGGTTGTAGAAGTTCTCGAGTGCGGCGAGCGCGAGCTTGGCGCCGCGCCCGCGGATCGCGATCCGGTGGCCGCGTCGCGACAGCGTGACGTCGAGCGCCTGTTCGATCTGCCGCAGGTTCTCGTCGAGCGGGCCGCAGAGGTTGGCGAGGCGCGCGTTGTCGTCGCGCGGCGCGACGAATTCCAGTGCTTGGGTCGGCTTCAAAGTGGCGTCGGGCTCCTGTTGAGCGTCAGTCAGTGCGTGGCCGCGCTCGCGTCGTCGCTGACGAGCACGAGCTCGCCGCGCAGCGAATGCGGGTAGGCGTGGTTGATCTTCACGTCGATCATCTGGCCGATCAGGCGCGGGTGCGACGCGAGCGGCGCCGGGAAATTCACGACCCGGTTGTTCTCGGTACGGCCCGCGAGTTCGTTCGGGTCCTTGCGCGACGGGCCCTCGACGAGGATCCGCTCGACCTTCCCGACCATCGACTCGCTGATGCGCGCGACGTTTTCCTCGATGGTCGCCTGCAGATGTTGCAGGCGTTTGAGCTTCACGTCGCGCGGCGTGTCGTCATGCAGGTTCGCGGCCGGCGTGCCGGGGCGCGGGCTGTAGATGAACGAGAAGCTGGTGTCGTAGCCCATCTCGTGCACGAGCGCCATCATCTTGTCGAAATCGTCCTCGGTCTCGCCGGGGAAGCCGACGATCATGTCGGTCGACAGCGACAGGTCCGGGCGGATCGCGCGCAGCTTGCGGATCACCGACTTGTATTCGAGCACCGTGTAGCCGCGCTTCATCGCCATCAGGATGCGGTCGGAGCCGTGCTGGACGGGCAGGTGCAGGTGGCTCACGAGCTTCGGCACCTTCGCGTAGGTGTCGATCAGGCGCTGCGTGAATTCCTTCGGGTGCGACGTCGTGTAGCGGATCCGCTCGATGCCGGGGATGTCGGCGACGTATTCGATCAGCGTCGCGAAATCGGCGATTTCCGACGAGCCGGCCGCCAGCGCGCCGCGATATGCGTTCACGTTCTGGCCGAGCAGCGTGACTTCGCGCACGCCCTGGTCGGCGAGGCCGGCCACTTCGGTCAGCACGTCGTCGAGCGGGCGCGACACTTCATCGCCGCGCGTGTACGGCACCACGCAGTAGCTGCAGTACTTCGAGCAGCCTTCCATGATCGACACGAACGCGCTCGGCCCCTCGACGCGCGCGGGCGGCAGGTGGTCGAACTTCTCGATTTCGGGGAACGAGATGTCGACCTGCGCACGGCCGCTCTCGCGGCGCGCGTCGATCATCTGCGGCAGGCGGTGCAGGGTTTGCGGGCCGAACACGAGGTCGACGTACGGCGCGCGCGACACGATCGATGCGCCTTCCTGGCTCGCGACGCAGCCGCCGACGCCGATCAGCAGGCCGGGCTTCGCTTCCTTCAGCTCGCGTACGCGGCCGAGATCGGAGAACACCTTCTCCTGCGCCTTTTCACGCACCGAGCAGGTGTTGAACAGGATGATGTCCGCGTCTTCCGGCGTATCGGTCTTTTCGAGGCCTTCGGCCGCATTCAGCACGTCCACCATCTTGTCCGAGTCGTACTCGTTCATCTGGCAGCCGAAGGTCTTAACGTAAACTTTCTTGGTCATGGGGTTCGCCGTTCGCAGTGGTTGACCTGGGGGCGTCGTCTATCAGGTGAATCGGGACGGCCGTGCGCTGCGCGCGGTTGGCGCGCAGCCAGCATGAAAAGCCGTCGGGAAAGCCTTTCATTATAGCTTTTCATGCTGGCCGGGACGGGCGGCGGGTTGCGGCCGCGCGACGCCGTCCGCCACGTTCCGACCCCTTGGCGTCGGCGCGCCGGCCGTCAGCGGCACGCGTTCAGCAGGTCTTCGTGCGCGGTTTCCTCGCGCGCGAAGCGTTCGGCGAGAAAGTCGAGCAGCACGCGCACGCGCGGCGCCATGTAGCGCTTGCCCGGATAGATCGCGTGCAGCGGCGCGCTCTGGTGCCGCCAGTCCGGCAGCAGGACCTTGAGTCGCCCGGCGCGGATGTCGTCGGCGACATCCCAGATCGAGTTCAGCACGATGCCGCGGCCGCGCAGCGCCCACTCGCGGGCGAGGCCGCCGTCGTTGGTCTCGAACGCGGTGGCGAGCGGCACCGTGCAGGTCTGGGTGTCGTCGCCGCGCGTGAAGCGCCAGGTGTTCATCGGTCCGGACGCCACCGTGATCACGTTGCACGGAAAGCGGGCCAGATCGTGCGGGTCACTCGGCACGCCGTGACGTTCGATGAACGACGGCGACGCGCACGGCACGCGCCGGTCCGCGGCGAGCCGGCGGGCGATCAGCGCGCCGTCGGGCGGCGCCGCGAAGCGGATCGCGAGGTCGATCTCGTCCTGCCACAGGTTCACCGTCGAGTCGGACGCCGTCAGCGAGAACGTCACGTCCGGGTAGCGCGCGGTGAATTCGTCGAGCCAGTCGAGCAGTCGTCGGCGGCCGAAATCGGACGTCGCCGACAGCCGCACCCGGCCGCCGACGACGTTGCGGCCGGCCTGCAACAGCGCGTTCGCGTCGTCGAGCGCCTGCAATGCCTGCCGGCAGCCGTTCAGGTACAGGCGGCCCTCGTCGGTGAGCCGCAACTGCCGGGTCGAACGGTCGAACAGCCGGGTGGCGACCGCCGCCTCGAGCTTCGCCAGCCGCGCGCTCGCGGCGGCCGGCGTGAGGTTCAGCTTGCGCCCGGCGGCGGACAGGCTGCCCAGTTCGGCCGCCTCGACGAACAGCCGGATATCGCCCAGTCGATCCATGCGATTTTCCAGAAATATTTGAAAATGGTTCAAATGCCACGCCAATTATCAAATATCGGCATCTTCGGGACAATGCGCACATCCTGCCTTTTGTGCGGTGCGGCACCGACCGGGCGCCGCGCCCGCCGCCTTCCGGAGAACGACATGCCCATTCCGTTACTGGCGCTTGCGATCAGCGCCTTCGCCATCGGTACCACCGAGTTCATCATCATGGGCCTGCTGCCCGAGGTCGCACGCGATCTGGCCGTGTCGCTGCCGTCGGCCGGCCTGCTGGTCACGGGCTACGCGCTCGGTGTCGCGGCCGGCGCGCCGCTGCTCGCGGTGCTGACGAGCCGCATGCCGCGCAAGGCCGCGCTGCAGTGGCTGATGGCGATCTTCATCGTCGGCAACGTGCTGTGCGCGACCGCGTCCGGCTACGCGATGCTGATGGTCGCGCGGGTCGTCACGTCGTTCGCGCACGGGTCGTTCTTCGGGATCGGCGCGGTGGTCGCCGCGTCGCTCGTGCCCGCCGACAAGCGTGCGAGCGCGATCGCGCTGATGTTCACGGGGCTCACGCTGTCGAACGTGCTCGGCGTGCCGTTCGGCACCTTCGTCGGCCAGCTGCTCGGCTGGCGCGCGTCGTTCTGGATCGTCGCCGCGCTCGGCGTGCTGTCGCTCGGCGGCGTCGCCGCGCTGGTGCCGAACCGCCACGACAGCGGGCCGGTCGGCCTCGGCCAAGAAGTGCGCGTGCTGAAGGAGCCGCAGGTGTGGCTGGCGCTGCTGATGACCGTGCTCGGCTTCGGCGGCGTGTTCGTCGTGTTCACGTACATCGCGCCGATTCTCCAGTCCGTGTCGGGCTATTCGCCGCGCGCGGTCGCGCTGATCCTCGTGCTGTTCGGCGCGGGGCTGACGATCGGCAACACGCTCGGCGGCAAGCTCGCCGACCGCGCGTTGATGCCGTCGTTGATCGCGATCCTCGTCGCACTGATGGCCGTGATGGTCGTGTTCGCCAGGACGAGCCACCATCCGGTCGCGGCGGCCGTCACCGTGTTCGTATGGGGGATCGCCGCATTCGCGACGGTGCCGCCGCTCCAGGCGCACGTGGTCGAGAAGGCCGCAAGCGCGCCGCATCTCGCATCGACGCTGAACATCGGCGCGTTCAACGTCGGCAATGCGCTCGGCGCGTGGCTCGGCGGCCTTGCGCTGGAGCACGGCCTGGCGCTCGATGCGCTGCCCTGGGTGGCCGTCGCGGTGACGTTCGCGGCGCTCGTCGTCACGTGGTTCGCGATGCGGCTCGGCGCGCGCGGGCCGTCGCGCGGCACGGCACCGGCGGCGCAATGAGCGGTGCAACGCGCGGCGCCCGCATGACGCGATAGCGGCAGGAAAAGGTTCGCGAGGAACGCATTCCTCCGCGATGCTGATAACGGTGTGAAGATAACTTCGTTTGCCGGTGCAAGACCGGGTGATAGCGTCTCGATACGCGCCGTTGCTGGCGCAATCCGATTCCGATCCCGGCTTACCCCATTCGCAGGGCTGCACCGCGGCCCGGAGGCAATGCTATGTCTTCATCCCTGGCGCTCGTGCGCGACGTGTCTTCCTTCGAATCCGGCAACGCCGCCGATGCGCGGGCGTCCGCGTCGCTCGACGTGCTCGAACAGGTCGTTGGCGTGAACCTCGCGCGGTTGCGTGCCGAGCGGCAATTGTCGCTCGATGCGCTCGCGCGGCTGTCCGGCGTGTCGCGCGCGATGCTCGCGCAGATCGAGTCGGCGCGCAGCGTGCCGTCGATCAAGGTGCTCTGCAAGATCGCCGCGGCGCTGAAGGTATCGGTCGCCGCCTTCCTGCGCCGCCATGCCGTGAACGGCTTCGAGCATCTGGCGGCCGAGCGTGCGTCGCGGGTCGTCAGCTCGAACGGCCGCTTCTCGGCACGCGCGCTGTACCCGGAAGGCGAGCCGGCCGCGGCCGAGTTCCACGAGCTGCGGATCGCGCCGCTGCATACGGAGCCCGGCGCCCGCCGCGCGCCCGGCACGACGGTCAACCTCGTCGTCAGCGAGGGCACGCTCGAAGTCAGCGTGCACGACCGCCGCCAGTTGCTCGCGACCGGCGACGCGATCGTGTTCGATGCCGACCAGCCGTACAGCCTGCGCAACCCGGGCGACAGCGAAGCGCGTGCATTTCGCGTGACGGTGAGCCCCGAGGTGCCGCCGCGCTGGCTCGTGCCCGATGCGGCGCACGCGGCACATGCCGCGCACGCGGCCGGCTGACCGCGCAACGCAGGCCGCACGGAAGCGGCTCGCGTGCTCGCCGTTCGGACGAGAACGCGGGTCGGCCGTCGGCCGTTTGGACGATGCCGTTAGACGGAGTCGTCAGTAAGGTTTTAGGGAGTGTCCGCTGCGCCGAGCGCGCAGCTGTTGTATGCTTGGCCCGCCGTCGATGGGGTTGGCCCATCCGGCAAATCAGTGCGTCTTCAGGGCGGGGTGCAATTCCCCACCGGCGGTAGGCTGGCGTAAGCCGGCGAGCCCGCGAGCGCCCGCGCATCCGCGCGGGGTCAGCAGATCTGGTCGAATGCCAGAGCCGACGGTCATAGTCCGGATGAGAGAAGATGTGCAGATAGTCATGTCCGTCAGGGCCGCTTCGCCATGTGTGCGAAGCGGGTTGTCGTTCTGTCTGTTTGCAATGCCCTGAAACGTTTTTCGCCCAAATCGTATTTGCGAGGAGCGTTTCACATGTCCTTGATGTCCGTTTCGTCGGCCCCCGCCGACGCCTTTGCCGATCTCCCGTTGCTGGATTCCGAACCGGTGCCGCCGCGCATCGCCGCCGCGCTCGAAGCGATGCGCGCCGGCCGTGCCGTGGTGCTGCAGGACGACCACGACCGCGAGAACGAAGCCGACCTGATCGTTGCCGCCGAGCGCATCACGCCCGAGACGATGGCGCTGCTGATCCGCGAATGCAGCGGCATCGTGTGCCTGTGTCTGACCGACGACACCGTGCGTGCGCTCGAGCTGCCGCCGATGGTGCAGACCAACGAGAGCCGCAACGGCACCGCGTTCACCGTGTCGATCGAGGCGCGCGAAGGCGTGCATACGGGCGTATCGGCGGCCGATCGCGTGACGACGATTCGCGCGGCGATCGCAGAAGGCGCGAAGCCGCACGACATCGTGCGCCCGGGCCACGTGTTTCCGTTGCGTGCGCAACCGGGCGGCGTGCTGGCGCGTCGCGGTCACACCGAAGGCACGGTCGACCTGTCGATCCTCGCGGGCCTGAAGCCGGCCGGCGTGCTGTGCGAGCTGATGAATCCGGATGGCACGATGACGCGCGGCGACGATGTCGAACGTTTCGCGCAACAGCACGGGTTGCCGATGCTGACGATCGCGGAACTCGTCGAGTTTCGCGAGGCGCTGGCCGCCGCGCGCGAGCGCTGCTGCGAACCGGCCTGAGTGCTGTGAAGGGGAAGGCGGGTGCGTTCGCGCGCCCGTTGCACGGCGTGCGTGAACCGGCGCACGCCGGATCGGCTCGATCAGCCTGATCGGGCCGGCACGACCATCAGGACTGTACGTCTCCGAATTCGCCGCGCATGCCGGCTTCGACGAGCGCCGGCAGTTCGTCCATCTTGCGCATGATTCGCGTGATGCCCATCGCGCGCAGCGCGTCCGCGTAGTTGTCGGGGATGTGGCTCGCGCCGACGAATGCGATCGTCTTCATGCCTGCCGCCCGCGCGGCATTCAGCCCCGACACGCTGTCCTCGACGACGATGCAGCGCTCCGGCGCGACGCCGAGCGTGTGCGCTGCATGCAGGTAGACATCGGGGTAGGGCTTCGGCCGCGCCACCTGCTCGGAGCTGAACACGCGATCGCCGAAGATCTCGGTGAGCGCCGCGCGCTTCAGCGAGCTGCGCACGCGGGCGAGCCGGCTGTTCGACACGACGGCCGCCGGCAGGCTCACCTTCAGCAGCGCGTCGCGCACGCCGGAGATCGGCGCGAGCGATTGCGCCAGCGCGCGCTCGATGTTGTGCTCGATGGTATCGATGAAGTTGGCCGGCATCTCGATCCCGAAGCGGGATTCGATTCCCGCCAGGAAGCGCGACGTCTGCTGGCCGAACGCCGACTTGGCGGCGGCTTCGAAATCGAGATTCGGGAACGTGGCGGACAGCGTGTCGAGCAGGACGCGGTCGGCAATGATTTCGCTGTCGACGAGCACGCCGTCGCAGTCGCAGATGAGGTGATCGAGCATGGTGGTGAAAAAGCGGGATGTCGGCGACACAGATCAATTCGCCATCATACGTGCATTCACGCACACGCCGCGCGACGCTTCGGCAAATTTTCCCGACGCGGCCGCGCGCTGGCTGCGTCTCGTCCGGGTGGGGTGCCGATCGTCCGGCGGCGGCCCGCTTGCGCGGTTCGCCGCCGCCTGTCACCGCTTGTCGCCCGTGACGTCACAGCTCGATTACGCGCCCCGTTTTCCACGAAGTCATCGCGGCCTCGGCCAGTTCGAGCGCGGCGAGCCCGTCGTCGATCGTCGTGCGGACCGGCGTGCCGTCGCGCAGCGCATCGACGAAGTGCGCGATCTCGGCCGCATACGCGTGCCGGTAGCGTTCGAGGAAGAACGGCTCCGGCACATCCGTCGCGATGCCGGCCGCGAGCCACGCGCTCACCTCGGTCGGCCGCACGTTGCCGGCCTGCAGCATTCCGGTGCTGCCGAGCAGCTCGAAACGCTGGTCGTAACCGTACGCGGCACGCCGCGACGTGTTGATCTGGCACAGCAGCCCGCGTCGCGTGCGGATCGTCACGGCCGTCGAATCGATGTCGCCCGCGTCGTGCACGGCCGGATCGGTCAGGCAACTGCCGGTCGCGTGCAGCGTCTGCGCTTCGTCGCCGAGAATCCAGCGGAACACGTCGAAGTCGTGGATCAGCATGTCCTTGAAGATGCCGCCCGAACTGCGGATGTAGTCGACGGGCGGTGCGCCCGGGTCGCGGCTCGTGACGACCAGCATTTCCGGCGCGCCGATCTCGCCGCGCTCGACGCGCGCCTTCAGCGCGGCGAACGTCGGGTCGAAGCGGCGCTGGAAGCCGATCATGCAGGTCACGCCGCTGCGCCGGACGGCGTCCGCGCACGTACGCGAGCGCTCGACGCTCAGGTCGACGGGCTTCTCGCAGAATTGGGCCTTGCCCGCATTCGCGGCCGCGACGATCAGGTCCGCATGCGTGTCGGTGCTCGACGCGATCACGACCGCCCGGACAGCCGGATCGCCGAGTGCGCGCTCGATGTCGGCCACCTGCGCGCCGTGCGCGTGGGCCAGCGCTTCGGCCGACGGCGCATGCCGGTCGATGACGTACTTCAGCTTCGCGCCCGGATGGCGCGCGAGATTCGCCGCATGGATCTTGCCGATCCGTCCCGCGCCGAACAACGCGAATTCGATCATTCCGTTCTCCTGTTGATTTCGTGAATATGCGCCGGTGCGCGGCTGCAGTTGGCCGTGCACCGTGGCGGCGCTCATTGATTCGCCAGTTCGCCGCGCACGTAGTCGATGCTCGCTCGCAGTCGGTCCTCGATGTCGTCGGCCTCGGCGATTTCGTGCGCGAACGGCTCGAACGAGAATGCGCCACGGTAGCCGCGCGCGAGCAGTTGGCGCAGTTGCCGGATATTGCCGAGCCGGTCGGCGCCGCCGACCAGCACGCGATGGCCGTCGCGCATCCGGTCGACCGGCAGGTCGTCCTCCTCGACGCCAGAGACGTGCACGAGGCCCGTCAGGGTCGGGAAGAAGATGTCCTCGCCCGACAGGTGATGGTGGAACGTGTCGTGCACGAGCCGGAACACCTGTTCGCCCGCCGCGTCGTAGATGCCTTTCACCGCATCCGACTTGCGGCGCAGCGCGCATTCCTCGAAGCCGAGCGGCTCGATGAAGCCGAGCAGGCCGCGCGCGTCGAGGATCGGCTTGAGCGCCTTCAGCGCCTTCACGAGATCCGCGTGGCGCACGTCCGCGCTGCGCGTGTCGCCGCGGCTGTTGGTCGGGCACAGCACCAGCGCACGCGCGCCGCATTGCGCCGCGTAGTCGGCCAGCACGGTCGCCTCGTCCGCGCGCTCGGCGTTCCATTGCTCGAAGCGCTGCAGCGCGTTGATCGTCAGGATCGTCACGCCGCCGGCTTCGGCCGTTGCGCGCACGGTGGCGGCCGGCGTGCCGTCGGCGATCTCGACGCCGTCGAGATCGTTGCGGATCTCGATCGTGTCGACGCCGAGGCGCTGGCACAGCGCGACGTAACGGTCGAACGGCAAGCGCGGGGCGCTCATCCGGTTCAGCGAAAAATGGAAGGCTTGCGTCATCGTTCTGTCCTTGGGTCTCGAGTGGGGGCGGGGGGCGAATCAGGTGCCGGTGTGTGCGACGTCGGCTGCCGGCGGCGCGGCGAGGGCACGCCACGTGTCGCGCAGCCAGTGCGCGCATGCGACGTTGTTGTCGAAGATCGAATAGCGCGCGCCGCCGCCGTAGTCGGGAAACGGGATGAATTCGCAACTGATCTGCTCGACGCGCGCCGGCTGTGCGTGGGCCTGCGCGTGCAGCAACTGCCGAAGCGCGGCCTTCCACGTGTCGAGTGCCTCAGCGCGCCATGCGCCGTGATAGGTGCCCGGTGCCGGCGCGACGAACGGATACTGGATGCCGCGCCCGGGCCTGCCGTCGGCGCGGCGCATCCACGCGTTGTCCGGATTATTCGGCATCACGCTGCGGGCATGCGCATGCCGGACCCAGCCGCACGCGATCCAGTCGGCGTAGAGGGCGTCGGGCGATGCAGGGTCGAGCAACCGCCGGCCGCCGTCGGCCG
Source organism: Burkholderia sp. HI2500 (assembly GCF_002223055.1). NCBI lineage: Bacteria > Pseudomonadati > Pseudomonadota > Betaproteobacteria > Burkholderiales > Burkholderiaceae > Burkholderia > Burkholderia sp. HI2500. Next base: position 491,931 of record NZ_NKFL01000005.1, on the reverse strand, counting down.
CGTCGCGGATGCCCGATGCATCGAGTTCGGTGTGGTTGCCGATCTTGAACAGCAGGTGCGAATGATCGAGCGTGATCCGGAACGGCACGCCGGCCTGCTCGACAAGCCGTGCGACGCGTGCGATGCGCGTGAAATCCTCGCTCCACATGTCGACGTGCACTTCGAGGCTCGGCAGGCAGCCGGCCGGCTCGCCGCGCTCGTAGGTCCGCAGGTAGAAATCGGCGACCTCGCGATCGGACAGCGGATGGCCGCTCGCGTGACGCGCATGCAGCTGACAGTTGAGCACCGTGCTGCCGAAGCGCGCGCCCGCGTCGACGATCTCGGCGACGTGCGCTTCGTCACGGCCCGCGCACCAGATGCCACCGATCACGCGAATCGGCAGCGCATGGCGTTCGACCAGCGCGAAATACGGCGACAGGTCCTCGCCGCGCGCCGGATTCTTTTCGACGTAGTCGAACACACCGGCGCCGGCGACCATCCGGAAGCGTTCGGCGGGCGCGGGCAACGGCAGGTCGTCGTGTTCGAGCACGCCGTCGAGGTTCACGCCGATGAGGATCGGTTCAGCCATCGTCTCCTGTCCGCCATTGTCATGGGATGGGCTGCCCAATGTACGGAGGCGCGGCGCGGGCTGCATGACAAACGTTGGCGAAAAATCGCCAACGCGGCAGTCGATATTTTCGCAACGCGCATGTGGCGCGACAGACGGTGGGCCGGGCGTTCGAATTCAGGCCGGCAGGTACGCGCTCGTCCGCACGTTTGCCGGACAGAACACGCGGAATTCGACCGGATCGGCCGGTGGCGGCTGTTCGACGATCCCGCACGCATGCAGCACGTGCTGCAGTGCGGAAATCACCTGGCCGTCCGGATCCTGGTCGATCGCGAGATCCATCGCGCCGGATTCGATGAAGGTGCGGTGCAGGTCGATCATCTCATGGCCGATCCACACGACGCGGCCGGCCGCGCCGGCCTTGCGCAGCGCCGCTTCGATGCCGGCCGAGCCGGCGCCGCTGTTGTAGATCGCGACCACGTCGTCGTGCGCATGCAGCGTCTTCGTCACCGCGCGGTAGCAGCGGTCGTCCTGGTCGAGCGTCTCGACCGGCTCGGCGTCGCAGCGGACGGCGGCGAACGCTTCGGCGAGCTGGTCGCGGCAGCCGGCCATCCGGTCGGCGTGCGCGCGGTAGCCCATGCGCCCGCCGAGCAGCAGCACGCGGCCGGGGTGTGCCGCCAGGCGGCCGATGTAATAGCCGGCCGTGCGCCCGGCCCGGTAGTTGTCGATGCCGGCGAAGTGCGCGCGGTCGATGCCGCCGATGTCGGTGACCATCGTGACGACGGTCTCGCCGCGCGCGATCGCGCCGGCCAGCGCGTCGCGCACGCGGCTCGTGTCGCGCGCCGTGACGATCAGCGCCGCGCGCCGGTAGGCGGGCCGTTCGATCAGCGCGGCGGCCCGCTCGTCGTCGGCGGCGGGCAGGATCGTCCGGTGCACGACCACGCGCCGGTCGAGCATCTGCAGCGAGCGCTGCAGCGCCAGCTGCAGCCGCTTGAAGAAAGCCGCGTCGGTGTCCGGCAGCAGCACGTCGACGTGGAGCAGCCCGTGCCGCGTGTCGGGCAACTGACGCGGCACGCCAAGCTGCCGCGCGGCCGCCACCACGCGTTCGCGCGCCTGCGCCGAGACGCTGCCGCGCTCGTTCAGCACGCGGTCGACGGTGGTCGTGCTGACGCCGGCAAGCGCCGCGATCTCGTCGAAGCGTGCGGTGCGCTTGCGCCAGCGCGGCCCGGATTCGCCTGCCATGGATGTCTCCATCGTGGGGTCGCCATCGAGACGTGGCAATGCGGGGAACGCTAAAGCGATGGCGAAATTTCGTCAACGTTTCGATTGAGCGAGGGAGGCCGCGGGCCTAATTTTGATTCCATGCCGAAGCGCTTGCCGCGCTTCCTACGAACAAGGAATCCAGGAGACGCACGTGGCTCATATCGACGACCAGGCGCACGACCGCACGGTGGCGCGCCGTCAGGCCTACCGGATGATCGGCGGCGCCGGCGAGCGCGCGCAGGCGGCCGGGCTCGCCAACGCGGAGTGGTATCGATGCCCGGTGCCGCGGCCGCTGATGAAGCAGCTGATGCAGCGCGGCAACGCGCGCGCGATCCGCGACACGCTGATCTGGTACGCGGCGATCGCGATCAGCGGGGGGCTCGCATGGCTGGCGTGGCGCGCACATTCGGCGTGGGCGATTCCCGCGTTCTTCGTGTACGGCACGCTCTACTGCAGCCCGGCCGACTCGCGCTGGCACGAATGCGGGCACGGCACCGCGTTCCGCACGCGCTGGATGAACGACGTGCTGTACCAGGTCGCGTCGTTCCAGGTGTTCCGCCGCGCGACGGCGTGGCGCTGGAGCCATGCACGTCATCACACCGATACGCTGGTCGTCGGGCGCGATCCGGAAATCGCCGCGCCGAAGCCGACCGACTGGGCCTCGCTCGCGCTGAACATCGTCGCGCTGAAGCACGTGGCCGGCGAGCTGCGCAAGATGATTGTGACGGCCTTCACCGGACGGCTCGACGACGAGGAGCGCACCTACGTGCCCGAATCGGAACGGCCGAAGGTGGTGCGCGAGTCTCGCCTCCATCTCGCGGTGTACGCACTCGTGACCGGTGCTTCGCTCTACTGGCACACGATCCTGCCGCTGCTCTACATCGGGCTGCCGAGCCTCTACGGCGCGTGGCTGTACCTGTATTTCGGCCTCACGCAGCACGCGGGCATGCCCGAGAACGTGCTCGATCACCGGCGCAACTGCCGGACCGTGATGATGAATCCGGTGTTCCGCTTCCTGTACTGGAACATGAACTACCACGTCGAGCACCACATGTTCCCGATGGTGCCGTTCCACGCGCTGCCGAAGCTGCACGAGGCGGTGAAGGCCGACATGCCGCCGCCGTACCGCAGCACGCTGGACGCGTATGCGGAGATCGTGCCGGCGCTGGTCAGGCAGACGCGCGACCCGACCGATTACGTCGTGCGGCCCGTGCCGGATGCCGCGCGCGCGTGACCGACATCGAACCTTCCAACCCAGGAGACATGCAACATGACGCAATGGATCGACACCGGCGCGCTCGACGACATCGACGACGAAGACGTCGCGCGCTTCGACCATGCCGGCCACACGTACGCGATCTACCGCATCGACGGCGAAGTCTATGCAAGCGACGGCCTGTGCACGCACGAGCAAGTACATCTCGCGGACGGGCTCGTGATCGACCACGTGATCGAATGCCCGAAGCACAACGGGCGCTTCGACGTGCGCGACGGCCGGCCGCTGTCCGCGCCCGCCTGCGAGAAGCTGCGCACGTACCGCGCGAAGATCGACAACGGCCGCATCCTGATCGAGGTGTAACGCGATGACGAGCGACCGGGTGATGGCGATCGTCGGCGCGGGCCACGCGGGCGGCCGCGCGGCGCAGGTGCTGCGCGAATCCGGCTGGGGCGGGCGGATCGTGCTGATCGGCGCGGAGGCGCACCTGCCGTACGAGCGGCCGCCGTTGTCGAAGGGCGTGCTGACCGGCGAACGCAGCGCGGCGCAGTGCCGGTTGCGCGATCCGGAAGCGTGGGCGGCCGATCACATCGAGCCGGTCGTCGCGACGGTCGAGCGTATCGATCCGGACGCACGCGAAGTGCGCCTGTCGGATGGCCGCGTGTCCGGCTACGACGCGCTGCTGCTCGCGACCGGCGGCCGCGCGCGTCGCTTGACGATTCCAGGTGCGACGTTAGACGGGGTGTTTGCATTGCGCACGCTCGACGACGCGGCGGCGCTCGGCACGCGGCTCGTGCCCGATGCACGGGTCGTGCTGATCGGCGGCGGTTTCATCGGCCTCGAAGTCGCGGCGTCGGCGCGACTGCGCGGGTGCCGCGTGACGGTGCTCGATGCGGCGCCGCGCCTGCTCGGGCGTGCGGTGCCGGAGGCGATCGCGGCGCGCGTGCACGCGCTTCACGAACGGCAGGGCGTGGCCATTCGCGTGAAGCGGAAGCCGGTTGCGATCGAGCGGACGGCGGGCGGCGCGCTGGCCGTCGTGCTCGACGACGGCGACACGCTGATCGCCGACACGGTCGTCGCCGGCATCGGCATCGAGCCGGCCGACGAGCTGGCGCGTGAGGCGGGCCTCGCCGTCGAGCGCGGCATCGTCGTGAACGAGCGGCTCGAGACGTCGGCGCGCGGCATCTACGCAGCGGGCGACGTGGCGGTGTTCCCGAGTGCGTTGTCGGGCCGGCCGGTCCGGCAGGAAACCTGGCACGGCGCCGAGACCCAGGCACGCGTCGCCGCGCGCAACATGCTCGGCGCCGACGAGCCGTATCGCGAGACACCGTGGTTCTGGTCGGATCAATACGACGCGCAGTTGCAGGTGGCTGGAGAGCCGGCGCTTGGCGAGCGATCGGTCGCGCGCGTGCTCGGCGACGACGCGGAAATCCATTTCCATTTCGATGCCGGAGCGCGGCTCGTCGCCGCAAGCGGTTTCGGCCGCGCGTCGGGGTTCGTCAAGGACATGCGGGTGGCGAGAATGCTGGTCGAGCGCGGGAGCGACGTGAGCCCGTTGGCTGTCGCGGATACGGGGGTGAAGCTGAAGTCGCTGGTATCGGCCGAGTGAGGCCGGTAGCGGAAACGAAGCGCGAGGGAAGGCGAACGAAGGAAGGAAAGCAAAACGCGCGGCGAGGACCGCCGCGCGTTTCGGTCAAGCCACGATCAGATCGTCGTATGCAGGTGCAGGTACAGGCCGGCCGCCGCGGCGCCGCCGAGCAGCGGACCGACGACGGGCACCCATGCATAGCGCCAGTCGCTGTCGCGCTTGCCGGGGATCGGCAGCAGCGCGTGCATGATGCGCGGCGACAGGTCGCGCGCGGGGCTCATCGCATAGCCGGTCGGGCCGCCGAGCGAGATGCCGATGCCGAGCACGAGCAGGCCGACGGGCAGTGCGTCGAGCGCGCCGAGGCCGACTTGCGGCGACGCGAGGTACAGCACGCCGAGGATCAGCACGAACGTGCAGATCGCTTCGGTCAGCACGTTGTGCGTGACGCTGCGGATCGCGGGCGCCGTGCAGAACACCGCGAGCTTCAGGTCCGCATCGGCTTCCTTCGCGAAGTGCTGGCGATAGGCGAGCCACACGAGCAGCGCGCCGGCCATCCCGCCGAGCATCTGCGCGAGGACGTAGCCGCCGACTTTCGACCACGCGAACTTGCCCGCGAGCGCGAGACTGATGGTAACGATCGGGTTCAGGTGCGCGCCGCTGAACGACGCGGTCACGTAGACGGCGACGAACACGGCCATCGCCCAGCCCATCACGATCACGATCAGGTCCGCGCCTTTGCCCTTGGTCTTTGCAAGCAGCACGTTGGCGACCGCGCCGTTGCCGAGCAGCACGAGGATCGCTGTGCCGATGAATTCCGCAATATAAGGTGACATGTTTGTCTCTCTTGAATCACGGCGGACTCGCGCAGTGCGCGGTCCGCCGGTGTTGTTGTATTTCGTCCGGATGCCTGACGGTTACTGCGCGTCGTCGGCCCATGCCTTCGCGGCACGCACCGCACGCTGCCAGCCCGACATGCAGCGTTCGACGTGCTCCTTCGGCATCGACGGCGAGAAGCGGCGATCGAGCTGCCACTGGTCGCGCACTTCGTCGAGGTTCTTCCAGTAGCCGATCGCGAGGCCCGCGAGGTAGGCCGCGCCGAGCGCGGTCGTCTCGGTGATCTGCGGACGCACCGCGTCGACGCCGAGCAGGTCCGCCTGGAACTGCATCAGCAGGTCGTTCGCGCTCGCGCCGCCGTCCACGCGCAGCTCGCCGATGCTGATGCCCGAATCGGCTTCCATCGCGGCTAGCACGTCGAGCGACTGGTACGCGATCGAATCGAGCGCCGCACGTGCGAGGTGCGCGGAGGTCGTGCCGCGCGTGACGCCGAACACCGAGCCGCGCGCCCGCGCGTTCCAGTGCGGTGCGCCGAGGCCGGCGAACGCGGGCACCAGGTAGACGCCGTCGGTGTGCGGCACGCTCGCGGCGAGCGCTTCGATTTCAGCGGCCGACTTGATGATGCCGACGCCGTCGCGCAGCCACTGCACCACCGCGCCCGCGATGAAGATGCTGCCTTCCAGCGCGTACTGCACGTCGTCGCCGATCTGCCAGGCGATGGTCGTGACGAGGTTGTTCTTCGACTCGATCGGCTTGTCGCCGGTGTTCATCATCAGGAAGCAGCCGGTGCCGTAGGTGTTCTTCACCATGCCCGACGTCGTGCACATCTGGCCGAACAGCGCCGCGTGCTGGTCGCCTGCGATGCCCGCGAGCGGGATCTTCGATGCGAACACGGTGGTCTTCGTGTGGCCGTAGATTTCCGACGATGCCTTCACTTCCGGCAGCATGCTGCGCGGGATGTCGAGCATGTCGAGCAGTTCGTTGTCCCACTCGCGCGTGTGGATGTTGAACAGCATCGTGCGCGACGCGTTCGTCACGTCGGTCACGTGCAGTTCGTGCTTCGTGAAGTTCCACACGAGCCAGCTGTCGACGGTGCCGAACGCGAGCTTGCCCTGCTTGGCCTTCTCGCGTGCGCCCGGCACGTTGTCGAGAATCCAGCGGATCTTGGTCCCGGAGAAGTACGAATCGATCGGCAGGCCGGTCTTCGCGCGCACCTTCGCCTCGAAGCCCTGGGCCTTCAGCGCATCGCAGAAGTCGGCCGTGCGGCGATCCTGCCAGACGATCGCGTTGTAGACGGGCTGGCCCGTCTCGCGATCCCAGACGATCGTGGTTTCGCGCTGGTTGGTGATGCCGATCGCGGCGATCGACGTGCCGTTCAGGCCCGTGCGCGTGACGGCTTCGGCGGCGACGCCGGCTTGCGTCGACCAGATTTCCTGCGGATCGTGCTCGACCCAGCCGGGTTGCGGGTAGATCTGCTCGAATTCCTTCTGGGCGATCGAAACGATATTGCCCTGGCGATCGAACAGCATCGCGCGGGAACTCGTGGTGCCCTGGTCAAGCGCGAGGATGTACTGATCCTGCATGTCTCTCATCTCCATCCGTGGATTTGGCTTAGTTGTGATGCGCGCCGCATGTGGGGCGGCGCGTCGGTGAGTCAACGTCGGTCAAGCAACTGCAACTGCATTCCGGTCAGGCGTGCGGCGCGTGCGCGGCGGCGAACCACGCGTCGACCGCGGCGGTCACCGCGTCGAGCGTGCCGGGCGCGACGTGCAGGCCGAGCTTCGAGCGGCGCCACAGCACGTCCTGCGCGCAGGTCGCCCATTCGGCGTCGCGCAGGTAGCGCAGTTCGGCGTCGTAGATGCCCGGTGCGATTTCGGTGCCGAGATCGGCGAGCGACTTCGCGCCGTCGATCACGCGTTCCGCGCGCGTGCCGTATGCACGGGCATAGCGGCGGGCGAGCGCGGCGGGCAGCCACGCATGGCGTTTGGCGAACGTATCGGCGAATGCGTCGAACTTCGCGTTCGCGATGTCGCCGCCCGGCAGCGCGACGCCGGCCGTCCAGGTCTTCGCGTCGCGGCCGAGTACGCGGCACAGCATGTCGCCGGCTTCTTCCGCGAGCTTGCGGAACGTCGTGATCTTGCCGCCGAACACCGACAGCAGCGGGGCGCCCGCGCCGTCGTCCAGCTCGAGGCGGTAGTCGCGCGTGACGGCCGATGCGTTCGCGGCGTTTTCGTCTTCCAGCAGCGGGCGCACGCCCGAGTAGGTCCAGTGCACGTCGGCCGGCGAGATCTTGCGCTTGAAGTAGCGGTTGATCGAATCGCACAGGTACTGCGTCTCGTCGCGATCGATCGCGACCTTCGCGGGATCGTTCGTGTATTCGACGTCGGTCGTGCCGATCAGCGTGAAATCGTGCTCGTACGGAATCGCGAAGATGATCCGCTTGTCCGGGTTCTGGAAGATGTACGCGTGGTCATGATCGAACAGGCGGCGCGTGATGATGTGGCTGCCCTTCACGAGCCGCACGCTGTGGTGCGCGCCGCGGCCGAGCGCGCCTTTCAGCACGTCGCCGACCCACGGGCCGGCCGCGTTCGCGATCGCGCGGGCATGCACGACGCGGATCGAGCCGTCGGCGTGCTGCAGTCGCGCTTCCCATTCGTCGCCGCGGCGTTCGGCGGACACCAGCTTCGTGCGCGTCAGGATCTGGGCGCCGCGCTCCTTCGCATCCATCGCGTTCAGCACGACGAGGCGCGCGTCGTCGACCCAGCCGTCCGAATAGACGAAGCCGCGCTTGATCGAATCGATCAGCGGCGCGCCGGCCGCATGGCGGCGCATGTCGATGCCGCGCGAGCCGGGCAGCAGTTCGCGTTTCGCGAGGTGATCGTAAAGGAACAGGCCGATGCGGATCAGCCAGGCCGGACGCAGGTTCGGCATGTGCGGCATCACGAAGCGCAGCGGCCACATGATGTGCGGCGCCGCGCGCAGCAGCGTCTCGCGCTCCTGCAGCGCCTTGCGCACGAGCCCGAACTCGTTGTACTCGAGGTAGCGCAGGCCGCCGTGAATCAGCTTCGTGCTGGACGACGACGTGTGCGACGCGAGATCGTCCTGCTCGCAGAGCATGACCGACAGGCCGCGGCCGGCCGCATCGCGCGCGATGCCCGCGCCGTTGATGCCGCCGCCGACGACGAGCAGATCGTAGCGATTCGGTTGGGTCACCTGCTGTCCTTATCGTCTGATGGAAATGGGTGAACAGGAAATGTTCGAATTCGAAATTTAACGAACGAAATCGAAAAAGTAAAGTTCGATAAAGCGGGGCCAGTAGCGCGCGGCGCGATCCCGGACGATACTGGCGAAATCGACCGTTTCACGAGGTGAATCATGCGTATTGGGATGTGGGCCGGCGTATGCGCCGTCCTTCTGGCGGGGTGCACTGCCGGGATGCCGCCGCTCGCCGGCAACTGGCGCACGCCGTCGTTCGTCGACCTGCAGACGTCATGCGGCGGCACGGCACGGGACTGGGGTGCGGACGCGCAGCCGGTCTACTCGACGCTGTATGACGCGTACGTGGCGAAACGGTATCGTGGGCTGACCGATGCGAACTATTGTGCGTTCGTAAACGAACTTTCGACGCACTATGCGGCGCCCGATGCGGCGGCGCGTGCCGGCTGGATCGCGTATTTCAACGGCGCGCGTGCGCAGGCCATCAGCTGGCGGGCGGCGGTCGATCCGACGCTGCGCGGCGGCTGAAGCAGGCTGCGGCGGGGCGGGGGGAGGGAAGCGGGGGTGACCGCGCGGCCCGGCAGCCGGGCGGCGCGGTCAGGTCAGGAACGGTGTGGTTTTACGAATAGCGGTACTTGATGGATCGCAGCGCGGCGTCGCCGGTTTCGGTCACGCAGTATTTGCGCCCCGAACCGAGTCCTTCCAGACGGACGAGCTGCTGTTCGAGCAGTGCGTCGATTTCGTCCCGATCCATGTGGGTTTGATCGGGAGCGTCCTTCACAAGCAATAGCGTGGCGAATTCATGCGGACTCAGCATCGTTCTCTCCATGGCGACCAGTCAGCCCGCGCAGCCGGCGCACGGGCCGACGCGCGATACCCAGCGGGGTATGGCTTGGGGGGAAAGCTGTATTCGCCGGCCATGCCATTCGTCCGCGCCCTGGCACAGGCGGAACGGTCGAAATGGGCCGGGGAACTGGAGTCTAGTCGAGCGCGCGGGCAACGACAAATCGGGCCCCGTTAATTTTCCGTTTGACAGCCGAGCCACGCGCAAGCGGTTTGCTCGCAACGCCAACTTCTTGATTTCACTTGAAGTTTCGGGTGCGGTGCAGCATCGGAACCGTCACTCGGCGACGTACACCTGGGTGCCGGCGGCCGCGACGGTGTCGGCCATCTCGGGCGGCAGCGGCTTGTCGGTGAAGAGCGCGTGCACCTGGCTCAGGTGGCCTTGGCGCACCAGCGCGGGACGGCCGACCTTCGAATGGTCGGTCACGAGATAGACGGTGCGCGCATGCTGCATGATCGCCTCGGCCACGCGCACCTCGCGTGTGTCGAAGTCGCGCAGCGTGCCGTCGGCCTCGATCGCCGACGTGCCGATGATCGCGTAGTCGACCTTGAACTGGCGGATGAAGTCGATCGCGAGTTCGCCGACGATCCCCTTGTCCCACGGCCGCACGATGCCGCCCGTGATCAGCACCTCGCAGTCGGGGTAGCCGCTCATCATCGACGCGACGTTCAGGTTGTTCGTGATCACGTGCAGCCCGTGGTGGCGGTTCAGCGCGCGTGCGACTTCCTCGGTGGTCGTGCCGAGGTTGATGAACAGCGACGCCTGATCGGGAATGTGCGACGCCGCGAGCGCCGCGATGCGCCGCTTCTCGTCGTGGAACATCCGCTGGCGAGCGGTGTACGACACGTTCTCCGAGCTGGTCGGCAGGCTCGCGCCGCCGTGGTAGCGGCGCAGCAGGTTCAGGTCCGCCAGCCAGTTCACGTCGCGGCGGATCGTCTGCGGCGTCACCGCGAAGTGCGCGGCGAGATCGTCGACGGTCACGAAGCCGTCGCGCTGCACCCATTCGAGCAATTCCTGCTGGCGCGCGTTGAGGGTGAGGCGGGGATCTCGGGTCATGGCTCGATGGTCGTGTCGTGAGACGGAGCGGGTATTGTAAGGGCGGCAACGGCGTTAGGCCGGCCCGGCCCGCACGGTTGCCTGATATTCATGCGGAAATCGCATGGATTCATGTGACAAATGAATTTGTGCGATTGTGCCGATCGCGCTGCAATGGCGGATTGCCCGCGCACGCGGGGGGCGCGTCCGGCGCGATCATTCAGCTTTCGACGAGGTGGAACCGATGACTGGCTTCAACTGGCACAACCCGTATCCGACGACCCGCATCCCGGTGTTCGCGCGCAACGTCGTGTCGACGTCGCACCCGCTCGCCGCGCAGGCGGGGCTGCGGATGCTGTGGAAGGGCGGTAACGCGGTCGACGCGGCGCTGGCCGCCGCGGCCGCGATCACGGTCGTCGAGCCCGTGTCGTGCGGGCTCGGCGGCGACGCGTTCGCGCTCGTGTGGGACGGCGAGCGGCTGTCCGGGCTGAACGCGTCGGGCGTCGCGCCGGCCGCATGGAACGTCGACTATTTCCGCACGCGCCACGGCGACGCGGGTAACGGCATCGCGAACAAGCCGACGCGCGGCTGGGACACCGTCACCGTGCCGGGCGTGATCGCGGGTTGGGAAGCGCTGCATGCGAAGTTCGGTTCGCTGCCGTTCGCGGACCTGCTCGAACCGGCGATCGAGATCGCGGAGCGCGGCTATGCGGTGCCGCCGATCGTCGCGCACAAGTGGGCGGCCGCGGTGCCGGAACTCAAGGGGTTGCCGGGTTTCGCGGACACCTTCATGCCGCATGGCCGCGCACCGCAGGTGGGCGAGCGCGTGTGCCTGCCGGGCCATGCGCAGACGTTGCGCACGCTGCAGAAGGAAGGTGCGCGCGCGTTCTACGAGGGGGTGCTCGCCGAGCGCATCGCCGCGTTCTCCCGCGAAGGCGGTGGCGCGCTGACCGCAGCCGACCTGCAGGCTTACCGGCCCGAATGGGTCGAGCCGATCGGCAAGCGCTTCGGCCGTCACACGATCCACGAGATTCCGCCGAATGGGCAGGGCATCGCCGCGCTGATCGCGCTCGGGATCGCCGGGCATGCGGGCGTGACCGAGTGGCCAGTCGATTCGGTCGACTCGCAGCATCTGCAGATCGAGGCGATGAAGCTCGCGTTCGCCGATGTCTATCGCTACGTCGCCGATCCGCGCGCGATGGAAGTCACGCCCGAGCAGATGCTCGACGACGCGTATCTCGCCGAGCGCGCGAAACTGATCGACCCCGCGCGCGCGACGCACTTCGCCGCTGGCCGGCCGCATTCGGGCGGCACGATCTACCTGTCGGCGGCCGACGAGCGCGGGATGATGGTGAGCTTCATTCAGTCGAACTACATGGGCTTCGGCTCGGGGCTCGTCGTGCCCGGCACCGGCATCGCGCTGCAGAATCGCGGGCACGGCTTCTCGATGGACCCGGCTTCGCCGAACGTCGTCGCGGGCGGCAAGCGGCCGTTCCACACGATCATCCCGGCGTTCGTCACCGAGGAGGTCGAAGGCCGGACCGAGGCCGTGATGAGCTTCGGCGTGATGGGCGGCGACATGCAGCCGCAAGGACACCTGCAGACCGTCGTGCGGATGCTCGGCTACGGGCAGCAACCGCAGGCGGCCTGCGATGCGCCGCGCTGGAAGGTCAACCGCGACTTCACGCTCGACGTCGAGGCAACGATGCATCGCGCGACCGTCGATGGGCTGGCCGCACGCGGCCATACGATCAAGTCGATCGACGATCCTTACATGGATTTCGGTTCGGGGCAGTTCATCTGGCGTCTCGATCGCGACGATCGCGAGCGCGGCTACGTGGCCGCGAGCGACAGCCGGCGCGACGGTCTGGCGGCTGGTTTCTGACGGATTCCCGGCGACGTTCGCCGGCATGTCGTGTGCTTAGCGGGCGGCCGAATGGCCGCCCGTTTCGTTTGCGGCAAGCCGTATCACCGCGCGGGCGCAAGCGGTTTGAAGGACTCGTCTAACGAACGGCAACAGACGCCGTGGAACTGCGCTTGTCGGGTATGGTCAGTGCTTTGAAGCATGAACATCAAAGTCCGGCTAAGATGCCAGCATGGTTCGGCCGGACCAATCCACTATAAACGCAAGTAAAACGCCGCCTGCGGGAGGGCCGGCGCCTGTGCCGAAGGCATGGGCCGGCCTCCGCGCGACGACTGGGAGCGCACCACCATGGACACCAAAACGACGCATGTGATGCCGTGGCGAATCGAGGACATCGACCTGAACCGGATCGATCGTCAACGTGCCGCCGCGAACGAGGATCTGTTGCTGCTGCTGTGCGCGTCGTCGTTCATCGAAAGCGGCTCGGATCTCTACACGAGCAATCTGAGCCAGTTCTTCAACGACGATCCGGAAGTCTCCGCATGGCTCAACAATGCATGGGAGCACGAAGAATTGCAGCACGGGCGCGCGCTGAAGGCATACATCGCGCACGTGTGGCCGGAGTTCGACTGGGATACCGCGTTCGCGAACTTCTTCGCCGAGTATTCGCAGACCTGCAAGGTCGAGGCGTTCGAGAAGACCCGCGCGCTCGAGATGGTCGCGCGCTGCGTCGTCGAGACGGGCACGGCCACGCTCTATCGCGCGATCAACGAGTGCTCGGACGAGCCCGTGCTGAAGGAAATCACCGACAACATCCGCACCGACGAAGTGCGCCACTACAAGCACTTCTTCAAGTTCTTCAAGAAGTACAACCAGGTCGAAGGCAATGGCCGCCTTGCGGTGCTCGGCGCGCTGGCGCGCCGCGTGATGGAGATCAAGAACGAGGATTCGGAGATCGCGCTGCGCCACGTGTTCGCGGTGCGCTATCCGGATCGTGTCGGCGACAGCCAGTACAACCGCGAACGCGCCGCGCGCATCAGCACGCTCGTGCGGCGCAACCTGTCGGCCGACATGTGCGTGAAGATGCTGCTCAAGCCGCTCGACCTGCCCGCGAAGATCCAGCCGGGCGTTCACTATCCGCTCACGAAGATCACGCGGCACGTGTTCCTGCGCTGAGCGCCGCGGCGCGGCCCGACGCGCGTATGCTGCGGCTCTTCATCCGCTTATCCATCGGGGCCACGCCATCATGACCGATACCCATCGCCACGCGCTCGAACAATGGACGTTCGATGCGTGGCCGCCGGCCGTCGTCTCGTTGTTCGACGGTACCGCGCTCGAGCGTCATGCCGACCTCGCCGCATCGTTGATCGTCGCGACCGACGATGGCCAGTTGCGCACGACGCTGCTCGGCGTCGGCGAAATCTATGCACACGATGCGCGCACGCTGCTGCTGGCGCTCTGGCCGCAATCGCGTGCGGCGCGCGCGATCGCGCAACGGCGGTCGGCCGCGTTGACGCTGGTCGCGGACGGCGCGTTCTTTCAGGCGCAATTGAGAATGGCGCCGCTCGAAGGAGATTTCGGCGGACTGGCCGGATTCGCTGCGACGATCGCGCACGGCGATGCGCAGCGGGTCGGCTATGCGCGTCTCGCGACAGGTGTCACGTTCACGCTGGAAGGGGAGCGCACCGAGGTGCTCGCGCGCTGGCAACGCCAGGTCGAGCACCTGCGGCGCGCAGCCGCACGGCTTCAGTGACCGCGCTGGCCGCTGCGCGACGAGCGGTTGCGGTTCGCGTGCGCGGCATTGCCGTTCGCCGGGCGTGCGCTGTTGCCGCCACCGGCCGGACGCCCGCCGTTGCCGCCGGCGCCGCCTTGCCCTTGCGTGCGCGGCTTCGCGGCCTTCTGCTGGGTCGCCTTCGGTTGCGCATTGCCGTCGCGTTTCGCGGCCGGCTGGCCTGAGCCGCCTGCGCGCGGCTGGCGATTGCCACCGCCGCCGCCACCGCCGCGCGGCTGCTGCTGCCCGCGGCGCTGCTGGATCGGCTCCGGCTTCGCGTTCGGATCGGGTTCGAAGCCCGCGATCACTTCCTGCGGAATCTCGCGCTTGATCAGCCGCTCGATGTCGCGCAGCAGCTGCTTCTCGTCGACGCACACGAGCGACACGGCTTCGCCGGTCGCGCCCGCGCGGCCCGTGCGGCCGATCCGGTGCACGTAGTCTTCCGGCACGTTCGGCAGGTCGAAATTGACGACGTGCGGCAGCTGGTCGATGTCGATCCCGCGCGCGGCGATGTCGGTCGCGACGAGCACCTGCAGCGTGCTGTTCTTGAACTCCGCCAGCGCGCGCGTGCGGGCCGACTGGCTCTTGTTGCCGTGGATCGCCATCGCGCTGATGCCGTCCTTCGTCAGCTGCTCGGCGAGCCGGTTCGCGCCGTGCTTCGTGCGCGTGAACACGAGCACCTGGAACCAGTTGTGTTCGCGGATCAGGTGCGTGAGCAGTTCGCGCTTGCGGTCGCGGTCGACCGGGTGGATCTTCTGCGCGACGCTTTCGGCGGTCGTGTTGCGGCGTGCGACCTCGATCAGCGCGGGCGAGTCGAGCAGGCTGTCGGCGAGCGCCTTGATCTCGTCGGAGAAGGTGGCCGAGAACAGCAGGTTCTGGCGCTGCGGCGGCAGCTTCGCGAGCACGCGCTTGATGTCGTGAATGAAGCCCATGTCGAGCATCCGGTCGGCTTCGTCGAGCACGAGGATGTCGAGGTCCGACAGGTCGATCGTCTTCTGCTGCATGTGATCGAGCAGGCGGCCCGGCGTCGCGACGACGATGTCGACGCCGCGCTTGAGCGCATCTATCTGCGGATTGATGCTGACGCCGCCGAACATCACGGTCGAGCGCAGCTTCAGGTACTTGCTGTACGCACGGACGCTTTCCTCGACCTGGGCGGCGAGTTCGCGCGTCGGCGTGAGGATCAGCGCGCGCACTGCGCGCTTCGCGCCGCGATGTTCCGCATAGAACGTATGCAGGCGTTGCAGGATCGGCAGCGTGAAGCCGGCGGTCTTGCCGGTGCCCGTTTGCGCGCCGGCGAGCAGGTCGCCGCCGCCGAGGACGGCCGGGATCGCCTGTTGCTGGATCGGGGTCGGCGACGTGTAGCCGAGCTCGTTGACCGCCTTGACCAGCGGTTCGGCCAAGCCGAGAGATTCGAAAGACATAGATACCACTCTTCAGTTTTATGATCGGCGACGTCGCGCGCGGCCCGCGCGGGAAGTGACATCGCAAAATGCAAAATGCAAAAGGGCGCGGCCGCGGTTTCCCGCAGCCGCGCCCCGTTTGTGTCAGCCGCTTCTTAGTCGAGCGGCGCGGAACGCAGGTCGCTCACCTGTTGCGGCGAGATCGGCGTACCGTTGTTGCCCCACGATACCCGGATATACGTGACGACCGCCGCAACTTCCTGGTTCGACAGCGACTGCGCGAACGGCGGCATCCCGTACGGACGCGGATTCTTGAACGTGCTCGGCGGATAGCCACCGTTCAGCACCATGCGGATCGGGTTGACGGCCGATTCCATCATGATCGAGTGGTTGCCCGCGAGCGGCGGATACGCCGGCGGCTTGCCCGCGCCGTTTTCGGCGTGGCAGGTCGCGCAGTTGTCCGCGTAGATCTTCTTGCCCTGGTCGAACAGCGCGTTGCCGAACTGCTTCGACGGCTCGTACTGCATGTTCTTCGGCGCTTCAGCCTTCTGCGGGATCGACTTCAGGTACGTCGACATTGCGCGCGTATCTTCGTCGGTCATGTACTGCAGGCTGTTGTGGACCACGTCCGCCATCGGGCCGAACACCGCGCCCTTCTGCGACACGCCGGCCTGCAGCAGGTCGGACAGCTCCTGCACGTGCCAGTCGCCGAGGCCGAGTTCCTTGTCGTTCGTCAGCGACGGCGCATACCAGTTCTGCAGCGGGATCAGGCCGCCGGCAAACGCCGAGCCCGTCACCGGGCCGCCCATCATGTTGATCGACGTGTGGCACATCGAGCAGTGGCCGAGGCCTTCGACGAGGTACGCGCCGCGGTTCCATTCGACCGACTTGGTCGGATCCGGCTTGTATTCGCCTTCCTTGAAGAACAGCGTGCGCCAGCCGATCAGCAGGTTGCGGTTGTTGAACGGGAACTTCAGTTCATGCGGACGGCTCGGCACCGACACCGGCGCGACCGAGCGCAGGTACGCGTAGATCGCGTCCGAATCCGCACGCGTGACCTTCGTGTAGCTCGCGAACGGGAAGCCCGGGTAGAGCAGGCTGCCGTCCTTCGAACGACCGGTGTGCATCGCGCGGTAGAAGTCGTCCGACGTCCACTTGCCGATGCCATCCTTGTCGTCCGGCGTGATGTTCGGCGTGTACATCGTGCCGAACGGCGTCGCCATCGGCAGGCCGCCCGCGAACGACTTGCCGCCGCGCACGGTGTGGCACGCGATACAGTCGCCGACGCGCGCGAGGTATTCGCCCTTCTTGATCAGCGCGGCCTGGTCGGCCGGCGTGGCCGCGACGGCGGAAGCGCCGTGCAGCGTGTCGTTGCCCGGCCACAGGACCGGCACGAGAGCGGCAGCCGCGACGATCGCGACGGCCGAGAGTGCAAACAGGGACTTGCGTTTCATTGTGTCTGTCTCCCTTGCCTTATTGCGGTTCGCTGCCGCAGGCGAGCGGAGTCTTCATCGAACGCGCCGGAGCCGGCACGGGGTTGGCGGGCGCCGGTTGCGCGGCAAGCCATGCGGTCACGGCCGTCACGTCTTCGTCGGAAAGCTTCGACGCGACTTCATGCATGCAGTCAGGCGCCTTCGCGTGACGGTTGCCCGAACGCCATGCACCGATCTGCGCGCTCAGGTAGTCGGCGTGCAGGCCGACCAGGCCCGGGATCGCCGGCTGCATGCCGGTCAGCGTCGCGCCGTGGCAGGCCACGCAGGCCGGCAGCTTGCGGGACGGGTCGCCTTGCGTGACGAGCTGCTTGCCGCGCGCGAGCGTCGCGGCCGGCAGCGTCGGCTTCGCCGGCGCCGGGTACGGCGGGCGTTCGGCCGAGAAGTGCTCGGCCATTTCACGCAGGTAGTCGTCGTTCAGGTACGTCAGCAGGTAGTTCATCGGCGGGTACTTGCGCCGGCCGTCACGGAAGTTGACGAGCTGGTTGTACAGGTACTCGGCCGGCTTGCCGGCAAGACGCGGGAAGTAGTCGTTGTCCGTGCCCTGGCCATGGACGCCATGGCAGGCCGTACAGCCGCGCACACGCTCGGCCATGGTATCGGGTGCCTTGAGCGGCGCCTGCTGGGCGTGCGCTTGCTCCGTGGGCTTGGTCTGCGCTTGGGCAGCGCTCATAAGGCCCGCGCTGCCGAACATCAGTACGGCGAGCAGCGGACGGAAGAGGCGTCTTGAAGACACACGAGACTCCATGTTTATTCGACGGGGACCTGTTGTCCGGGCTACGATCGGCTCGGCGCATGACGGCAGGGCAGCCGGGCTGCTGCGACGCGGCATTCTATCATCGATGGGTAATGACGGCTATTTGGCAAAAGGACATCGGTTCCTGTCCGTTTGCGACTTGCGACAATTTGACGCGCATTGCGACGTGTCGGTGTGAACCGGCGTGCGTTTTCACCATCGAAGACCGTACACTCGCGGGTCGCGCGGCGCCGCCTCCGCCGCAGGTCCAGTCATTTCTCCCGTTTCCGGATTCATCGATGACGTTTTCTACCGTGCCGTTGCCTTCCTCACGCTGTCCATCCCGTTGCTGCCATCTCGTCGGCCTGCCGCTGTCGGGAGGGTGTGCGCGATGAAGTTCGACAGCTTGTGGATCGGTCAGGTCGCGCTCGCGGCACTGATGGACGCGGCGTTCGCGATGGCGGTCGGCTCGGCGCTGCTCAAGGCATGGCTCGGCAAGGACGGTGCGCGTCCGGTCGTCGCGCCGTCGCACTCCGCGTGGCTGCGCGCGCAACATTCGCTGGTCGCGGCGGCGCTGGCGCTGGTGCTCGCGGATCTCGGCTGGCTCGTCTACGAGGCCGCGACGATGAGCGGGGCGGGGCTCGGCGGCGCGTTCGCCGCGATTCCCGTGATGCTGATGCAGACGCATACGGGCTTCGCGTGGAGCGTCGCGTTCGCCGGCGCCGTGGTGCTCGCGATCGTCGCGCTGGCGAAGCCGGAGGGCCCGGCCGCGCACGCGGTGCTGTGGCTCGCGGTGATCGTGGTCGCGGCCGGCAAGGCGTCGCTCGGCCATGCGGCCGATACGGGTGCGCTGTCCGCGGCGGTCGGCGTGCAGACGCTGCACCTGCTCGCGACGGCCGTGTGGGGTGGCCTCGTGCTCGCGGGCGGGCTCGCGGTGCTGCCGGCGCTCGGGTCGTCGGTCGCGCGCGGCGCGCTGATCCGCATCGGCCAGCATCTGTCGCGCACGTCGATCATCGCGGTCGTCTTCGTGCTCGGCACTGGCGCGCTCAATGCGATCCGCGGGCTCGGCGGTTCGCTCGCACCGCTCGACGGCAGCACGTGGGGGCGCGTGTTGCTGCTGAAGCTGCTGCTCGTCGCGCTCGCGCTCGTGCTCGGCGGCCTGAACCGCTTCGCGGCGCTGCCGCGCCTGCGCCGCACCGCGTCGACCGAGGATGCGCACACGTTCCGCAACATCCTGCATCTCGAGGCGCTGACGATGATCGGCGTGTTCGTCGCAGCCGCCGTGCTGTCGTTCAGCGTGCCGGGGTTCGCGGCACTCGGCTGACGGCAGGGCGCGCGCGGCGCGGCGCAAGGCCGCCGTCGCGCACCCGGCACGTGCCGGGCCCCGCACCGCGCATGCAAAAACGGCTGCCTGCTGGCAGCCGTTCTCGAATCGATACTTGCCGCGCGCGCCGAAGCCGCACGCCGCGCATCGCGCTCACCACTCGGCGACGCTGCCGTCCTCGTGACGCCACACCGGGTTGCGCCAGCGGTGCCCCGTCTTCGCCATCTCGCGCACCTTCTCCTCGTTCACGTCGATGCCGAGCCCCGGGCCCTGCGGGATCGCGACGAAGCCGTCCTCGTAGCGGAACACCTCGGGGTTGCGCAGGTAGTCGAGCAGGTCGTTGCCCTGGTTGTAGTGGATGCCGAGGCTCTGCTCCTGGATGAATGCGTTGTAGCTGACCGCGTCGAGCTGCAGGCACGCGGCGAGCGCAATGGGCCCAAGCGGGCAGTGCAGCGCGAGCGCGACGTCGTAGCTCTCCGCGAGCGTCGCGATCTTGCGGCACTCGGTGATGCCGCCCGCGTGCGATGCGTCGGGCTGGATGATGTCGACGTAGCCGCCTGCGAGGATGTGCTTGAAATCCCAGCGCGAGTAGAGCCGCTCGCCGAGCGCGATCGGCGTGTTGGTCTGGTTGACGATGTCGCGCAGCGCCTCGGCGTTCTCCGACAGCACCGGCTCCTCGATGAACATCAGCTTGTACGGATCGAGTTCCTTCGCGAGCACCTTCGCCATCGGCTTGTGCACGCGGCCGTGGAAGTCGACGCCGATCCCGACGTGCGGGCCGACCGCATCGCGCACCGCCGCGACGTTCGCGATCACCTGCTCGACCTTGTCGTAGGTGTCGACGATCTGCAGCTCCTCGGAGCCGTTCATCTTCACGGCCTTGAAGCCGCGCTCGACCACCGCGCGCGCATTGTTCGCGACGTCGCTCGGCCGGTCGCCGCCGATCCACGAATACACCTTGATGCGATCGCGCACCTGGCCGCCGAGCAGCGCGTGGACGGGCACGCCGTGATGCTTGCCCTTGATGTCCCACAGTGCCTGGTCGACGCCCGCGATCGCGCTCATCGTGATCGGGCCGCCGCGGTAGAAGCCCGCACGGTACATCACCTGCCAGTGATCCTCGATCAGCAGCGGGTCGCGGCCGACGAGGTAGTCGGCCAGCTCCTGCACGGCAGCCTCGACCGTGTGCGCGCGGCCCTCGACGATCGGCTCGCCCCAGCCGACGATGCCCTCGTCGGTTTCGATCTTGAGAAACAGCCAGCGCGGCGGGACGACGAAGGTTTCGAGGCGGGTGATTTTCACGGTGCGAGTCTCCAGGGTTGACCAGCGCGGGCAGTCGGGCGCGGCGCGCAGTCGCGTGCTTTCGCGGTTATCCTAGCGCAGTCCGATAAAAAATAGTATTAATAGCACTATTGTGCAGATAGTGGGCAGCCGGCACGCCCGGGTACTCGCATAACGGAGAACGATCATTCGACGCGACCTGCATGGACAAACGGCCTTCCGGCTCGCCACGGCGATCCTGCGCGGCGACTACCCGCCCGAGTCGCTGCTGCCGAGGGAACCCGACCTGATGGTGATGTACGGCGTGAGCCGCACGGTGATGCGCGAGGCGCTGCGTACGCTCACGTCGAAGGGGCTCGTCGAGTCGCGGCCGAAGATCGGCACGCGCGTGCGGCCGCGCGGCGTCTGGAACCTGCTCGACGCCGACCTGCTCGACTGGTACGCGCGTGTCGCGCCGCCGATCGCGTTCGCGCTGAAGCTGCAGGAGATGCGCGAGATGGTCGAGCCGTACGCGGCCGCGCTCGCCGCGCGCATGCATACGCCGGAGACGTTCGACGCGATCGACGGCGCGGCGCGCGCGATGGCCGCCGCGCGCAACGTCGACGAATGGGTGCGCGCCGACCTGCGCTTTCACCTGAGCGTGCTCGAGGCCGGCGGCAACGAACTGCTGGTGCCGCTCGGCACGCTGATCGATCGCACGCTCGAGGCGCAACTGCATCTGAATGCGCGCCGCGCGGACGTATACAACGCGTCGCTCGCCGAGCACATGGCCGTCAGCGACGCGATCCGCGTGCGCGACGAGGACGGTGCGCGCCGCGCGATGGCCGCGCTGCTCGCGGTGACGCGCGCCCGGATCGAGATGTCGTGACGGGAGGGGCGGGGCAGTGCGGCGCCGTCAGGCGTTCGCGCAGCCGCCCGGCTTGTGGATGCGTTCGGTGGACGCCGGGTACTTCGCGAGCAGGCTCGCCGGCCGCCGCGGGCGCGCGACCAGGTCGCCGCCGCAGTTCGGGCAGCGGCCCTTCAGCACGTCGTCGGCGCAGGTCGCGCAGAACGTGCATTCGAACGTACAGATGCGTGCATCGGCCGAATCGGGCGGCAGGTCCTTGTCGCAGCATTCGCAGCCGGGGCGCAGTTCGAGCATGACGGTTTTCCTTGGTTTGGACAGGGTCGGGACGGGTGCCGCACGGACATTGCATGCGGCGCATGTGCGCGCTACTGTACCCGCTTGGATCGGCCCGGCCAACGGTGTTCCGCCGGGGCGCCGTCGATGCGCACGGGCCGCACCGGGAGACGACCATGCTTTATCGCGGAAGCTGTCACTGCGGTGACGTGAAGTTCGAGGCGGAAGGCGACCTGCAGGGCGTGATGGCGTGCAACTGCTCGATCTGCCGGCGCAAGGGCGCGCTGATGTGGTTCGTGCCGCGCGACCACATGACGCTCCTCACGCCCGACGACCATCTCGCCACCTACACGTTCAACAAGCACGTGATCCAGCACCGCTTCTGCAAGCGCTGCGGGATTCACACGTTCGGCGAGGGCGTCCACCCGAACGGCACCGCGATGGCCGCGATCAACGTGCGCTGTCTCGAGGATGTCGATATCGACGCGCTGCCGATCACGCACTACGACGGCCGCTCGCATTGAGCGGCGCGCCGGCGCATGAACGGACGCGTGGCCGTCAGGACGGTTGCGCGGTCGCGGCGCCCGGCGCGGGCGTTTCCGCCTGCGGGGCGGGGCCCGCGGTGCGCGTGCCGGCCGGGCGCTCGATCAGCGGCGCGAGCGCCGGCGCCATCGACTTCAGCAACTGCACGGCCATCGCGCTCGTGAAGTCGTAGCGTGCGGCATACGGTTCGTGCGCCGTTGCGGTCAGGACCCCGAAGAACCGGTCGCCGAGCACGAACACGAAGGTGCCGCTGCGGTTCACCTTGCGCGACTCGATCAGCCGCGCGCCGCGCGCATAGACGTTGAAGCGCTGGTCGCCCGTCCCCGTCTTGCCGTACACGTCGAGCGTCTTGCCGTCGGGCAGCGTGAAGCCGCCCGCGAGGCGGCGCGCGGTGCCGTTGAGCACGACGTCGCGCAGCAGCGTGTGCGCCACGTTGACGATCTCCGGCGACAGCATCGGCTGCGGCTGGGCGGCCGCGCGCACGAAGCGCGTTTCGTACGGCGTGCCCTTCGCGAAGTCGAGCCGCGTGATCGTCTCGGTCGGCGCCTTCTGACCGCCGTTCGCGATCAGGCCGATCAGTTTCGCGAGTGCGTCGGGCTGGTCGCCCGATGCGCCGATCGCGGCCGCGTACGACGGCGTGACTTCCGCGAACGGGTAGCCGAGCGCGCGCCACGACTTCGTGATTTCCGCGTACGCGCGCAGCTCGACCATGCGGCGGATGCGGCGGTCCTGGGTCGCGTGGTAGCGCGTCTTGTACAGCCACGAGTACGTGTAGAAACGCGCGTCGCGGCTCTCGCGCTGGACATCGGCGAGCGACGCTGCCGGATGCGCGCGCAGGTAGTTGAGCGTCCACAGCGCGAGCGGATGCACGCTCGCGATATAGCCGCGATCGTTGAGGTTGAAGCGTTCGATCGCGTACTTCGCGTAGAGCCTGGCGAGATCGTCGTCGGACAGCGTCGCGGCCGGCGTGCCCTTCAGTTGCACGCGCATCTGCGCATCGAACCACGCGAGCGATTCGTTCGGTGCGACGCTGCGCAGCACCGTCGCGATCTTCGGCGGCGATTTGCGCACGTCCTTCAGCATCAGCGCGAGCGCGTCGTCAGGTGCCTTGCCCGCATAGCGCGTGTAGTAGCGCTTCACGTAGACCTGGCTTTCGCCGTCGACGAACTGCTGCAGGTAATGCCGGCGCTGCTCCGGATCGCCGAGCCACGATGACGACGGGCCGGCCGCCTGCAGCGTCTCGTAGTGGACGATGTCGCGCATCAGCCGCACGAACACGAGGTTGACCGAATGCTCGAACGCCTTGTGCAGCGTCAGGATGCGGCCGTTGTCCGACTTCTCGAAGTTCGAGAACACCTGCGCGCCGCCGCCCGTGTAGAACACGTCCGGGCTCGCCGAATACTTGCGTTCGACGGCCGCGTCGAGCATCGCCTGCAGCGAGCGGTCGCGCGTATGCGACAGGTAGTCGAGCGCCCAGCGCGACAGCCCGTCGATCGGGTCGGGCTTCACGCGCGCCAGCTCCGCGTTCGACAGGTTCGCGTAGCGCGCATGCAGGTCGGACACGATCTGCAGGTACGTGATCAGCGTGCGCAGCTTCGCGGTCGAGCCGAGGTTGATGCGGCCGCCGCGATTCACGTCGAACGGCTCGTTCACGCTGTCGGTCTGCACGCGCAGCAGGTTCGCGCCGTTGCGGTGTTCGTACAGCGTGAAGCTGTACGTGAGGTGCGACGGGTCGTCCTTCGGCGCGAGCATCTCGAAACCGTACAGGCCGGCCTTCTGCGCCCCGTCGCGCGTCGACGCCTGCGCGAGCCGTTCGGCGACCGCCTGCTGCACGCCGTTGTCGAGCGTGCTGGTCGCCTGCAGGTCGAACTGGTCGAGCTGGTACAGGTCGCTGATGCCGAGCGCCGACAGCAGCGACGCGCGCGCGGACGTCACGGCCTTGCGCGACACGAACGACTGCACGTGCGCGGCGGCCGGCGGCGCGCTGCGTTCGATCTGCGCGGCAAGCGCGGCGTCGCGCAGCGCGGGCGAGATCACGCCGCCGTTCGACAGCAGCCGCAGGTAGCTGTCGGTCAGCTTCTGCAGCGCCGGGTAGCCGCGGTTGAGGAAGTACGACGGTGCGCGCTGCGCGATGATCAGCGACAGCACCTCGCGGAACGTCTTGCCTTGCTCGTCGACGTTGTCGCCGGTCGTCGGCGCGGACAGGATCCGGTTCACGTCGTTGAAGTCGCGGCCGTACCACGCGGCGAGACCGTCGCCGATGCCGGTGATTTCGCCGATATGCGGCCGTGCGGCGAGCGGCACCGAGTTCAGGTAGCGCACGACGATGGTGCGGCGTGCGAGCATCGTCTGCGGGCCGTTCAGGTACGCGCGCACCGACGCGGACGCGATCTGCCGCAGCTTCTCGGGCGGCGTCGCGGTGCGGCCCTCGGGCGAATGGCGGAACTTCTCGATCTGCGTCGCGAGCGTGCTGCCGCCCGGGCGCGCCTGGTGGCGGTTGACGACGTGCAGCGCCTGGTCGGCGACCGCGCGGCCGAAGCGCCCCCAGTCGATCGCCGGGTTGCGGTTCGGTTCGTTCGCATCGAGCAGGTAGCGATCCTCGATGAACAGCAGCGAATCGGCCACCACGCGCGGCACCAGGTCGAAGTCGGCGTAGACGCGCTGCGGGAACACGGTCGCGAACAGCGGCGCGCCGGTCGAGTCGAACAGCATCAGGCCCGCCTGGTCCTTTTCTTCAAACGGGAGGAACAATCCGCGCTCGCCGAGCGACAGCATTCGCTGCGAATCGCGCGCCTGCTTGCCGACGACGAAGCCGCGCGCGAGCAGCCGCTCCTGGAACGCCGGAATCATCGCGTAGCCGAGGCGCTGGTCGTAGGGGCCGTTCGCAGGGAAGCGGATGTGATCGCTCGGGCCCGTCTCGACCGTGTAGCCGACGTCGCGGGTGAGCTCGGACAGGTAGTGCGCCTGCAACCGGGACGTTTCGATCTCGCTCTGCACGAGTCGCGCAACGATCGCCACGGCGATCAGCAGCGCGGCCAGCAAAGACCACTTGACCCACGTCCAGACCGATGCGGGACCGGTCACGCGCGGCAGGATACGATTCAGCGGCCGATTCATGGCGGCGTCTCCCTGAAGGCGCGGGCTCCGGCCGCACCCCATTAAGGATTAGTGTAGTCCTCCGCAGCGGGCTGCCAAGGACGTTCACTACCGAGATGCGTCGACGCAACGCGCATGCCTGCGACGCGCTGTAACCCGCGTTGTGTTGCGATGGTGCATGCCGTCGCATGCGTAACGTTTGCGCGTTTCGTGCCGGGATGTCCGTGTGCTGGGGTGGGTCAGCGGGCAGGCCCGGACGGCGCGGCAGGCGGGGGAGATGCACCGGTTTCGTGCGGTACGGCGGCGCGACAATTGGGATCGGAACCCGACCGTAAAATTGTGTCCGCCGCACGACGATGCTGCGGGTTTCCGTGATGGTCGCGCGTGTCGGTCACGGGTACGATCATTGGCTATGCGGCGCATTTCTGCGTTTGCCGGGAGTCCCATGCCGATCCACCCCGTCGCGCTCGTTTGCACGGCCATCCTCGGGCTGCTGCTGTTCGGGCTCGGGCTCGTCGTGTCCGTCACGCGCTTCCGGTGCACCACCGGTTCCGGGTGTGCGGCCGATCCCGCGAACGGGTTGCACAAGATCGTGCGCGCGCACGGCAACACGGCCGAATACGCGCCGTTTCTCGCGGTGCTGTTTCTCTATTTCGGTACACACGATCCATCGCGCGCGATCCTGACGCTGATCGTCGCGGCGACCGCGTGCCGCTGCCTGCTCGTGATCGGCCTGCTTGCCTGGCCGACGATGGCCGACCCGAATCCCGCGCGTTTCGTCGGCGCGCTCGGCACGTATCTGTGCGGTGCCGCGCTGTGTTTCGCGCTGTTCGTCTGAATGGCGGCGCCGGCAGCATACGGCACGAGCTCTGATCCGGGGGGCGGCTGAGGCGCGCGGTGATATGCTCGCGGGACGCCCGCGATCGACGGGCAGATTCCGACTGCCTGCGCGCTGCCGCGTTGCACGGCATTTCCGAGGGAAGAACCGACAACATGAGCCGCAAATTCATTCTGAAGGGCGACACGACCGACCACGGCGGCGTCGTGCTCGAAGGGATCGCCAATTCGTCGTTCGACGGACGCGAACTCGCCTATCTCGGCGCGCCGGTGTTCTGCGCCGCCTGCAAGTCGCCGGGCGTGATCGTGTCCGACGGCGGCGAGCGGACGATGACCGTGATGGGCAAGGTCGTCGCGCTCGAACACGACCTGTGCCAGTGCCTGTGCACGCCGCAGCCGAAGCTGATCGCGTCGCAGGCCACCGGGACGATCACCGGGTGAAACCCGCCGCGCGGAGGCGGCTGCCATCCGCGCGGCATCGACGCCCGGCCGCTGGCCGTCAGACGCTGCCTTCGGTTTCGATCACGAGGATGCGTGCTTCACCGAGCGGATGCGCGACGTGCTCGGTGCCGGCCGATGCGTGGAACACGTCACCCGTTTCGAGCACTGTCGCGTGCTCGACGCCCGCTTCGCGATAGCGCATCTCGACGCGGCCGTCGAGCACCGCGAACACTTCCTCGCCGTCGTTGACGTGCCACCGATACGGCTGGTTGGTCCAGTGCAGGCGGACCGTGATGCCGTTCAGGTTCGCGATGTCGAGCGCGCCCCATGCGCGATCCGCCGTGAACGCGGCGCTGCGGATGATGTTCATCGATGGGTTCTCCGGCGGGGATGCGCGTCGTCTGCCAGTCTTCGAGTCAATTTTCTGGTGTCCGCATTCAGCGCGACCTCGCGCGCAGCGCCTGTTCGATCGTCGCCTTGCGCGTTGCGAAACCGGCGGCCGACCGTTCGGTGACGCGCTTCACGACCGCTGCCGGTGCGGTGTCGGGCGAACCGGCGTCGAACGGCGGTGCCGGCGCGTACTCGAGTTGCAGCTGGATCGCCTGCGCTTCTTCTTCGCCGGCCAGCTCCGCGGCGATCGTCAAGGCGAAGTCGATGCCGGCCGTGACGCCGCCGCCCGTGATCAGGTTGCCGTCGCGTACCACGCGCTCGCGCACCGGCACCGCGCCGAGCGTTTCGAGCAGCGAGTGGAACGCCCAGTGCGTCGTCGCGCGCCGCCCGCGCAACAGGCCGGCCACGCCCAGCAGCAGCGCACCCGTGCACACCGACGTCACGTAGCGCGCGGCGGCCGCGCGCTGCTGCACGAACGCGATCGTTTCGGCATCGAGCAACAGCGCGTTGATCCCGATCCCGCCCGGAATGCAGATCACGTCGAGCGGCGGACAGTCGTCGAACGTGCAGGTCGGCGCGAGCGCGAGTCCGCTGCTCGATGCGACGGAGTCGCGCGACTTCCCGACCAGATGAACGGTGGCGTCGGGCACCGACGCGAGCACGTCGTGCGGGCCGGTGAGATCGAGTTGCTGGACGCCTGGAAACACGAGAAAGCCGATATGCAGGGTCATGCGAAGACTCCGATTGGATGGGGGCGGGCCGTAGCCGGCACGGGATGGACAGGTCGATTCTAGGCGCGTAGTGTTTGGCGAAATTGCCATATCACCCACGTTTTCAGCCAATCGCCATGCCTGCCACCCCGCGTTCGATCCTGATCCTCGCGTTTCCTCGTGCCCAGCTGCTCGACGTGTCGGGGCCGCTGCAGGTGTTTGCGTCCGTCAACGAGCTGGCGCAGGAGCGCGGCCAGCCGGCGCCGTATGCGCCGCGCGTTATCGCGGCCGAGGCGGGGCCCGTCGAGACGTCGTCGGGCCTGGTCGTGATGGCGGAATCGCTGCGCTCGGCGGTGCGCCATCCGGACACGCTGATCGTCGCCGGCGGCAAGGGCGTGCATGCGGCATCGAAGGATGCGCGGCTGGTGCGCTGGGTGCGGCAGCAGGCGGCGCGCACACGGCGCGTGGCATCGGTCTGCACCGGCGCGTTCCTGCTCGCCGAGGCCGGCTTGCTCGACGGGCGGCGGGCGGTCACGCACTGGGCGCGCTGCGAAGAATTCGCGGCACGCTATCCGAATGTGCGCGTCGAATCCGATCCGATTTTCATCCGCGAAGGTGCGTTGTGGACGTCGGCCGGCGTGACGGCCGGCATCGATCTCGCGCTCGCGCTGGTCGAGGAGGATCTCGGGCGCGCGACCGCCCTCGACGTCGCGCGCGAACTCGTCGTGTTCCTGAAGCGTCCGGGCGGGCAGGCCCAGTTCAGCACGATGCTGTCGATGCAGCGCACCGACGACCGGTTCGGCGAACTGCACGCATGGATGGCCGAGCACCTGGCGGCCGACCTGTCGGTGCCCGCGCTGGCCGAGCGCGTGCGCATGAGCGAGCGCAGCTTCGTGCGCCACTACCGCGCCGGAACCGGCCGCACGCCCGCGCGAGCGGTCGAGCAGATCCGCGTCGAGGCCGCGCAACGCCTGCTCGGTGAAACGGCATGGCCCGTCAAGCGGATCGCCGCGCGGTGCGGCTTCGGCTCGGAGGAGACGCTGCGCCGCTGTTTCGTGCGCGTGCTGGGCGTGTCGCCGCAGGGGTATCGCGAGCGATTCGTGCGGTAACGCGCGGCGTGCGACCGGCGGGGCCGGAACGATCGCCGCGTGGGACTGAACGGAAATCGATCGCTTTCCAGTCCGAAACGCCGAAACTATTCAGGATCGGAGAACAATGGGTGGGGACTTGTGCCGCGCGCGTCGCGCGCTCTATTCTGTTTCGTTG
Source organism: Burkholderia sp. HI2500 (assembly GCF_002223055.1). Taxonomy (NCBI): domain Bacteria; kingdom Pseudomonadati; phylum Pseudomonadota; class Betaproteobacteria; order Burkholderiales; family Burkholderiaceae; genus Burkholderia; species Burkholderia sp. HI2500. Next base: position 463,116 of record NZ_NKFL01000005.1, on the reverse strand, counting down.
GCGATTCGAAGGGGGCAGCATGGACCGAATCCAGGCAATGGAAGTTTTTACCCGTGTGGTCGACGCGAACAGCTTCACGCGCGCGGCCGACACGCTCGCGATGCCGCGCGCGTCGGTGACGACCATCATCCAGAATCTCGAGGCGCTGCTCGGCGTGCGCCTGATGCACCGCACGACGCGCCGGCTGTCGCTGACGCCGGAAGGTGCGGCGTACTACGAGCATTGCATGAAGATCATCTCGGAGATCGCGGAGGCCGACGCGAGTTTCCAGACCGGCAACCGCAAGCCGAGCGGCGTGTTGCGCGTTCACATGCCGAGTTCGCTCGGGCGGCGCATCGTGCTGCCGTCACTGTCGATTTTCCGGCAGCGCTATCCGGACATCACGCTCGAACTGGGGCTCTCCGACCGTTACGTGGATCCGGTCGAGGAGGGGATCGACTGCATGATCCGGGTCGGTCCGCTCGAGGATTCGTCGATGGTCGCGCGGCGGATCGGGATGCTGAAGCGCGTGACCTGCGCGTCGCCCGACTACCTCGCGCGTCACGGCGAGCCGCACGAGATTGCCGATCTCGCCGACCACCACGCGGTGAATTTTCGGTCGAGCCACGGCGCGCGGGCAATTCCGTGGGTGTTCATGATCGACGGCAAGCCGTTCGAGGTGCGGATGAACGGGAGCGTCACGGTCAACGATTCGGATGCCTATGTGACGTGCGGGCTCGAAGGGTTCGGGATGATCCAGCCGACGCTGTTCATGGTGCTGCCGCACCTGCTCGACGGCTCGCTGGTCGAGGTGCTGCCGGACTGCAATCCGAAGCCGAAGCCGATTTCGATCGTCTATCCGCATAATCGGCATCTGTCGCAGAAGGTGCGCGTGTTCGCGGACTGGATCGCGGAGGTGTTCGAGTCGACACCGTCGCTGGAAGGTGGGGAGAACTGGCGCGGGCGGGTGGGGGTGCAGGCCCGAGAGCCGCGCAGCTCGGTAGCGGCGTAGCCTTGAGCGGCGAGACCGGCCGAGCGAGTCGCGCCCGATCAGGTCGGCAGCATGCCGATGCGCGGATTCAGGCACGCATAGACGAGGCTGAAGGCGAGCAGCGCGAACAGCAGCGACGTGACGATGCGGGCGACCGTGCGTGTGCGTTCGATCCGGATGAAGAGCGTGCTGCCGACGAGCATCAGCGCCACGCCGATGTAGAAGCTGTTGGCGAATTTGCCTAGGTCGCGTTCGACGAGGCTGTCCGCGAAGCTCATGTAGTCGTAGCTCAGCAGGCGATGCAACTGGTCGGGCGTCGACAGGTTGACGAATGTGCCGGCGACGAACACGAGCCCGATCAGCGTGAGCAGCGTGGCAATGACGATCATGATGCGCCGCTTCATCGGTCAGCCCACGTTGTAGAACGCCTGGATCTGCGCGTTGACGAGCACGATCAGCATGACGAAGGCCCAGCCGAGCAAGAGCGCGAAGCGCCTGCGGCTGCGATGGGCGTCAAGTGCAAACAGCGCGGCCATGGCGTTGAGTGAGGCCAGCACCAGTACGTAGAAGCGGCTGGCGAACAGGTCAGCCTCAGGGATCGCGCGGTCGGCGTGATTGACCCAGTGATAGGTGATCGGTTTGAGGGCGAGGCCTTCGCCGATCACGGCGGGGTCGAGCAGGCGGGAGAGCGTCGGCGCACCGGCACCGGTATAGCAAAGCCCGACCGCCACAAGTGCGAGGGCGGCGGTGCGCCATGGCTTGTCGGGGATGCTCGGGATCATCGGGTGACGTCGGCCGTGTACTGGACGGCGTCATTGTGCCTTCGAAGCAGGGCGGCGGTGTTGATGCGCGACTCAGGCGGCGCGAAGGTCGGCTCGTGAAAGCGGAACCGGCGCATCGGAAGATGCAAATGAAAAAGCCGCTGTTTCTTTCGAAACAGCGGCTCTCGCATTTGGTGGCGAATCAGGGATTCGAACCCCGGACCTGCGGATTATGATTCCGTCGCTCTAACCGACTGAGCTAATTCGCCGAAGACTTGAATTATGTCGATCGGACGGTCGGCTGTCAATACCTTTTTCCATCTTTCCCGAAAAAAGTTGCCGGCGGCCCGTGTCGACCTTCATTGCGGGCGGGAGCCGGTCCCCGGAAGGAGGCCTTCCGCCGACCGTCCCCGCTGCGCACCCGCCATCAATCCTGCGCGTAGATGTTCGAGTCCTTCGTCTCCTTGACGAACAGCAGGCCGATCACGAACGTGGCCAGCGCGATCACGATCGGATACCAGAGGCCCGAGTAGATGTTGCCCTTCGCCGCGACGATCGCGAACGCGGTGGCCGGCAGGAAGCCGCCGAACCAGCCGTTGCCGATGTGATAGGGCAGCGACATCGACGTGTAGCGGATCCGCGTCGGGAACATCTCGACCAGCATCGCCGCGATCGGGCCGTAGACCATCGTCACGTAGATCACGAGGATCGTCAGGATCACGATCGTCATCGGCCAGTTGAGCTGCGCCGGGTCGGCCTTCGCCGGGTAGCCGGCCGATTTCAGCGTCGACGCGAGCGTCTTGTCGAACGCCGCGCCCTGCGCCTTCGCGTCGGCCGCCTTGCCTTCATAGGCGGGGATCACCGTGTCGCCGACCTTGATCTGGGCCGTCGCGCCAGCCGGTGCCGCGACGTTCTCGTAGTTCAGGCCGGCCTTCGCGAGCGCGCTCTTGGCGACGTCGCACGAGTTCGTGAACTTCGACGTGCCCACCGGGTTGAACTGGAACGAGCAGGCGGCCGGATCGGCGATGACCGTGATCGGCGCCTTCTGCGTCGCGACCTCGAGCTGCGGGTTCGCGTAGTGCGTGAGCGCCTTGAACAGCGGGAAGTAGGTCAATGCCGCGATCAGGCAGCCCGCGAGGATGATCGGCTTGCGGCCGATCTTGTCCGACAGCGAACCGAAGAACAGGAAGAACGGCGTGCCGATCAGGAGCGCGATCGCGATCAGGATGTTCGCGCTCGCACCATCCACCTTCAGCGTCTGCGTGAGGAAGAACAGCGCGTAGAACTGGCCCGTGTACCACACGACGGCCTGGCCGGCAGTCAGGCCGACGAGCGCGAGGATCACGATCTTCAGGTTCTTCCACTGGCCGAACGCTTCGGTCAGCGGCGCCTTCGACGTCTTGCCTTCCGCCTTGATGCGCAGGAACACCGGCGATTCGTTCAGCTGCATCCGGATCCACACCGACACCGCTAGCAGCAGGATCGACGCGACGAACGGCACGCGCCAGCCCCAGCTGCCGAACGCTTCCTCGCCGATGAACGTGCGCACGCCGAGGATCACGAGCAGCGACAGGAACAGGCCGAGCGTGGCGGTCGTCTGGATCCACGCGGTGTAGAAGCCGCGACGGTTGGCCGGCGCATGCTCGGCGACGTAGGTCGCCGCGCCGCCGTACTCGCCGCCGAGCGCGAGGCCCTGCAACAGCCGCATCGCGATGAAGATCACGGGGGCGGCGATGCCGATCGACGCGTAGCCGGGCAGGAAGCCGACCACGAACGTCGAGATGCCCATGATCACGATCGTCACGAGGAACGTGTGCTTGCGGCCGACGAGGTCGCCGAGGCGGCCGAACACGATCGCGCCGAACGGCCGCACCGCGAAGCCGGCCGCGAAGCCGAGCAGCGTGAAGATGAAGGCGGCGGTTGGATTGACGCCGGAGAAGAAACTCTTGCTGATGTAGGCCGCGAGCGAGCCGGCCAGGTAAAAGTCGTACCACTCGAACACGGTGCCGAGCGACGACGCGAAGATCACTTTCTTCTCTTCGCCCGTCATCGGCGAGTGGGAAATTTGCCCGCCTAACGTTGCCATGAGTCGTCTCCAAGTCCCTTGATATAGATGTGCGGCCGCCTTGGGTGGACGGGCCTGTCGAGGATTATTGGTACGGAAACTTACGGCCGACTGACTCGCGCGTGCAAAACGACTGCAGGTTAACCCGCGCCGAATCGGTGGCTTTGTGAGCTCATCGTGCTACGAAGTGCTTTGATTGTCTGGTAAATCGTCGATTTCGACTCAATCGCGGCGTGCTGCGGCGGCGCCCATCAGGGTTAATCCGGGGCGGTTTCGGCCAGCGGCAGGCTGACGCGCACGAGCGTGCCGGCGAGGCGCGGTGCGTGCTGGTAGACGTGATCGTCGAGCGTCAGCGTGCCGCCGTGCTGCGTGGCGATCTCGCGCACGATCGCGAGCCCGAGGCCGCTGCCGTCGCCTTCGCGGCCGAGGATCCGGTAGAAACGCTCGACGACGCGCTCGCGTTCGGCGGCCGGGATGCCCGGCCCGGTGTCCTCGACTTCGAGATGCACGAGCCGCGCCGCGGGCTCGGCGCGCACGCGCACCGTGATGCGGCCGCCGTCCGGCGTGTAGCGGATCGCGTTGTCGATCAGGTTGCCGAGCATCTCGCGCAGCATCACCGGATTGCCGTCGACGTCGAGCGGCCCGTCGTCCGGCGGGTCCGGCGGGCCTTCGTAGCCGAGATCCATCCGTTTCGCGAGCGCGGCCTGTACCCAGTCGCGCACCGCGCGCCGCGCGAGCGTGGCGATCTCGACCGGCTCGAACGTCAGCCCGCTCGCGCGGTTCTCGGCGCGCGCCAGCGCAAGCAACTGCGTGACGAGCCGCGCGGCCTGCTCGGAGCTCGTCGCGATCTGCTCGAGCGAGCGCTGCACGTCGGGCGGGACGGGGTGGCGCAGCGCGAACTCGGCCTGCGTGCGCAGGCCCGCGAGCGGTGTCTTCATCTGATGGGCGGCGTCGGCGATGAAGCGCTTCTGCAGCGCCATGTTCTGTTCGAGGCGGGCGAGCAGGTCGTTGAACGACGTGACGAGCGGCTCGATCTCGGGCGGCGCGCGCTGCGCCTCGACGGGCGACAGGTCGTCGGGCCGCCGCGCGCGGATGTGCGCCTGCAGCGCGTTGAGCGGCGCGAGCCCGCGCGACAGCCCGAACCAGACCAGCAGGATCGCGAGCGGCAGGATCACGAACTGCGGCAGGATCACGCCCTTGATGATGTCGTTCGCGAGCGCGTTGCGCTTGTCCAGCGTTTCGCCGACCTGCACGAGCACGGGCTGCGGGCTGCCCGCTTGCGGCAGCGCGACCGTCGTATAAGCGACGCGCACGTCGTTGCCGCGCAGCAGGTCGTCGCGAAACATGACGACGCCCGGCGGCGGGCGGTCCTCGTCGCGCGGCAGCGGCATGTCGGCTTCGCCCGCGACCAGCTCGCCGCGTGTGCCGAGCACCTGGAAGTACACGCTGTCGACGTTGTCCGCGCGCAGGAAATCGCGGGTCTGCTCCGGCAGCGTCAGCTCGGCGACACCGTTCACCGGATGGATCTGCCGCGCGAGCACATAGGCGTTGGTCTCGAGCGCGCGGTCGAACGGGCCGTTCGCGATCGTCTTCGCGACCAGATAGGTGACGGCGATGCTCATCGGCCACAGCAGCAGCAGCGGCGCGAGCATCCAGTCGAGGATCTCGCCGAACAGCGAGCGCGGGCGCGGCGCCTCGGGCGCATCGGTTTCGTCGGGCGGCGCGAACGGGTTCTCGTAGCGCGCGTCGCGCGCTTCGTCGGCGGCCGACGACGGCGCGCCGGTCGGATGGCGGGTAGGGGCCGGCGTGGCCATCGCGGCGACGCCCGGGTTCAGCGCAACGGCGTGCCGGCCACCGCGGGCTGGGGCGCTGCCGTGTCGGCCGGCGCGGCGGGCGCGACCTTCTCGAGGCAATAGCCGAGGCCGCGCACGGTCGAGATCCGTACGCCGCTGGGTTCGATCTTCTTGCGCAGCCGGTGCACGTAGACTTCGATCGCGTTGTTGCTGACTTCCTCGCCCCATTCACAGAGATGGTCGACGAGCTGCTCCTTCGACACGAGCCGGCCGATCCGCTGCAGCAGCACCTCGAGCAGGCCGAGCTCGCGGGCGGAAAGGTCGAGCACGTGATCGTTCGCATACGCGATCCGGCCGACCTGGTCGAACGCGAGCGAGCCATGGCGCACAACGGTCGGGCCGCCGCCCGCGCCGCGCCGGGTCAGTGCGCGCACGCGCGCCTCGAGCTCGTTGAGCGCGAACGGCTTGGCCATGTAGTCGTCGGCGCCGAGGTCGAGCCCCTTCACGCGCTCGTCGACGCTGTCGGCGGCCGTCAGGATCAGCACGGGGAGGTTGGAATTGCGGGCGCGCAGGCGCTTGAGCACGTCGAGCCCGGGCATTTTCGGGAGCCCGAGATCGAGGATCAGCAGGTCGAATGTCTGCATCGACAGCGCGGTATCGGCGTCGACACCGGTCTTCACGTGGTCGACCGCATAGCCCGATTGGCGGAGTGACCGGGTGAGGCCGTCCGCGAGTATGCTGTCGTCTTCCGCGATGAGAATTCGCATGGTGCTGACCGATGGCCGGCAGGGCGTTCGCGCCGGCCGGCTGTCTCCGAAGTTATTCGTGTACAACGCTCTGCATTGCGGGCTTGCACAAAACACTGTTTTTTTATACAGTGTCTGCATTCGTGGGCAGCGCTTGAAAGCGGGCGCGCCTCTAACAGACGCTGCTCATCATAGCAAAGGACGATTCATGGAAGATAGCAAGAAGGGCTCCGGGATGACCGCCGAGAAGAGCAAGGCGCTGGCCGCCGCGCTTGCCCAGATCGAGAAGCAGTTCGGCAAGGGCTCGATCATGCGCATGGGCGACGGCGAGGCGGCCGAGAACATCCAGGTCGTGTCCACGGGCTCGCTGGGTCTCGATATCGCGCTCGGCGTCGGCGGCCTGCCGCGCGGCCGGGTGGTCGAGATCTACGGTCCGGAATCGTCCGGTAAAACCACGCTCACGCTGCAGGTCATTGCCGAACTGCAGAAGATCGGCGGCACCGCAGCGTTCATCGACGCCGAGCACGCGCTCGACGTTCAATATGCGGCGAAGCTTGGCGTGAACGTGCCGGAGCTGCTGATCTCGCAGCCGGACACCGGCGAGCAGGCGCTTGAAATCACCGACGCGCTGGTGCGCTCGGGCTCGATCGACATGATCGTCATCGACTCGGTCGCGGCGCTCGTGCCGAAGGCCGAAATCGAAGGCGAGATGGGCGATTCGCTGCCGGGTCTGCAGGCCCGCCTGATGTCGCAGGCGCTGCGCAAGCTGACCGGCACGATCAAGCGCACGAACTGCCTGGTGATCTTCATCAACCAGATCCGGATGAAGATCGGCGTGATGTTCGGCAACCCGGAAACCACGACGGGCGGCAACGCGCTGAAGTTCTACTCGTCGGTGCGTCTCGACATCCGCCGGATTGGCTCGATCAAGAAGAACGACGAGGTGATCGGCAACGAAACCCGCGTGAAGGTCGTCAAGAACAAGGTGTCGCCGCCGTTCCGCGAAGCGATTTTCGACATCCTGTATGGCGAAGGCATTTCGCGTCAGGGCGAGATCATCGATCTCGGCGTGCAGGCGAAGATCGTCGACAAGGCGGGCGCCTGGTACAGCTACAACGGCGAGAAGATCGGCCAGGGCAAGGACAACGCGCGTGAATTCCTGCGCGAGAATCCGGAAATCGCACGCGAGATCGAGAACCGCATTCGCGAATCGCTTGGCGTGGTCACCATGCCCGATGGGGCAGGCCAGGACGAAGCCGAGGCGATGGACGAAGAAGAGTGATGGTCGGGCGCCGAGGTCAGGCTGGCGAGCCGGAGGAGAGCGACGCGCCCGAAACGGCGGGTCGCTCCGGCCGGCGAGCCGGATCCTCGGGCGCCGATCGGCGGGGCGCAGGCAGCAATGCCGCGAACCGCACCGCGACGAGGGCATCCGACGATGCCCTCGTTTCGTTTGAGATTGCCGCACCGGACGATCCGTTCGACGACGATGAATCGTTCGACGCGCACGATCGCTCCCGCCGTCGTGTTTCCGGTGTCAGCTTCCCGGGTGATCGCGCAGCCGATGCATCGGCGCCGGCCAGGGAAGATGTCTATACGCGCAGCAGCCAGCATCCGCGCCGCACACGTCGCGCGCCGGGTGCTTCTTCCAGCACTGCATCAGGTGACGCTCCGGGCGCGACCGAGCGCAAGTCATCGAAGCCTCAGCGATCGCTGAAGGGCCGCGCGCTCGGCTATCTATCCCGCCGTGAATACAGTCGCACGGAACTCGCGCGCAAGCTCGCGCCCTACGTCGGCGAAGACGAATCCGTCGATCCCGTGCTCGATGCGCTGGAACAGGAAGGCTGGCTGTCCGATGCGCGCTTTGCCGAGAGTCTCGTGCATCGTCGCGCGTCGCGTGTCGGCGTCGCACGCATCGTCAGCGAGCTGAAGCGTCATGCGGTGGGCGACACGCTCGTCGAAGAGGTGAATGCGCAGCTCCGCGAGACCGAATGGGCGCGTGCGCAGGCGGTCTGGCGCAAGAAATTCGGTGCACTGCCGCAAACGCCGGCCGAGCGTGCGAAGCAGGCGCGCTTTCTCGCCGCGCGCGGCTTCTCGAGTGCGACCATCGTGAAGTTGCTGAAGGTCGGCGACGATTTCCTGGTCGACGACTGACCGCGCCGATCGCGCGCGTGGCGCGCGATTTTGCTGCATCGCAACCGCTTCCGGACAGGCGGGAATACCCGCCGTTGCGTCAAGCTGTCTCAAATACCCAATATGCTAAAATCCTTGGGTTTTCCTCTTCGGCCTCAACCTCCAGCATGCCGCTATCCGAGCCCGTGCCCCGTCAGTTGCGACATCAACGCGCAATCCGAGCGGAAGCTTACGAGCGCGGCGACGGCTTGTGGGACATCGAAGCCTGCCTGACCGACCACAAGCCGCGCGATGTCGCGCTTGCGTCGGGCATCCGGCCCCAGGGCCTGCCGATCCACGAACTCTGGCTGCGCGTGACTATCGATCGTGACCTCAATGTCGTCGACGCCGAAGCGTCTTCGGAATGGGTTCCCTATCCCGGTCACTGTCAATCCGCCACTCCCGCCTATCGGGCCCTCATCGGGCTCAATCTCTTCCGCAATTTTCGCCGCAACGCGAACCGGCTGCTCGCCGGCGTCGCAGGCTGCTCCCATCTCACCGAACTGTGCGCCGTGCTGCCGACCGCGGCGATCCAGGCGTTCGCCGGTGACGTGTGGAACGTGCGCGAGGAGGGGGGCGAGGGGCCGGACCATGACGGCGTGCACGACGAAGCGCCTTTCCAGCTCGGCCGCTGCCGGGCGTTGCGGTTCGACGGCGAGGTCGTGCGGCAGTACTACCCGCGCTGGTATGGCGCGAGCCGGCCGGACGTGCCCGGTGAAGGCAGCACGAAGGAATGAACGGAAATCATTCGAAGAAGCGTCTAAAGCGACTTTTCATCCAACTCTCAGACTGAAGGGAATCACGCATGAAGATTCACGAGTACCAGGGTAAGGAAATCCTGCGGAAATTCGGAGTCGCGGTACCGCGCGGCAAGCCGGCGTTCTCGGTGGACGAGGCCGTCAAGGTGGCAGAAGAGCTCGGCGGCCCGGTATGGGTCGTGAAGGCTCAGATTCACGCAGGTGGCCGTGGCAAGGGCGGCGGCGTGAAGGTGGCGAAGTCGATCGAGCAGGTCCGCGAATACGCGAACCAGATCCTCGGCATGCAGCTCGTCACGCACCAGACGGGCCCGGAAGGCCAGAAGGTCAACCGTCTGATGGTCGAAGAAGGCGCCGACATCAAGCAGGAACTGTATGTCAGCCTCGTCGTTGACCGCGTGACGCAAAAGATCGTTCTGATGGGTTCGAGCGAAGGCGGCATGGACATCGAAGAAGTCGCCGAAAAGCACCCGGAACTGATCCACAAGGTCATCGTCGAGCCGTCGACGGGCCTGCTCGACGCACAGGCCGACGACCTCGCCGCGAAGATCGGCGTGCCGGCTGCTTCGATTCCGCAAGCGCGCGCGATCCTGCAAGGCCTGTACAAGGCATTCTGGGAAACCGACGCGTCGCTGGCTGAAATCAACCCGCTGAACGTTTCCAGCGACGGCAAGGTCATCGCGCTCGACGCGAAGTTCAACTTCGACTCGAACGCGCTGTTCCGCCACCCGGAAATCGTCGCATACCGCGATCTGGACGAAGAAGATCCGGCTGAAATCGAAGCGTCGAAGTTCGACCTCGCGTACATCTCGCTCGACGGCAACATCGGCTGTCTCGTGAACGGCGCAGGCCTGGCAATGGCGACGATGGACACGATCAAGCTGTTCGGCGGTGAGCCGGCGAACTTCCTGGACGTCGGCGGTGGCGCGACCACCGAGAAGGTCACGGAAGCGTTCAAGCTGATGCTGAAGAACCCGGATCTGAAGGCGATCCTCGTGAACATCTTCGGCGGCATCATGCGCTGCGACGTGATCGCGGAAGGCGTGATCGCCGGTTCGAAGGCCGTGAACCTGAACGTGCCGCTCGTCGTGCGCATGAAGGGCACGAACGAGGACCTCGGCAAGAAGATGCTGGCCGATTCGGGCCTGCCGATCATCTCGGCGGACAGCATGGAAGAGGCTGCGCAGAAGGTCGTCGCGGCTGCCGCAGGCAAGTAAGCGCGCTCAATGAATAGGTATGGCGGCGCGGTTTGCACGCGACGCCAATCGAACAGAGGTCAAAATACATGTCGATTCTGATCAACAAGGACACGAAGGTCATCACGCAGGGCATTACCGGCAAAACCGGTCAGTTCCATACGCGCGCCTGCCGTGAATACGCAAACGGCCGCGAAGCATTCGTCGCGGGCGTGAACCCGAAGAAGGCCGGCGAAGATTTCGAAGGCATTCCGATCTACGCAAGCGTCAAGGAAGCGAAGGCGGAAACCGGCGCGACCGTGTCGGTCATCTACGTTCCGCCGGCAGGCGCAGCCGCTGCGATCTGGGAAGCGGTCGAAGCCGACCTGGATCTCGCGATCTGCATCACGGAAGGCATTCCCGTCCGTGACATGATCGAAGTGAAGGACCGCATGCGTCGCGAAGGCCGCAAGACGCTGCTGCTCGGGCCGAACTGCCCGGGCACGATCACGCCGGACGAACTGAAGATCGGCATCATGCCGGGTCACATCCACCGCAAGGGCCGCATCGGCGTCGTGTCGCGTTCGGGCACGCTGACGTATGAAGCGGTTGCCCAGCTGACGGCACTCGGCCTCGGCCAGTCGTCGGCAGTCGGTATCGGCGGCGACCCGATCAACGGTCTGAAGCACATCGACGTGATGAAGATGTTCAACGACGATCCGGATACGGACGCAGTCGTGATGATCGGCGAAATCGGTGGTCCGGACGAAGCCAATGCGGCAGAGTGGATCAAGGACAACATGAAGAAGCCGGTGGTCGGCTTCATCGCTGGCGTCACGGCGCCTCCGGGCAAGCGCATGGGCCACGCCGGCGCGCTGATCTCGGGCGGTGCGGATACGGCCGAAGCGAAGCTGGAAATCATGGAGGCGTGCGGCATCACCGTGACGCGCAACCCGTCGGAAATGGGCCGTCTGCTGAAGAAGGCGCTGTAATATTTCCACCTGGGTTCGTCCTGCAGAAAACGCCGGCTTTGCCGGCGTTTTTTGTTATGCTCGCGCAATGAATTCGTAAGCACCGGGCATGCATCGCGCATGTGCCGGCAATGAACCGGGTCGCCCGCGGGCGGCCGCCGTCCTGCCCGTCACGCCATGCTCGAATTCCTGACGTCGCTCCACTGGGGCGCCGTTCTCCAGATCGTCATCATCGATATCCTGCTCGGCGGCGACAACGCCGTCGTGATCGCGCTCGCATGCCGCAACCTGCCCGCGAACCAGCGGCTGCGCGGCGTCGTCTGGGGCACCGCGGGGGCGATCCTGCTGCGTGTCGCGCTGATCACGTTCGCGGTCGCGCTGCTCGACGTGCCGTTCCTGAAGCTCGGCGGCGGGTTGCTGCTGCTGTGGATCGGCATCAAGCTGATGGCGCCGGCCGAGGGCGCGCACGACGACATCAAGCCGGCCAGCCGGCTGTGGGACGCCGTGAGGACGATCGTGATCGCCGATGCGGTGATGAGCCTCGACAACGTGATCGCGATCGCGGGCGCGGCCGAACAGGCCGACCCGTCGCACCGGATCGCGCTCGTGATCTTCGGGCTCGTCGTCAGCGTGCCGATCATCGTGTGGGGCAGCACGCTGGTGCTGAAGCTGCTCGACCGTTTCCCGATCTTCGTGGCATTCGGCGCGGGGCTGCTCGGCTGGATCGCGGGCGGGCTGATCGTGAATGACCCGGTCGGCGACCGCTGGCCGGTGCTCGATACGCCGGAGGTCCTCTACGGCGCGAGCATCGCGGGCGCGCTGTTCGTCGTGGCGATCGGTTACACGCTCAGGAAGCGCCGCGACGTACCGCACGCGCACTGACATTGGCCGTCCGGCCGACTGCCGGATTCACGGCCCGCTGGCTACGATCGAGACGCCTGCCTTTACGGCAGGCGTTTTTCGTTTCCGGAGCCTGCCATGTTCGAAGCCTTTTCCGTTTCCCTGTTCCGTCGCGTGGCCGCCGATCTGCGGCGCGCGAACCGGCCGTCGCCGCGCTGGCGGCCGGCCGGCTTCACGCTGATCGAACTGATGATCGTGCTGGCGATCGTCGGCGTGATCGCGGCCTATGCGATTCCCGCGTACCAGGATTACCTTGCGCGCTCGCGCGTCGGCGAAGGGCTCGCGCTTGCGTCGTCCGCGCGGCTCGCCGTCGCCGACAACGCCGCAAGCGGCGCGAGCCTCGACGGCGGCTACAGCCCGCCGGCCGGCACCCGCAACGTCGAATCGGTTGTGATCGACGGCGAGACCGGCCAGATCACGGTCGCTTTCACTACGCGCGTCGCCGCGGCCGGGGCCAATACGCTGGTGCTCGTGCCGTCCGCGCCCGACAAGGCCGATGCGCCCACCGCACGCGTGCCGCTCAAAAAGGGCGCGATGCAGGCCGGCGCGATCGCGTGGGAGTGCTTCGCCGCCGGCAAGGGGGCGTCGTCGCTGCCCGCGCCGGGGGCCGGGCCGCTGCCGGCTGACGCGGCGACGCTGCCCGCGAAATACGCGCCGGCGGAGTGCCGCGCTTAGTGCCGATGGTGGTGCAGGGCGGCGCGGGCAGCATGCCGGCCGCCTCGTCAGCCGGCCGGGGGCGGCCACCCGGCGCCAGGGCGCGGAGCGAAGGCCCCGCACAGAGGGGGCAAAGTTTTGTATAGTGCGCCGGTTGCTGACATCCGGTTCGCTCATGCCTTCTACTTTTTCCCGTTCGTTGCCGCTCGTTGCGCTGGCTGTCGCCCTGATCGTGCCGTATGCGATCACGAATCACACGTATCCGATCCCGACCTTCTATTCCGAGTTTTCGGCACTGGTGCTGTATTTGCTGGTCGGGGTGTCCGTTGTGCTGCTCGCGCGCGCGGGCCGCCCGGCCGAGCCGTTTGCGGCGCCGGCCGCGTTCGTCGCGCCGCTCGGGTTCGCCGTGGTGCTCATCGCGCAGGTCGCGCTGATCCCGCTCAAGGTGCCGTCGATGAACTGGCTGGCGGTCGGCTATCTCGCCGCCGCGCTGGTCGCGATGCAGGCCGGCTATGCGCTCGCGCGCGACGGCCTGGCCGAGGCCGTGTCGCGGATGATGGCCGGCGCGCTGCTCATCGGCGGCGTGTTCGCGGTCGGAACGCAGATCGTGCAGCTGTTCCACCTCGAGTCGGCGCTGTCGCCGTTCGTCGTGATATACAACGTCGCGGTCGATCGCCGTCCGTACGGCAACATGGCGCAAGCGAACCATCTGGCCAGCTACATCGCGTTCGCGCTCGCGGGCGCGCTGTATCTCGTGCAGACGCGCCGGCTCGCGGTATGGGCGTGGCTCGTGCTGTCGATCGTGCTGTCCGCCGGTCTGGCGCTGACGGTGTCGCGCGGGCCGTGGCTGCAGGTCGCGGTGATGGTCGTCGCGGGCTTCTGGATGGCGTGGCTCGAATCGCGCCGCGCGCCGGGCAATGCGCGTGCGTGGGCGATCCCGGTCGTGCTCGCGGTGGCGTTCATCGCGGTGAACGTCGCGGTGCGCTGGGCGAACGTCCACTATCACCTGGGTCTCGCGGAATCCGCGGCCGACCGGATGCGGGACGCGGGGCAGATCGCACCGCGCCTCGCGCTGTGGAAGTACGGGCTCGCGATGTTTCGCGAACATCCGCTGCTCGGTGTCGGCTGGGGTGAATTCCCGTCGCACCAGTTCGCGCTCGTGCGCTCGCTCGGCGGTGTCGAGATCGCGAACAACTCGCACGACATCTTCATCGACCTGCTCGCGAAGTCCGGCCTCGCCGGCCTGGGCGTGCTCGTCGTCGCGCTCGTGACGTGGTTCGTGCGCGCGGTGCGCGCGCCGCAGTCGAGCATGCGCGTGTTCGGCTTCGCGCTGATCGGCATCCTGCTGATGCACGCGCTGGTCGAGTATCCGCAGCAGTACATGTTCTTCCTGTTGCCGGCCATGTTCGTGATCGGGCTGCTCGAGGTGAAGTCGCTGCGCATCCTGCCGGGGCGTGCGGCATTCGGGCTGTTCGCGGTGCTGTCGGTCGGCGGCGTGCTGGCGGCGGTGCCGGTGCTGCGCGACTACCAGCGCGCGGAAGTGCTGTATTACGGCAGCGATCCGGCTGCGCAGTACCGCGATGCGCCGTCGCTGCTGTTCGGCGCGTGGGGTGAATACGGTGCGGCCACGCTCCTCCCGATTTCGGCGGACGACCTGCCGGCCAAGCTCGCCGCGCATGAGCGCGCGATCGCGCTGCTGCCCGGCGAGACGGTGCTGCGCCGCTATGCGGCACTGCAGGCGCTGGCCGGCCGCGAGGCCGACGCGCTCGACACCGTCGCACGCCTGCACGTGTTTGCGAAGGAGTTGAAGGACTGGCCGCAACAACTGGCCGCGCTGTACAAGCTGTGCGATCAGCAGCCGGCGCTGAAGCCGTTCAAGGCGGCGGTCGTCGCGAAATACGGCGAAGTGCCGGCCGATGCGGCCGACGACGAGGACGACGACGATTCGGATTGATGCGCGCAGCGCCTGCCGGAACGGGGAATTCCGGCATGTGCCGAGCCGCGACGGAGCGGCGGTGCGCGTCGGGCGTTAGCGCCCGGCGCGAACCCGGCGATTCCGGCCGCGCA
Source organism: Burkholderia sp. HI2500 (assembly GCF_002223055.1). NCBI lineage: Bacteria > Pseudomonadati > Pseudomonadota > Betaproteobacteria > Burkholderiales > Burkholderiaceae > Burkholderia > Burkholderia sp. HI2500. The sequence continues at coordinate 448,090 of NZ_NKFL01000005.1, read as the reverse complement.
TCGATTACCTCGCGGATTGCATGGATTCCGGCTGAAGGCCCGGCGATTCGCGTCAACCATTGTCAAATCGCCGCCGCTCGCCGGGCCGCGCGTGCACAATGCGCGAAAGCGCTCGCGTGCCGACCCGTGTGAGGCGAGGGCAGCGCGAACACAGGCAACACCCCGGTCACCCGGGAAGTCCGCCACGCAGGATCGCGGCCGAGCATCGATCGGCCGTGCGGCCGTAACGGGGCGCCGGTCCGATGGCTGCGGCGCAGTGTGATGCATGCGATGCGGCCGGGCGACGTGTTCCGGTGCGCGGCGCGTGTGTCCGGAACAGTGCTGAAGAACGATATTCGACCATGGCTATTCGCTCGACCTACCTGATCCTGCCCGCCGTCGCGATGCTGTTTTCCGGCTGCGCGATGCTGTCGTCGTCGCAGGAAAGCAAGCTGACCTGTCACATTCCACGCGCCGTCTATCCGGATACCGCGAAGCCGCTCACGCGCCCGGCGACCGTGCTCGTGCGCGCGCTGATGACGACGTCCGGCGAAGCGCAGAACGTCACCGTGACGACGAGCAGCCGCAATGCGGCGGCTGATCGTGCGGCCGTCGACGCGATGACGCACGCGACCTGCGTGCAGACGGGCGCGACCGCGAACCCGTTCCTGCTGACCCAACCGTTCGTGTTCGAGCCGCAGCGCGGCCAGTGAGGCGTGGGCGGTGCGGCCCGCTTAGAGGTCCCCGCCGCCTCGTTGTGCATGACCGCCGACAGTCGATGCGCGCGGCCGTGACGGCACGCGCGTCCGACGTTCAGTGCTGCGGCATCAGGTTCGCGCCGCGGCAAGCCGGCTCGGCCGCGGTACTCAGCCCGAGCAGCGTGAACCCGTTGCGCTCCTGGCGAATCTGCGCGTAGTGTCGCGCGACCGTTTCCCCGGTGGTGCCCGTCAGATCGAGTTCGACCTGAAAGCGATCCTTGCTGTCCGAGCAGCCGCGCACCGGGCCATACGCGAACCCCCTGCCGGCCACCTTGCTGGCCTTGTCGAACGCCTGCCGGCCTTTCAGCGCGGCCGCTGCTGCGGCGGGTTCGCTCCATTCGCGCGCCAGCGCATCATCCGCCTTCAGCCATTCGTCGACGAAATCGCGGCCGTTGAGCGCGACGGGCTGTACGCGCTGCACGGTGTCGCCGTCGACGCGGTAGCGGAAGATGCCCGGCCGCGTCATCACGTCGCTGTCCATCGAGCCGACCGTCGCGCGCACCTCGAAGCCGTCGGGGCGCACCTTGAACCGGATCGGGTTGTCGTCGAGCGCGTAGCTGTTCTCGGAATGACCGCAAACATCATCAGCAGTTGAGGATGTAGCCGTCCGCGATAGTCCATGCTGTGGTCAGGAGCTTGACCGCATCTGCCTCAGGAACGACTTGGGGTTCTCCGTGGCGTGGGGCCTGCGCTGCATTTTCCAGTAGCCTCGTCGCTGATTCATCACACCCGGCAATCTCGCGCAGTGTCTTCCACTGAGTTGTCTTGTCCTTCGGGTCCAGTGATCGAGTAGCGACGCAATGGTGGCGAAGCGATTCGATGGCTCGATAGCAGTGGAAAGCAACATCGTCCGGTTCCTTCATCGCGGTGATAAGGTCGCGTAAGCACCGATGAAGGAAGACTCCCGGTTCGCCTCGCAGCTTAGGACGCATGGCTGCAATTCGGGCATGCAGATCGACTCCCCGATGCAGTTCGCCGATGCAAGGAACGTCGATGCCGAAAACGACATCGAGACCGACTTCCGGGCAGATGGCCCGCCGTATTTCCACATCATAGGTGTGGCCGAGAAGGAAGCCCACAATGTCCATTTCCAGCTGGACCATGTACCTGACTGCGTTGCGCAGGTCCAAGGCATTCCACTCGACTTCCGTCTCGACCCATACAGCCACCTGATTCATGAGAATCCGAACGTCAGCTTTCGCATTCACCCCGGATACAACGTGCTTGAACTTAGGGGAGATGTGGTGATCGGGTATCTGCGCTCGTTCGGGATGGACCACGCCGTCGAGGAAATATCTGTAGGTCATTTCGGTGTCGTCAGGCGATCAACCCCGCTCGTCCGCTGGCAACGGACATTCAACCTCGATCAACCGCTTCCTCGCGACCGCAAGCTGTTCTTCCGTGAACAGATCGCGCCACGGTTTCTGAAGGACAAGATATTCGACGCTTAGACGGAGGTTTTCCCGTCCACGGAGAAAGAGTTCAGTGAACCCTTCCGATGGCTTGTTTGTTGCCAGCAGTCGGTTCGCAGTCTCCTTGCCACCGTGTTCGTTCACCATCCGCAAGAAGTATGTTGCGTGGTATGGCGGCTTCAACCGTCGGGCGGCGTCATAAATGCCGCGCATCGCTTGGTCGAATTGTTCGATGGTCTTGTCGGTCATGTTTTAACTAGTCGCCGTGATAATCATGGAGCCTGCATCGTGGTCCGCCGCGCCGAATTTGAGACCCTGGGGCGCTAACATTCCGCCAGTTGGTTTTTGCAGTCGGACGGACTGCAAGGGCTTATCGGTTCAGGCGGACGAAGATAGCTTATACGCTAAACGTATGATCGCAATCGAGGCATTTGTAGTTGTCGAGCACATGCGAGTCCACCATCTCGCCAGCTTTTGAGCCTACAACTGCGCCGGTGGCGGCACCACCCAATGCGCCCAAAATACCACCGGCGATGCCGCCAAGCAGGGTTCCGACGACAGGAACTAGCGAACCGATTGCTGCACCCGCGGCCGCGCCTTCGCCTGCACCGAGCCAGCCTCCCACTGCCCCTGCGCCCGCCCCAACCGCAGTGCCTGCTTTTTTCCCGTAATTTCGCTTGTCCACCTGCGGGCTGTTGCATTTCGGGCAAGTGATAGCCATTTTGAGACCCTCCGTGCTTGTTCGTTACGACATGGTTAGAAAGGGGGCGCCTGCGATAGGGGGGCGTCCGCATAACTCAGTGTAGTTATCGACCGCTTAGGGCCTTTCTTTATGGATTGCCGGTAACCAATCTCACGTCTCGTGATGGCCCAGACAGGAGTGTGCTGACCACCTACGAGCAATGTGAATCGGGTGTGCCTCAGGTGAACCGGGGCGAGACTTTTCTCTAAACGGTTCACACCGAGCCCATAAAAAAACTGATTCAGTGCGAACCATGCTGCTCAGGTCACCGAAGAAGGCCAATGATTGTTCGTGCACACTCATAGACCGCTGGAAGTAGCTACCTATTCGATGATGCCCTCCCGCTCTGTGCCGTCGATTGGCTGATTAGCAGTGACTTTCCCGAAATAAAGATACACACCAGTTAGCAGGCTAACTTTTCCGCCGAATATCGTTCCATACAAAATCTGAACGCCAAGACTGGACGCGGTCGACTGGAATGTGTAGTTATTGGTCAAGCCGTGGCCTTGAATGTATTGCTGCGTCATATCATCGGGCGCGTTTGGGGTTGTGCCTGCACCAATGAACTCGTAATCGGCTGGCACTCCATTTCTAGAATATCTGATCAACTCTGAAACAGGGGCCACTGGAATTTTTGTTGTATCTTTGCTTCCAATGCTAAGACTTTTTAGCATGGCTGATGGGACGGCTCGGCTGGGGCTAAAATTTATTTGATGAGATTGATTTTCCCCTGGATTAACCGGAGCCAAAAATCGAATCTTCACCCTCTGTGCCGGCAGTGTGCTGGTATTGGAAAGGCTGAGTGTTAAATAGTCTTCGCTATCCGATGCCCATTTCTCAATTTTAGCGGAGGCTAAGTCCAATTTGGTTGGATTTGAGGCTTCGATATATATCTCTATTTTTGCGAGTGCATCTGCCGCATCCTTTGCGACAGAGAATTTCGGGCAGTACTGCGCAGGGAATGATTTTGGTGTAGCCGAATTAACTACAATATTGCAGTCGCCGGTGACGATTTGCGCATTCCCTGCACCTTCAGCGCTAGTGGACAACGAGGGGCATGAAGAGAGTGCGGCAACTAGAGCGATGAGCGAAATTTTCACTTTCACTTCTGTTTCCCCGCTTGGTTGGTAACATTATTGTTCGAGCCATTCACCACCTGGACATTATTGGACAAAAGGCCTCCCGTATTAATGCCGGTGACAACAGGAGCCGACGATCCCGAAGCGGGTGCAATCGGGGCCGCATTTAGTTGTACATTCCCTACGGATGAAGATGCGCCTTGCGCAACACTGTTGCCATTGCCATTGCCATTGCCATTGCCATTGCCATTGCTTGATTGTGCTCGCGCGTTCTCAACCGAGCCTCGATTCTGGCCTAAGACTGTACCGGCAGATACAAGGAGAACACCAAGGGAGATGAGGAAAAAGCACACAACCGCCAGTTGGATGATTTTTTTATCCGATTTCTTGGTTTTCAGCACGGCGAAGACGACGCCAGACGCGACTGAAACCACGAAAGCAGCGCAGACAATAGGATTATTAAGATATGGAGCCCAAGCTCCGGATTCAATTGCCACTCAACCACCTCCTAGTCGTCCATTGATCGCGAGCGCATTTATTGCACCCACATGGATAACGGCATGAATTCATCAGATCTTTACATTGGCATGACCCTAGCCCACAAAACTGTCCCATTTGAAAGTGGAAAATTCCGGCATGGCGTTGTCATCGAGACCAGGAGGTCATGCCGTGAAGAAGAGCAAGTTCACCGAGGAACAGATCACATACGCATTGAAGCAGGCCGAGCTGGGCACGCCTGTCGCGGAGGTGTGCTGCAAGATGGGGATCAGCGACGCGACGTTCTACAATTGGCGGACGAAATATGGCGGGCTGTCGCGCTCGGAACTGCGCCGGCTGAAGCAACTTGAGGAAGAGAACGCCAAGCTCAAGCGGCTCGTGGCCGATCTGTCGCTGGACAAGGCCATGCTGCAGGACGTGCTGTCAAAAAAGCTCTGAAGCCTTCTCGGCGCCGTGAGCTTTTCACGGACTTGATGCAGCGTTTCGGCGCAAGCCAGCGGCAGACCTGCGCGTTATTGCAGCTGTTCCGCACGGTCTACCGCTACGAGTCGGTCGCGCGGGATCAAAGCGCACTGGAAATGCGCATCAAGTAGATCACGGAAGTGCGAGTGCATTACGGTGCGCATCGGCGGAATTCGCCCGCCAGTGCACCGATCGGGCCGGTTCGGCCCGCCCCGAAGAGCCGGAATTTTCCAACTAAGACTGGGACGGAAATTGGGCCAGCCTCAGAATTGAAGCCATTCCAGTTTCTTGTGAGACCGGAGTGGGACAAGATCGATTTTTCGTATGCTAGCAGTCAGATTCGAGGCGATTTCGTCAAACGAAGGTGATACCGGGGTGGCCGGTATGGAATCGAAGAAAGGATTTACGAAACGGAGTCTTATTCCTCCGCCTTCCAGTCCCCCGACTTCCCGCCGCGTTTCTCGCGCACGCTCACGTCGGTGATCACCATCCCGCGATCGACGGCCTTGCACATGTCGTAGACGGTCAGCAGCCCGACCTGCACGGCGGTCAGCGCTTCCATCTCGACGCCGGTGCGCCCGAACGTCTCGACCTGCACGACGCAGTGGACGCCGGGCAACGCGTCGTCGAGTTCGAACTCGACGGCCACGCGCGTCAGCGCGAGCGGATGGCACAGCGGGATCAGGTCGGCCGTGCGCTTGGCGCCCTGGATGGCCGCGATGCGCGCGACGCCGAGCACATCGCCTTTCTTGGCCTTGCCGTCGCGGATCAGCGCGAACGTGGCCGGCAGCATCCGGATCGTGCCGCGCGCGATCGCGATGCGTTGGGTTTCCTGCTTGCCGCCGACGTCGACCATGTGCGCATGGCCGGCGGCGTCGAAATGGGTGAGTCCTGACATGTCTTCCTCTAGTGGAACGGCGTGCGCGAGCACGTCCCGCGATCGCGCATCGCGATTGGCCGGGGCATCGAATCCCGTCTCTGCGCCCCGATCCGATCCAACGGTTCAACGGGCGCCTATCATAGCAGTGGCATACGCGGCGCCGGGGACGCAGATGGCGTCCATGTCGAACGGGACAGTCACGCTGCCGCCGGTACAATGGCCCGAATATTCAGACCAAACGCCGCGATGCGCGCCCGGCGCGCGGGACGGCGTCGTTTTCATCCTGCCATGCGTGTCAAACAGTTGCTTGCCGTGTCGCTGTCGGTGGCGCTCGCATTGCCTCCGAGCGGCCGTGCGCAGAGCGCGTCCGCGCCGCCGCTCGAATCGGCGGCCGGCGGCGCGCGGTCGATTTCCACCGTGCCGTCCGGCATCGCGGCCGGCGTGTTCGGCACGTACGGCGGCGCGGAGAGCCGGTTTTCGGACGCAGGCGGCGCGTCGGCACCGGCCGCGAGCCTGCGCGCGCCGCTTCGCTCGCTGGAGCTGCCCGACCTGGGCGACGGCTCCGGCGGTTCGCTGACGCCGCAGGCCGAGCGCCGGCTCGGCGAGCGCGTGATGCGCGAAGTGCGGCGCGATCCCGACTATCTCGACGACTGGCTCGTGCGCGACTACCTGAACGCGATGGCGGCGCGGCTCGCGGCCGCGGCGGCCGCGCGCTTCATCGGCGGCTACACGCCGGACTTCGACCTGTTCCCGGTGCGCGATCCGCAGATCAACGCATTCTCGATGCCGGGCGGCTTCATCGGGATCAACAGCGGCCTCGTCGTCACGACACAGACGGAGTCGGAACTCGCATCGGTGGTCGGCCACGAGATGGGGCACGTGCTGCAGCGGCACATCGCGCGGATGATCGGCGCGAATGAGAAGACCGGCTACACGGCGCTCGCGACGATGCTGCTCGGTGTGCTGGCCGGCGTGCTCGCGAGAAGCGGCGACCTCGGTAGTGCGATCGCGATGGGCGGGCAGGCGTATGCGGTGGACAACCAGCTGCGCTTCTCGCGTTCGGCCGAGCGCGAGGCCGATCGCGTCGGCTTTCAGCTGCTCGCGGGCGCGGGCTATGACCCATACGGGATGCCGGGCTTCTTCGAGCGGCTCGACCGCGCGTCGATGGGCGATGCGGGCGTGCCGGCCTACGCGCGTACGCACCCGCTGACCGGCGAGCGGATCGCCGACATGGAGGATCGCGCGCGCCGCGCGCCGTACCGGCAGCCGCGCCAGTCGCCCGAATACGGGTTCGTGCGCGCGCGGCTGCGCGTCCTGCAGAACCGCGCGCCGACCGACATCGCGGCCGAGGCGCGGCGAATGCAGTTCGAGATCGACGATCGCACCGCGCCGAACGTCGCGGCGAACTGGTACGGCATCGCACTCGCGGATGCGCTGCTCGGCGAGTACGACGCGGCCGGCAAGGCGCTCGCGTCGGCACGCAGTGCGTTCGACGCCCGCGAGCGGCGTGAGGACGATCCGGCGACGGGCTCGCCGAGCCTCGACGTCCTGGCCGCCGACATCGCGCGCCGCGCGGGGCGGGCCGACGACGCGGTGCGGCTCGCGGCGCTCGCGCAGCGGCGCTGGCCGGCGTCGCACGCGGCGATCGTCGCGCATCTTCAGGCGCTGATCGCGGCGCGCCGTTTCGCGGAAGCGCAGGCGCAGGCACGCGCGCAGGCGAAGGCCGACCCCGAGCAGCCGGACTGGTGGGACTATCTCGCGAAGGCGAGCGACGGCAAGGGTGACCTGCTGGCGCGGCGCCGCGCGCTCGCGGAGAAGCTCGCGCTCGACGGCGCGTGGCCGTCGGCGATTCGCCAGCTGAAGGAAGCGCGCGACGCGAAGGACGTGTCGTTCTACGAGCAGTCGATGATCGGCGCGCGGCTGCTGGAATTCGAGGCGCGCTACAAGGAAGAGCGCGAAGACGAGAAGAATGGCCGCGGGTAGCGGCCGATACTCGGGAAGCGCGGGCGCGGCCGCTGCGGGTCAGTTGCCGCTGTCAGCCGTATTGCGGGCCTGTTGCGCCGGGCTGGCGACGTAGCCGAACCGCGCGGGCACGTCCGCACCGACGATGCTGCCGAGCGGCAGCGTGCGGCCGTCGCGCCAGCGCAGCACGGGCGGCGCGGCATCGAAATCCGCATGATCGGCGAACAGCCCGAGGTCGTGATCGTGCAGCGCCGCGATGCGCGGCGGCGTGCCGGCCGCGCGAAACAGCACGCCGCCCGCGTCGTCGAGCCAGGCTTCGTCCGGTTCGAACGGCGCGCCGGTCTGGTCGGTGAGCGTGAGCTGCCCGTCGCGCTCGGCGAGCCGGACGATCCACGGTGTATAGGCGAGCTCGACGTACACGCGCTGCGGCCCGTTCTGGAAGAACCACTGGCCCTGCGCATCGCATTCGTAGTTGCGGCCGATGAACGCGTTCAGCGCCGCATGCCGGATCGGCGAGCCGAGTTCGCCGGCCGCCTGCGCCGCGTCGTCGCGCAGCCGCCATTCGCCGCGCCGGTCGAGCAGCAGCCAGCCGGTACAGTGCGGCACGTTCGGCCACTTGGCGAGGGCCTGCGTGACGATGTCATCCATGGTCGACGAATTTGGAGCAATAGCCGAACACCCGCGCCGACAGCCAGTCGAGGCGGCCGGGGAACGGCCCGGTCATGAATCCCGCGTGCCCGCCGGCCGCAGGCTGGTCGAGCTCGACGGCCGGCGATACGTCGGCCGGGCCCGGTAGCGCCGATTCAGGCAGGAACGGGTCGTTGCGGGCGTTGAGGATCAGCGTCGGCACATCGATCGCGGGCAGCAGCGGCCGTGTCGTCGCCTTCGTCCAGTAGTCGTCGGCGTTCGCGAAACCGTGCAGCGGCGCGGTCACGACTTCGTCGAAGTCGCGCATCGTCACGGCCTGCAGCATGGCGTCGCGGTCGAACAGCCCCGGGTACTGGTCGAGCTTCGCGAGTGCCTTGCGCTTGAGCGTCTTCAGGAAGCTGCGCGTGTAGACCATCGCAAAGCCTTGCGACAGCGCGCGCCCGCCGGCGTGCACGTCGATCGGCGTCGAGATCGCGGCGGCCGCCCGCAGGATCGACGTGTCGCTGCGATGCTCGCCGAGCCAGCGCAGCAGCACGTTGCCGCCGAGCGACACACCGGCCGCGACGAGCGGCCCGCGATGCTGCGCGGCGAGCCGGCGCAGGATCCAGTCGACCTCGGCGCTGTCGGCGAGATGGTAGAAGCGCGGCTGGCGGTTGATCTCGCCGCTGCAACTGCGGAAGTGCGGCACGACGGCGTGCCAGCCCTTCGCGCGCGCGGCGGCCATCATCGCGAGCGCGTAGTGCGAGCCGGAGCTGCCTTCGAGGCCGTGGAACAGCACGAACAGCGGCGCATCGGGCGCCGGCGCCGCGCTGTCGAGATGCGCGACCCAGTCGAGATCGATGAAGTCGTGATCGGGGGTTTCCCATCGCTCTCGTCGGTAGGCGACGACGGGACGCCGCGCGAACAGCGCGGGCACGATGGTTTGCGCATGGCTGTTGGGCAGCCAGCGTGGTGCGCGATAGCGCAGTATGTCGTCGTCGGGGGCCGGGGCCCCGGTCAGCGGCGAGGTGGGCGGAGAAGCCGTACTCATGATCGCCCCGCGTATGCGTTGCTTCGTCTTTTCGTCAGTGCAGCGGACCCTGCCCATGACGGATCTTCGCGGCGAATTGTCCGGCCGCTTGTTCGGGAATCGGGCTCGCGTGAATGTGCGCGATGCGCCATTCGCCACGTTCGTGAATCATCACGTACGTCGCGAAAACCATGTCGGGTTCGGCCGTCAGGTCGGCCTGCTGATGCGCTTCGGCGATCGTATAGACGACCGTGCCGAGGCTGTCGTACACGCGGATGTCGAGCGGCTCGATCGTCACGGGGCGCGTGGCGAGCCGGTTGGCGAGCCCGCTGCGGATCTGGTCGAGGCCGTGCAGATGCTCGCCGTCCGCCCATACGCAGCTGGCGAAATCCTCGTCGATCCACAGTCCCAGCAGCGCGTCGAGATTGGCATCGGCGACGGCCTGGTAGTAGGCGTTCAGCGTATCGGCGGCGGCTTCGAAGAGGCGGGCAAAACGTGGCATCGGGGTTATCTCTCGCGCGCGTCGCGCGCCGTATTCAGCACGGCGGCCCGGATGGAGCCGCCGTACACCGGTGAATCGGATTGCCCGGCGCGCCGTGCGACGCTGCCGGCCAGGGTCAGCGCTGCCCGACGAGCATGCCGCGCAAATCGCCGAATACCTGCTCGGGACCGAGTTCGCGCAGGCACTTCAGGTGGCCGAGCGGGCACTCGCGTTCGAAGCAGGGACTGCATTCGAGATGAAGCCATTGTACCTTCGCCAGGTCCGACAGCGGAGGGGTGTGGCGCGGATCGGTCGATCCGTACAGCGCGACGAGCGGCCGGCGTAGCGCGGCGGCAACGTGCATCAGCCCCGAATCGTTGGTGACCACCGCGTTCGCGCGCGCGATCAGCGCGCACGCCTCCGACAGCGACGTCTGCCCGCACAGGTTGCGCACGTTCGGCGCGTGGTCGGCGATCGCCTGCGCGGCCGCGGCGTCCTTCTGCGAGCCGAGCGCGACGATCTGCGTGTACGGGAACGACTGGTGGACGATGGTGGCGAGCGACGCGAAGTGCTCGGGCGGCCAGCGCTTGGCCGGGCCGTATTCCGCGCCCGGGCAGAACACGACGAGCGGCTTGCGCGTATCGAGATTGAAACGTGCGGACACGCGCGCCGTCTCGTTGAGATCGGCGTCGAGGCGCGGCGCGGGCAGTGTCTTCATCGACTCGGGCAGCTTCGCGCCCGGCGCGTATGCAAGCGCCGCGTAGTGGGCCGTCATCGGCGGCCGCTCGCCCGATTTGTCCGGGTTCGCGTGCCGCACGTTCAGCAGCCCGTAGCGGTGCTCGCCCGTGTAGCCGACCCGCAGCGGGATGTTCGCGAGCCACGGGATCACCGCGGATTTCAGCGAGTTCGGCAGCACGTACGCCGCGTCGTAGCCGACGTCGCGCAGGTCGCTCGCGAGCTGCCAGCGGCGCAGCAGTTGCAGCTTGCCGTGCGCGAGATCGGTCGCGTAGACATCGTGGATCTCGGGCATCCGCTCGAGCACGGGCGCGACCCACGAGGGCGCGACGGCATCGATCGCGATGCGGGGATGGTTTTTCTTCAGCAGCGCAAAAAGCGGCTGCGCCATCAATGCGTCACCGATCCAGTTCGGTGCGATAACCAGCGCTCGACGCATCAGGTCGACTTCCGATGTCGTAATGAAGCACGGCGCTCAGGCGCCGCGTTCGGGTTGCCAGAATGGAGAACGGCGGCGCGCCGGCAATCCGGCTGCGCCGCCTGGGCGATCGGCGGGCCTGCATCAGCCTGCAGGCCCGGCCGCCGGGGCTCAGTGGCCCTTGACGACCTCGCCGTCACGCAGCTTGTAGCGCGTGCCGCAGTACGGGCAGCGTGCCTCGCCGTGCGAGACGTCGATGAAGACGCGCGGGTGGGCGCTCCAGCGCGCCATGGCCGGGTTCGGGCAGTACGCGGGAAGATCCTTGGCCGTCAGCTCGACCAGCGGCATTTCCTTGATTTCACTCATGAGACTTTCTCTTATCACTCTTTTGTGGGGCGGTCGGTGGCGCGGCGCGCTCAGACCTTCGTCAGCCAGTTCGCGTACTTCGCGTTCTTGCCCGACACGATATCGAAAAACGCCGACTGGAGCTTTTCCGTGACGGGGCCGCGCGCGCCGCTGCCGATCGTGCGGTTGTCGAGCTCGCGGATCGGCGTGACTTCAGCGGCCGTGCCGGTGAAGAACGCCTCGTCGGCCGTGTAGACCTCGTCGCGCGTGATGCGCTTCTCGATCACCTCGATGCCGGCGTCCTTCGCGAGCGTGATCACGGTATCGCGCGTGATGCCGTCGAGGCACGACGACAGGTCGGGCGTGTACAGCTTGCCGTTGTTCACCAGGAAGAAGTTCTCGCCGGAGCCTTCCGACACGTAGCCGTCGACGTCGAGCAGCAGCGCTTCGTCGTAGCCGTCGGCGGTGGCTTCCTGGTTCGCGAGGATCGAATTCACGTACCAGCCCGACGCCTTCGCGCGCACCATCGACACGTTCACGTGGTGGCGCGTGAACGACGACGTCTTCACGCGGATGCCCTTCGCGAGGCCTTCCTCGCCGAGGTACGCGCCCCACGGCCATGCGGCGATCGCGACGTGGATCGTGTTGCCCTTCGCGGCCACGCCGAGCTTTTCCGAACCGACCCAGATGATCGGGCGCAGGTAGCACGACTCGAGCTGGTTCTCGCGCACGACTGCGAGCTGCGCGGCTTCGAGCGTTTCCCGGTCGAACGGCACGTCCATCTGGAAGATCTTCGCCGAATTCAGCAGACGTTTCGTGTGCTCGTACAGGCGGAAGATCGCGGTGCTGCCGTCGGCCGACTTGTACGCGCGCACGCCCTCGAAGACGCCCATGCCGTAGTGCAGCGTGTGGGTCAGGACGTGGATCTTGGCGTCGCGCCAGTCGATCAGCTTGCCGTCCATCCAGATCTTGCCGTCGCGGTCGGCCATTGACATAGATTTCTCCTGGGATGCGGTTGTATGCAGCGTTGAGCCGGAAAGACGCATATTTTAGCGTCATTTGAAGGCGATCCGGTCGGTCGGCGCGGGGCCGGCGCTATAATCGCCCGGTACCGATTCCAATAACGAAGGGTCGACCCGGCAGGAGGCGCCGGCGCCCCGACGAACCGCCCGCTGCGGCCCGCTTCCCATGCTCGCTCGATTGTCCGCCACCGACCGCTTCGCGCTGATCCAGGGCGCGCGCGACTATTCCCCGACGCTGATGGCGATTTTCTCGTGGGGGCTCGTCACCGGCATCGCGATGAGCAAGTCGGTCATGACCCTCTGGCAGGCGAGCGCGATGTCGCTGCTGGTCTACGCGGGCTCGTCGCAGCTCGCGGTGCTGCCGCTCCTCGCGGCGAAGCTGCCGATCTGGACCATCCTGCTCACGGCTGCGATGGTCAACACGCGCTTCGTGATCTTCAGCGCCGGGCTTGCTCCCCATTTTTCCTACCTGCCGCTTTGGCGGCGCCTCGCGATCGGCTATTTCAACGGCGACGTGATCTACCTGCTGTTCCAGAAACAGGGCTTTGCGTACGGCCACGTGCCCGGCAAGGAAGCGTATTTCTGGGGGATGGCGCTCGCGAGCTGGCTGTCGTGGCAGGTGTCGTCGCTCGCCGGCATCCTGCTCGCGAGCTTCTTTCCCGCGAGCTGGGGGCTGGAACTGGCCGGCACGCTCGCGCTGATCCCCATCATGGTGTCGGCGGTCGCGAACCGCTCGACGCTCGCGGCCGTCGCGGTCGCCGGTGTCGTGTCGCTCGTCGCGTTCGACCTGCCGTACCGGCTCGCGCTGCCGCTCGCGGTGCTCGCCGCGCTCGCGGCCGGCTGCACGGCCGATTTCTTCGTCGAGCGGGCCGACTGGCGGCGCATTCGCACCGAAACCGTGCACGAAAAGGAAATCGATTGACGTCCTCCGCCGCCTAAAGGGGGCGGATTCCCACAGCTGGCGATGCACGTCCGCATCGGAGAATGTTCAAAGCAGCGTTGGTATCTCGATCATGCACGACACCACAGCCATCGCAGGCCCACTCTCTTACTCGCAGTTCCGCGATACCTTTCGGCCGCGTCGTGCTGTCTTTCGACCCGCACGCCGAACAGGACTGGGTGGAACCGCTTTCGTCGATTTCCTCGAACGTGGCCCCGTGCGCGATCGCCTTGTAACGGAGCTTGTTTCGGAAGGACGACCAGGATGCGTCGTAGACGCTCTTCGCCATCCGGGTTGTGGCGAGTTTCGCGGGCGACACGCTGCCGACCACGATGTAATCGAAGCGCCGCACCAAATCGAGCGCCAACTTGTGCTGGAAATCAGCACGCGCATTCGCCACCTTGGCGTGCAATTTCGCGATATGTCGCTTGTGCTTTCGCGCTCGCTGGGCCTTTGCCAGCTTATCGGCCGCTCGCTGGCCGAACCGGTCGTTCGGCAGCTTCTCGCCCGTCGAAAGTGTGGCGAAGTCTTTCAGGCCGAGATCGATGCCGACGCCGGAACGGATCGGGCGGGCCTGAACATCTGGCATCTCGATCACGATGTTCAAGAACCAATTGCCGCGCGCATCCTGCGCAAAGTTGGTTCCGTCCTTGATCTTGCCTTCGGGAAGCGCCCGGCTGTTGAACACGCGAAAGGTGCTGCCGGCAAAGCGAAATGCGTCGCCTTCGCGCTTCAGGTCACGCCCCTTCGACGGCACCCAGCCAAGAGATTTCTTGCCGCGATAGCGCAAGTAAGGCCGACGGCGCTGATTGCGCGACTTCGCGTATTGCTCGCACGTTGCGTTGACCGTGCCGGAGTGGATGCCGAGTATCTTGCTGCAGCCCGTCGTCAGTACGTTCAGATCGAAACCCGTCGGCCACCTCTTGTTCCACTTCAGGGCATGTTTCTGCGTGTCGTTGCAGAAGTTCCAGACATAGTTCACCGCACGGCTCTGCTTGTTGAGCAGTCCGTTGAGCGACTTCACCCGGTAGCGATAGACAAGAATCATGCCGGTGATCCTAGTCGATGGAAGAAGCTGCCTGTCAAGGGTATGTCTTTCTTGCCCGCCATCGATGGCAACATTTCAAGGAGTAGTTGATGAGCGCGACGGAAATCTGGATCGTCATCATCGGGATGACGATCGTCACGGCCGTGACGCGCGCGTTGTTCCTGATCGGCGGCGAACGCACCGTGCTGCCCGAGCGCGCGCAGCGCGCGATGCGCTACGCGCCGGCGGCGGCACTGGTCGCCGTCGTGCTGCCCGACGTGCTCGAAACGCCGGCCGGGTTGTCGTTCGCGTTGTCCAACCATCCGTTCTACGCGGCGCTCGCCGGCCTCGGCTGGTTTTTGTGGCGGCGCAGCATGCTCGGCACGATCGTCGTCGGGATGCTCGTATTCACCGTGCTGCGCCTGATCTTCTGATGGGCCGCCGTTCCGGCCCGCCGGGCGCCGGACGCTCGCGCGGGTGCATTGCTGCGTTGCGGCAATGGGTCCGTTCCCGCGCGCGATCCCAAATAGGCGGAATTCGCCGCCCGCGGGTCAGTCTGCCGGGTGGATCGGCTAGAATGCCCGTTCGAGATTTTTTACCCGTGCGCGTCATGCGAACCGCCAGCCACGGCCGCATCCGGCGCCCTTTCGCGGCAGCCCGCGCACGTCCAGCGTGAACCCCCTTTCCCCATCCACTACTTCAATTTGTTCAACATGAGCCAAGTCAAGCGTCTTACCGACCTGATCGCCGCCGGCCAGCTCGCCGGCAAGCGGGTATTCATCCGTGCCGACCTGAACGTCCCGCAGGACGACCAGGGCAACATCACCGAAGACACGCGCGTGCGCGCGTCCGTGCCGGCCATCCAGGCCGCGCTCGACGCCGGCGCGGCCGTGATGGTCACGTCGCACCTCGGCCGCCCGACCGAGGGCGAATTCAAGCCGGAAGATTCGCTCGCGCCGGTCGCGAAGCGCCTCGCCGAGCTGCTCGGCCGTGACGTGCCGCTCGTGTCGAACTGGGTCGAGAACGGCGTGAACGTCGCGCCGGGCCAGGTCGTGCTGCTCGAGAACTGCCGCGTGAACAAGGGCGAGAAGAAGAATTCTGACGAGCTCGCGCAGAAGATGGCGAAGCTCTGCGACGTGTACGTGAACGACGCGTTCGGCACCGCGCACCGCGCGGAAGCGACCACCCACGGGATCGCGAAGTACGCGCCGGTCGCGTGCGCGGGCCCGCTGCTGGCCGCCGAACTCGACGCGCTCGGCAAGGCGCTGGGCAACCCGGCCCGCCCGCTGGTGGCGATCGTCGCCGGCTCGAAGGTGTCGACCAAGCTCACGATCCTGAAGTCGCTGGCCGGCAAGGTCGACCAGCTGATCGTCGGCGGCGGCATCGCGAACACGTTCATGCTCGCGGCCGGCCTGTCGATCGGCAAGTCGCTCGCGGAAGCCGACCTCGTCAACGAGGCGAAGGCGATCATCGACGAAGCGCGCGAGCGCGGCGCGTCGGTGCCGATCCCGACCGACGTCGTGACGGCCAAGGAATTCTCGCCGACGGCCGCGGCCACGGTGAAGCAGGTCGCCGACATCGAAGCGGACGACATGATCCTCGACATCGGCCCGGATACCGCCAAGGCGCTCGCGAGCCAGCTCGAGAAGGCCGGCACGATCGTGTGGAACGGCCCGGTCGGCGTGTTCGAGTTCGACCAGTTCGGCAACGGCACCAAGACGCTCGCGGAAGCGATCGCCAAATCGTCCGCGTTCTCGATCGCGGGCGGCGGCGACACGCTCGCGGCCATCGCGAAGTACGGCATCCATGACCAGGTCAGCTACATCTCGACGGGCGGCGGCGCCTTCCTCGAGTTCCTCGAGGGGAAGAAGCTGCCGGCGGTGGAAGTGCTGGAAACGCGGGCGGCCTGAGCGTGGCGGCGCGCGCAGGGGTGACGAAGGCCGCGCGCTCCGCGAAAGCGGAGCAGCCGGCCGGCGCGGGCAAGCGCAAACGCGCGCCCGCGCGGGCGAACACCGCCCCGCGCGCACCGGCGGCCGCCGGCGACGCGGCCGAGCAGCACCACGAGATTCAGAACAAAGCGATGCCGGGCGCAAGCACCGGCACGCCCCCCGGAGCGGCGGCCGCTGGGCCTGCCGCTTCCGGCTCTCGCAGCGTTTCACCCAGCGCATCCACCTTGATCCAGATGAGGAGTTTCATGCAGCGCGCCACCAAGATAGTCGCCACGATCGGCCCGGCCTCCAGTTCGCCGGAGATTCTGCTGCAGATGATGCAGGCGGGCCTCGACGTCGTGCGGCTCAATTTTTCGCACGGCACGGCCGACGATCACCGCCAGCGCGCCGAGATGGTGCGCGAGGCCGCCCGCAAGGTCGGCCGCGAGATCGCGATCATGGCCGACCTCCAGGGCCCGAAGATCCGCGTCGGCAAGTTCGAGAACGGCAAGACGACGCTCGAGCCGGGCCAGGCCTTCATCCTCGACGCGGGCTGCGAGCTGGGCAACGACGAGCGCGTCGGGCTCGACTACAAGGAGCTGCCGCGTGACCTGCGCACGGGCGACCTGCTGCTGCTGAACGACGGCCTGATCGTGCTGACCGTCGAGCGCGTGCTCGGCGACGAGATCCACACGATCGTCAAGGTGGGCGGCGAGCTGTCGAACAACAAGGGCATCAACCGCCAGGGTGGCGGGCTGTCGGCGCCCGCGCTGACCGCGAAGGACATGGAAGACATCCGCACCGCGATGTCGCTCGGCGCGGACCTGGTGGCGGTGTCGTTCCCGAAGAACGCGACCGACATGGAAATGGCGCGCCAGCTCGCGAACATCGCGGGCGCGCCGTACGGCATCAAGCCGAAGATGATCGCGAAGATCGAGCGCGCGGAAGCGATTCCGGCGCTGCAAAGCATTCTCGACGCGTCCGACGGCATCATGGTCGCGCGCGGCGACCTCGCGGTGGAAGTGGGCAACGCGGCCGTGCCGGCGCTGCAGAAGCGCATGATCCGGATGGCGCGCGAGTCGAACAAGCTCGTGATCACCGCGACGCAGATGATGGAATCGATGATCCACGCGCCGGTGCCGACCCGCGCGGAAGTGTCGGACGTCGCGAACGCGGTGCTCGACGGCACCGACGCGGTGATGCTGTCCGCCGAGACGGCCGCCGGCAAGTATCCGGTCGTCACGATCGAGACGATGGCGGCCGTGTGCGTCGAGGCGGAAAAGTCGGAAGAAGTCGAGCTGGACAAGGATTTCCTCGACCGCACGTTCACGCGGATCGACCAGTCGATCGCGATGGGCGCGCTGTTCACCGCGTACCACCTGGGGGCGAAGGCGATCATCGCGCTGACCGAATCGGGCGCGACCGCGCTGTGGATGTCGCGTCACTACACGCACGTGCCGATCTTCGCGCTGACGCCGCGCGTCGGCAGCGAGCGCACGATGGCGCTGTACCGCAACGTGACGCCGCTGCACGTCGACTTCAACAGCGACCGCGACTCGGCGCTGCAGGCGGCGCTCGAGATCGTCGTCAAGCAGGGCTACGTGCAGCACGGCGACATGGTCGTGCTGACCGTCGGCGAGCCGATGGGGCAGGCGGGCGGCACCAACACGCTGAAGATCGTGCGGGTTGGCGAGCACTATTGAGCGCCCGCTGAATCTCGGGTCGGCCTGCAGGCCGGCCGCCCGGATCGGCTGAAAAATCGATCCGGCACCGTTTTTCGCGCGAAAGCCGCGTGGGGTCGAAGCCCCGCGCGGCTTTTTTTCTCATTTTTGCCCGCATTGTGCCGTGCGAACGTAACAAATTGCGAGTCGGCGCCACCGGGCGGTCGGAATCGGAGGCGCTTCGCGATAAAATGCGGCTATTCGACGCTCAGCCGCGCCGCGCCACCCCGGGTTCGACCGGGAGCGAGCGCCGCGCCGGCGTCAGGGCGCACCGGTTTTCATTCCATGGAGTTCCACAATGCCTCTCGTATCAATGCGTCAATTGCTGGACCACGCGGCAGAGCACGGTTACGGCCTGCCGGCCTTCAACGTGAACAACCTGGAACAGGTCCAGGCGATCATGGCGGCGGCGGACCAGGTCGGCGCGCCCGTGATCATGCAGGCATCGGCCGGCGCGCGTAAGTACGCGGGCGAGCCGTTCCTGCGCCACCTGATCGAAGCAGCGGTCGAGTCGTACCCGCACATCCCGGTCGTGATGCACCAGGATCACGGCCAGTCGCCGGCAGTCTGCATGGCCGCGATCCGCAGCGGCTTCACCAGCGTGATGATGGACGGTTCGCTGGAAGCCGACGGCAAGACGGTCGCATCGTACGAGTACAACGTCGACGTGTCGCGCAAGGTCGTCGAGATGGCGCACTCGATCGGCGTGACGGTCGAAGCCGAACTCGGCGTGCTCGGCTCGCTCGAGACGATGAAGGGCGACAAGGAAGACGGCCACGGCGCGGAAGGCACGATGACCCGCGAGCAGCTGCTGACCGATCCGGAGCAGGCCGCCGACTTCGTGAAGCTCACGCAGTGCGATGCGCTCGCAATCGCGATCGGCACGTCGCACGGCGCGTACAAGTTCTCGAAGAAGCCGACGGGCGACATCCTGTCGATCCAGCGCATCAAGGAAATCCACGCGCGCATCCCGAACACCCACCTGGTGATGCACGGTTCGTCGTCGGTGCCGCAGGAACTGCTGGCCGAGATCCGCGAATTCGGCGGCGACATGAAGGAAACCTACGGCGTGCCGGTCGAGGAAATCCAGGAAGGCATCAAGCACGGCGTGCGCAAGATCAACATCGACACCGACCTGCGTCTGGCGATCACCGGTGCGATCCGCCGCTACCTGTTCGAGAACCCGGGCAAGTTCGATCCGCGCGACTACCTGAAGCCCGCGCGCGAAGCGGCGAAGCAGGTCTGCGTCGATCGCTACCTCGCGTTCGGCTGCGAAGGCCAGGCCGGCAAGATCAAGCCGGTGGCGCTCGACAAGATCGCCGAGCAGTACAAGTCCGGCGCGCTCGCACAGGTCGTGCGCTGAGACTGTAGTACGATTGCCGCGCCCGATGTGGGCAACGGCAAGGCTGTCCGGCCGGATCTGATCCGGCCCCGCAGCCGCTCCGTCCGGCCGAACGAGGGCCGGCCGGCAACCGCCCGGGCGCCGTCGCCCGGCCGGTTCGCCGACGTATTGCAAGACCGCCGTTCCCGCCTGCCGCGGGGAACGGCGTTTCCCTTTTTGTTTGGCTCCTTATCTGCGAAAAGACGATGTCTACCCTCTACGAATCCACGCTCCGCTCGCTGCCGCTCCTCGGCCGCGGCAAGGTCCGCGATAACTACGCGGTCGGCAACGACAAGCTCCTGATCGTCACGACCGATCGCCTGTCGGCATTCGACGTGGTGATGGGCGAGCCGATTCCGAACAAGGGCCGCGTGCTGAACCAGATGGCGAACTTCTGGTTCGACAAGCTCGCGCACATCGTGCCGAACCACCTGACGGGCGACGCGCCGGAAACGGTTGTCGCCGCCGACGAGGTCGAGCAGGTGAAGGGCCGCGGCGTGGTCGTCAAGCGCCTCGAGCCGATCATGATCGAAGCGGTCGTGCGTGGCTACCTGGCCGGCAGCGGCTGGAAGGAATACCAGGCGTCGGGCGCCGTGTGCGGCGTGCAGCTGCCGGAAGGCCTGCAGAACGCGCAGAAGCTGCCCGAGCCGATCTTCACGCCGGCCGCGAAGGCCGAGATGGGCGAGCACGACGAGAACATCACGTTCGAGGAAACCGAGCGCCGCATCGGCACCGAGCTGGCCGCGACGATCCGCGACATCTCGATCAAGCTGTACAAGGAAGCGGCCGACTACGCGGCCACGCGCGGCATCATCATCGCCGACACGAAGTTCGAATTCGGCCTCGACAACCACGGCCAGCTGTACCTGATGGACGAAGTGCTGACCGCCGATTCGTCGCGCTTCTGGCCGGCCGACCAGTACGAAGTCGGCACGAACCCGCCGTCGTTCGACAAGCAGTTCGTGCGCGACTGGCTCGAGGCGCAGCCGTGGGGCAAGACGGCGCCGGCGCCGGCACTGCCGGCCGACGTCGTCGAGAAGACGGCCGCGAAGTACCAGGAAGCGCTCGAGCGCATCACGGGCCAGTCGCTGGCCTGATCGGGGAACGGAACACATGAGCGAAGTTCAGACTGCCCACACGCACAGCGCGCCGCTCGTCGGCGTGCTGATGGGTTCGAGTTCCGACTGGGACGTGATGAAGCATGCGGTCGCCATCCTGCAGGAATTCGGCGTGCCGTACGAAGCGAAGGTCGTGTCCGCGCACCGGATGCCCGACGAGATGTTCGACTATGCGGAGAAGGCGCGCGAGCGCGGGCTGCGCGCGATCATCGCGGGCGCCGGCGGCGCCGCGCACCTGCCCGGCATGCTGGCCGCGAAGACCACGGTGCCGGTGCTCGGCGTGCCGGTCGCGAGCAAGTACCTGAAGGGTGTCGATTCGCTGCACTCGATCGTGCAGATGCCGAAGGGCGTGCCCGTCGCGACGTTCGCGATCGGCGAGGCCGGCGCTGCAAATGCCGCGCTGTTCGCGGTGTCGATCCTGTCCGGCAATTCGGTCGACTATGCGAACCGCCTCGCCGCGTTCCGCGTGCGCCAGAACGAAGCCGCGCACGCGATGGTGCTGCCGCCGCTGGAATGACGGCGCACCGGCGGCCGCCCGGCCATTCGAGCGGCTGCCTGACCTCCCCACTTGCGGCGGGCAGCGCCCGCCGCGACCGACCACTGACATGACCGCAACTCCTGATTCCGTTTCCCCGATCCTGCCCGGCGCGTGGCTTGGCATGGTCGGCGGTGGCCAGCTCGGCCGCATGTTCTGCTTTGCCGCCCAGTCGATGGGCTATCGCGTCGCCGTGCTCGATCCCGATCCGACGAGCCCCGCCGGCGCGGTCGCCGACCGCCACCTGCGCGCGGCCTACGACGACGAAGCCGCGCTCGCCGAACTGGCCGACCTGTGCGACGCGGTATCGACGGAGTTCGAGAACGTGCCGGCTGCAAGCCTCGATTTCCTCGCGCGCACGACGTTCGTTGCACCGGCCGGCCGCTGTGTCGCGGTCGCGCAGGACCGGATCGCGGAGAAGCGCTTCATCGAAGCGTCGGGCGTGCCCGTCGCGCCGCACGTCGTGATCGAATCGTCGGCGGCGCTCGCCGCGCTCGACGATGCCGCGCTCGACGCGGTGCTGCCGGGCATCCTGAAGACGGCGCGCCTTGGGTACGACGGCAAGGGCCAGGTGCGCGTGAGCACCGCGCAGGAAGTGCGCGACGCGCATGCGGCGCTGAACGGCGTGCCGTGCGTGCTCGAAAAGCGCCTGCCGCTGAAATACGAAGTGTCGGCGCTGATCGCGCGCGGCGCGGACGGCCGCTCGGCCGCGTTCCCGCTCGCGCAGAATGCGCACCACAACGGCATCCTCGCGCTGACGGTCGTGCCCGCGCCGGCCGCCGATGCCGCGCGTGTCGAAGCGGCGCAGCAGGCCGCCGTGCGGATCGCCGATACGCTCGGCTACGTCGGCGTGCTGTGCGTCGAATTCTTCGTGCTGGAAGACGGTTCGTTCGTCGCGAACGAGATGGCGCCGCGCCCGCACAATTCCGGCCACTACACGGTCGATGCGTGCGCAACGAGCCAGTTCGAGCAGCAGGTGCGTGCCATGACGCGCATGCCGCTCGGCAACCCGCGCCAGCATTCGCCGGCCGCGATGCTGAACATCCTCGGCGACGTGTGGTTCCCGAACGGTGCGGCGGCCGATGCCGTCACGCCGCCGTGGGACACGGTCGCGGCGATGCCGACCGCGCACCTGCACCTGTACGGCAAGGAAGACGCGCGCGTCGGCCGCAAGATGGGCCACGTGAACTTCACGGCCGAAACGCGCGACGAAGCCGTTGCCGCGGCCACCGCGTGCGCGCAGCTGCTGCGCGTGCCGCTCGACTGAGACGCCAGCCGATGTCCATCGATCTCCCGAACGCCGTGACGGCTGCTCAGATCGACGCGGCCGCCGCGTTGCTCGACGCGGGCCAGCTCGTCGCGTTTCCGACCGAAACCGTCTACGGGCTCGGCGGCGATGCGGCGAATCCCGAGGCCGTCGCGCGCATCTACGCGGCGAAGGGGCGGCCCGCGAATCATCCGGTGATCGTGCACCTGCCGCCGGGCGGCGATCCCGGCTACTGGGCCGACGATCTGCCGGCCGACGCGCAGGCGTTGATCGATGCGTTCTGGCCGGGCCCGCTGACGCTGATCCTGAAGCGCCACGCGCGCATCCCGGACGCCGTGAGCGGCGGCCAGGATTCGGTCGGGCTGCGCTGCCCGTCGCATCCGGTCGCACAGGCGCTGCTGGCCGCGTTCAGCGCGCGGCGCGGCGGGCATGGCGGCGTGGCTGCGCCGTCCGCGAACCGGTTCGGCCATGTGAGCCCGACCACCGCGCAGCACGTACGCGACGAATTCGGCGACACCGTGCACGTGCTCGACGGCGGCGCATCGGAAGTCGGTATCGAATCCACGATTCTGGACCTGTCGCGCGGCTTCCCGGCGCTGCTGCGCCCGGGCCACGTGACGCCGCAGCAGATCGCCGCCGTGCTCGGCCGCGCACCGCAACTGCCGGACGGCAGCGACGCGACCGCGCCGCGCGCGTCGGGCACGCTGAAGGCGCACTACGCGCCGCGCACGCCGCTCGCGCTGCTGCCGTTCGACGCGCTCGAGCCGCTGCTCGCGGCCGCGCAGACCGACGGCGAGCGTGTCGCGCTCGTCGCACGCGCATCGCGCGCGGGACGCTGGGCGCAGGCTGACGGCGTGCATTTCGTCGCGGCGCCGGAAGATCCGCAGGCGTATGCGCGCGACCTGTACGGGATGCTGCGTGCGCTCGACCGCGCGCAGGTGGCGCGGATTCTCGTCGAGAAGCTGCCCGAGACCGTCGAATGGATCGCGGTCAACGATCGTCTCGGCCGCGCGGCCGCCGCGTTCGAGGCGCGCGACTGATACCCGTCGCGGTTCACGAATGAAAAAACGCCCGACCGGCGCGAACCGGTCGGGCGTTTTCGTTTGGGCGCGTGGCCGGCGGCTTACTTGCCGACGCCCGAGGCCGCGATCTTCGACTGCGCGAACTGCGCGAACAGCGCATGCAGGCGCGTCGTCGGGTGGACCGTGTCGGCGAACATGTAGGTTTGGTCCGCGTTCGCGACCGTGTAGGTCTGCGGCGAGCAGAACAGCGACGAGCCGAATGCGGTTGCGTTCGCGACGCCGTACTGCGTGGCGGCCTGGACCATCGCCTTCAGGTTACAGGCGGTGTCGGTGTTCGACACGGCGAAGCCGTTCGCCTTGTAGTTCGCGAGGATGCCGTCCTGCCACGTGAACGTGTCGAGCAGCACGTACTTGGTCGTGTCGACCTTGAGTGCCTGCAGCGTCGCGGCGAGCGTGCCGTTGAACAGCATCGACAGTTGCGTGAGGGTCGTCTGCGAGCCGCCCTGGAGCGCGAGCGGCGTGCCGCCGATATCCGGCACGTTCGACACGAACACGTGCGTCGCGCCGGCGGCGACGATCTGCTGCACGATGCCCGCGAGCTGTTGCGCGGCGGCGCCGATGTTCTGCTGCAGCTGCGTCGGCGTGATCGCGCCGGCCTGCAGCGCCGCGACCTGGTAGAAGATGTCGTTCGCGCCGCCGTTCAGCAGCACGATCTGGCCGGCGTTGAAGCTGCCGTGCTGCGACACGTATTGCTTGACCTGGTCGGCGATCGGCGTCGTGGTCGCTTGTGCGTAATCGGAATTCGGCACGCTGGCGTCCGCGTGGCCGATGCCCGGCTGCTGCGTCACGCGCGAGCCGCCCTGTGCGTAGCCGAGGCCGCCGGTGGCCTGCAGCGGAATGCCGAAACCGCCCTGGTTCGCGGGCTGCAGCGTGTCGCCGTAGTACTGCGCGACGTTCTGCGTCCACACCTGGCCCGGGTTGGTCGTGAAGCGGCCGCCGCCGAAGCCGAGCTTGATCTGCGAGTAGGTGCCCGCGTCGGACAGGCTGTCGCCGAACGACACGACCTGCATTTTCACGCCCGACGGCGGCGTGTTCGATGCGCTGTTGTTGTTGTCGTCACCGCCGCCGCCGCACGCGGCGAGCAGCGCGAGCGCGGCGCCGGCGATCGCGAGCTGCGCGGTGCGCAGCATGCGCTGACGGGTGCGGGCGGGTGCGTGTTGTTGTGTCTGCATCGTTCGATCTCCTCGTAGATATGGCCTGATGTGTTTCTCATCTGCCGCGTGCCAGCTCGGTTCCGGGCTGCGCGGCGGCCGTTGGCTGAAACGGTTTATTGGTCTCGCGCGGCCGCAAGCGGCATGGTGCGCGGATCGGGGTTCGCGGCCTCGGCAATCTGCGCATGATAAGCGCTCGCCCATTCGGGCGGGCCGAAAATCGCGCGCAGCTTGTTGCGCCAGCCGCCGACGCGCAACGCGTCGCCGGCCATCGACACCCACTCGTGGAACGTCGCGACGAGCGGGTTGTTCGAGCCTAGCCGCTCGACGATCCCGTACTGCGGCGGATCGTCGGGCGTTTCCTCGACATAGCTGCCGAACAGGCGATCCCAGATCACCAGGACGCCTGCGTAATTGCGGTCGATGTAGCGCGGGTTGCGCGCATGGTGCGCGCGGTGGATCGACGGCGTGTTCAGCACGTATTCGAGCCAGCCGAGCTTGCCGATCGCCTGCGTATGCACGAAGAACTGGAACGCGAGGTTGATCAGCACGATGCCGACGACCTGTTGCGGCGGAAAACCGGCGAATGCGAGCGGCAGCCAGAACACCCACATTCCCGCGACCGGGTACATCAGGCTCTGGCGGAACGCGGTCGAGAAATTCATCCGCTCGGACGAGTGGTGCACGACGTGCGCGGCCCACAGCCAGCGCACGCGATGGCTCGTGCGATGAAAGACGTAGTAGAGGAAATCCTGCGCGACGAACAGCACCGCGAACGACAGCCAGCCGTCATGCCACGTGAACAGGCGATAGTGCTCGTAGCAGTACGCATAGACGGGGATCACGAACAGCCACGCGATCTTGTCGGTGCCCTGGTGCATCAGCGCGAGCGCCGCGTTGCACAGCGTGTCGCGCCACGCATAGACAGCGTCGTGCGCACGGGTGCGGGCGAGGTGCCAGGCCTCCCACGCGATGCAGAGCAGGAAGACGGGCGCCAGCGCGAGCAGAAGCAATTCGACGTCGAATCGCATGGGCGTGTCTCCTTCTTTCCCCTGCAAGCCTTGAGGCCGGGCGTGTGGCCCGTTGTAGATATCGGTCAGGCCAACAGCCTACGCAATCGCCAGGCGCTAGGCGAGGGGGCAGCGTAGAGGGTTCCCTCTGAGGACAGGGTTTGTACGGAAGCCGCGCGGCACGGGGGCGGGCGGTATGGCCCTGTTTTGCGGGCGTGGGTGGCGCGCGATATGTCGTGCGCGGGTGGCGGCCGGTGTTTCAAACCGGAGAGGGCGGGATTGGGTGTGCGCAGGCGCCGGCAGGCGGCCCCGGCGGCGCGTCAGGGCGACCCGCTGCGCGGTGCCGCCCCGATGCCGAGGCGGGCCGACGCGCGCCGGCAGCAGGCTATGGGCGCGCCGTATGTCGCGGCGCGCGGCAACGTCAGTGCGCGCCGGCGTAGATCCACTCGAGCAGCGAGTCGTGCGCGGCGCGCGCGGCTTCCGCGTGATCGTTGTTGATGAAGCTCACGACGATGTAGCTCTGGCCGTCCGCACCGGCGACGTAGCCGGCGATCGCGCGCACGTCGCGCAGCGTGCCGGTCTTGATGTGCGCGTTGCCGAGCACGCCGGCGTTGGTGAGGCGGTTCTTCATCGTGCCGTCGATGCCGGCGATCGGCAGCGAATCGACGAACGCCTGCGCGACCGGGCTCGCGTTCGCGGCCTGCAGCAGCGCGGCGAGCGACAGCGCGCTCACATGTTCTTCGCGCGACAGGCCCGAGCCGTTCTCGAGCACGAGGTCGGGCATTGCGATGCCGTTCTTCTGCAGGAACGCCTGGATCACGCGGCTCGACTGCTCGGGCGTCGCGGGCGGCTTGCCGCTGACCGCGCCGATCGTCAGGAACAGGTTGCGCGCCATCACGTTGTTGCTGAACTTGTTGATGTCGTAGACGATGCTGCCGAGCACCGGGCTGTGATGCACGGCGAGGGGCCGCGCGGCGCTCGGCACCTTGCCCTCGCTCACGGGCCCGGCGATCGTGCCGCCGTCCTGCTGCCACAGCGCGAGGAAGCCGCGCGCGAAGAACGTCGTGTGATCGAGGATCGCGAGGTTGGTCGTGTGCGCACCGCAGCGCAGCGGGTAGTCGCCCGCGAACGAGGCGGTCATGATCCCGCCGCCGGCCGTCAGCGTCGGGCGCGCGGCCGCGGCGGCCGCGCTGCACGAGCCTGAGCCTTCGACCAGCTGGTTGTCGATCGACAGGTCCGCGAGCGGCGGCAGCACGTCGACGGCCACCTTGCCGTCGTCGCCCGGCGTGACCGTGAACGACACGGCCTTGAATGCGTACAGCAGTGGATCGGGGCCGACGTTGTACGGCGCGCTCGCATCGTCGTCGAACGAAGGGAGGTCGCGCGTCGAGGTCGCGAAGTAGCTCTTGTCGAGCACGAGGCCGCCGGCCACGCGCTTGACGCCGGCCTTGCGGAGCTTGTCGACGAGATCGATCAGCTCTTCGGGCACGAGCTTCGGATCGCCGGTGCCCTTGATGTACAGGTTGCCCTGCAGCGTGCCGTCCGGGTCGATCGTGCCGTCCGTGTAGGCGGTCGTGCGCCAGCGGTAGTCGGGACCGAGGATCGACAGCCCCGAGAAGGTCGTCACGAGCTTCATCGTCGAGGCGGGCATCATCGGCCGGCTCGCATTCCACGCGATCAGCGGCTCCGGATCGCCGACGCGCTCGACGACGACGCTCATCGCCGACGCCGGCACCTTCGCGCGCTGCAGCGCGACGAGCACGGACGCCGGCAGGCCGGCCGCGCGCGCGGCCGGCGACACGACGGTCGTCTTGCGTGCTTCCTTGTGGGATTTCTTGCGGGCCTGCGCGGGCGGCGCGAAGGCGAGGGCCGTGCAGGTGGCGACGATGGCGGCCGCCTTCAGGCAGACGCGGGCGCGGGGGGCGAACCGGGTGGAAAGATCGGAAATCGGCATGAGCGAATACGGGGGAAGCACGACGTTCGGGCAGGGCGCGCGCGGCGCCAAAGCGCACATTGTAGAGACAAGTCCGGACAGCCCCCTTGCAATCCGCCTTTCTGTTGCATTGCACGGTGCCGCGCGCCCGGTTCGCGGCGCTACAATGGTCGGCGTGTTTGACTCGCCCCATGGATGCCTGTCCCGATGCGGATTCTGCTTGTCGAAGATGATCGAATGATTGCCGAAGGCGTGCGCAAGGCGCTGCGCTCGGACGGCTTTGCGGTCGACTGGGTGCAGGACGGCGACGCCGCGCTGACGGCGCTCGGCGGCGAGACGTACGACCTGCTGCTGCTTGATCTCGGCCTGCCGAAGCGCGACGGCATCGACGTGCTGCGCACGCTGCGCGCACGCGGGCTGGCGCTGCCGGTGCTGATCGTCACCGCGCGCGATGCGGTGGCCGATCGCGTGAAGGGGCTCGACGCGGGCGCCGACGACTACCTCGTCAAGCCGTTCGACCTCGATGAGCTGGGCGCGCGGATGCGCGCGCTGATCCGCCGCCAGGCCGGGCGCAGCGAATCGCTGATCCGCCACGGCGCGCTGACGCTCGATCCCGCTTCGCACCAGGTGACGCTCGACGGCGCGCCCGTCGCGCTGTCCGCGCGCGAGTTCGCGCTGCTCGAGGCGCTGCTCGCGCGGCCGGGCGCGGTGCTGTCGAAGAGCCAGCTCGAGGAGAAGATGTACGGCTGGGGCGAGGAGATCGGCAGCAACACGGTCGAGGTCTACATCCACGCGCTGCGCAAGAAGCTCGGCTCGGACCTGATCCGCAACGTGCGCGGGCTCGGCTACATGGTCGTCAAGGAAAGCTGACGCGTGAGGTCGATTCGTCATCAATTGCTGATCTGGCTGCTCGCGATCGTCGTCGCGGGCGTGGGCCTCGCGGGCTGGCTCATCTACCGGCAGGCGCTCGCCGAAGCGAACGAACTGTTCGACTACCAGTTGCAGGAAATCGCCGCGGCGTTGCCGTCCGAGCCGTTCTCGCAGGTGTTCGGTTCGCGCACCAACGGCGACGAAGGCATCGTGATCCAGATCTGGAACCGCAACGGCGTGCTGATGTACTTCTCGCATCCGCGTGCGCCGATCGCGCCGCGCGCGGAGCTCGGCTTCTCGACCGAACGCACCGATCGCGGCGAATGGCGCGTGTACGGCGCGATCGTCGGCGACAACGTCGTGCAGCTCGCGCAGCCGCTGTCGGTGCGCAACCGGCTCGCGGCGAACGTCGCGCTGCGCACGCTGTGGCCGCTGATCGTGCTGTTGCCGTTCCTCGGCGCGGCCGTGTGGGTGATCGTCGGACGCGGGCTCGCGCCGCTCGGCCGCGTGACGCGCGCGGTCGAGGCGCGCCGGCCGGAAGCGCTCGACGCGCTGCCCGATGGGCGCCTGCCGCTCGAGGTGCAGCCGCTCGTCCGCGCGCTGAACGGCCTGCTCGCGCGGCTGGCGGCCGCGCTTGACACGCAGAAGGCCTTCGTGGCCGATGCCGCGCACGAACTGCGTACACCGCTCGCGGCTGTGCAGATCCAGGCGCAGCTCGTCGCCCGTGCGAAGGACGACGCGTCACGCCGCGAGGCGATCGCCGATCTCCAGGATGGCGTGTCGCGTGCGACGCGCCTCACCGAGCAACTGCTTGCGCTCGCCCGCGCCGAACCGGATGGCGCGACGATGCGCGAGCCGGTCGACCTGCAGGCGCTGCTCGCCGAATGCGTGGCCGCGCTTGCGCCGCTCGCGCAACGGCACGACATCGATCTGGGCTTCGAGGAGACGCGCGCGGCGAGCGTGGTCGCGGACGTCGGCGCGCTGCGCGTGATGTTCGGCAACCTGCTCGACAACGCGGTGAAGTACACGCCGGACGGCGGCCGCATCGACGTGTCGCTGACCCGCGACGCGGCCGGCCGCGCGTGCGTGCAGATCGGCGACAGCGGGCCCGGCATTCCGGCCGACGAGCGCGAACGCGTGTTCGACCGCTTCTACCGCGACAGCTCCGCGCGGGCGCGCACCGACGTGTCGGGCAGCGGGCTCGGGCTCGCGATCGTCAAGCGCGTGGCCGCGCAGCAGGGCGCGACGGTGTCGCTCGGCGACGCGGCCGCGGGCGGCCTGCTCGTCAGCGTCGTGTTCCGCGATGCCGAGATGCCGGCCGAGGCGCCGCAGCCGTCCGAATCCGTGTGAAGCACGCCCCGCGCGGGCGCCGGCAGCCGCTTAAGCCCCGCTTAAGGCTGATTAAGCCTCCTTTAAGTCAGGGTCGTTACGCTGCGTCCTAACAAAGAGGAGGTCCTACGATGAACACCCGATTCCTTGCGCGCGGCGCCGTCGCGGTCGCCGTGGCGGCCGCCCTGTCCGCCGGCTATGTCGCCGGCACCCGCCGCGCCGATCCGCAGATCATCACGCCCGCGCAGGCCGCCGCATTGATGCCGGCCGAAGCGGCCGCGAAGACCGGCATCCCCGATTTCTCCGGGCTCGTCGAGACCTACGGCCCGGCGGTCGTGAACATCAGCGCGAAGCACGTCGTGAAGCAGGTGTCGCGGCGCGTGCCGCAGCCGCAGCTGCCGATCGATCCGAGCGACCCGTTCTACCAGTTCTTCAAGCACTTCTATGGCCAGGTGCCGGGCATGGGCGGCGACGCGCAGCCGGACGACCAGCCGAGCGCGAGCCTTGGTTCCGGGTTCGTCATCAGCTCCGACGGGTACATCCTCACCAATGCGCACGTGATCGACGGCGCGAACGTCGTCACGGTCAAGCTGACCGACAAGCGCGAATACAAGGCGAAGGTCGTCGGCTCCGACAAGCAGTCCGACGTCGCGGTGCTGAAGATCGACGCGAGCGGCCTGCCGACCGTGAAGATCGGCGACCCGGCGCAGAGCAAGGTCGGCCAGTGGGTCGTCGCGATCGGTTCGCCGTACGGCTTCGACAACACGGTCACGTCGGGCATCATCAGCGCGAAGTCGCGCGCGCTGCCGGACGAGAATTACACGCCGTTCATCCAGACCGACGTGCCGGTGAACCCCGGCAACTCGGGCGGCCCGCTGTTCAACCTGCAGGGCGAGGTGATCGGCATCAACTCGATGATCTACTCGCAGACGGGCGGCTTCCAGGGCCTGTCGTTCGCGATCCCGATCAACGAGGCGATCAAGGTGAAGGACGAGCTCGTGAAGACGGGCCACGTGAGCCGCGGCCGCCTCGGCGTTGCCGTGCAGGGGCTGAACCAGACGCTCGCGAGCTCGTTCGGACTGCAGAAGCCGGACGGCGCGCTCGTCAGCTCGGTCGATGCCAACGGCCCGGCCGCGAAGGCCGGCCTGCAGCCGGGTGACGTGATCCTGGCGGTCAACGGCTCGCCGGTCGCCGATTCGACGTCGCTGCCCGCGCAGATCGCGAACCTGAAGCCGGGTTCGAAGGCCGACCTGCAGATCTGGCGCGACAAGTCGAAGAAGTCGATCAGCGTGACGCTCGGTGCGATGGCCGACGCGAAGCTCGCGTCGAACGACGGCGGGCCGGTCGAGCAGGGGCGCCTGGGCGTCGCGGTGCGTCCGCTGTCGCCGCAGGAGCGCAGTGCCGCCAACCTGTCGCATGGCCTGATCGTGCAGCAGGCCGGCGGGCCGGCCGCCAACGCGGGCATCCAGCCCGGCGACGTGATCCTCGCGGTCAATGGCCGCCCGGTCACGAGCCCCGAGCAGTTGCGCGACGCGGTCAAGGGGGCGGGCAACAGTCTTGCTCTGCTGATCCAGCGCGATAATGCACAGATCTTCGTGCCGGTCGACCTGAGCTGACCGGCCACGGCCGATGGCCGGCCAGGCCGGCCGCGGCGGGCGCCGCCGCCGTACTGAAGGTGTGACGCGGCGCCCTGTATGTGTTCCGACCCCAAGGAGAGAGCCATGCAATATCTACGCAACGTGTCCCGATTTGCCGTCGCCGCGGCGCTGGCCGCCGGCCTCGCAGCCGGAGCGACCGGCGCGTACGCGCAGTCGGACGGCTTGCCCGCCGCGCGCCAGCAGGGCGACGTCACCTTCGTGTCCGGCGGCGTCGGGCTGGACGAATCGACGGCGTTCCAGCGCAGCGAGCCGAGTTGGCCGCTGGCGCTGCGGTTCACCGGCAAGGGCGGTGAGTTCCTGGCCGACGTCCATGTGCGGATCGTCGACGGCAAGGGTACCGAAGTGCTGAAGACCGACGCGCGCGGGCCGTACATGCTCGTGAAGGTGCCGCCGGGCCGCTATACGGTGCAGGCTTCGTACCAGGGCAACGAGGAATCCCGCGCCGTCACGGTCGGCGCGAAGGGCGGCGCGAAAGCCGCCTTCCAGTGGAGCGCGCAGTAGCCCGCCGCGCGCGGCCCCGCCCGGGGTTGCGCATTCGGCTGCGGTTTCGCCCATAATGAAAGCCACGGCACCCGTGCCGTGGCTTTTTCGTTTCCTGAGTCCGGCCTGGCCGGGCCGCCCCAAGGAGAAACGATGTCCGACGCAGCCGACCCTCGTCTCGAAATCGTGCCGAACCGCCATCGCGTGCGCGTGATCCATCGCGGCATCACGTACGCCGATTCGCACGGCGCGCTGACCGTGCGCGAAGCGGGCCTGCCGGACACCCACTACCTGCCGCGCCGCGACGTCAACATGCGCCGGCTCGTGAAGTCGGGCGTCACGTCGGCCTGTCCGTTCAGGGGCGAGGCCGTGCACTTCGACTTGCAGACCGAAGACGGCGTGATCGAGAACGCCGCATGGAGTTATGAGGAACCGAAGGCGGCTGCGCTGGCGCTCGCGCACTACGTTGCCTTCGACGCTGCACGGATCGACAGTCTCGTCGAGACGTCCTGATGCGGCGCGTGTTCATCGGGGAGGCGTCATGGAACTGAACGACACGTTACGCATACCGCTCGCCCCGCCCGTCGTGCGGGAGGCATTCGAGGATCTCGCGTTGCTGCGCGCGAGCTTCGACCATTGCGAATCCTTCGTGAAGCTTGCGCACGGCGAGTTTGCGCTGACGATCACGGTGCCGCTCGGCCCGCTGCGCGCCCGCTACGACGTGCGTGCGCATGCGGCCGCCGAGCAGGGCGACGCGGAAGGGCAGCCGCGCCGCGTGCTCAACTTCAAGGCGCGGGCCGACGGGCTCGGCGCGCTGCGCGGCCAGGTCGAGCTCGTGCTGATGCCGGATGACGACGCGAACGCCACGCGCATCGAGTACGTCGTCTGGGCGACGGCGAGCGGCCCGCTCACCGAGCTGCCGGGGCGGCAGATCGAAAATACGCTGCGCGAATGGACCGACGATTTCTTCCGTGAATTTTGCGCGGTCGTGCAGGCGAAGCACGGTCTCGCGCCGAACCGCGCGCGCTCGGCCGCGCCACGGCGCCAGCACGTGTTCCTGCGGCCGGCGTCGCTGGTGGCCGCGACGAAACGTGCGCTGCCGCCGCACCTCGGCGGTGCGCTGACCGGGCGTGCCGCCGGCGCGCTCCCGCATCGCGGCGCCGGCACGGTGCCCGTGTGGGCGTGGGCCGCGATGATCGTCTTCGTCGCGCTGCTGCTTTACGCGGCGCGCTGGATCAACGGCGGCTGAGCGGCCGGCCGGCTCCGCTGCGAGGCTGCTCGCCGCGCGCGTTACCGCACGACATCGGCGCCGCGAAATTCCCTTCGATATGCCGACGGCGACGTGCCGAGCGCGCCCGCGAAATGCTGGCGCAGTGACACGCTCGACCCGTAGCCGGCCGCCTGCGCGATCGCATCGATCGATTGCCCGGTGGTTTCCAGCAGATGCTGCGCGCGCGCGAGCCGCTCGGCCTGCAGCCACGCAGTGACGGTCGTGCCGGTCGCCTGGCGGAAGTGGCGCGTGAACGTGCGCCGGCTCATCAGCACGCGTTCGGCGAGCGAATCGACGCTGTGTGCGGCGTCGAGGTGGGCGCGCACCCAGTCGAGCAGGCCCGCGAGCCGCGCATCGCGCGGGTGCGCGGCCACCGGCTGCGGCACGTATTGCGCCTGCCCGCCCTGCCGGTGCGGCGGGATTACGAGGCGGCGCGCGATCTGGTTCGCGGCGTGCGAGCCGAAGCGCAGCCGGACGACGTGCAGGCAGCAGTCGAGCCCGGCGGCCGTGCCGGCCGACGTCATCAGGTTGCCGTCTTCCACGTACAGCACGTCCGGATCGAGCTTCACGCGCGGAAAGCGTCGTGCGAAGTCGTCGGCCCACGCCCAGTGCGTGGTGGCCGGGCGGCCGTCGAGCAGGCCGGCCGCGGCGAGCACGTAGGCGCCGAGGCACAGCCCGACGAGTTGCGTGCCACGCGCGGCGGCCGCGCGGACGGCGTCGAGCAGCACGTCGGGCGGCGCTTCGTCCGGGTCACGCCAGGCCGGCACGATGACGATGTCCGCATCGTCGAGCCCGTCGAGCCCGTACGGCGCGGTGATCGTGAAGCCGCCCGTCGTCGACAGCGGGCCACGTTCGGCCGAGCAGACGCGGAACTCGAACGTGGGCGAGGCGGCCGCGTCGCGCTCCTTGCCGAACACGACCGACGGCACCGACAGATGGAACGGGCTGATGCCGTCATACGCGATCACGGCAACGACGGTCGGAGCAGGCTGGGCGGTCCGGGTGGACGAGGCGGCGGCGGTCATGGCGGGCTCCGGAATGGCGATGGCCCGATTTTATCGAAGAATGGCTATCGGGCCACTGTCCCCGTGAACGATGCG
Organism: Burkholderia sp. HI2500; assembly: GCF_002223055.1. NCBI lineage: Bacteria > Pseudomonadati > Pseudomonadota > Betaproteobacteria > Burkholderiales > Burkholderiaceae > Burkholderia > Burkholderia sp. HI2500. Next base: position 413,860 of record NZ_NKFL01000005.1, on the reverse strand, counting down.
CGCCGACAATGCATCGCATCGCGCCGCTGGCCGTCCCGTTCCGGGGCGGGGCCGCGCCCCCGGACCAGGAGCCCGTCATGTCGAACGCCGTCCCGCATTCCGCTTCCCAAGCCGTTTCCCGTCCGGCTGCCCGTCGCGCACTGATCGTGATCGACGTCCAGAACGAATACGTGACGGGCAACCTGCCGATCGAATATCCACCGCTCGACGTGTCGCTCGCGAACATCGGCCGCGCGATCGACGCCGCGCACGCGGCCGGCGTGCCGGTGATTGTCGTCCAGCACGTCGCACCGGCCGGCGCGCCGATCTTCGCGCCCGGCTCCGACGGCGTCGCGCTGCACGCGGTCGTTGCCGGCCGGCCGTATGCGCACCTGATCGAGAAGAAGCAGGCAAGCTCGTTCGCCGGAACCGACCTCGCCGCGTGGCTCGACGCGCACGGGATCGACACGCTCGCGGTGGCCGGCTACATGACGCACAACTGCAATGCGTCGACGGTCTATCACGCGGCGCACGCGGGGCTGAATGTCGAGTACCTCAATGACGCGACGGGCGCACTGCCTTACGAGAACGAAGCGGGGGCGGCGAGCGCCGAGGAGATTCACCGCGCTTATACGGTGGTGTTCCAGTCGAATTTCGCGGCCGTGATGTCGACCGACGCGTGGATCGCGGGACTGGCCGGTGCGCCGATGCCGAAGCGCGATTCGGTCGCCGCGTCGAACCGGCGGGCCCGCGCGCAGCGCGCGAACATGAAGGCGGCCTGAAACAGCAGGGACAGGGGGAGGGCGCGGGCAGCGCGTTGGCGCGGCCCGGTGCGCCGCCCGATGAAACAGACAACGCCGCAAGCGAGCGCTCGTCGCGCGGTCAGTCGCCGTCCTTCAGCATCGCCGGGCTGAAGCGCAGCATGTCAAAACAGCCGTCGACGAGCTTTTCCGCATGCTGCTCGGCGTCGATCTCGTCGGGCAGCATCAGCATGTCGCGCACGAAACCGCTGACGAGCGTGTGCAGCATCAGCGTCGCGCGCCACGTATCGAGCCGCTCGGGCAGCAGCTTGAGCCGCACGGCCCCCGCGAGATCGGCATCGATCGCGTGCAGCGCCTCGCTCATGCCCGCACGGTTGCGCTGGAGCAGCGGCTCCAGATCCGCGACGTACTCGCACTTCATGAACAGGATGCTGAACACGCGGCGCAACTGCGCGTCGCGCTGCACGCCGAGCAGGCACCAGATCAGGATCTGCCGGATCTTCTCGAGCGGATTGCCGCCCGGCGCGTCGAGCGGCATCCGCTTCAGCTCGTCGATCGGCAGAAACACGCGGTCGAACATCGCGTCGAACAGTTCGCTCTTGTTCGCGAAATGCCAGTAGATCGCGCCGCGCGTCACGCCGGCATGCTGGGCGATGTCAGCGAGCGACGTGTGCGACACGCCCTTCTCGAAGAACACGTGTTCGGCGGCGTCGAGAATGCGGTTACGCGTCTCGAGCGCCTCCTCCTTGGTACGTCTGACCATGTGCAGGCCTGATTGGAATGATCGTAGGTGAATTTAGGGTCTGCAACCCTCGGCGCAGTCATATAGACTGGCTATGCTTGCGATTGGTAACAATCCGTAAGACTGGACGGCAGGCGGGGCACAAACGGGCTTTTTACATACATTCATGAATGTATATACAATACCACCCTACGATCGAATGACCCAAGTGGCAATCAGTTAATATCCCACTCTGCTGATTCCCGCCAAAGTTCCAGTCCGCAGTGCGGGGCAACCTGTCGGCACGGAGGTTTCGTGCCGCTTGCTGTATCTAGCAGTCCAGTATTTCAGGTGTTCGATCTGCGCCGTGAGGCGCATCCGTGTCGCGCTCCCTCCGGTCGGGTGCGGCACTTATTCCATTGGTTATACACAGAGGTCGCTCCATGCGCGTCGAACGGGTTCCATACCGCTTAATCACTGTCGCGACGGCCGCCGTTTTCCTGGCCGCGTGCGGGAAAAAAGAATCGGCACCGCCGCCGCAAACGCCGGAAGTCGGCGTCGTCACCGTCCAACCGCAAGCCGTACCGGTCTTCAGCGAACTGCCGGGCCGCACCAGCGCATTCCTCGTCGCGCAGGTCCGCGCGCGGGTCGACGGCATCGTGCTGCGTCGTGAATTCACCGAAGGCACCGACGTCAAGGCCGGCCAGCGTCTGTACAAGATCGACCCGGCGCCGTACGTCGCCGCACTGAACAGCGCGAAGGCAACGCTCGCGAAGGCGCAGGCGAACCTCGTCACGCAGAACGCCCTGGTCGCGCGCTACAAGGTGCTGGTGGCCGCGAACGCGGTCAGCAAGCAGGACTACGACAACGCGGTGGCCACGCAGGGCCAGGCCGCGGCGGACGTCGCGGCCGGCAAGGCGGCGGTCGATACCGCGCAGATCAACCTCGGCTACACCGACGTCGTGTCGCCGATCACCGGCCGCGTCGGCATCTCGCAAGTGACGCCGGGCGCGTACGTGCAGGCGAGCCAGGCGACGCTGATGTCGACGGTGCAGCAGCTCGATCCGGTGTACGTCGACCTCACGCAGTCGAGCCTCGAAGGCCTGAAGCTGCGCCAGGACGTGCAGAGCGGCCGCCTGAAGACGAGCGGCCCGGGCGCCGCGAAGGTGTCGCTGATCCTGGAAGACGGCAAGACCTACTCGGAAGCCGGCAAGCTGCAGTTCTCGGACGTGACGGTCGACCAGGCCACCGGTTCGGTGACGATCCGCGCGGTGTTCCCGAACCCGGGCCGCGTGCTGCTGCCGGGCATGTTCGTGCGCGCACGGATCGAGGAAGGCGTGAACGAGAACGCGTTCCTGGTGCCGCAGATTGGCGTCACGCATGACCAGAAGGGCCAGGCGATCGCGATGGTGGTGAACGCCAGCAACAAGGTCGAGCCGCGTCCGCTGAAGACCACCGGCATGCAGGGCGCGAACTGGATCGTCGAAGGCGGTCTGCAGGCGGGCGACCACGTGATCGTGCAGGGCGGCGAGAAGGTGCGCCCGGGTGCGACCGTGAAGTCGGTACCGGCACAGCTCGCACCGGCGGCCGCAGCCGCATCGGGCGCCGCCGCCACCGCCGCGCCGGCTGCCGCCGGTTCCGGCGCCGCTGCCGCTTCCGGTGCTGCCGCATCGGGCGCCGCGCCGGCGAGTGCTGCCGCTGCTTCGAGCGCGCAATAACAGGGAGCCTGTTTCATGGCAAAGTTTTTTATCGATCGCCCGATCTTCGCGTGGGTGATCGCCATCATCCTGATGCTGGCCGGGGTTGCGGCGATCTTCACGCTGCCGATCTCGCAGTATCCGACGATCGCGCCGCCATCGATCCAGATCACCGCGAACTACCCGGGCGCTTCCGCGAAGACGGTGGAAGACACGGTGACGCAGGTGATCGAGCAGCAGATGAGCGGTCTCGACAACTTCCTGTACATGTCGTCGACCAGTGACGACTCGGGCAACGCGACGATCACGCTGACCTTCGCGCCGGGTACCAACGCCGACATCGCACAGGTTCAGGTGCAGAACAAGCTGTCGCTCGCGACGCCGATTCTGCCGCAGGTCGTGCAGCAGCTCGGCCTCTCGGTGACGAAGTCGAGCAGCAGCTTCCTGCTGGTGCTCGCCTTCAACTCCGAAGACGGCAGCATGAACAAGTACGACCTCGCGAACTTCGTGGCGTCGCACGTGAAGGACCCGATCAGCCGGTTGAACGGCGTCGGTACCGTCACGCTGTTCGGCTCGCAGTACGCGATGCGGGTCTGGCTCGATGCGACCCGCCTGACGAACTACGGCCTCACGCCGGTCGACGTGTCGACCGCGATCTCCGCACAGAACGTGCAGATCGCCGGCGGCCAGATCGGCGGCACGCCGTCCACGCCGGGCACGATGCTGCAGGCGACGATCACCGAGTCGACGCTGCTGCAGACGCCCGAGCAGTTCGGCAACATCCTGCTGAAGGTCAACCAGGACGGCTCGCAGGTTCGCCTGAAGGATGTCGCGAAGCTCGAGCTCGGCGGTGAAAACTACAACTTCGACACGAAGTACAACGGTCAGCCGACCGCGGCACTCGGTATCCAGCTCGCGACCAACGCGAACGCGCTGGCGACCGCGAAGGCCGTGCGCGCGAAGATCGACGAACTGGCGCCGTTCTTCCCGCACGGCCTCGTCGTGAAGTACCCGTACGACACGACGCCGTTCGTGAAGCTGTCGATCGAGGAAGTGGTCAAGACGCTGCTCGAAGGTATCGTGCTGGTGTTCCTCGTGATGTATCTGTTCCTGCAGAACCTGCGGGCGACGATCATCCCGACGATCGCGGTGCCGGTCGTGCTGCTCGGCACGTTCGCGATCATGTCGATGGTGGGCTTCTCGATCAACACGCTGTCGATGTTCGGCCTCGTGCTCGCGATCGGCCTGCTGGTGGACGATGCGATCGTGGTGGTGGAGAACGTCGAGCGGGTGATGGCGGAAGAGGGCCTGTCACCGAAGGAGGCGACCCGCAAGGCGATGGGCCAGATCACCGGCGCACTCGTCGGCGTGGCGCTCGTGCTGTCGGCGGTGTTCGTGCCGGTGGCGTTCTCGGGCGGCTCGGTCGGCGCGATCTATCGTCAGTTCTCGCTGACGATCGTGTCGGCGATGGTGCTGTCGGTGCTCGTCGCGTTGATTCTGACGCCGGCCCTGTGCGCGACGATCCTCAAGCCGATCCCGCAAGGGCATCACGAAGAGAAGAAGGGCTTCTTCGGTTGGTTCAACCGCACGTTCAACAACAGCCGCGACAAGTACCACGTCGGCGTGCACCACGTGATCAAGCGCTCGGGCCGCTGGCTCATCATCTACCTGGTCGTGATCGTCGCGGTCGGCCTGCTGTTCGTGCGCCTGCCGAAGTCGTTCCTGCCGGATGAAGACCAGGGCCTGATGTTCGTGATCGTGCAGACGCCGTCGGGCTCGACGCAGGAAACGACCGCGAAGACGCTCGCGAACATTTCCGACTACCTGCTGAAGGACGAGAAGGAAATCGTCGAATCGGCGTTCACGGTCAACGGCTTCAGCTTCGCCGGCCGCGGCCAGAACTCCGGTCTCGTGTTCGTTCGCCTGAAGGACTACGCGCAGCGTCAGCATGCGAACCAGAAGGTGCAGGCGCTGATCGGCCGGATGTTCGGGCGCTACGCGGGCTACAAGGACGCGATCGTGATCCCGTTCAACCCGCCGTCGATTCCCGAGCTCGGCACCGCTGCCGGCTTCGACTTCGAGCTGACGGACAACGCCGGTCTCGGCCACGATGCGCTGATGGCCGCGCGTAACCAGCTGCTCGGGATGGCCTCGAAGGATCCGACGCTGCAAGGTGTGCGTCCGAACGGCCTGAACGATACGCCGCAGTACAAGGTCGACATCGATCGCGAGAAGGCGAACGCGCTCGGCGTGACGGCGGATGCGATCGACCAGACATTCTCGATCGCGTGGGCGTCGAAGTACGTGAACAACTTCCTCGATACCGACGGCCGGATCAAGAAGGTCTACGTGCAGGCAGACGCACCGTTCCGGATGACGCCGGAAGACCTGAACATCTGGTACGTGCGCAACGGGTCGGGCGGGATGGTGCCGTTCAGTTCGTTCGCGACCGGTCACTGGACATACGGTTCGCCGAAGCTCGAGCGCTACAACGGTGTGTCGGCGATGGAAATCCAGGGTCAGGCCGCACCGGGCAAGTCGACGGGTCAGGCGATGGCCGCGATGGAACAGATCGCGAAGAAGCTGCCGGTCGGTATCGGCTACTCGTGGACGGGCCTGTCGTTCCAGGAAATCCAGTCCGGTTCGCAGGCGCCGATCCTGTATGCGATCTCGATCCTCGTCGTGTTCCTGTGTCTGGCGGCGCTGTATGAAAGCTGGTCGATCCCGTTCTCGGTGATCATGGTGGTGCCGCTCGGCGTGATCGGCGCACTGCTCGCGGCAACGATGCGCGGCCTCGAGAACGACGTGTTCTTCCAGGTCGGCCTGCTGACGACCGTGGGCTTGTCCGCGAAGAACGCGATTCTGATCGTGGAGTTCGCGCGCGAACTGCAGATGACGGAGAAGATGGGGCCGATCGAGGCCGCGCTGGAAGCGGCGCGCCTGCGGCTGCGTCCGATCCTGATGACGTCGCTCGCGTTCATTCTCGGCGTGATGCCGCTCGCGATCAGCAACGGCGCGGGCTCGGCGAGCCAGCACGCAATCGGTACGGGCGTGATCGGCGGGATGATCACGGCGACGTTCCTCGCGATCTTCATGATCCCGATGTTCTTCGTGAAGATCCGCGCGATCTTCAGCGGCGAGAAGGAAGACGTCGACGAGGCGCTGCGCCTGGCTCAGGAGCACTCGCACCACGAAGAGAAGCCGGGCAACGGCGACGAAGGCAACAAGGGACAGTGATGATGCAAAAACACGCTTTGACTGCAATCGCGGTCGCGCTCTTTGCCACGGGCTGCACGATGGCGCCGCATTACAAGCGGCCCGATGCACCCGTCGCGCAGGCGTACCCGGCTGGCGGCGTCTACGCGACGCAGCCGGGTGCGGCCGGCGCGCGCAGCGCGAACGGGCAAGCTGCGACCGCCATCGGCTGGCGCGAGTTCTTCGTCGATCCGCGCCTGCAGCGGCTGATCGAGATCGCGCTGAAGAACAACCGCGACCTGCGCGTGTCGGTGCTGAACATCGAGGCGGCGCGCGCGCAGTACCAGATCACGCGCGCGGGGCTGTTCCCGACGCTCGACGGCACGGGCACCGGCAATATCCAGCGCGTGCCGCAGGGTCTTTCGCAGACCGGTGCGCCGTACATCTCGCGCGCCTACAACGTCGGCCTGTCGGCGTCGTGGGAGCTCGACCTGTTCGGCCGCGTGCAGAGCCTGAAGGATCAGGCGCTCGCGCAGTACCTGTCGACCGCGTATGCGCGGCAGGCGTCGGAGATCTCGCTGGTGTCGCAGGTGGCCGATCAATACCTGACGCTGCTGTCGACCGACGATCTGCTGAAGGTCACGGAGGATACGCTGAAGACGGCGCAGGCGTCGTACGACCTGACGAAGCTGCAGTTCGACAACGGCACGGGCTCCGAGCTCGAGCTGCGTCAGGCGCAGACGGTGGTCGAGACGGCGCTGGCGAACCAGCAGGCGCAGGCGCGTGCACGTGCACAGGCGTTGAACGCACTGGTGCTGCTGGTCGGCGAGCCGCTGCCGGACGATCTGCCGGCGGGCATGCCGCTCGACGCGCAGAACCTGCTGACGGACGTGCCGGCAGGCCTGCCGTCGGATCTGCTGACGCGTCGCCCCGACGTGATGCAGGCCGAGCAGGCGCTGCTGGCCGCGAACGCGAACATCGGCGCGGCGCGCGCGGCGTTCTTCCCGAAGATCTCGCTGACGGGCGCATTCGGCACGGGCAGCCCGACGCTGGGCGGCCTGTTCAAGGCCGGCACGGCGGCGTGGTCGTTCGCGCCGAGCATCGCGCTGCCGATCTTCGAGGGCGGCGCGAACATCGCGAACCTCGATCTTGCGCACGTGCAGAAGCGCATCGAGATCGCGAACTACGAGAAGGCGATCCAGTCGGCGTTCCGCGACGTGGCGGACGGGTTGGCCGCACGCGGCACGTACGACCAGCAGATCGCGGCGCTGGAGCGCAACGAGCACGCGCAGCAGCGTCGCTTCGACCTGTCGGACCTGCGCTACAAGAACGGCGTGGACAGCTATCTGTCGGTGCTGACCGCGCAGACGGACCTGTATTCCGCGCAGCAGTCGCTGATCAGCGCACGTCTGGCACGCTGGACGAACCTGGTCAACCTGTACCGCGCACTCGGCGGCGGCTGGATCCAGCATGCCGGCGAAGCGCCGCGCGCGCCGGATGCACCGGTCGACTACGACAAGGCGGCCGCTCCGGCGCCTGCGTCGGCAACGGCGACGAACGGGTAAGTGCAGTTATCCTGCCTGCGTGCGGTCGCTTCGCGCGCAGGCAGGACGTTGTTAGTCCTGTCGTAAGCTGGCCGTTACGAACGATGCGAAGCGTAACGAAGGAAACGTAAGGCTAGTCCATGATTGTTGGTCCTTAAGTGCGCGGTAACCACGCGTGGGAATGCTGCGGCGATCCACGCGGGACACGCGTGTACATCTGCAGTGGGCGCGAAATCCAGGGGCCTGGCGCCGTCGAGCACGACGCGTACGGACTAACCGTGCAGATTCTCGTTTCGCCCAATCGATGATCATCCCTCTCCGGTGGTCTGTAGCCCGGCCGCCAAATCCCCGCTCATTTCGCCCAATTCAGGCTCATTTGCTGTTGGACGGTCTTTATAACGATTAGTTATACGAAATTCGAACTCGTCTGATTGGTTCTTCTTTCTCGTCCGTGCAAATTTTGCTTGAAGCGTTTCTCACCCATTGTCGAGAAAGGAAATCCGGATGAAGAGCGAGCAGACTGCACCGACCCATCTTTTTGCCACCATCGGCGCGCTCACTGAGCGCGGTGGGCGGGTAACCGAGGCCACGAGCGGCCTCACAGTCGCCGGGCTTGTCGTTGCCCGTGTTGGCGATGTCGTCACTTACGAGGATGGCAGCGAGGCCGTCATTGTGGATGGTGCAGGCGAATATGCGATTTGCAGCGACAAGCCGTTTGCGCTGGTGGGTAGCAGGTTGAGCAACGGCGATCGTATCGTCGAAACGCTTCAGCGGTTGTCGGGAATTCACGTACCGGCTGGCGAAACGGCCGGAGGGTTGTTTAACGAGGATTATGCGCCGCCGCCTGCACTGCCGCGATACAGGTTGGCTGTACGAGGAGCCACGACCGCGCGAGGCGGTGCGTTGCGCGAAGCTACCGGCACGTGGGACACCGGTGTTGGGCTTGGCAAGGCTGGCGTCGTGGGTAATCAAATTCACTACGCAGACGGTTCGACCGCGCGAATCATAAGCGGTCTTGGGCTGGTGGATAACGGAGACTTCCAGCCGCTGGCTTTCGTCGGTAGCGAACTAGATAACGGCGACGTCATTACCGATAGCCCTGAGCGTAATGGTCTGGTATCTGCTAACGCCTTCACAGTGGTGAAACGTTCAACCGTTGTGCATCGAGGCGAGACCTCATGATTCGTTATTTCCTTGCCAAAGGGGATCAGGGCGGCAGCGCCACGATTACGGAAGGATTGGAGGACGTAACCTGTTCCAATCCGCCGCCGCGCGTGCATATCGCAACGCTGTACATGAAGACGTACTGCACGGCATGCAAGCAGGAAGGGTTTGTCGCCCCGGAGGGCCCACGCTGGCCGGGCACAGGGCCAAACGGCAAGCCGTGGGCGTTGAGTGGTGATATCAACGTCTGCGATTGCAAGCCGCCACCTGTTTTCTATGCCGAGCGCGGCATGAAGATGACATTTACCGCAGACGAGGTGGCGCGGTTGACGGGGAAGCATGGCTTAGGCGTCGCCCCTGTAAGAAGAGGCATGGCAGTCCACGATCAGCAGTTCGTTATTCGCAACAAGAAATCCAGGAAACCTGTTGTGGGCGCGCGGTATTGGATCACAAATTGCCGTGGCGACGTGCTGGCTTCAGGGATTACCGATGCGCAGGGGCATACCGTGCGAGTGATCACGCCGGAGGCTGAATCGGTAAAGCTCGAGGTCATCGGAGAAATAGAATGAGTGACGGTGATCGTGTGGCGATTGCAGAGGCGATGACGGACACGAAAGAAGGTTCGTTAATCGAAGCATTGATATCGAATGGGCCACCCATCTGCCCAAACATGACTGATGCGGAATTTCGCCGTATGGTCCTAACGTTACGCGATAGAGCCGTACAAATGATTGATGTACGGCTCGTAGACTTGCGCAAGTGGGGGGCGCTCGAACGTCAACGCGTCGCAACGTGGTTTGGCTCAAGCGATGAAACGATTCGGCAACGTCTGACAGTCGGCCTCGCACGAGTAAGTCGGGTGATGCGCGATCTCAAGCCTGGAAACTTTGTTCGTCAATCAGAGGAGCTTGATCGATATCTTGGTTGTACGCCGAACAACAAGGACCCTGATGGTGCCGTCGCTCATGTTTGCGCCCCTGACACCGCTACACATACTATTTGTATCCACGAAAAATTTTGTGGGATGCGCCCCATATCCAGTGCGAAGGACTCGATGCTATCGACTCTGATTCATGAGTGCACTCACTTCTCCGACACTTTTGGCGCTCAGGATCATCAATATTTCATGCGCAAGTGCTTGGTCTTGGCTCGGACGCGCCCCGATCTCGCAATCAACAATGCGGATAGCATTGCCGGGTATATTATCTATGAGGATTAGAGGCAGTGTGGCAGCGCGATCCTGGTTGAATCTGATTGGGTCCAACGGAAAATTGATATGGTAAAAGGACCTGCATGTATCGCACTCGCATTTTTCTCGGCAGGGACATTCGCCTGCTCCCCAGTCCATACACTTGATGTTTCGTTTGAAAGAGATTCTGCCAAGGTGTCCAGCGATGAGATCACAAGGCTGGCCAATTGGGCGATAGACCTTCAACTCAAATATCCCAATCTCGATCGTACGTCTGTCGGTGGCCTTGCCGAAGCTGACGAAAGACAGCCGCACGTGCTGGCTCAACAACGCGCGGAAAGTATCAAGGGGCTTCTAGTCACATTGGGGCTTGGTCGAGCACCTATCGACGTCGATGCCAGGCTTTATAAGTCGCATCATTTGAGCGGTGTGCCGGATAATGGCCGACGAGTAGAAATCGACTTCCTTCCCGGTTGCCCGCATGAATGTCCTTGCCAAGTGAAATGAGGCCTTGGCCGCGAGCCGCCGCGCAGTGCTGCACATTTTGATGGTGTGAAGCAGCCCCTTGCACACCATGCAGTAAGCGCCGGCCGTCACAAGCCGGCGCGTGCTTGGTGTGTCCGTCACAGCACTTCGCACGATCGCTCCGTGCGTCCCCGCCTTTCGCCGCACCCGCAAAGCAAAACGCCACGGCATGCCGTGGCGTTTTTCGTTACCGCTTACCGCTTCTCCGCGCCGTCGTCCGGCGCGACGCGATCAGTGGTGCACGTCGGCGGGACGCCCATCGAAGTCATGTCCGGCGCGACGGATGTCGCAGCGTGCGTCCTTCTCGCCTTTCACGCCGTTGAACACGATGTTCAGGATCACGGCCGTCGCCGATGCCAGCAAAATGCCGCTGTGCAGGATCGGCGCGAGCGCGGGCGGCAGCTTCGAGAAGAAGTGCGGGGACACGACCGGCACGAGGCCCATGCCGACGCTCACGGCGACGATGAACAGGTTGTGCGTGTTGTTCACGAAGTCGACCTTCGACAGCACCTTGATGCCGTTCGCCGCCACCATCCCGAACATCACGATGCCCGCACCGCCGAGCACGAACGGCGGCACCGATGCGACGACCTGCGCCATCTTCGGGAACAGGCCGAGCAGCACGAGGATCACGCCGCCGGTGGCGCACACGAAACGGCTCTTCACGCCCGTCACGCCGATCAGGCCGACGTTCTGCGAGAACGACGTATGCGGGAACGAGTTGAAGATGCCGCCGATCAGCGTGCCGAGGCCGTCGACGCGCAGGCCGCGCACGAGGCGCTCCTGGTTGACCGGGCGATCGACCATGTCGCCGACCGCGAGGAACATGCCGGTCGATTCGATGAACGTGACGAACATCACCGTGACCATCGTCACGATCGACAGCGGGTCGAAGTGCGGCAGGCCGAAGTGGAACGGCATCACGAAGCCGACCCAAGGTGCGTGCGCGACGCCGTCGGTATTCACGCGGCCGATCGCGAAGGCGATCGCGAAGCCGGCGACGATGCCGAGCAGCACCGAGATGTTCGCGACGAAGCCGCGGCCGTACTTGTTGATCAGCAGGATCAGCGTAAGCACGAGCAGCGACAGGCCGAGATAGACGGGGCTGCCGTATTCGGGGTTGCCGACGCCGCCGGCTGCCCAGTTGATGCCCACTTCCATCAGCGACAGCCCGATCACTGCGATCACGGTGCCGACGACGACGGGCGGGAAGAACCGCAACAGCTTGCCGATCATCGGCGCGAGCACGATGCCGATGATGCCGGCCGCGATGGTCGAGCCGAAGATGTCGAGGATGCCGAGGCCGGGGTTGGTGCCGATCGCGATCATCGGGCCGACTGCCGCGAACGTGCAGCCCATGATGACGGGCAGGCGGATCCCGAAGATCCACAGGCCGAGCGTCTGGATCAGCGTCGCGATGCCGCACGAAAACAGATCGGCGCTGATCAGGAACGCGATCTGGTCTTTCGGCAGCTTGAGCGCGGCGCCGACGATAAGCGGCACGGCGACAGCGCCGGCGTACATGACGAGGACGTGCTGCAGGCCAAGCGTTACCAGCTTGCCGGTCGGCAGCACCTCATCGCACGGATGGACCGTGTTCGATTGCATCTGTCTCACTCCATGATCTTGTTTTCGGGGTGATACGAAGTTATGCGGAATGAATCAACGCAACAAGAGCGCTGGGTACTATTCCGTTCTTTGCTGGTTCGATATGCCATTTCGGCATGGAACAGGGTGTCGATCATCGGGAAACGGCCGCAGGAGTGAGGTTCCCCGGTTTTATAGCCCTTCAAAATAGCGCCGGCCCCCGTGTCAAATATAGGCCGCCTTATGGTGTGTATCGGGTGGGCGGCATAGTGGCAAAAAGTGCCTGGGAAAAATCGTGCCGGGTTAACCCGCGAACGGCCGCTTTTGCCTGCAAGGTGCAGCCGGGTGGAACCCGGCCGGCGACCGCGTGTTCGGCCCGCCGCGGTAGCGGCAAAAAACGGGGCGCGCATCACGATCCCGTTATCATCGACATCCGTTCATTCGAATTCGCCCTCACGTCATGCGCCTGCTCGGAATCGACCTCGGCACCGGCTCCGTCAAACTCGTCACGCTCGATGCCGACGGCGTCGAGCGGGCAGTCGCGAGCGAACCTTATGCGCTGTCGTCGCCGCAGCCCGGCTGGGCGGAGATCGTGCCCGATACGTGGTGGCAGGCGCTCGTGCGCGCGGCCGCGCGGCTGCCGGCCGACGAGCGTGCGCAGGTGGCGGCGATCGGGTTCTCGGGGCAGATGCACGGTGTCGTGCTGATCGACGCGGCCGGGCAGCCGGTGCGTCCCGCGCTGCTGTGGCCCGACACGCGCGCGGTGCGCGAAGCGGACGTGGCCGATTGGCCGGCCGCCGGCTTGCCCTTCGCCCCGAACCCCGTCGCGCCGGGCATGGCCGGCCCGCTGTTGCGCTGGCTGGCCACGCATGAACCCGAAGCGCTGCGCGCCGCGCGCTGGGCCGTGCAGCCGAAGGACTGGCTGCGCATTGCGCTGGGCGGCGACGTCGCGGCCGATCCGAGCGACGCGTGCGCGACCGCGCTCGCGACACCCGACGGTGCATGGGATCTCGCGTTGATCGACGCGCTCGGCCTGCCGGCCGACCGGTTCGCACCGGTTCTTCCGTCGAGCGCGCGCTGCGGCACGCTTGGCGCGCAGGCGGCCGCAGCGCTTGGCCTGCCGGCCGGCGTGCCGCTGGCGGCGGGCGCGGCCGACACCGCATGCGCGGCGCTCGGCAGCGGGCTGGCCGCCGCCGGCGACGCGCTGCTGACGACCGGCAGCGGCGGCCAGATCGTCGTGCTCGCGGATGCGCTACCGCCCGCACGACGCGGGCTGCATCGCTATCGCGCGGCGGCCGGCGGCGGCTATTACACGATGGCCGCGATGCAGAACGTCGGGCTCGCGCTCGAAGCCGTGCGCGGCTGGCTCGGCTACGCGCAGTGGGCCGATGCGTATGACGACGCGTTCGCCCACGCGGCGTCGGAACGCCTGTGCTTCCTGCCGTACCTGACGGGCGAGCGTTCGCCGTGGATGAACCCCGATGCGCGCGGCGGCTGGCTCGGCCTCGGGCTCGGCGACACGCGCGGCGCGATGATGCGCGCCGCGTTCGAAGGCGTCGCGTTCGCGTTGCGCGCCGGGCTCGATGCGATCCGCGATGCCGAGCGCGGCGATCCGGTCGCGATGCTGCGTCTCGCGGGCGGCGGCTCGGTCGATCCGCGCTGGCGCCAGTTGCTGGCCGATGCGCTCGGCGCGTCGCTCCACGCGATCGACTGCCCGAACGCCGCGACGCGCGGCGCCGCGCTGCTCGCGGGCGTCGCGATCGGGCACTGGCGGGAAGACGCGCTGCACGCGCTGGCGCCGGCCGCGTCGCCGGTTGCCGCGCCGCGCGACGATCGCGCGCTGGCCGCGCGCCACGCACGCTTCGTCGATCTGTATGCGCGAACGGATGCATGGTTCACGACGGGCGATTAAACTCGAACACTTGTTCTTTTGCGCCAGCGATGACGCATCGTGGCAAGCCGGCGACCGTTTCCCGCACGCGATGCGCGGCCGGACCGGCCATCATGGCGAGCACGAGATTCTTTCGCCGTGCCGTGCGCGATGCCGCGCGGCACGGCTTCGACCGCTTTGCCTGGAACCCGGTGCGAAGCATGGAACCGGCGTCGGTGCTCGCGCACCCGCGCCGGCCGACATGAGCGCTGACGCGCCGACCCGGGCCGACCTCACACACAGACAGGAGTCACACGATGAAGACGAAAGCAGCGATTGCATGGAAGGCGGGCGCGCCGCTGACGATCGAGGAAGTCGATCTGGAAGGGCCGCGCGCCGGCGAAGTGCTGATCGAGGTGAAGGCGACGGGCATCTGTCACACCGACTACTACACGCTGTCGGGCGCCGATCCGGAAGGGATCTTCCCGGCGATCCTCGGCCATGAAGGCGCGGGCGTCGTGGTCGACGTCGGCCCCGGCGTCGGCACCCTGCGCAAGGGCGACCACGTGATTCCGCTCTACACGCCGGAATGCCGCGAGTGCAAGTTCTGCCTGTCGCGCAAGACCAACCTGTGCCAGAAGATTCGCGCGACGCAGGGCAAGGGCCTGATGCCCGACGCGACGTCGCGCTTCTCGCTCGACGGCAAGCCGCTGTTCCACTACATGGGCACGTCCACGTTCTCGAACTACATCGTCGTGCCGGAGATCGCGGTGGCGAAGGTGCGCGAGGACGCGCCGTTCGACAAGATCTGCTACATCGGCTGCGGCGTGACGACGGGCGTCGGCGCGGTCGTGTACTCGGCGAAGGTCGAGGCGGGCGCGAACGTCGTCGTGTTCGGCCTCGGCGGCATCGGCCTGAACGTGATCCAGGGCGCGAAGATGGTCGGCGCGGACAAGATCATCGGCGTCGACATCAACCCGAAGCGCGTCGAGCTCGCGAAGAAGTTCGGGATGACGCACTTCATCAACCCGAACGAAGTCGAGAACGTGGTCGACCACATCGTGCAGCTGACCGACGGCGGCGCCGACTACTCGTTCGAATGCGTGGGCAACGTGAAGCTGATGCGCCAGGCGCTCGAATGCACGCACAAGGGCTGGGGCCAGTCGTTCATCATCGGCGTGGCGGCAGCCGGCGAGGAAATCAGCACGCGCCCGTTCCAGCTCGTGACGGGCCGCGAGTGGAAGGGTTCGGCGTTCGGCGGCGCGCGCGGCCGCACCGACGTGCCGAAGATCGTCGACTGGTACATGGAAGGCAAGATCAACATCGACGACCTGATCACGCACACGCTGCCGCTCGAGCGGATCAACGAAGGCTTCGACCTGATGAAGGCCGGCGAGTCGATCCGCTCGGTCGTGCTGTACTGACCGGGAGCGCACCGCGATGCTCGAACTCGTTTCCTCGCATGCGTGCCACGGCGGCGAGCAGCGTTTCTACCGTCACGATTCGGCGGCCATCGGCCTGCCGATGAAGTTCTCGGTGTACCTGCCGCCGCAGGCCGCGCACGGCCGCGTGCCGGCGCTGTTCTATCTCGCGGGGCTCACGTGCACCGACGAGACGTTCGCGATCAAGGCCGGCGCGCAGCAATACGCGGCGCAGCACGGCCTCGCGCTCGTGATGCCCGACACGAGCCCGCGCGGCGCGGGCGTGCCGGGCGAGACCGATGCGTGGGACTTCGGCGTCGGCGCGGGTTTCTACGTCGATGCGACCGAGGCGCCGTGGTCCGCGCATTACCGGATGGAGTCGTACGTGACGGGCGAGCTGCGCGAGCTCGTCGCGGCCGAGCTGCCGATCGACGGCGCGCGGTTGGGGATCTTCGGCCACTCGATGGGCGGGCACGGTGCGCTGACGCTCGCGTTGCGCCATCCGGGCCTGTACCGGTCGGTGTCGGCGTTCGCGCCGATCGCCGCGCCGACGCGCTGCCCGTGGGGCGAGAAGGCGTTCTCGGGTTATCTGGGCGCCGATCGGGAAGCATGGAAGGCACACGACGCGAGCGAACTCGTCGCGCGTGCCGACGCGCCGAAGTTCGCGGACGGCATCCTCATCGATCAGGGTCTTGCCGATCAGTTCCTCGCGAACCAGCTGAACCCCGACGTGTTCGAAGCCGCGTGCGCGAAGGCCGGCCAGCCGCTGACGCTGCGCCGCCATCCGGGCTACGACCACGGGTACTACTTCATCTCGACGTTCATCGCCGATCACATTGCGCATCACGCGCGCGTGCTCGTACGATGAGCGGGAAGGGAAGCAGCTAACGCTTACGTCGGCACACGGCGCGCGGCACGATCGCGGGCGCATGAAAAAACGCCGGCGCTGCCCTCGGGCACGCCGGCGTTTTCTATTTCCTTCGGGCGGCAATCCGCCTGGCGGTGCTCAGTGGCGCCGCAACAGGCTCGCGCCGTACACGAGCGCCGACAGCGCGGTGATCCAGAAGCTCGTCGGCCAGTCGGTGTGATACGCGAGCACGATGCCGAGCCACGCTTCGAACAACGCGAACAGCGCGGCGAGCAGCACGCCGGTCGATAGCCGCGTCGTCACGTTCTGCGCGGCGGCAGCCGGCCCGACCAGCAGCGTGAACACCAGCAGCACGCCGACGATCTGCGTCGCCGCGGCCACCGCGAGCGCGCACACCGCGAGGAACAGCATCGACACCGTGCGCAGCGACACGCCCTTGGCTTCGGCCAGTTCGGGCTGCAACGACGCGAACAGCAGCGGCCGTGCGATCAGCGCGAGCGCGAGCAGGCTCACCGCGCCGATGCCGGCGAGCACCGCGAGCGTGTCGTGGCTCACCGCGAGCACGTTGCCGAACAGCAGTGCGGTGACCTGCGTCGCGAACGACGTGTAGAAATGCAGGAACAGCAGGCCGAAGCCGAGCGCGCCGGACAGGATCACGCCGATCGCGACGTCGCGGCCCGCGAGCTTCTCGCCGAGCGCGCCCATCCCGATGCCGGCCGCGAGCGTGAAGCCGACCATCCCCCAGATCGGCGAGATGCCGAGCAGCACCGCGCCCGTCGCGCCGGTGAAGCCGACGTGCGACAGTGCATGGCCGGCGAAGGTCTGCCCGCGCAGCACCAGGAAGTAGCCAACGATGCCCGCGAGCACCGCGACGATCCCCGACGCCGCGAAGGCGTTGATCATGAAGTCGTATTCAAACATCGTGCGAATGCCCGGGATGAGCGTGTCCGTGGTGGTGATGGCCGTGGCCGCCGCCACCGCCGTGCGAGTGACCGTCGTCGTCCTCGTGTTCGTGGTCGTGCTTCTCGATTTCGACGTCGCCCGACATCACGAAGATCTTGCCGTTCACGCGCATCACGTCGATCGGCGAACCGTAGAGCCGTGACAGCACCGGCTTCGTGATCACCTCGTCGACGGTGCCGAGCGCGGCCACGCCGTTGCCGAGATACAGCACGCGGTCGAGCGCGTTCAGCAGCGGATTCAGTTCGTGCGCGGAGAACAGCACGGTGATGCCGAGCTCGCGCTGCACGTTGCGCACGAGCTCGACGACGCCGCGCTGGTGGTTCGGGTCGAGGCTGATCAGCGGCTCGTCGAGCAGCAGCAGCTTCGGGTTGCCGAGCAGGCACTGCGCGAGCAGCAGGCGCTGCCGCTCGCCGCCGGACAGTTCCGACAACGGCCGGCGCGCGAGCGTCGGGCCGCCGACGAGGTCGAGCACGCGGTCGACGTCGCGGCGCGTCGCCGCGTTCGTGTGCGGCAGCCCCCAGCGGTGGCCGTCGGCGGCCATCGCGACGAAGTCGTAGCCGCGCATCCGGCGGTTCGCGAGGCCGCTTCGGATCTGCGGCATGTAGCCAATCGACGCGTTGCCGCGCACGACCGGCACACCGCCGACGGACAGCGTGCCGGCCGACACGGGCACGAGGCCGAGCACCGCGCGCATCAGCGTCGTCTTGCCCGCGCCGTTCGGCCCGAGCACGCCGACGAATTCGCCGGGTTCGATCGAGAAGCTGACGTCGCGCAGGATCGTGCGCCCGCCCAGTTCGAGCGTGACGCGATCGACGGCGAGTGCGTGAGGAGTGACGGTCATGTCGTTACGGAGTGTTTATTTCTTGCCGGCGGCCAGCGCGGCCGCGAGCGCGTCGAGCTGGCCGGCCATCCATTGCTGGAAGGTCTTGCCGGCCGGCTGCGTCTCGGTGACGCTGACGGTCGGTACGCCGCCGTCGCGCGCGATCTTCAGCATGCGCTTGGTCATCGGTTCTTCGGCCTGGCTGTTGTAGATCAGCACGCGCACCTGCTTCTTGCGCAGGTCGTTCTCGAATGCGGCGACGTCCTGGGCGCTGGCTTCGGTGTCGTTCATCGTCGCGAGCTGGAAGCGCTGGTTGCGCATGTCGAGGCCGATCGCGTCGGACATGTAGCCGAACACGGGCTCGGTGGCCGTCACCGGCACGCCCTTGTACTGCGCGCGCAGCGCGGCGACCTTGTCGTCGACGGGCTTGAGCGACGCGACGAACTTCTGCAGGTTCGCATCGTATTCGGCCTTGTTCGCCGGGTCGGCGCGGCCGAGCTCGGCCGCGATCGCGCGCGCGGCGGCCGGCATCGTCGCCGGGTCGTACCACAGGTGCGGGTTGTCGCCGGCCTTCTTGCCGACCAGATCGGCGACGACGATCGTCGCGCGCTTGGCCTGCTTCGACGCGCCGAGCAGCTTGCTCATCCACGGATCGTAGTTGGCGCCGTTGTAGATCACGACCTGCGCGTGCTGGAGCGCCCGGGCGGTCTTCGGGCTCGCTTCGAACAGGTGCGGATCCTGGTCCGGATTGCTGAGGATGCTCGTCACCGCGACATGGCTGCCGCCGATCTGCGACGCGACGTCGCCGTAGAAATTCTCGGCAGCCACGACGTTGACGGTCGCGGCCTGCGCCAACGCGGGCGCCGCGAGCGACAGGGCGGCAACGGTGGCGGCGAGCCAGCGGACAGGCGACAGGGCGCGCCGCGGCGCGCGCTTCAGGGCAATGGACATGGAACTCCTCGTTGGAAGGGGCGGCGCGGGCGCCGCGCGAAACGCGTCAGCGTTGCACGGGCTTGTGCTTGCAGTGCCCGCACAGGCCGCTCAGCTCGACGACCTGGTGGTGGACTTCGAAACCGTGCGCGGGCTCGCTCGCGGACAACTGCTTCGCGAGGTCGCCGCCGGGAATCTCGACGGTGTCGCCGCACGAGTCGCAGATCAGGAACTGGCCTTCGTGCGGCACGCCGATCTCGCAGCACGCGAAGAACGCGTTCTTCGATTCGATCCGGTGGATGAAGCCGTGCTCGACGAGGAAATCCAGGGCGCGGTAGACGGTCGTGGGCGGCACGCGGCCGCGCTGCGGCTCGAGCTCGGCGAGCAGGTCGTACGCGCCGATCGGGCGCTGCGCGGCCAGCACGCGTTCGTAGACCTGGCGGCGCAGCGGCGTCCACGCGAGCCCGTGCTCGGCGGCGAATGCGTCGGCCCGGGACAGCCGGGCGTCAATGGACGATGAGGTAGCCATGGCGTGAAGCAGGGCGATGAAACAAAGTATGGCGATGATATAACGTATCGCCGCGCCGTGCAGCGCGAAATCCCGTTTCCGTCCTCGCTCCGTCCCCTTCATCGCCGCTACGACCGCGCCGCACCGTGTGCGCTACGCCTTGCCGGGTGTGCGCGGCGGGCCGCCACGCTGCGCCGTTGTGCCGCAGCGCGTCATAGAAAGCCGTCACGTCGCCTTGACAGCGCGAATCGCGTGTCCGATCATTCGATCACTAACAGAGCAATTGATCGGTTGGCGAGCGTTCGCTCACCTCGCGGCCGTCGACAAGCAGAACGAACCGGAGACAGCCAGTGAGACTGGAAGACAAGGTCGCAATCCTGACGGGCGCCGCAAGCGGCATCGGCGAGGCGGTCGCGCAACGCTATCTGGACGAGGGCGCACGCTGCGTGCTCGTCGACCTGAAGCCGGCAGGCGGCTCGCTCGCGCGGCTCATCGAGGCGAACCCCGGCCGCGCGGTGGCCGTCACCGCGGACGTCACGCGCCGCGACGACATCGAGCGGATCGTCACCACGGCGGTCGAGCGCTTCGGCGGCGTCGACATCCTGTTCAACAACGCGGCGCTGTTCGACATGCGGCCGATCCTCGACGAATCGTGGGACGTGTTCGACCGGCTGTTCTCGGTCAACGTGAAAGGGCTGTTCTTCCTGATGCAGGCCGTCGCGCAGCGGATGGTCGAGCAGGGCCGTGGCGGCAAGATCGTCAACATGTCGTCGCAGGCCGGGCGTCGTGGCGAGGCGCTCGTTTCGCACTACTGCGCGACCAAGGCCGCGGTGATCAGCTACACGCAGTCGGCCGCGCTCGCGCTCGCGCCGCACCGGATCAACGTGAACGGCATCGCGCCGGGTGTCGTCGACACGCCGATGTGGGAGCAGGTCGATGCGCTGTTCGCGCGCTACGAGAACCGGCCGCTCGGCGAGAAGAAGCGGCTGGTGGGCGAAGCCGTGCCGCTCGGCCGCATGGGCGTGCCGGGCGACCTGACGGGTGCCGCGCTGTTCCTCGCGTCGTCCGACGCTGATTACATCACCGCCCAGACGCTGAACGTCGACGGCGGCAACTGGATGAGCTGATATGGCGCCGCTCGCACGCGCCACCCGCCGGCCGGCCCGAGACGAGGCCGTTGTCGTGCACGTCGCGGCCGCCGTCGAACGAGGAGGGCTCGCCTGATGGCCGAGATCGTCGTGGCAGGCGAACTGCTCGCCGAATTCGTCGCCGCCGAGCGCGGCCAGGGTTTCGATACGCCGGGCCTGTTCGAGGGGCCGTTCCCGAGCGGTGCGCCGGCGATCTTCGCCGACCAGGCCGCGCGGCTTGGCGCACGTGTTGCGTATGCGGGCTGCGTCGGTCGCGACGCATTCGGCGACGCGATCGTCGCGCGGCTCGAACGCGATGGTGTCGACGTCGCGCGCATCCGTCGCGTCGCACGCCCGACCGGCACCGCGTTCGTCGCGTATCGCGACGACGGCTCGCGCAGCTTCGTGTTCACGCTGTCCACCAGTGCGGCCGCGTGTGTCGACGATTCCGATGTCGATACCGCGATGTTCGACGGCTGCCGCTATTTCCATGTGATGGGCTCGTCGCTGACGAGCGAATCGGCGATCGCGGCCGTGCAGCGCGGCGTGATCGAGGCCGCGCGCGCCGGCGCCAAGGTGTCGTTCGATCCGAACGTGCGGCCCGAAATGCTGAGTTTTCGCCCGATGCGCGCGGCGCTCGACGCGATGCTCGCCGCGTGCCACCTGTTCCTGCCGAGCGAAGCCGACCTGCCGTTCTTCTGCGGGCCGCAGCCGGCCGAGCGGGCGATCGCGGGCCTGCTCGCGACGCATCCGCTGCTCGAGCGGGTCGTGCTGAAACGCGGTGCGCAAGGCAGCGTCGCATTCGATCGAGCGAACCGTGCGGAAGCGCCGGCGTTCCAGGTCGACGAAGTCGATCCGACCGGCGCCGGCGACTGCTTCGGCGGCACGCTGGTCGCGAGCCTCGTCGCCGGCGTGCCGATCGAGGTCGCGCTGCGCCGCGCGAACGCGGCCGGGGCGATCGCGGTCACGCGGCGCGGCCCGATGGAGGGCAACAGCAGCGCGGCCGAAATCGACCGTTTCCTGACCGAACGAGGTATCGCATGTCCGGCCTGACGACCTTCGCCGAACGTTCGCGCACCGCGCACGCGGACGCCGTGCTGCGGATGATCTTCGACGCAAACCGCGCTAACGCGCAGCGCGGCATCTATTCGATCTGCAGCGCGCACCGGCTCGTGCTGGAGGCCGCGTGCGAAGCGGCGCGCGCGGACGGCTCGCCGTTGCTGATCGAGGCGACCTGCAACCAGGTGAACCATCTCGGCGGCTATACGGGCATGACGCCTGCCGATTTCCGCCGCGACGTGGACGCGATCGCGCAGCGCTGCGGGCTGCCGCCGTCGGCGCTCGTGCTCGGCGGCGACCATCTCGGCCCGAACCCGTGGCGGCATCGCCGCGCGGCCGATGCGATGCGCGAAGCGAGTGCGATGGTCGCCGCATACGTCGAAGCCGGCTTCGAAAAGATCCACCTCGATGCGAGCATGGCGTGCGCGGACGATCCGGCGCGGCTCGACGATCGCACGATCGCCGCGCGCGCGGCCGAGCTGTGCCGCGCGGCGGAAGACGCGGCAGCGCGCGCCGGCCTCGCGCCCGTCTACGTGATCGGCACCGAGGTGCCGACGCCGGGCGGCGAAGTCAGCGGCCACGGCGACGACGGCGAAGCAGCGATCGCGCAGATCGCCGTCACGCGCAGCGACAGCATCGCGGCGACGCTCGATGCGCACCGCCACGCGTTCGCGGCGGCCGGGCTCGACGATGCGTGGACGCGTGTCGTCGCGATCGTCGCGCAGCCGGGGGTCGACTTCGACGATCGCCACGTGCTCGACTACGACAGCGCCAAGGCCGCGTCGCTCGGCGCGAGTATCCTGCAGACACCGGGCCTCGTGTTCGAAGCGCATTCGACCGACTACCAGACCGAGGGTGCGCTCGCCGCGCTCGTGCGCGACCACTTCGCGGTGCTGAAGGTCGGCCCCGCGCTGACGTTCGCGCTGCGCGAGGCGCTGTTCGCGCTGACCTTCATCGAGGATGCATTGATCGACGACGTCGCGCAGCGCTCGCGGTTGCGCGACGTCGTCGACGCCGCGATGCGCGCGCAGCCCGAGCACTGGGCACCGTATTACCGCGGCGACGAGACCGAGCAGCGGCTCGCGCGCCAGTTCAGCTACAGCGACCGGATCCGCTACTACTGGCTGCAGCCGTCCGTCGCGGCCGCGGTCGAGCAACTGTTCGACAACCTCGCGCGGCAGCCGGTGCCGGAAACGCTCGTCGCGCAGTGGTTGCCGGACGTGTACGCGGCCTGCCGCGCGGGCGGCCTCGCGAAAGCGCCGCGCGCGTGGGTGCGGCACCGGATACGCGACGTGATCGCGCACTATGCGCGCGCGTGCGGAATGCAGCGGCCGACGTGATGGGCCGCGAAGGAAACGCAGTACCGACGACACTTCGAACAAACACAGGAGACATGCCATGCAACGAAAGATGCTCGACGCCGCCGCACGCTGCTTCGCCGGAGCCGCGCTCGCGACGGCGGCCTGCGCCGCGTCCGCCGGCACGCTGACGATCGCGACGCTGAACAATCCCGACATGATCGAGCTGAAGAAGCTGTCGCCGGCCTTCGAGAAGGCGAACCCGGACATCAAGCTGAACTGGGTGATCCTCGAGGAGAACGTGCTGCGCCAGCGCGCGACGACCGATATCACGACCGGCAGCGGCCAGTTCGACGTGATGGCGATCGGCACCTACGAGACGCCGCAGTGGGGCAAGCGCGGCTGGCTCGCGCCGATGACGGGCCTGCCTGCCGACTACGACCTGAACGACATCGTGAAGACCGCGCGCGACAGCCTGTCGTACAACGGCCAGCTGTACGCGCTGCCGTTCTATGTCGAAAGCTCGATGACGTTCTACCGCAAGGACCTGTTCGCGGCGAAGGGGCTGAAGATGCCCGACCAGCCGACCTACGACCAGATCGCGGAATTCGCGGACAAGCTCACCGACAAGGCGAAGGGCACCTACGGGATCTGCCTGCGCGGCAAGGCCGGGTGGGGCGAGAACATGGCGTACGTGTCGACGGTCGTGAACACGTTCGGCGGGCGCTGGTTCGACGAGAACTGGAATGCGCAACTCACTTCGCCCGAGTGGAAGAAGGCGATCAATTTCTACGTGAACCTGCTGAAGAAGAACGGCCCGCCGGGAGCGAGCTCGAACGGCTTCAACGAGAACCTGACCCTCACTGCGTCGGGCAAGTGCGCGATGTGGATCGACGCGACGGTCGCGGCCGGGATGCTCTATAACAAACAGCAGTCGCAGGTGGCCGACAGGATCGGCTTCGCGGCCGCGCCGGTCGCCGCCACGCCGAAGGGGTCGCACTGGCTGTGGGCGTGGGCGCTGGCCGTGCCGAAGACGTCGAAGCAGCAGGACGCCGCACGCAAGTTCATCGCGTGGGCGACGTCGAAGCAGTACATCGAGATGGTCGGCAAGGACGAGGGCTGGGCGTCGGTGCCGCCGGGCACGCGCACGTCGACGTATCAGCGCCCCGAGTACAAGGCTGCCGCGCCGTTCTCGGACTTCGTGCTGAAGGCGATCGAGACCGCCGACCCGAACGATCCGTCGCTGAAGAAGGTGCCGTACACGGGCGTGCAGTACGTCGGGATTCCTGAATTCCAGTCGTTCGGCACGGTGGTCGGCCAGTCGATCGCGGGTGCAGTCGCCGGCCAGATGTCGGTCGACCAGGCGCTTGCCGCCGGGCAGGCCGCCGCCGACCGCGCGGTGCGGCAGGCCGGCTACAAGAAGTAACGCGGCCCGCACCGTGCGCGGTGGCGCACGGTGCGTGTCGTCGAGCTGACAGGCGGGCAGGCCTTCGCGCCCGCGCATCAACCGGAGGGACTCCGATCATGCGTCACCTGCGTCTTCCCCTGAGCCACGCTCACGCGCCGTCGGTCGGCGACGCGTCGTCACCGCCCGGCGCGCCGCGCCGCGCGCGCGGCGGCGCGAGCTGGCTCGTCTCGCCGTCCGTCGCGGTGCTGCTGCTGTGGATGTCGATTCCGCTCGCGATGACGATCTGGTATTCGTTCTCGCGCTACAACCTGCTGAACCCGGACGTGAAGGGCTTCGCCGGGTTCGACAACTACCGCTTCCTCGCGACCGATCCGTCGTTCCTGCCCGCGATCTGGCACACGCTCGTGCTGATCGGCGCGGTGCTCGCGATCACGGTGATCGGCGGCGTGCTGATGGCCGTGCTGTTCGACCGCAAGTTCTACGGGCAGGGCGTCGCACGCCTGCTCGCGATCGCGCCGTTCTTCGTGATGCCGACGGTGTCCGCGCTGATCTGGAAGAACATGATCCTGCACCCCGTGTACGGGCTCGTCGCGAACGCGATGCGCGCGCTCGGGATGACGCCGGTCGACTGGTTCGCCGATTACCCGCTCACCGCGGTGATCGTCATCGTCGCGTGGCAGTGGCTGCCGTTCGCGTTCCTGATCCTGTTCACCGCGATCCAGTCGCTGGACCAGGAGCAGAAGGAAGCCGCGCGCATCGACGGCGCGGGCCCGATCGCGATGTTCTTCTACATCACGCTGCCGCACCTGAAGCGTGCGATCGCCGTGGTCGTGATGATGGAGACGATCTTCCTGCTGTCGATCTTCGCGGAGATCTACACGACGACCGGCGGCGGCCCCGGCAACGCGACGACCAACCTGTCCTACCTGATCTACGCGCTCGGCCTGCAGCAGTTCGACGTCGGCCTCGCGTCCGCGGGCGGCATCATCGCCGTGGTGGTCGCGAACGTCGTGTCGTTCTTCCTCGTGCGGATGCTCGCGCGCAACCTGAAGGGAGAGTACGACAAATGAGCGACCTGACCTTCGAGGGCCGGCGCGTGCCGGCCGTGTTCGACCTCGTGCGGCGCGCGCTGCCCGGCACGCTCGCGTGGCTGATCGCGCTGCTGCTGTTCTTCCCGATCTTCTGGATGGCGATCACCGCGTTCAAGACCGAGCAGCAGGCGTATGCGTCGACGCTGTTCTTCATCCCGACGCTCGACAGCTTCCGCGAGGTGTTCGCGCGCAGCAACTACTTCGCGTTCGCGTGGAATTCGGTGCTGATCTCGGCGGGCGTCACGGTGATCTCGCTGCTGTTCGCGGTGCCGGCCGCGTATGCGATGGCGTTCTTCCCGAACCACCGCACGCAGAAGGTGCTGCTGTGGATGCTGTCGACCAAGATGATGCCGTCGGTCGGCGTGCTGGTGCCGATCTACCTGCTGTGGAAGAACGCGGGGCTGCTCGATACCGTGTCGGGCCTCGTGATCGTCTACACGCTGATCAACCTGCCGATCGCGGTGTGGATGACCTTCACGTACTTCAACGAGATCCCGAAGGACATCCTCGAAGCCGGGCGGATCGACGGCGCGTCGACGTGGCAGGAGATCGTGTACCTGCTGATGCCGATGGCGCTGCCGGGGCTCGCGTCCACCGCGCTGCTGCTCGTGATCCTGTCGTGGAACGAGGCGTTCTGGAGCATCAACCTGTCGAGCTCGAATGCGGCGCCGCTGACCGTGTTCATCGCGTCGTACTCGAGCCCCGAGGGGCTGTTCTGGGCGAAGCTGTCCGCGGCGTCGCTGCTCGCGGTCGCGCCGATCCTGATCGTCGGCTGGCTGTCGCAGAAGCAGCTCGTGCGCGGGCTCACGTTCGGAGCCGTCAAATGACCGCGACGAACGTCCTGATCTGCGATTGCGACGGCGTGCTGATCGACAGCGAGGCGGTGGCGGCCGACGTGCTCGTGCGCGAACTCGATGCCCGCTGGCCGGGCGCGGATGCGCGGCCGGCCGTGATGCCGCTGCTCGGGCTGCGCATCGAGCGCGTGCTGGCCGGCGCATGCGACGCGCTCGGCCGCACGCTGTCGAACGACGACGTCGTCGAGATCCGCGCCGCGGTCGAGGCGGCGGCCGTCAACGCGCCGATGGTCGACGGCATCGATGCGGCGCTGGCCGCGATCGAACTGACGACGGCCTGTGCGAGCAACAGCTACCGCGCGTACGTCGAGGCGGCGCTGACCCGCACGGGCCTCGCGCGCTTCTTCGGCGACCGGCTGTTCTGCGCGGACGCCGTCGCGCGGCCGAAGCCGGCGCCCGACGTGTATCTCGCGGCGGCGCGCACGCTTGGCGTCGCGCCGGCCCGGTGCCTCGTGGTCGAGGACAGCGTGACCGGCATCACCGCGGCCGCCGCGGCCGGCATGACCGTGCTCGGCTTCGTCGGCGGCGGGCATGCGTCGGCCGCGCAGATCGACGCGTTGCGCGGGATCGGCGCGCGTCACGTATTCGACGACATGCACGAGCTGCCCGGGTACGTCGCGCGCTGGCAGGCGACCGGTGCGGTGCTGCCGAACTAGCCACCACGAATGATTGCGCGCCGCGTTCGACGCGGCGCATCACGAACGAACGGAGACAGATCATGGCAAGCGTGCTCCTGCGCAACATCGCGAAGCGCTACGACGACACCGAAGTGCTGCGCAACGTGAACCTCGACATCGCCGACGGCGAATTCGTCGTGTTCGTCGGCCCGAGCGGCTGCGGCAAATCCACGCTGATGCGGATGATCGCCGGCCTCGAGGATATTTCGAGCGGCGACCTGCTGATCGACGGCGCGAAGGTCAACGACGTGCCGAGCGCGAAGCGCGGCATCGCGATGGTGTTCCAGTCGTATGCGCTGTACCCGCACATGACGCTGTACGACAACATGGCGTTCGGCCTGAAGCTCGCGGGCGCGAAGAAGCCGGAGATCGACCAGGCGGTGAAGCAGGCCGCGAAGATCCTGCACATCGACCATCTGCTCGACCGCAAGCCGAAGCAGCTGTCGGGCGGCCAGCGGCAGCGCGTCGCGATCGGCCGCGCGATCACGCGCAAGCCGAAGGTGTTCCTGTTCGACGAGCCGCTGTCGAACCTCGACGCGGCGCTGCGCGTGAAGATGCGGCTGGAGTTCGCGCGGCTGCACGACGAGCTGAAGACGACGATGATCTACGTGACGCACGACCAGGTCGAGGCGATGACGCTCGCCGACAAGATCGTCGTGCTGTCGGGCGGCGCGGTGCAGCAGGTCGGCACACCGAACGAGCTGTACCACGCGCCGGCGAACCAGTTCGTCGCGGGCTTCATCGGCTCGCCGAAGATGAATTTCCTGAAGGGCACCGTCGAAGCGGTCGACGCGGGCGGCGTGCTCGTGCGTTTCGACAGCGGCGAGACGCAGCGCGTCGCGGTCGAAGCAGCGGGCTTGCAGCGCGGCGCCGCGGTGACGGTCGGCGTGCGGCCCGAGCACCTGCTGGTCGATGCGGCGGCGGCGGCGGGCGTCGCCGCGCGGACGATGGCCGTCGAGTCGCTCGGTGACGCCGCGTATCTGTATGCGGAGTCAGCTGTCGCGCCGGACGGGCTGATCGCGCGGATTCCGCCGCTCGACACGTACCGCACCGGCGACGCGCTGCGCGTGCATGCGCAGGCCGAGCACTGCCATCTGTTCGACGAAAACGGGCAGGCGTTCCGGCGGCTGAGCGTGCACGCGAAGGCGGCGTGACGCGCCGGCACGTGCGCCTGCGGTGCTCAGAGGCGCAGGTGCTCGGCCACGTAGTCGACGAACGCGCGCAGCTTCGGCGTCGGATGGCGGCCTGACGGCCACAGTACGTAGAACGGCGTGCGGCTCTCGACGTGTTCGTCGAGCACCGGGCGCAGCGTGCCGTCGGCCAGCGCGTCGTGTACGAAAAACTCGGGCAGGCAGGCGATGCCGAGCCCGCGCAGCGCGAAGCACAGCCGTGTTTCCGCGTTGTTGCTGACCATCGATACCGGCACCTCCGGCGGCGTGCCGGCGCGCGGCGCGCGCAACGGCCAGGTCTCGAGCCGGCCGCTGCTGGGGAAGCGGTAGTGCAGGCAGCGGTGCCGCACGAGATCGGCCGGCGTGCGCGGCGTGCCATGCCGCTCGAGATAGCCGGGCGACGCGACGAGGTGCTGGCGGAAATGGCCGAGCAGCCGCGACGACAGCCGCGAATCCGACGGCTGGCCGGTGCGCAGCACCGCGTCGAACCCTT
This sequence comes from Burkholderia sp. HI2500, assembly GCF_002223055.1. Taxonomy (NCBI): domain Bacteria; kingdom Pseudomonadati; phylum Pseudomonadota; class Betaproteobacteria; order Burkholderiales; family Burkholderiaceae; genus Burkholderia; species Burkholderia sp. HI2500. The sequence goes on along the minus strand of NZ_NKFL01000005.1, from coordinate 384,942 downwards.
CGTCGATCACGTCGACGAGCCGGTCGCTGAAATCGATGTCGAGCTCGATCTCCGGATACGCGGCCATGAAATCGGCGAGCATCGGCAGCAGTAGCGTGCCGATCGTCGGCAGGCTTACGCGTATCCGCCCGCGCGGCGCTTCGGCGCTGTGCGTCAGTTCCTGCTCGGCCGCATCGATCTCCGCGATCACGCGCCGGCACCGTTCGAGAAAGCGCGCGCCTTCGGCCGTCAGCGTGATGCTGCGCGTGCTGCGGTGAAACAGCCGCACGTTCAGGCGTGCTTCCAGGCGCGCGATGCGCTTGCCGATCGCCGACGCCGACAGCCCGAGCGCGCGGCCGGCCGCGACGAAGCTGCGCGTTTCCGCGACCTGAACGAATACGACGAAACCGCCCAGATTTTCCATGCAGGTTCCCGATTGCGGACATCGATGTCCGGAGTGTCCGGAACTCTACCCCGGTTTTTCTTCACGCGTCGGCTCCCTACGATGGGCGTTCCTTCATCGTTCGAGGTCACGCCATGTCATCCCTGCCTGTCACCACCCACCGCGGAGAACCGGACGCCGCGCTGCGCGCGCGGCTCGACGCCGTGCTCGATCGCGCGCTGGCCGACGCGCGCGTGGTCGGCGCGGTCGTGCTGGTCGCCCGCGACGGCGAATTGCGTTATGCACGCGCGGCCGGGCTGGCCGATCGGGAAGCCGGCACGCCGATGCGCGAGGACACGGTGTTCCGGCTCGCGTCGGTGTCGAAGCCGATCGTGACGGCCGCCGCGATGCGGCTGGTTGCGGCAGGCCGCATCGGGCTCGACGAGCCGGTCGCGCGCTGGTTGCCGGCGTTCACGCCGACGCTCGCACGCGGCACGCCGGTGAACATCACGTTGCGGCATCTGCTGTCGCATACGGCCGGCCTCGGCTATCGCTTCCTCGAAGCGGACGGCGACGGCCCGTATGCGCGTGCAGGCGTATCCGACGGGATGGATCGCGCGAGCCTGTCGCTCGCCGAGAACGTGCGGCGCATCGCCGGCGTGCCGCTGCAGTTCGCACCCGGCACGTCGTGGGGCTACTCGCTCGCGACCGACGTGGCGGGGGCGCTGATCGAAGCGGTCGACGGCCGCCCGCTCGCGCAGGCGGTGGCCGCGCTCGTCACGACGCCGCTCGGGATGACCGATACCGGATTCGTCGCGCCCGACGCCGCGCACGTCGCGACGCCTTACGTGAGCACGCCGGGCGCGCCGCGCCGGATGGCCGACGACGATCTCGTGCCGGTGTTCGACGGCACGGTCGGCATCCGCTTCGAGCCGGCGCGCGCGTTCGATGCCGCCGCGTGGCCGTCGGGCGGCGCGGGCATGGTCGGCACCGCGCACGATTGCCTGACGCTGCTCGATACGCTGCGCACGGGCCTCGACGGCTGGCTCGCACCGCGCTGGATCGACGAGATGGCGCGGGTGCAGCCGGGCGCGCACGACTTGCCGGATGCGCCGGGATTCGGTTTCGGGCTCGGCTTTTCGGTGCTGCGCGATCCGGCGGCCGCGCAGTCGCCGGAGTCGGTCGGCACCTGGCGCTGGGGCGGCGCGTACGGGCATGCGTGGTTCGTCGACCGTGCGGCCGGGCTGACGGTCGTCGCGCTGACCAATACGTTGTACGAAGGGATGTACGGGCGCATCGTCACCGACGTGCGCGATGCGGTGTATGGCGTCGACGACCGGAGCGTGGCATGAGCGAATGCGTATCCGCTTCCCCGTCCGCTTCCGCGTCCTCCGCCGGCCGGGCTGCCGATTCCGCAGCCGGCTCGTCTGCACCGGGCCGCGCGCGCCTGCCCGTCGCGAACCTGCTCGCGCTTGCCACCGCCGGCTTCATCACGGTGCTCACCGAAGCCCTGCCCGCCGGCCTGCTGCCGCTGATGAGCGTCGACCTGCACGTGACCGAGGCGCTGATCGGCCAACTGGTGACCGTCTATGCGCTCGGCTCGATCGTCGCGGCGATTCCGCTCGTCGCCGCGACACGTGCGATGCGCCGGCGCGGCCTGCTGCTCGCGGCGCTCGCCGGGTTCGTCGTGTCGAATGCGGTGACGGCCGCGTCGCCGTACTACGCGCTCACGCTGGCCGCGCGCTTCGTCGCCGGGATGTCGGCCGGGCTGCTGTGGGCGCTGCTGGCGGGCTACGCGAGCCGGCTGGTCGAGCCGTCGCTGCGCGGCCGGGCGATCGCGGTCGCGATGCTCGGCATACCGGCAGCAATGTCGATCGGCATTCCGGCCGGCACCGCGCTCGGCGCGATGTTCGGCTGGCGTGTCGCGTTCGCCTGGATCACGGTCGCGGCGCTGGCGCTGATCGGCTGGATTCGCCTACGCGTGCCCGACTATCCGGGGCAGCAGGCCGGCGCGCGCGAGCCGGTGCTCGGCGTGATGACGCTGCCCGGCGTGCGGCCGGTGCTGACCGTGATGTTCGCGTACGTGCTGGCGCACAACATGCTGTACACGTACGTCGCGCCGTTTCTCGCCGGCGTGCGGATGGGCGCGCAGGTCGATGCGGTGCTGCTGGTGTTCGGTCTCGCGTCGCTGGTCGGCATCGCGCTGACGGGCGCGTGGATCGGCGCCGCGCAGCGACGCCTGACGCTTGCCAGCATCGCGCTGTTCGCGGTCGCGGCGGCGATGCTCGGTGCCGGTTCCGGGATGGCGATCGTCTATGCGGGCGTCGCGTTGTGGGGGCTCGCGTTCGGCGGTGCGCCGACGCTGTTCCAGACCGCCGCCGCGAATGCGGCGGGGGAGGCGGCCGACGTCGCGCAGTCGATGCTCGTGACGGTGTGGAACCTCGCGATCGCGGGCGGCGGCATCGCGGGCGGGATGCTGCTCGGTGCAACGGGCGCCGGCGCGATTCCGTGGGTGCTCGTCGCGCTCTTGGCGGCTGCGTGGGTCGGCGCGTGGCGTGCGCGCCGGCATGCGTTTCCGGCGCCGCACGCGGCTTGAGCGCTCGACAGCCGCGCGCGGTGGGCCGTGCGCGGCTTCGGCGTCAGGCCGCTTTCGCGGCGAGCGCGGCGCGCGCGCACGCTTCGTCGGTGACGAGCCCCGACAGCCAGCCGCCGCGCAGCGCGGCAATCACCGCGTCGTGTTTCTTCGGGCCGCCGGCGAACGCGATCGTCGGCAGCTTCGGCGGCGTCGCGAGCGCGACGCTCGTCACGCGTGCGCTCGTCGACACGGCGATCTGCGTGCCCTGCGCGTCGATCGGCACGCCGAGCAGCTCGGCCACCGCGCCGAGCGCGGTCATCTCGTCGCGCTCCTGTTCGGTGATGAAGCCATCTTCATAGAGCGGGCAGTGCGGGCCGATGTTGCCGATCCCGACGAATGCGACATCGGCCTTGCCCGACAGCGCCTCGACGATCCGGTACAGCCGGTGATTGCACCACTGCGCGCGCTCGGCGTCGCTGTCGGCGAACAGCGGCGCGGGCAGCAGGAAGTGCTTGCTGCCGGTTTTCTCGGAGATGTACTGCGCGACGTCGTAGCGGTTCGACGAGCCGTCGGCCGCGATCGCGCCGACCATCGACACGAGCCGGTGCTGCGGGCGGTCGATCTGCGCGATCTGCGCGACCGCGGCCTTCAGCGTCCGGCCGCTGCTGACCGCGATCACCATCGGACGCGTTTCGTTCAGGTAGCGTTCCATCACCTGCGCGCCGGCGACCGCGAGCTTGCGGTCGATCGCGTCGGGCGCATCGGCATCGACGGGCACGACTTCGCACATCGCGAGGCCGTAGCGCTTCGACAGCTGCGCGCCGAGATCGAGGCAGTCGGCGAGCTGGTGGTCGACGCGCACGCGGATCAGGTTCTTCTCGACCGCAAACGCGACGAGACGCTGCGCGACCGGGCGCGACACCTGCAGCTTTTCCGCGATTTCGTTCTGCGTGTCGCCCGCGACGTAGTAGAGCCACGCGGCACGCGTGGCGAGATCGAGTTTTTCTGAGGACTTGGACACGATAGCGATTCGGTTCGGATCGGGGGGCCGCCCCGCGGGCCGGTCGGTGGGCCGCATGGCGGCATCCACTGTACCGCATGTCGCGCACGCGGCCGATGGCCGCCACGCGTGACGTGCGGCGCTTATGCAAGCCGTGCGCGCGACGGTTCGTACAGCGGCTGCACGTGACGGTACAGCGCGCGGAACGCATCGAGGCGTTCGCGCAGCAGCGCATGGCGGGCTGCATCGGGCGCGTATTCGGCGCGCACCGGCGGCTTGGTCAGCACCGCATGCGGATCGGCGCCGACGGCCAGCCAGCCGAGCCGTGCCGCGCCGAGCGCCGCGCCGGTTTCGCCGCCGCCGTGCTGGCGCGTGCGCACGTTCAGCGCATCGGCGATCAACTGCGCCCAGAACGCGCTGCGCGCGCCGCCGCCGATCAGCGACAGCTGGTCGGTTTCGACGCCGGCCGCGTGCAGCGCGTCGAGACCGTCGGCGAGGCCGAGCGTCACGCCTTCGAGCACCGCGTAGCCGAGATGCGCGCGTTCGGTCGCATGTGTCATCCCAAAGAACACGCCTTGCGCGTACGGGTCGTTGTGCGGCGTGCGCTCGCCGGACAGGTAAGGCAGGAACAGCGGGGCCGTCGCGAGCGCGTCGGCGTCGAGCGTTTCGATTTCCGCGAGCAGCGCGGGCTCGTCGGTGCCGGTCAGCTTGCAGACCCAGCGCAGGCAGCTCGCGGCCGACAGCACGACGCTCATCAATTGCCAGCGATCGGGAATCGCATGGCAGAACGCATGCACGGCCGACGCGGGGTTCGGCATGAAGCGATCACCGACCACGCTCAGCACGCCGGACGTGCCGAGCGACACGAAGCCGTCGCCTGCATGGATCGCGCCGATGCCGAGCGCGCTCGTCGCGTTGTCGCCGCCGCCGCCGGCCACCACGACGGCCTCCGACAGCCCGAGTTCGCGTGCGATGTCCGCGCGCAGCGTGCCGGATGGCGCGTTGCCTTCGACGATGCGCGGCATCTGCTCACGCGTCATCCCGCACGCGGCGAGCAGCGCATCGGACCAGTCGCGGCGCGCGACGTCGAGCCACAGCGTGCCGGCGGCGTCCGACGGATCGGACACCTTCGCGCCGGTCAGCCGGAACCTCAGGTAGTCCTTCGGCATCAGCACGCAGGCGGTTGCCGCGAACACGTCGGGTTCGTGCTTCGCGACCCACAGCAGTTTCGGCGCGGTGAAGCCCGGCATCGCGAGGTTGCCTGCCAGTGCGTGGAGATCGGGCGCGCGTTCGGTGAGCAGCGCGCATTCGTCGGCGCTGCGCATGTCGTTCCACAGGATCGCGGGGCGCAGCACGCGATCGTCGCGGCCGAGCAGCACGGCGCCGTGCATCTGGCCCGACAGGCCGATGCCGCGCACGGCCGCGAACGCGTCGCGGTGCCGTTCGCGCAACGCCGCGAGCGCGGCGAGCGTGCCTTGCCACCAGTCGTCCGGATGCTGTTCGGCCCAGCGCGGATGCGGCCGCGACACGGTGAACGGCGAGCCGGCGGTGCCGACGACCGTGCCGTCCGGGGCGAGCAGCAGCACCTTCACTTCCGAGGTGCCGAGGTCGATGCCGAGATACATGAGCGATCCGTTCCGTCAGTGGGGAGTCGCTACTTTAGCCGCGCGGCCGCGCCCGTGCCAAGGCAGGTTCGCCCGGATGCACGTCAGCGTGCCGCGAGCCATGTGTCGACACGCGAGAGTCCGCCGCGCAAGGCCTCGAACAGTGCGGCGTTGCCGGCGAGCGAGCCCCACAGCTGCCGGTTCGCGCACAGCGCGACGACCGGGTCGTCGGCCTGGACGATCGCGCGCGCGGCGCTTTCGTCCATCACGCCGTCCTGGTACGCGTACGGCAGCGCGCCGCGCGCCCAGCGCTCGAGAAAGCGCAGGAACAGCGCGGGCAGCACGGCGGTGGCGACCGGCGCCGCGCCGCGTGCGAACGATTCGACGAGCGTCGGCGCGATGAAGCCGGGAATCTTCGAGAAGCCGTCGGCCGCGACGCGCTGGTTCGTGTCGAGCACGTACGGGTTGCCGAAGCGTTCGAGCACGACGTCGCGGTAGCGCGCGAGATCGAGCGGGCTCGGCGTGAGGCAGGGGATCACGTCCTGCGTCACGTAGTCGTGCGCGAAGCGGCGGATCGCCGCGTCATGCGTGCCTTCGTGGATATACGTATGGCCCGCGAGCGTGCCGGCCCACGCGATGCAGCTGTGCGTCGCGTTGAGGATGCGGATCTTCGCTTCCTCGTACGGGTGCACGTCGTCGACGAGTTCGGCGCCGGCCACTTCCCACTTCGGCCGGCCGGCCGCGAAGCGGTCCTCGATCACCCACTGGATGAACGATTCGCCCATCACCGGGCATGCGTCGTCGAAGCCGGTGGCCGCCAGCACACGCTCGCGCACGTCGGCGGTCGGGCGCGGCGTGATGCGGTCGACCATCGCGCTCGGTGTCGCGACGTTCGTATCGAACCAGGCGAGCAGGTCGGCCTGGCCGCGCCGCTCGAGGAATTCGCGCATCCCCGCGCGAAAGCGCGCGCCGTTGTTGCGCAGGTTGTCGCAGCTCTGCAGCGTGAGCGGGCCCGCGCCGCGCTTCACGCGTTCGGCGAGCAGCGCCGCGAGCGCGCCGTACAGCGTCGTGCGCGCGCCCTGCAGGTCGGCCGCGAGATCGGCGTTCGCGAGGTCGAGCCGGTTGTGTTCGTCGAGGTAGTAGCCGCCTTCGGTCACGGTAAACGACACGATCCGGCAGGCCGGGTCGGCGCCGGCGTCGATCAGCGCGGCGAGGTCGATCGACCACGGCAGCACGCGCGTGATCGCGCGGATCGTCTCGTACGCGCGCTCGCCTTGCGGCGTGACGGTTTCGAGCGTGTAGGCGCCGTGCTGCGCGGCGAGTGCGTCCATCGTCGCGTGCATGTCGTCGCGGATGTTGCCGACGGTCAGCGACCAGCGCTCCTCGGCCGGGACGGCCGCGTTCACGCGATGCAGATACCACGCCTGGTGCGCGCGGTGAAACGAGCCCGCGCCGATGTGCAGCAGCACGGGCGTGCGGGCGGAGGGCGATGCGCTCATCCGGTGTCTCCTTTTCGTGCCTGACAGTCCTGCCGAATACGATCATTTGCTCTTTGTGTGAGCGAATGATCGTATTCGGGCGAGCGAAAGTCAAGGCGGGGAAACGGCATTTCGATGGTGCGCTGCGGCGGCGTGCGGGCAGCAGGGTGGGGAGGCCGCGAACGGGCGGCCGGTGCGGAAAGCGCTGTCAGCGTCCTTCGCGCGTCAACGCGACGAGTTCCTCGAGCAGCTTGCCCGCTGGCCCCGGCAGGATGCCGTGGCGGCGCCGGAACGCGGTGAGCGTGCGCACCGCGACGACCTCGCGCACCGGCAGCGTGTCGATCGTGCCGGCGCGCTGCTCGGCGCCGTACATCGGCTCGGCCATCCAGCTCAGGAAGCCGGCATGCGCGACGAGGCTCTTCAATGTAGTAACCGAGCGCGTCTCGACCGCGATGTCGGGCAGCGCCAGCCCGTGCGCGTCGAAGGTCGCGCGCATGTGGTCGAACGGCGCGGTGCCGCGCGGCGGAATCGCCCAGCGCGCGTGCAGCGTGTCGGCGAGCGTCGGCGCGCGGCCGAGCGCGCGCAGCGGATGGTGCTGCGCCGCAACGATGTGGCTGCGATCCTCCCAGCGACACTCGGGAATCGCGACGATCTCGTCGGTATCGGGCCCGTGCGCGGACAGCGCGAGATCGATCTCGTGCTTGTTCAGCCCTTCCGCGAGCCGGTCCCACACGCCTTCGATGATCTCGACGCGCAGGTTCGGCCAGCGGTCGAGCACGCGGCCGACCGCGACCGGCAGCACGAGGCTCGCGATGCTGCCCACCGTGCCGACCTTGATCGTGCCCTTCGCAAACCCGCGCATCGCATCGAGCTCCTCGCGTGCGTGCTCGGCCTCGTGCTGCAGCAGCGTCGCATGCGGCAGCAGCGCGTCGCCGAACGCGGTGAGCTGCACACCCTTCGAGTGGCGCTCGAACAAGGGCGCGCCGACCTGGTCCTCGAGTCGCTTCAGGATCCGGCTCAGCGCCGGCTGCGTCACGTGCAGCGCGTCGGCCGCGCGGCCGAGGCTGCCGCACGCGACGATCGTCGTGAAGGCGCGCAATTGTCGGAGATCGAAAGTCATGTCGGAACGGTATGGCTTATCGCAAAAAATACAGTATCCGAGAATGGCTCGCGCTTCGATACTGTGGAAACCGCCAAGCCATCGAGGAGACGCCCGAGCATGTCCGGCCATACGCCCCCTTCCGCCGCACCGATCACCGTTCGCGATGCGGTGATCGACCTGTTTCGCCAGTTCGGCATCGACCGCGTGTTCGGCAACCCCGGCTCGACCGAGCTGCCGATGTTCCGCGACTTCCCGGACGATTTCCGCTACGTGCTCGGCTTGCATGAAGCTGTCGTGGTCGGGATGGCCGACGGCCACGCGCAGGCGACCGGCAATGCGGCGGTCGTCAACCTGCATTCGGCGGCGGGTGTGGGCAACGCGATGGGCAATCTCTTCACCGCCTTCAAGAACCGCACGCCGCTGATCGTCACCGCGGGCCAGCAGGCGCGCGCGATCCTGCCGTTCGACCCGTTCCTCGGCGCGACGCAGGCCGCCGAGCTGCCGAAGCCGTACGTGAAATGGAGCATCGAGCCCGCGCGTGCGCAGGACGTGCCGGCCGCGATCGCGCGTGCGTACCGCATCGCGATGCAGGAACCGCGCGGCCCCGTGTTCGTGTCGATCCCGGTCGACGACTGGGATCAGCCGGCCGAGCTGCTGCCGCGCCGCGACGTCAGCCATGTCGTGCGGCCCGATCCGGACGCGCTCGCGCGGCTCGGCGATGCGCTCGACGCCGCGCGGCGTCCCGCGTTCGTGGTCGGGGCAGCCGTCGATCGCGCCGGTGCGTGGGACGACGTCGTGCGGCTCGCCGAGCGGCACCGTGCGCGTGTGTACGTCGCGCCGATGTCGGGGCGCTGCAGTTTCCCCGAGGACCATCCGCTGTTCGCCGGCTTCCTGCCCGCGATCCGCGAGAAGATCGTCGCGCGGCTCGACGGGCACGATCTCGTGTTCGCGTTCGGCGCGCCCGCGTTCACCTATCACATCGAGGGCTTCGGCCCGCACGTGCCGCCGGGCGCGACGCTCGTGCAGCTCGTCGACGATCCGGGCCTCGCCGCGTGGACGCCGTCGGGCGATGCGGTCGTCGGCAACCTGCGGCTCGCCGCGCGCGACCTGCTCGCGCGCCCGGCGCCGCCCGAGCGGCCGATGCCCGCGCCGCGGCCGCCGCGTGCGCGCGTCGAACCGCCGGCCGCCGGCGAGCGCATGTCGGTCGCGTTCGCGCTGCAGACGCTCGCCGACGTGCGCGCCGCACACGACATCGTCGTCGAGGAAGCACCGAGCGCGCGGCCCGTGATGCAGGAACACCTGCCGTTCACGCACAGCGGCACGTTCTACACGATGGACAGCGGCGGGCTCGGCTACGGGATGCCGGCCGCCGTCGGCGTCGCGCTCGCGCAGCCGGGCCGGCGCGTGATCGGGCTGATCGGCGACGGGTCGAGCCTGTATTCGATCCAGGCGTTGTGGAGCGCCGCGCAGCTGAAGCTGCCGATCACGTTCGTGATCCTGAACAACCGGCGCTACGCGGCGCTGCAGGATTTCGCGCCGGTGTTCGGCTTCGGCCCGGACGATCCCGTGCAGGGCACCGATCTGCCGAACCTGGATTTCGTCGCGCTCGCGCAAGGGATGGGCTGCCGGGGCGTACGCGTGTCCGATGCCACGCGCCTGCGTGACACGATGACCGACGCGCTGCGTGTGGCGGCGCCGGTCGTCGTCGAAGTCGAGATTGTCTGAATGACGTGATGCGCAGTGCGCGTCCTGCCGGAGATTCCATGCAAACCGTATCGATGCTGATCGGCGGCGAACGCCGTCACTCATCCAGCGGCGCGACCTTCGCGCGCCGCAACCCGCTTGATGGCGAAGTCGCGTCCGAAGCACCCGCGTGTACCGTCGACGATGCGCGCGCGGCGGCCGACGCGGCCGCCCGCGCGTTTCCCGGCTGGGCCGCGCTCGGTCCCGGCGCCCGCCGCGCGCTGCTGCTGAAGGCGGCCACCGCGCTCGAAGCGAAGCACGAGCAGTTCGTCGCCGCGATGGCGGCGGAGACGGGCGCGTCCGCGCTGTGGGCCGGCTTCAACGTGCAGCTTGCCGCAAGCGGGCTCGTCGAGGCCGCGTCGCTGACCACGCAGATCAGTGGCGAGCTGATTCCGTCCGACGTGCCCGGGTCGCTCGCGATGGGCGTGCGGCAGCCGGCCGGCGTCGTGCTCGGCATCGCGCCGTGGAATGCGCCGGTGATCCTCGCGACGCGCGCGCTCGCGCTGCCGCTCGCGTGCGGCAACACCGTCGTGCTGAAGGGCTCGGAGCTGTGCCCCGTCACGCACGGGCTGATCGTCGAGGCGCTGCAGGAGGCCGGGCTGCCGCCGGGCGTCGTCAATTTCGTGACGAACGCGCCCGAGGATGCGGGCACGATCGTCGATGCATTGATCGCGCATCCGGCCGTGCGCCGCGTGAATTTCACGGGCTCGACGCGCGTCGGCCGGATCGTCGCCGAAGCCTGTGCGCGCCACCTGAAGCCGTCGGTGCTGGAGCTCGGCGGCAAGGCGCCGTTCGTCGTGCTCGACGATGCCGATCTCGATGCGGCGGTCGCGGCGGCCGCGTTCGGCGCGTTCGCGAATTCCGGGCAGATCTGCATGTCGACCGAACGCATCGTCGTCGACGCGTCGATTGCCGATGCGTTCGTCGCGAAGCTTGCCGACAAGGCCGCGTCGCTGCCGCTCGGCGATCCGCGCCAGGGGCCCGTCGTGCTCGGTTCGCTGATCGACATGAAGGCCGTCGAGCGCTGCAACGCGCTGATCGACGATGCGCTCGCGCACGGCGCGACGCTCGTGTGCGGCGGCAAGGCCGACAGCACGCTGTTCCCGGCCACGCTGCTCGACCATGTGACGCCGGCGATGCGCATCTATGCGGAGGAGTCGTTCGGGCCGGTGAAAGGCATCGTGCGCGTCGATGGCGAGGACGCCGCGATCCGCTGCGCGAACGACAACGCGTTCGGGCTGTCGTCGGCCGTGTTCAGCCGCGATGTCGCGCGTGCGATGCGCGTCGCGGCCCGCATCGAATCGGGCATCTGCCACGTGAACGGTCCGACCGTGCACGACGAGGCGCAGATGCCGTTCGGCGGCGTGAAGGACAGCGGCTTCGGCCACTTCGGCGGCAAGGCCGGCATCGCGGCGTTCACGGACCTGCGCTGGATCACGGTGCAGACCGCACCGCGCCACTATCCGTTCTGACGAGGCCGACGACGATGAGGATTGCGATTCTGGGCGCCGGCGCGATGGGCTCGCTGTTCGGCGGGCGGCTGGCCGAAAGCGGCGAGGCCGTCACGCTGATCGACGTGAACGATGCGCATCTCGATGCGATTCGCCGCGACGGGTTGCGCATCGATGACGATCGTGGTGAGCGGTGTATCCGGACGTTGCAGGCCGTGCGGCCGGAAGCGGCGAATGCGGCTGCGGCCGCGTCGCCCGATGCATCATTCGACCTGCTGATCGTTTTCACGAAGTCGCTGCATACGCGTGCCGCACTCGACGGCGTGCGCGCGCTGCTCGAGCGGGACACGCACGTGCTGACGCTGCAGAACGGGCTCGGCAATGTCGAGACGCTGAATGCGTTCGTGCCGCTCGAACGCATCCTGGTCGGCGTGACGACGTGGCCGGCCGACGCGGCGGGGCCGGCGCGCGTGCGCTCGCACGGCGCGGGCGCGATCCGCATGATGACGGCCGACGGCGCGGCACGCCCGTTCGCGGCGACGGTGGCCGATACGCTGTCGCGCGCGGGGCTCGCGTGCACGCTTGACGCCGACGAGTGGGCCGCGATCTGGGAGAAGGTCGCGTTCAACGCGGCGCTCAACACGCTGTGCGCGGCGACGGGCTGCACGGTCGACCAGCTCGGCAACCATCACGACGGGCCGCGGCTTGCGCTCGCGATTGCAGCCGAGGTGGCCGCCGTCGCCCGCGCGAAGGGCATCGCGGTCGACGGCGAACGCATCGCGCACAACGTCGAGCATGCGATCCGCGCGCATCGCGGCCATCGTCCGTCGATGCTGCAGGACGTGCTCGCGGGCCGCCGCACGGAAATCGACGCGATCAGCGGCAAGGTCGTCGCGGCCGCGCGCGAAGCGGGCGTCGCGGTGCCGCATGCGGAGACGCTGCTCGCGCTGGTCCGGCTGATCGACGCGCGGGTGAACTGAGCATCAGGCGGGCGGCGCGGCTTGCGCCGCACGACGAGACGAGCGCGTCGCGCGCAGGCGACGGCGCCGGATCGGGACAGGTTGGACGAGACACCGGAGGCGGCGCCGATGCGTCGACGCCGGCCGCCTGCGCAGCACGAGATCCGGGCACGCGCCACCGCGCCAGCCCGGGCAACCGGAGACGCCATGAACGCCATCGAATGCCGTTGTCTTGCCGCGCGCTGCTTGCGCATGTTGCCGCCTGAGCGCGGCGCACGGGAGGTCGCATGAGCACGCGCGACGGATTGTTGCCTGCGTCCGTCGACATCGGCGCGACGCTCGACGACGGGCCGTTCACGACGATGCAGCGCTGCGTGGTGCTGCTCGCCGCGCTCGCGATCGTGCTCGACGGCTTCGACGGCCAGCTGATCGGCTTCGCGATTCCGGTGTTGATCCGCGAATGGGGCATCACGCGCGGCGCGTTCGCGCCGGCGGTGGCGGCCGGGCTGATCGGGATGGGCATCGGCAGTGCGTGCGCGGGGATCGTCGCCGATCGCTTCGGCCGCCGTCAGGCCGTGATCGGCAGCGTGTTCCTGTTCGGCATCGCGACCTGCGCGATCGGCTTCGCACCGGACGTCACGGCGATCGCGGTGCTGCGCTTCGTCGCAGGCCTCGGGATCGGCGGCGCGTTGCCGACGGCCACGACGATGACGGCCGAATACACGCCCGCGCGGCGTCGCACGATGATGGTGACCGCGACGATCGTCTGCGTGCCGCTCGGCGGGATGCTGGCCGGCCTGTTCGCGCACGAGGTGCTGCCGCGCTACGGCTGGCGCGGGCTGTTCTTCGCGGGCGGCGCGTTGCCGCTCGTGCTCGGCTTCGTGCTCGTGCGTGCGTTGCCCGAATCGCCGCGCTATCTCGCGCGGCGCCCCGCGCGCTGGCCGGAACTCGGCGCGCTGCTCGCGCGGATGGAGCGGCCCGTCGTGCCGGGCACCGCCTTCACCGACCTGAGGGACGCCCGCGCGGCGGGCGGCCGCGGCGGCTTCGGCGCGCTGTTCGCGAGCGGCCAGGCGCGCGACACGATCGCGCTGTGGTGTGCGTTCTTCATGTGCCTGCTTGCCGTGTATGCGGCGTTCAGCTGGCTGCCGACGATGCTGGCGGCGAGCGGGCTGAGCGTGTCGGTGGCGGGGACGGGGCTCACCGCGTACAACCTCGGCGGCGTGATCGGCGCGCTGTTGTGCGCGTGGACGATCGCGCATGCCGGGTCGCGCTGGCCGCTCGTGCTGTGCAGTGTCGGCGGCGCGGCGAGCGCGGTGTGGCTGATGGGTGTCGATGCGAGCCGCCACACGGGCTGGCTGATCGTCGGGCTCGGCCTCCACGGGTTGTTCGTCAACGCGGTGCAGTCGACGATGTATGCGCTCTGCGCGTACATCTACCCGACGGCCGTGCGCGCGACGGGCACCGCGAGCGCGCTCGCGTTCGGCCGGCTCGGCGCGATCCTCAGCGCGTTCGCGGGCGCGGTCGTGATCACCACGGGCGGTGCCACGGCCTATCTGACGATGCTGGCGATTGCGATGGGGGTGGTCTGCGTCGCGCTGCTCGTCGTGCGACGGCACATTCCGCGGCTGTCGCGTGCGGCCGTGCAGCCGCGCGAAGGGGAGGAGCTGGCCCGCACGTCGTCGTGACGGCGGGCGGGCCGGGGGCGCGTCGCGCGTTAGCGTTACAGCGTGGTGCGCACGTGCCAGAGCTCGGGGAACAGCACGACGTCGAGCATCTTGCGCAGGTACGGCGCGCCGCTGGTGCCGCCGGTGCCCTGCTTGAAGCCGATGATGCGCTCGACGGTCGTCACGTGACGGAAGCGCCACTGGCGGAACGCATCCTCGAGATCGACGAGTTCCTCGGCCATCTCGTAAAGCTCCCAGTGCTGCTGCGGATGACGGTACACCTCGAGCCACGCGGCTTCGACCGTCTCGTCGTGCCGGGTCGGCTGCGTCCAGTCGCGTTCGAGCCGCTCGGCCGCGATCGGGAAGCCCCGCCGCGCGAGCAGGCGCACGACTTCGTCGTAGAACGACGGCGCTTCGAGCGTCGCACGCACCTGTTCGAGGATGTCGGGCCGGTGCGCATGCGGCTGCAGCATCTGCACGTTCTTGTTGCCGAGCAGGAATTCGAGTTGCCGGTACTGGTACGACTGGAAACCCGACGACTGCCCGAGATACGGCCGCATCGCCGAATACTCGGACGGCGTCATCGTCGACAGCACGTTCCAGGCCTGCACGAGTTGCTCGAGAATCCGCGACACGCGGGCGAGCATCTTGAACGCCGGCGGCAGCGCGTCGGTGCGCACCGCGTCGAGGGCGCCGCGCAGCTCGAACAGCGCGAGCTTCATCCACAGCTCGCTCGTCTGATGCTGGATGATGAACAGCATCTCGTTGTGATCGGGCGACAGCGGATGCTGCGCGTCGAGGATCGAATTCAGCGACAGGTAGTCGCCGTAACTCATCGACTTCGAGAAATCGAGCTGCGCGTTGTGCCAGCCGGCATCGCCGGGCACGTGCGACGCTTCGTGCGCGGCCGGGGCTGCTTGGGCCGAATGCGCGGCGCGTGCGCCCGAGAACGGGCAGCCCGCCGGCGCGTCGTCGCCGGGTGGCTGCATATGACCAGAATTCACGACTTTCTCCAGATTTGAATGACGGGGCGCGGCGCGCGGCTCGCGCGCGCCGGGCATGGCCGATCAGGTCACCGCGCCGCGTTCGGCGAACTCGGGCGCCTTCCACGCGTCGGTGGCGAGGATGTCGCGCAGCGTCTCGACGGCATCCCACACGTCGGCGAAGCGCGTATAGAGCGGCGTGAAGCCGAAGCGCAGCACGTACGGCTCGCGATAGTCGCCGATCACGCCGCGCGCGATCAGCGCCTGCATCACCTCGTAGCCGTGCGGATGCTCGAAGCTCGCCTGCGAGCCGCGCTGGTGATGCGCGCGCGGCGTGACGAGTTTCAGCGACAGGCCCGCGCAACGCGCTTCGACGAGCGCGATGAACGCATCGGTCAGCGCGAGCGACTTGCGGCGGATCGCGTGCATGTCGGTCTGCAGGAACACGTCGAGCCCGCATTCGACCATCGACATCGACACGATCGGCTGCGTGCCGCACAGGAAGCGCGCGATGCCCGGATCGGGCGCGAAGCCCGGCTGCATCGCGAACGGTGCGCGGTGGCCCCACCAGCCGGACAGCGGCTGCGAGAAGTGCGCGTGATGGCGCTGCGGCACCCATACGAAGGCGGGCGAACCGGGGCCGCCGTTCAGGTACTTGTACGTGCAGCCGACCGCGCCGTCCGCGCGCGCGCCGTTCAGGTCGACCGGCACCGCGCCGGCCGAGTGCGCGAGATCCCACAGCATCAGGCCACCCGCGTCGTGCACGAGCTGCGTGACGGCCGGCATGTCGTGCATGTAGCCGGTGCGGTAGTTCACGTGCGTGATCATCGCGACGGCCGTGTCCGCGCCGAGCGCGCCGGGCAGGTCGGCCGGGTCGTCGATCAGGCGCAGTTCGTAGTCGCCGCCGAGCTGCTCGATCAGCCCCTGCGCGATATACAGGTCGGTCGGGAAGTTCGAGCGCTCCGACACGATCACTCGGCGCTCCGGCGCGCGCTCGGCCTGGTGGCGCACCATCGCCGACAGCAGCTTGAACAGGTTGATCGAGATCGTGTCGGTCACGACCGTCTCGTCGGGCGCGCCGCCGATCAGCGTCGCGAGCTTGTCGCCGAGACGGCGCGGCAGCGCGAACCAGCCGGCCGTGTTCCAGCTGCGGATCAGGCCTTCGCCCCATTCGGCGCCGATCACCTGCTGCGCACGGGCGGCCGATGCGCGCGGCTGTGCGCCGAGCGAGTTGCCGTCGAGGTAGATCACGCCGTCGGGCAGGGAGAACTGGTCGCGCAGCGGGGCGAGCGGATCGTCGCGGTCGAGCGCGAGCGCATCTTCACGGGTCTTGATCATGATGTGGGGGTCGTCAGTCGGGGTAATCAGGAAGCACGCGCGGGCAGCGCGCGCAGCACCGCGCGCACGGGGCTCGCGTCGAGCGTCGCGAACTTCAGCGGCAGTGCGATCAGTTCATAGTCACCGGGCGGCACGTCGTCGAGCACGATGCCTTCCAGGATCGCCATCCGGTGCGCGCGCACGCGGTGATGCGCATCCATCGTCTTCGATTCCTGCGGGTCGAGCGACGGCGTGTCGATGCCGATCAGCTTCACACCATGCGCGGCGAGCAGGTCGACGGTCTCGGGCGCGACCGCGCAGAAGTGGCTGTCCCACTCATCGACGCTGGCGCGCGCACAGGTGCGCAGCAGCACGCGCGGCGGTACGCCGTCGAGCGCGGCCGCGACATCGGCCGGCTGCACGACCGGCGATGCGCCGATGCAATGGATCACGCGGCACGGGCCGAGGTAGGTGTCGAGCGGCACGGCGCCGATCGGCGCGCCGTCGGCGTCGTAGTGCAGCGGCGCGTCGCAGTGCGCGCCCGTGTGCGGCGACAGCGTCAGGCGCGCGACGTTGACCGGCGAGCCGGCCTCCATCCGCCACACGCGTTCGACGGAAACCGGCGTATCGCCCGGCCACACGGGGGTGGCGGGGCTGACGGGCGGCGAGATGTCCCAGAGGGTGTCCATGGCATGACGATTCGGTGAGTCGATCCTTCGAATGATAGGTGGACGCTCGCAGAAAGTGCTTGCGAAATAAACATGGACAATCCGCCGGATTGGCAGATAATTCGACTCAGAGGGAAAACGGGGACCAAAAATGCACGCGATCACGCTCGATGCCACCGACTGCCGGATTCTGGCGGTACTGCAGGAAGAGGGCAGAATCAGCAATCTCGACCTGGCGGAACGGATTTCGCTTTCGCCGTCCGCCTGTCTGCGCCGCATGCGCCTGCTCGAGGAGCAGGGCGTGATCGAGCACTATCGAGCGTGCCTGAGCCGCGAGAAGCTCGGCTTCGAGCTCGAGGCGTTCGTTCAGGTGTCGATGCGCAACGAAGAGAATCAATGGCACGAGCGCTTCGCGGAAGCGCTGCGCGAATGGCCGGAGGTGGTCGGCGCGTTCGTCGTGACGGGCGAGAGCCACTACCTGCTGCGCGTGCTCGCGCACAACCTCAAGCACTATTCGGATTTCGTGCTGAACCGGCTCTACAAGGCGCCGGGCGTGATGGACATCCGTTCCAACATCGTGCTGCAGACGCTGAAGGATGAAGCCGGCGCGCCGGTCGGGCTGGCGCGCACGGGGGCGATCAAAGCGGTGTAAGGCCGTGGAAGCCGCCGCCGTGGAACACGAGCGGCGGTGCCGTGTCCGATTCCATGCGCACGCCGCAGCGCTCCACTTCGCCGACGAAGATCACGTGGTCGCCTTCATCGTAGCGGCTGCGGTTGTGGCATTCGAACCACGCGAGTGCGCCGTCGAGCACGGGCATCCCCGAGTTGCCGGCCGCATGCGCGATCCCTTCGAAGCGGTCACCCTTGTAGGTCGAGAAGCGCTTGCACAGGTCGAGCTGCGAGGCCGCGAGCACGTTCACCACGTAATGGCTGTTGCCGCGAAACACGGGCGTCGACGCCGATTTGTGCGCGAGGCTCCACAGCACGAGCGGCGGATCGAGCGAGACCGAGTTGAACGAGCTGGCGGTGATGCCGATCAGCTGGCCGGACGGCGCGCGCGTCGTGATCACCGTCACGCCTGTGGCGAACTGGCCGAGGGCTTGCCGGAAGGCGGCCGAGTCGAAATCCGGGGGATTGGCGTGGCTCATCGCGCGGCCATCCGGAACGAGACGGGCGGGCGCGGCGCGACGCGGGTGGGGCGGGCACGGCGGACGAAAGGCGACAAGGCGGTCGAGGGGGAAGGGGTGCGCATGGCCCGATTTTAGCGGAATCGGGGCCGCCGGGCCCGGCCGGACGGCGCATTGCGGGGGCAGGGTGACGTAGCGAACACTGCGGCGCGCGGCCGGATGCGCGATGGCACGCTGCCGGCACGGCCGTTCCGTCGCGTTTTTTGTGCGGGGCCGCCGCTCCGCCCGGCACCTCTGCTCGACATCGGCCGCAGGTCCCCCCGCACTATCGCGTCGCCGCCAGCCCCAGCGACAACGCGCCCGTTACGATCAGGCTCGACGCCCACACCGCGTCGAGATTGAACCAGCTTCGCGATACGAACTTCAGCCCGAGATAGCGGTACACGAGCCACGCGAGCCCGCCGCCGGCGCCGATCATCGCGATGGCATGCACGGCCGCGACGACGAGCGCCATTCCGAGATGCGCATCGACGAGCGTGGCCGCCGCGCGATGGCCGGCGTCCTGGTCGAGCCCGCACAGCCCGAGGTAGATCGGTACCAGCATCAGCCCCGCGCCATGCGCGATCGCGACCGCGAACGACCACAGGCCGAGCCGGGCAGGCGGAATCCGCGCAAGCGCCCGCGGATGCCGGCGCCGGATCAGCAGCACGGCGCCGAAGCCGATCACGAGCGCGCTCGCGCCGATCCGGATCGCCGTCTGCCACGCAAGCAGCGCGGCGAGCAGCCCGAACGGCAGCATCACCGCGAACACGGCGAGCGCATGGCCGAGCGCGAGATAGCCGAGCGCCGCGACGAGCGCGCCGCCGCGGCGCGTCATCAGCGCGTTCGACACCGCGAGCGGCCAGCCCATCGCGGGGTTGAGCCCGTGATACACCCCGCTCGCGAGCACGGCCGCCCACAGCGCGAACGGGGCGTGAAAGCCGGCGTTCAACGCTTGACCGACGGATAGCAGAACGAGTCGGTCGAGCAGTCGCCGCCTTCGAGCCGGATCTGGTGCGCGCGATAGCCGTCGGGGAACTCGACCCAGTAATCGTCGGCGAGCGTCAGCCCGCCTTCCGGCCCCACGTGCGCGAGCACCTGCGCGCCCGGCACGCCGTCCGGATAAAACTGGTCGTCCCACGTCGAATAGAGCGAGTTGGTCCAGTACACGCGCTTCCCGTCGCGGCTGATCTCGACCATCTGCGGGCCGCCCGCGAACGTGCGGCCGTTCGAGTGCGGCGCGCGGCGTGCGATGCCACCGATGCGGACCGACCCCGCGAGCACCGGGTTGTGCGGGTCCGACACGTCGTACTGGCGCATCTCGCCGGTGCCCCAGCAGGACACGTAGAGGAACCGGTCGTCGAGCGACAGGTCGATGTCGGTCACGAGCGGCGGCACCGCGCCGAATCCCTTGAGCAGCGGCGGCAGTTCGTCGGCCGCGGCCGGCTCGGCCGGGATCGTCGCGGTTTTCTTCACATGGAACTTGCCGCCTTCGCGCCACCAGGTCCAGATCGAGCCTTCGAGATTCGTCGTGTCGACCACGACGCCGACGAACCCGTATTCGCGCGCCGGGTCGTGCGCGGGCCGCACCTCGAGCGCCATCTGGTGCTGCGCGCCGAGATCGATCGTCTGCACGTTGCGACGCGCGCGCAGGTCCCAGAAATGCAGCCGGTGCCCGTATTTGTTCGCGAGCAGGTCCTCCGGCACGATTCCGTTCTCGAATTGCGGCGGCAGCGCCCATTCGCTCGACACCATGTAGTCGCGCGGCAGGTTCCACCAGAAGTCGTAATGCTTGTCCTGCGGGCCGCGATCGATCTCCCAGCGGCCGAGGACGTCGAAGGTTTCGCAATCCATGATGAAGATGCCGGGCGCGCCGTCGGTGCCGTCCTTGCCTGCGCCGCCGAGCGTGCTCACGTAGATGCCCTCGGGCCCGCAGTGCACGGTGTGCGGCCGCGAATAGCCGGTCTTCGAGAAGATCTCGTCGGGCTCGATGATCTTGTGGATGCGCGCCTGCGTCGGATGCGGCTTCGTGTCGATCACGTAGATGCGCGACGAGCGCAGGCCGGGGATGATCAGGAAGCGGCGTTCGAGGAATGCATGGCCGGTCAGCGGCGACAGCGACGACGAACACGCATTCCAGCCGAAGTGGTGAAACTCGTCGCCGGTGTTCGGCATCGTCACCGTGTGCACGATTTTTCCGTAGGTCGACGAGCCAGGCTTGACGTCGATCACGGCGAGCGCGTCGGGTCTGGAAAAATCGGGGCTCAGCAACAACGTATAGGCAAACTCCTCCGCCGGTGCCTGCATCGCAAGCTCGGGTGAAGCGTGAAACGTCGGGTCAGGCCGCATGCTCATGGTGATGCCCTCTCGATGGTGTCGGATCGGGGTCGCACGGCCGTTCGTTGCGGGCGTGCGAGTCGGGGTTGCCGCACGGCGCGCATCACGCCGGCGGGAGCGATCGGCAGGCGGACGCACGCGTCGATGAGCGTGCGACGCCGTGCATCAGATCGTGAAAGCGGAAAGAAGCGGTGTGCCGGATCGCCGCGCGCGGAGCGAGACGGATGCATGGCAAGGAGGTGATGCAATCGAAGCCGCGGCCCGCGACGCGGCGACGGCCGGACGCGTGACGCGGGCGAGGTCTGTTAAGGCATGCATAGCGAAGTTCCGGCAGATGATGTTTGCATCAGGGTCGGGCATGCATCGGGCACATTGCGCGAGCCAGCGGGTTTGCCGCCGCGCTCGCGCGTGCCTAAGTGTAGTCGAGAAAACGGGCGGCCGGTCGCGCGCGACACCCGTGCAATCTGTCAGGTTCGCGCGCGAGTGAGATACTTGCCGACGTGCCGTTGCGACCCGCACGCGGGTGGGCAGCGGCGAGACGGAACGGTGGCGCCGGCGCATGCGTGCCGGCTGCCGACATCAACGAGGGACTGATTTCATGGTGAACGAGATGCTTGAAACCGCGACATTGGGAGGCGGGTGTTTCTGGTGCACGGAGGCGGTGTTTCTCGACGTCGACGGCGTGACGGCCGTCCAGTCGGGCTATGCGGGCGGCCATACGCGCAATCCCGGCTATCGCGACATCTGCGAAGGCGATACGGGCCACGCGGAAGTCGTCAACGTGACGTTCGATCCGGCGCGCATCGGCTATCGTGAGATCCTCGAGATCTTCTTTGCAACGCACGATCCGACCCAGCTGAACCGGCAGGGCAACGACGTCGGTACGCAGTACCGTTCGGTCGTGTTCACGCATTCGGACGCGCAGCGCGACACGGCGCTCGACGTGATCCGCGAGCTGGAGCGCGAGCAGGTGTTCGGGCAGCCGATCGTCACGCAGGTCGTGCCGCTCGACGACAACTACTGGCCGGCCGAGGATTATCACCAGAACTATTACGCGCGCAACCCGGGGCAGGGCTACTGCTCGGTCGTGATCGGGCCGAAGCTCGCGAAATTCCGGAAGAAGTTCTCGCACCGTCTGAAGTCGCTGCGCGGCGCGTAAGCGTCGTGACCGCGGCCGGCGCAAGCCGGTATCTAGCCGGTATCAAGCGGGTATCAAGCCGCCTCGTTGCGCCACTGCGCGCACGCGGCGGCGATCTCGCGCGCAAGCGCGATGCACGACAGCGGCGCGGAGCCTTCCGCCTTGTTGTTGATCGTGATGATCACCGGCTGCCCGGCCAGCGCATAGCGCGCGGCCAGTTCGGCAAGCGCCGAGCGCGTGGCCGGATCCTCGTCGACGAGCTTGTCGAACGGCTCGTACTTCGCTTTCGCCTGTTCATACTTGAAGCCGCCGTGCAGGCTCCAGCGCACGATCAGCGGGCCCGGCGCGTCGCCGTCGAGCAGCGCGAGCGCGGCCGCCTGGCGCAGCGGGTCGGGCATCCGCGCGTGCAGGCCGACGCAGTAGCGCACGCCGAGCGCGGCGAGCGCGCGGATGAAGCGCGGCGTGAGCAGGCTCGCGTCGCGAATCTCGATCGCATAGCGGGTGCCGTCGGCTTCCGCCGGCAGCGGCGGCAACGCCGCAAAGAACGCGGCCAGCCGGTCGATCAGTTCGGCCGGCCGGGCAAGCAGCGTGTCGGGCAACGGCGAGAACTGGAACACGAGCACCCCGGCTTTCCGGCCGAGCCCTTCGACGCAGGGCTGCACGAATTCGCGGGTGGCGAGATCCGCGTCGAGGAAGGTCGGGTTCGGTCCCGACGGTTCGCCGCGCCGGCCGCGGATCACCGCATCGGTCACGGAAGCCGGCGCCTTCACGACGAAGCGGAAATCGTCGGGCACCTGCTGCGCATAGCGCAGGTAGTCGGCCACCGATAGCGGGCCATAGAACGACCGGTCGAGGCTCACGCTCTTCAGCAGCGGATGCGCGCCATACGCTTCGAGCCCTTCGCGCGAGAGTTTCGTCTGAGCGAAATCGCCGTCGTAGACGATGCCGTCCCAGCCGGGGAAGTACCACGACGACGTGCCGAGCCGGACGTTCGGCGGCAGGCCGGCCGCCGCATCGGCCACATCCGGTGTGATCGGCGCGGGCAGCACGCCGCGCCGGCGCCGGCCCTTCTTCGGCGGCTCGACTGGCAGGGACGGCTCGTCCCACAGCAGGCCGGAAGCGGCGGGCGGTGTTTCGTCTGAAGAACGGGGGTGGGTGCGGGTGCGCGGTGCCGGCTGCGCGTCGTCAGGCGCGCCCGGGTTCACATGTTCGTCGGCGTCGGCAGGCGGGCCATCGTTCTCGGGCGACGCGCGTGCAGCATCTGCCGGCACGCCGAACAGGTCGAATTGCCCGTCGGCGTGCGGCGCGTTCGCGTCGTCGTGCTGCTGTCGTTCCGGCGGCGCCTTGCGCCGCGTCCTGCCGTCACCCATGCATGCCCAGCGTGAAGCGCCGCCTAGCGCGGCAGCGTGTGTTCGTACATATAGCGCCGCGACCACGGCAGCGTCTTCGCGCTCTGCCCGGCCTTGCGGCACACGATCTGGAAGATCGACACGTCGTCGTGCTCGAACGCATATGCGCAGCCGGCGAGATACACGCGCCAGATGCGGAATTTTTCGTCGTCGACGAGTTGTCGCGCGGCGTCGGCCTTCGCCTCGAAGTTTTCCGTCCAGATATCGAGCGTGCGCGCATAGTGCCGGCGCAGGCTTTCGACGTCAATCGCTTCGAGCCCGCCGCGCTGCGCGGCTTCCAGCGCGAGGCTGATGTGCGGCAGCTCGCCGTCCGGGAACACGTAGCGATCGATGAACTCGCCGCCGCCGAGCGCCGTCTCGCCGCTTTCCGCGTCGGTCGACGTGATCCCGTGGTTCATCGCGATGCCGTCGTCGGCGAGCAGGTCATGGATCCGCGAGAAATAGAGCGGCAGGTTCTTGCGCCCGACGTGCTCGAACATCCCGACGCTCGTGATGCGATCGAATTGCCCGTCGATCTCGCGGTAGTCCTGCAGCCGGATCTCGATTTTGTCTTCCAGCCCGGCGGCCTTCACGCGCGCGGTCGCGAGGTCGAACTGGTTCTGCGACAGCGTGACGCCGAGGCACTGCGCGCCGAACTTCTGCGCGGCGCGCAGCACGAGCGCACCCCAGCCGCAGCCGATGTCGAGCAGCCGCTGGCCGGGCTGAAGCCGGATCTTGGTGAGGATATGGTCGATCTTCTTGATCTGCGCGGTGGCGAGATCCTCGTCGCCGTTCTCGAAGTACGCGCACGAGTACACCATGTTCTCGTCGAGCCACAGCTGGTAGAACTCGTTCGAGACGTCGTAGTGATACTGGATCGCCTTCTTGTCGGTGCTCTTCGAGTGATTGAAGTAGCGCTTCACGCGCGCCAGCTTGCTCGCGCTCGTCACCGTGCTGCGCGCGAGCGAGTAGCCGATGTTGATGATGTCCGACAGCTTGCCTTCGATGTCGATCTTGCCCTTCACGTACGCCTCGCCGAGATTGTCGAGGCTCGGTTCGAGCAGGAGCGGCAACGCCGACGCGCTGTTGACCTTCAGCGTGACCTGCGGCGCGCTGAAGGTGCCGAAATCGAGTTGATCGCCGTTCCACAGCACGAGGCGCGCCGGTATGTTCGCTTTCGCCCGTACTTCGTCCGCCCACTGTGCCAGCTTCTTTTCCCAGAACATTTGGATTCTCCGTTTGTTCGTTGAATCGAATACAGCCAAGTATCTTGACCGGCCCCGCCGCTTGCGAGGCGGGCGCCCGAATGCAACACGAGACACGACCGGCGTGCGCCGGCGCAGCGCTTACGGCGACAGGCGCGAAATCGACCAGCCCGTCGACGTGCCGGCGTCGCGCGTGTAGAGCAGGCGGTCGTGCAGCCGCGACGGGCGGCCCTGCCAGAACTCGATCGAGTCGGGCACGAGACGGTAGCCGCCCCAGTGCGGCGGGCGCGGCGGGTTGTCGCCGTAGCGTTCGCTGACGGCCTTTTCCTGCGCTTCGAGCGTCGCGCGGCTGTCGATCGCCGCACTCTGTTGCGACGCCCATGCGCCGATGCGCGAGCCGAGCGGGCGCGACGCGAAATAGCGGTCACTTTCTTCTGCGCTGGTTTTCTCGATCCGGCCTTCGATGCGCACCTGGCGCTCGAGCTCGATCCAGTAGAACAGCAGCGCGGCCTCTGGGTGCGCGGCGAGATCGCGCCCCTTGCGGCTTTCGTAATTGGTGAAGAAGACGAACCCGCGTTCGTCGACGCCCTTGATGAGCACGATGCGTGCCGACGGCCGGCCGTCGGCGCCGACGGTCGCGAGCGTCATCGTGTTCGGCTCGGGCAGCTTGGCGGCGAGCGCCTCCTTGAACCAGCGGTCGAACTGGACGAAGGGGTCGTGGGCGACGTCGGCCTCGTCGAGCGAAGCACGTGAGTAATTGATGCGGAGATCGGCGAGAGTCGTCATGTTATGCAAACGCTTCAATCTGGAACCATTGTAGCCAACGCGCAAGAAACGTGCGTGCACAGTGGCGCGTGCGAGCGGGGAGTTCAGGCAAAATAGAGGGCTGCACGACTTACGTTTTCCTTGCTGCCATGTCCGTCGCCGACGCTGCCCCGCCCAGTTCCTCTGATCTTACCCCGACCCCGGAAATCCAGCTTGACGTGGATCGCGCGCGGCGTTTCGGCGGTGTTGCGCGCCTGTACGGCGCGCCGGCCGCCGCCGCGTTCGAGCGCGCGCACGTCGCGGTGATCGGGATCGGCGGCGTCGGCTCGTGGGTGGCCGAGGCGCTCGCGCGCAACGCGGTCGGCACGCTGACGCTGATCGATCTCGACAACGTCGCCGAAAGCAATACGAACCGGCAGATCCACGCGCTCGACGGCAATTACGGCAAGCCGAAGGTCGACGCGATGGCCGAGCGGATCGCGCTGATCGATCCCGCGTGCCGCGTGAACCGGATCGAGGATTTCGTCGAGCCCGACAACTTCGACGCGCTGCTCGGCGGCGGCTTCGACTACGTGATCGATGCGATCGACAGCGTGCGCACGAAGGTCGCGCTGATCGCATGGTGCGTCGCGAAGCGCCAGCCGCTCGTCGTGGTCGGCGGCGCGGGCGGCCAGCTCGACCCGACGCGCATCCGGATCGACGATCTCGCGCTGACGATCCAGGATCCGCTGCTGTCGAAGGTGCGCGCGCAGTTGCGCAAGCAGCACGGCTTTCCGCGCGGGCCGAAGGCACGTTTCAAGGTCAGCGCCGTGTATTCGGACGAGCCGCTGATCTATCCGGAAGCGGCCGCCTGCGACCTCGAGGACGGCGCCGAGCCGTCCGCGGCCGCGCACGTCGCGGGGCTCAACTGTGCAGGGTTCGGTTCGAGCGTGTGCGTGACCGCGAGCTTCGGCTTCGCGGCCGCCGCGCATGCGCTGCGCGCGATCGCGGCGCAGGCCGCCGGCTGAGCCGCTGCGAATCGCGGTCGTCGAGGCATGGCGGCGCGTGACGCGCGCCGTCGGCCGTCATGCGGGGCGATCCCGCAGCCGGGCCGTTGCGGCCCGGCCGGTCATCCCTCCGTTCAGTTGAGCGCCATGCTCAGCCTGCGCCGCCACCCGGCGACGAGGTCCGGGCGATCGCCGGCCAGCTCGAACACCGAGATCAGCGTGCGGCGGCCGAGATCGTCGCCGTACGCGCGGTCGCGCGTGACGATTTCCAGCAACTGCTCCACCGCGCCTTCGTACGCGCGCCGCGCGATCAGGCTCTGCGCGAGGTCGAAGCGCGCGTCGAGGTCGGCCGGGTTCGCCGCGATGCGCGCTTCGAGCGCGTCGGTCGGCGGCAGGTCGGCCGTCGCGTCGAGCGCGTCGAAACGGGTCTTGATCGCCTGGTAGCGCGGATCGCCGTTCTGCACGGTCTGCGGCGACAGGCGTTCGGTCTCGGCGCGTGCGGCGTCGACCTGGTTGTTCGCGAGCAGCAGTTCGATCAGATCGAGGCGGGCGTCGTCGAAGCCCGGGTTCAGCGCGAGCGCCGCCTCGAGGTGCGTGAGCGCGTCGTCGTAGCGCGCCTCGGCCATCGCATACTGCGCGGCACGCCGTTCGGCTTCCTCGGGCGCCGGCAGCAGCCGGTCGAGGAAGGCGCGCAGCTGGCCTTCGGGCAGCACGCCGACGAACTGGTCGACCGGGCGCCCGTCGGCGAACGCGATCACGTGCGGGATGCTGCGCGTCTGGAAGTGCGCGGCGAGTTCCTGGTTCTCGTCGACGTTGACCTTCACGAGCTTCCAGCGGCCTTCATAGTCGCCTTCGAGCTTTTCCAGCAGCGGGCCGAGCGTCTTGCAGGGGCCGCACCACGGCGCCCAGAAGTCGACCAGCACGGGTGCGTCCAGCGACGCCTCGATGACGTCTTTCTCGAATGTGGCAAGCGTGGTGTCCATGTCGTTCTCTTCCGTTCGAATGTCGTCAGGATGGGGGCGGCGCGCCCCTTTTTCAACGCGGCTTCGACTCGGGCAGCGGAATCCACTCCGTCTCGCCCGGCACCTTGCCCATTTCCTGGCGCGTCCAGGCTTCTTTCGCGCGCTCGATCGCTTCGCGGCTGCTGGCGACGAAATTCCATTCGATGAAGCGCTCGCCGTCGATCTTGTCGCCGCCGAGCAGCATCGCACGCGCGCCGCTGCCGCTCGTCAGCGTGACCGCGGCGCCGGGCGCGAGCACGGCCATCTGCTCGGCCGGCACCGGCGTGCCGTCGATCGCGAGCTCGCCGTCGACCACGTAGACCGCGCGCTCCTCGTGCGACGCGTCGAGTGCGAGACGGCCGCCGGCCGCGAATTCGGCCGCGACGTACAGCGTGCGCGAGAACGTCGTGACCGGCGAGCGCAACCCGAACGCATCGCCGGCGATCACCGTCAGCGCGACGCCGTCCTCATTGCGCTTCGGCAGCGTGTCGGCCGCATGGTGCTCGAACGACGGCTCGGTCGTCTCGTGCGCGCGCGGCAGCGCGACCCAGGTCTGGATCCCGTGCACGGTGTGGCCGTGTTCGCGCTGCGCGTCGGGCGTGCGTTCGGAGTGGACGATCCCGCGGCCGGCCGTCATCCAGTTCACGTCGCCCGGCACGATCTCCTGCAGCGAGCCGAGGCTGTCGCGGTGCAGGATCGCGCCGTCGAACAGGTAGGTGACGGTGGCGAGGCCGATATGCGGGTGCGGGCGTACGTCGAGGCCCGTGCCGGGCGGCAGCGCGGCGGGCCCCATGTGATCGAAGAAGATGAACGGGCCGACGAGGCGGGCGGCGAGTGCGGGCAGCGTGCGGCGCACCTGCAGGTTGCCGATGTCGCGCACGTGCGGCTTCAGCAGGGCTTTGATCGGAGCGGTCATGGCGGATCCTGTGGGGCGGCGGGGGATGCCGGTCATTGTACTGGCCGTCCGCCGCCGATTCCATGCGCGCCGCGCGGGTATCGGGCCGGGGGCTGAAACCCGGTAGACTGACCGGCTTCCCAGAGGAAAACACCGGGCCGCGCCGGGCTTTCCGCCTCGAAGGCAGTCTTCTCGGGGCGCCCGGCGCAAAGCAACAGGGCCTGAGCGCACCGTGCACGACCATTCGACAATCGAGGAGACGCCGATGATGGCCCCGAAGGACTTGCTGCTTGCGCTGGTCGTGATCCTGGCGTGGGGCGTGAACTTCGTCGTGATCAAGGTCGGCCTGCACGGCATGCCGCCGATGCTGCT
The DNA here is from genome assembly GCF_002223055.1 of Burkholderia sp. HI2500. Classification (NCBI taxonomy): domain Bacteria; kingdom Pseudomonadati; phylum Pseudomonadota; class Betaproteobacteria; order Burkholderiales; family Burkholderiaceae; genus Burkholderia; species Burkholderia sp. HI2500. Next base: position 356,784 of record NZ_NKFL01000005.1, on the reverse strand, counting down.
CGGCGCGCTGCGCTTCACGCTCGCGGCCGTGCCCGCGGTGTTCTTCGTGCGCCGGCCGCAGATTCCATGGCGTCTGCTGGTGCTGTACGGCGCGACGATCCAGCTCGGCCAGTTCGTGTTCCTGTTCACCGGCATGTACGTCGGCATGCCGGCCGGCCTCGCGTCGCTCGTGCTGCAGTCGCAGGCATTCTTCACGCTCGTGTTCGCGATGCTGTTCCTCGGCGAGCGGCTGCGCGTGCAGAACCTGCTCGGGCTCGCGATCGCCGCGGGCGGGCTCGTCGTGATCGCGGCGCAGGGCGGCCGCGCGATGACGCTCGCGGGCTTCCTGCTGACGATCTGCTCGGCCGCGATGTGGGCGTTCGGCAACATCGTCACGAAGAAGGTCGGCCGTGCGAACCTCGTGTCGCTCGTCGTGTGGGCCAGCCTCGTGCCGCCCGTGCCGTTCTTCCTGCTGTCGCTGTGGTTCGAAGGGCCGCAGCGGATCGCGACCGCGCTCGCCGGGCTGAACGGTGCGTCGATCTTCGCGGTCGTCTATCTCGCGTTCGTCGCGACGCTGCTCGGCTACGGGCTGTGGAGCCGCCTGCTGTCGCGCTATCCGGCCGCGCAGGTCGCGCAGTTCTCGCTGCTGGTGCCGATCGTCGGTCTCGCGTCGTCGGCGCTGCTGCTCGACGAGCATCTGACGCGCACGCAGCTGATCGGCACCGCGCTCGTGATGGGCGGGCTCGCGGTGAACGTGTTCGGCGGGAAACTGATGCGCCGCTTCGCGGCGTCGTGACGCGCCGGCACGCGCTGCGTGCCGGCGGCGGGGCGGGGTGGCCGGGTACGGGCGTCAGGCCATCCGGCTCTTCGCGAGCGGCGGATTCGCGGCGAAATAACGCTTGATGCCGCGGAAGATCGCGTCGGCCATCTGGTCGCGATAGCCGTCGTCGTTCAGCCGGCTCTCTTCTTCCGGGTTGCTGATGAAGGCCGTTTCAACGAGGATCGACGGAATGTCGGGCGCCTTCAGCACCGCGAACCCGGCCTGCTCGACCGAGCCCTTGTGCAGCTTGTTGATGCCGCCGACTTCCTTCAGCACGTAGTTGCCGTAGCGCAGCGAATCGCGGATCTGCGCGGTCGTCGACATGTCGAACAGCGCGCGGTTCACGGCCGCGTCCGCCGTCTTGATGTTGATGCCGCCGATCAGGTCGGACGAGTTCTCCTTGTTCGCCATCCAGCGCGCCGCGGCGCTCGTCGCGCCGTGGTCGGACAGCGCGAACACCGACGAGCCGCGCGCGGACGGCGTCGTGAATGCATCCGCGTGGATCGACACGAACAGGTCGGCGCCCACACGGCGCGCTTTCTGCACGCGCACGTTCAGCGGCACGAAGAAGTCGGCGTCGCGCGTCATCATCGCGCGCATGTTCGGCGCGCCGTCGATCTTCGCGCGCAGCTTCTTCGCGATGTCGAGCGCGATGTGCTTCTCGTACGTGCCGCCGCCGCCGATCGCGCCCGGATCCTCGCCGCCATGGCCCGGATCGATCGCCACCGTCAGCAGGCGAACGGTGCTGCCCTTGCCGGATTTCGGCGCGGTGAACTTGTAGGTGTCGCCATCGTCGTCGCTGTCGTCGCGGCGTGCGATGACGGGTGGCGGCTTGACGGCCGGCTTCGCGGGCGTCGAAGGCGTGGCGGGTGGCGTGTGCGGCGTGGCCGGCGTGTTCTGCGCGAAGCGCTGGAAGAACGCGTCGCTGTTGTCACCCGCGGCGGGCGGCGGGGTACCCGGGCCGGCCAGCGTGGACGGCGGCTGCATCTGCTGCGCGCGCGCGTTGTCGTTGAGCGCCTGTTCCTTGCGTTCCGTCTGCGCGATCAGGTCGGACAGCGGATCGGGCGCGACGGCCGGATACAGGTCGAACACGAGCCGGTACTTGTAGGTGCCGACCGGCGGCAGCGTGAACACCTGCGGCTTCACCGAACCTTTCAGGTCGAACACCATCCGCACGACGTGCGGCTGATACTGGCCGACGCGCACCGACTGGATCTGCGGATCGTTCGGCGCGATCTTCGACACGAGGTCGCGCAGCGCCTGGTCGAGGTCGAGGCCGGTCAGGTCAACGACGAGACGGTCGGGACCCTGCAGCAGCTGTTGGCTATTCTGCAGCGGCTGGTCGGATTCGATCGTGACGCGCGTGTAATCGCGAGCGGGCCACACACGCACGCCGAGCACCGACGACGCGCGCGCGAGCCGCGGGGCGACGAGACCGAGCACCAGCGTCGACGCGCCCGCGCACAGGATCTGGCGGCGCCGCCAGTTGTGCGTCGCGGTGGCCGCCGATTCGATCGAGCGGAACGGTTTGATCAACATCTTTCGAGACATGCCTTTCCTGAAGCGCTGTACGCCCGGACGGTGAGGGCGCGGCCGTCGCCGTCCACGTCGAGCGAGAAAACCAGATCGGGTACGCCGAGCAGCGTGCCTGCCTGTTGTGGCCATTCGACGAGGCAGATCGCGCTGGAATTGAAATATTCGCGAAAGCCTGCGTCGGACCATTCGGCCGGATCGTTGAAACGATACAGATCGAAGTGATAGACCTCGAGTTCCCCATCGTCGCGTTCGAGCGCGTACGGCTCGACGAGCGTATAGGTCGGGCTGCGCACGCGCCCCGTGTGGCCGAGGCCACGCAGGATCGCGCGGACGAGGGACGTCTTGCCCGCGCCGAGATCGCCGACCAGCTGGATCTGCAGCCCGTCGAACGCATGCGCGCGGGCAAGCTCGGTGCGCGCCGCGTCGAGCGCGTGCGCGAAGCGGGTGCCGAAGGCCTCGGTCGCCGCTTCGTCGGCGAGCGCGATCACGCGCTCCGCGAGCGGGGCGGGCAGCATGGCGTCGTGAGGCGGATGGCTGGGCGTGGCTGGCATTCTCGTAAAATAGTGCGATGAACCGATTACCGGAACTCGCCGCATCCGACAGACCTTCGACTCGTGCCGAAGGTGCGGCACCGTGCGCGCTCGACGATGCGGCGTTGACTGCGCTCGCCGCGCGCATCAGGGCGTGGGGGCGCGAATTGGGTTTCGGGGCGATCGGCATCAGCGATACCGATCTCTCGGATGCCGAAGCAGGCCTCGCCGCCTGGCTGGAAGCCGGATACCACGGCGAAATGGATTATATGGCGAAACATGGGATGAAACGCGCGCGTCCGGCCGAACTTGTGGCCGGTACGCGACGCGTGATCTCCGCCCGGCTCGCCTATCTGCCGGCCGAAACGCTCGCCGCCGACGCGGCTGAAAGCGAGCCGGGCGCGCTCGCACTGCACGACTGGCGTGCGCGCGAACGGGCGCGGCTCGACGATCCGCAGGCGGCCGTCGTGTCGATCTACGCACGCGGGCGCGACTATCACAAGGTGCTGCGCAACCGCCTGCAGACGCTCGCCGAGCGCATCGAGCAGGAGATCGGCGCGTTCGGCTACCGCGTGTTCACCGATTCGGCGCCCGTGCTCGAGGTCGAGCTCGCGCAGAAGGCCGGCGTCGGCTGGCGCGGCAAGCACACGCTGCTGCTGCAGCGCGATGCGGGCTCGCTGTTTTTCCTCGGCGAGATCTACGTCGACGTTCCGCTGCCGACCGATGCGCACACGTCCCCCGACACCGCGCCCGAGACGCCCGGCGCACACTGCGGCAGTTGCACGCGCTGCATCGATGCCTGCCCGACCGGCGCGATCGTCGAGCCGTACCGCGTCGACGCGCGCCGCTGCATCTCGTATCTGACGATCGAACTGAAAGGCAGCATCCCCGAGCCGCTGCGGCCGATGATCGGCAATCGCGTGTACGGCTGCGACGACTGCCAGCTCGTGTGCCCGTGGAACAAGTTCGCGCAGGCCGCGCCCGTCGCCGATTTCGACGTGCGGCACGGCCTCGATCGCGCGACGCTCGTCGAGCTGTTTGCATGGGACGCGGACGCGTTCGATACGCAGATGCAGGGCAGTGCGATCCGGCGCATCGGCTACGAAAGCTGGCTGCGCAATCTCGCGGTCGGGCTCGGCAATGCGCTGCGCGCGGACGCGGGCCGGCTCACGCCGCAGGCGCGCGACGCGATCGTCGCCGCGTTGCGCGCGCGGGCCGACGACCCGTCGCCGGTCGTGCGCGAGCATGTCGAATGGGCGCTGCGTGCCGCGTGAAGGCGGCGTAAAGTGTCGTCGGCGCGCGGTGGTGTCGCGCGCATCCATCGGTCAGGAGAGGGCCATGTTCAATGCAGTCATCGACGCGCCGTTCGGCAAGGTCGGCATCCGCACGGATGCCGCGGTGGTGCGCGAGATCGTCTATCTGCCCGAATCGGTGAAGTCGGTCGATCCGGATTCGCCGCTCGCACAGCGTGCGGTCAAGCAGATCGAACGTTATTTCGAGCGCGCGTCGGCGCGCTTCGACCTGCCGCTCGCCGAAGTCGGCAGCGCGTTCCAGCACCGCGTGTGGGACGTGATCAGCGATATTCCGCCCGGCACGGTGCTGACCTACGGCCAGGTCGCGAAGCGGATCGGCAGCGCGCCGCGCGCGGTGGGCCAGGCATGCGGCGCGAACTACTTCCCGCTCGTGATTCCGTGTCATCGCGTCGTCGCGGCGGGCGGACTCGGCGGCTTCGCGAACCACGACGACAACGGTTATTACCAGAAAGTGAAGCGCTGGCTGCTGGCGCACGAAGGCGTGCCGTACTGATGAGTGAATCGCTGATGTCCCCCGAAGTCGACGGCGATGCCGTCGAGGCGTCCCCCGCGCTGCTCGCGAGCCGCGCGTCGATCGACGTGTTTTGCGATGCGCTGTGGCTCGAGCACGGGCTGGCGCGCAACACGCTCGATGCGTACCGGCGCGATCTGGTGCTGTTTTCACAATGGCTGGCCGAGACGCACGACGCGTCGCTCGATTCCGCCGACGAAGCGATGGTGACGGGTTACATCGCCGCGCGCAGCGACGGCAAGGCGACGTCGTCGAACCGGCGGCTGTCCGTGTTCCGGCGCTATTACGGCTGGGCCGTGCGCGAGCATCGCGCGAGCGCCGACCCGACGCTGCGGATCACGTCCGCGAAGCAGGCGGCCCGGTTTCCGTCGACGTTGTCGGAGGCGCAGGTCGAGGCGCTGCTCGGTGCGCCCGACATCGGCACGCCGCTCGGCCTGCGCGATCGTACGATGCTCGAGCTGATGTATGCGAGCGGGCTGCGCGTGAGCGAGCTCGTGACGCTGAAGACCGTCGAGGTCGGGCTCAACGAGGGCGTCGTGCGCGTGATGGGCAAGGGCTCGAAGGAGCGGCTCGTGCCGTTCGGCGAAGTCGCGCAAGGGTGGATCGAGCGCTACCTGCGCGAGGCGCGGCCGGCGCTGCTCGGTGCGCGCGCGGCCGACGCGCTGTTCGTGACCGCGCGCGGCGACGGGATGACGCGCCAGCAGTTCTGGAACATCATCAAGCGCCACGCACAGCACGCGGACGTACGCGCGCACCTGTCGCCGCATACGCTGCGGCACGCGTTCGCGACGCACCTGCTGAACCATGGCGCCGACCTGCGCGTCGTGCAACTGCTGCTCGGCCACAGCGATATCTCGACCACGCAGATCTATACGCACGTTGCACGCGAGCGCTTGAAGACGCTGCATGCGCAACACCACCCGCGCGGTTAGCGCATCCGGTGCGGAGCAGGCAGTGTCACGCGCCGCGGCCGGTTCAAGTCAGACCAGCTCGCGCAACTTGTGCTTCAGGACCTTGCCCGTCGATGCGGCCGGCAGCGCGTCGAGTACGCGGATGTGTGCGGGGCGTTTGTAAGGCGCGAGCCGCTCCGCACACCAGGCGTGCAACGCCGCTTCGTCGGCCGTCGCGCCGGGCACTAGTTCGACGAACGCGAGCACTTCCTCGTTGCCTTCGACCGCGCGGCCGATGACGGCCGCCTGCACGACGTCCGGATGCGCGTTCAGCACCTGCTCGACTTCGACCGGATAGACGTTGAAGCCCGACCGGATGATCAGTTCCTTGCTGCGGCCCGCGATCGTTACCGCACCGTCCGCCTCCTGCCGCGCGAGATCGCCGGTGCTCAGCCAGCCGTCCGGCGACACGGCCGCGTGCGTGGCGTCCGCGTTGCGGTAGTAGCCGAGCATCACGTTCGGCCCGCGCACGCGGATCTCGCCGACTTCGCCCGGCGGCACGTCGGTGCCGTCCGGCGCGACGATCCGCATCTCCACGCCGGGAATCGGCACGCCGACCGAGCTGTCGGTGCGCGGTGCGTCGAGCGGCGTCTGCGTGATCGTCGGGCTGCTTTCGGTCATCCCGTAGCCGTTGTGCAGCGGCACGCCGTACAGGCGCTCGACGCGCGCCTTCAGGTTCGCGTCGAGCGGCGAGCCGCCCGAATACGCGAAGCGCAGGCGCGGCGCGCACCACGCATGGCCGTGCGTGTGCAGGTGTTCGAGCAGCTTCGCGTGCATCGCGGGCACGCCCTGGAAGATCGTGACGCCTTCGTCGGCGAGCGCGACGCGCACGGCTTCCGGCGAGAAGCGCGGCGCGAGCCGCAGCGTCGCGCCCGCGTACAGGCTGCCGAGGCAGACCGACGCGAGCCCGTACACGTGCGATACGGGCAGCACCGTGTAGACGACGTCGTCGGGCGACACGCGGCGCAGCGTGCTCGACGTCGCCGCGATGAACAGCAGGTTGCGATGCGACAGCATCACGCCCTTCGGCGTGCCGGTCGTGCCGGTCGTGTAGATCAGCGCCGCGCATTGCGCGGCACCGTCGGCGGCGACCGGTTCGCCCGGCGCGCTCGCGTCGACGTGGTACGACCATGCACCGACGTCGACCGGTAGCGTGCCGGCGGGTGTCGCACCGTGCCGTTCGGCATGCGTGCGCGCGTCGGGCGAGGCGTCGGTGGTGAACGCGATCAGCTTCGGCCGCGCGTGCGCGGCGATCGCGTCGAGCTCGCTGGCGGACAAGCGCGCGTTCGACACGAGCGCCCACGCGTCGAGGCGGGCGGCCGCGAACAGCAGCACGATCTGCGCGACGCAGTTTTCGGCGACGATCATCACGCGGTCGCCGCCTTGCACGCCGAGGTCGGCGAGCAGCGCGGCGGCGGCATCGACGGCCCGCGACAGGTCGCCGTACGACAGGCGGCGCGCGTCCTCGATCAGCGCCGGATGCGCGGGCGCCAGCGCGGCCCAGCGTGCGGGCACGTCGGCGATGCGGCGCGGCAGCGCGGCGAGCAGTGCGTCGACGTCGAGCGGCTCGGATGAACGGAGGGACGAGGACATGGCGTCTCCAGAAAAGGGGCGGGCGGCGGCCGACGAGGTTGGCGAACGATCGTGCCATGACGGCGCGCGCGCCACAATCGGCCATTCGGGCAATAGCGCTTCGCGATGTCCGCAATGATGATGGACGGAATCGTTGCGGCGACGCAGCAGGCCGCCCGGCGAAAAACGGGCCGCGAGTATACCGTCGGTGCGGGCGCGCGGGCGTGATCGCGCGCGCGCCGGTCGTTCACCCTTAAAATGCCGCCATGAGCAAATCCAGGCATGTGTCCGAAACCCCCGCGACCCAGTTGCTGCGCCGCCACGGCGTTGCGTTCGGCGAGCATCCGTACGACTACGTCGAGCACGGCGGCACCGGCGAATCGGCGCGCCAGCTCGGCGTCGACGAGCACAGCGTCGTGAAGACGCTCGTGATGGAAGACGAGCACGCGAAGCCGCTGATCGTGCTGATGCACGGCGACCGCACGGTGTCGACGAAGAACCTCGCGCGGCAGATCGGCGCGAAGCGCGTCGAGCCGTGCAAGCCCGAGGTCGCGAACCGCCATTCGGGCTATCTCGTCGGCGGCACGTCGCCGTTCGGCACGCGCAAGGCGATGCCCGTCTACGTCGAGGCGACCATCCTCGAGCTGCCGACGATTTACCTGAACGGCGGGCGTCGCGGCTACCTCGTCAGCCTCGCGCCGGCCGTGCTTACGTCACTGCTCGGCGCGCAGCCCGTGCAGTGCGCCAGTGTCGACTGAGGGTTTCACCTTCGTGGCAGGCGGCGCGCGTTCGGTAGAATGGGCGCCGTTTCGGCGTGCCGCGCGCAGCCGTCCCTTTACCGATACGTTGAAAGAAGAGTCCTCCGCATGCAGATCCTGCTCGCCGCCCTCGTTGCCTACCTGATCGGTTCGGTGTCATTCGCCGTCGTCGTCAGTGGCGCGATGGGCCTGGCCGACCCGCGTTCGTACGGGTCGAAGAATCCCGGCGCGACCAACGTGCTGCGCAGCGGCAACAAGAAGGCCGCGATCCTGACGCTCGTCGGCGATGCATTCAAGGGCTGGATTGCCGTCTGGCTCGCCCGGCGCTTCGGCCTGCCGGACGTCGCGGTCGCATGGGTCGCGATCGCCGTGTTCCTCGGCCACCTCTATCCGGTGTTCTTCCGCTTCCAGGGCGGCAAGGGCGTCGCGACCGCGGCCGGCGTGCTGCTCGCGGTGCACCCGGTGCTCGGGCTCGCGACCGCGCTGACCTGGCTGATCGTCGCGTTCTTCTTCCGCTATTCGTCGCTCGCGGCGCTGGTGGCGGCCGTGTTCGCGCCGGTGTTCGACGTGTTCCTGTTCGGCACGAGCCACAACCCGGTCGCATGGGCCGTGCTCGCGATGAGCGTGCTGCTCGTGTGGCGTCACCGCGGCAACATTGCGAAGCTGCTCGCGGGGCAGGAGAGCCGGATCGGCGAGAAGAAGAAGGCGGCCGCGGATGGCGGCGCGCAGGACGGCGGGAAGGCCTGAGGAAGCGCGGCGCCTGGCCGCAGCCGGGCGCGCCGCGTGTGCGGGGCCCGGCGGGGTGACGTGACGGATCGCCCGGCGATCAGTCGCGGAAGTTGTTGAAGTCGAGCGGCGTGTCGGTCACGTCCTTGCGCAGCATCGCGATCACGCTCTGCAGGTCGTCGCGCTTGGTGCCGTTCACGCGCACGGCGTCGCCCTGGATGCTCGCCTGCACCTTGATCTTGCTGTCCTTCACGAGGCGCACGATCTTCTTCGCGAGATCGCCGGTCACGCCTTTCTTCACGGTGACGATCTGCTTGACCTTGTCGCCGCCGATCTTCTCGACCTTGCCGTAGTCGAGGAAGCGCACGTCGACGTTGCGCTTGGCCAGCTTGCCGATCAGCACGTCCTTGACCTGGCCGAGCTTGAAATCGTCATCGGCGAACAGCGTCAGCTCGCGTTCCTTCTGCTCGACGCGCGCGTCGGAGCCCTTGAAGTCGAAGCGCGTCGAAATCTCCTTGTTCGACTGCTCGATGGCGTTCTTCACTTCGATCATGTTCGCTTCGGAAACGACGTCGAACGATGGCATGGCATTCCTCCCTTGAGATGCGGGCACCCGGCTCGCGCGCGGGCACTCGCTATAATTGCGGACTGTTTGCCATTTTACCGATGCCCCTCCGTTTGCCCAAGGCCGGCCATGCGCCGCCCGGGCGGACGTGACCGCGAATGCCGATGCCTTCTGACGATTCCGCCCTGTCGCTGCTTCCCGACTATCCGCTCGCCGCGCACAACACGTTCGGCATCGCCGCGACCGCGCGCTTTGCCGCGCGCATCACGCATGCGTCGCAGTTCGAGGCGCTCCATCGCGACCCGCACGTCGCGAACCTGCCGCAACTCGTGCTCGGCGGCGGCAGCAACGTCGTGTTCACGCGCGACTTCGACGGCGTCGTGCTGCTCGACGAGATCGCGGGCCGCCGCGTCGTACGCGAGGACGACGACGCGTGGTACGTCGAGGCCGGCGGCGGCGAGAACTGGCACGCATTCGTCGCGTGGACGCTCGAGCACGGGATGGCGGGCCTCGAGAACCTTGCGCTGATTCCGGGCACGGTCGGCGCCGCGCCGATCCAGAACATCGGCGCATATGGCCTCGAGATGAAGGCGTATTTCGACTCGCTGGTCGCGGTCGAGCTGGCGACGGGGCGCAGCGAGCGTTTCGACGCCGCGCGCTGCGCGTTCGGCTATCGCGACAGCTTCTTCAAGCGGGAAGGGCGCGGCCGGTTCGCGATCGTGTCGGTGACGTTCCGGTTGCCGAAGCAGTGGGCGCCGCGGCTCGGCTACGCGGACGTCACGCGCGAACTCGACGCCCGAGGCATTGCACCCGATGCGGCCACGGCGCGCGACGTGTTCGACGCGGTCGTCGCGATCCGCCGCGCGAAGCTGCCCGATCCGCTCGTCCTCGGCAACGCGGGCAGTTTCTTCAAGAATCCGGTGATCGATGCCGCGCAGTTCGATGCGCTGCGCGCCCGCGCGCCGGAAGTCGTGTCGTATCCGCAGCCGGACGGGCAGGTCAAGCTCGCGGCCGGCTGGCTGATCGACCGCTGCGGCTGGAAGGGGCGCGCGCTGGGCGCGGCGGCCGTGCACGACCGACAGGCGCTCGTGCTCGTCAATCGCGGCGGCGCGACGGGGGCCGACGTGCTCGCGCTGGCGCAGGCGATCCAGGCCGACGTGCGCGCCCGTTTCGGCGTCGAACTCGAGCCCGAACCGGTCTGCCTGTAACGCGGGTTCAGCACCGCTTTTCCCGCGCCCAAACAAAAAGCGCCGATCGTCGATCGGCGCTTTTTTCATGAGCTGGCGGGTTGCCGGCGCGTCAGTGCTTGAGGCGGCCGAGCAGCAGGAATTCCATCAGCGCCTTCTGCACGTGCAGGCGGTTTTCCGCTTCGTCCCACACGACGCTCTGCGGGCCGTCGATCACGCCGGCCGTCACTTCCTCGCCGCGGTGCGCGGGCAGGCAGTGCATGAAGAGGGCGTCCGGGTTCGCGTGCCCCATCATTTCCTCGTCGACGCACCAGTCGGCGAACGCCTGCTTGCGGGCCTCGTTCTCGGCCTCGAAGCCCATGCTCGTCCACACGTCGGTAGTGACGAGGTCGGCGCCCTTGCATGCTTCGTTCGGATCGTCGAACACCTCGTAGAACGGCGCGCTGTCGGGCGACACGAGCTTCATGTCGAGCGCGTAGCCGGGCGGCGTGGACAGGCGCAGCTTGAAGCCGAGGATCTGCGCGGCTTCGATCCACGTGTAGAGCATGTTGTTCGCATCGCCGACCCACGCGACGGTCTTGCCGGCGATCGGGCCGCGGTGCTCGTAATACGTGAAGATGTCGGCGAGCACCTGGCACGGGTGGTACTCGTTCGTCAGGCCGTTGATCACCGGCACGCGGGAATTGTCCGCGAAGCGCTTGATGACGTCCTGCTCGAACGTGCGGATCATGATGATGTCGACCATTCGCGAGATGACCTGCGCGGAATCCTCGACGGGTTCGCCGCGGCCGAGCTGCGTGTCGCGCGTGCTCATGAAGACGGCGTGGCCTCCGAGCTGGAAGATCCCGGCTTCGAACGACAGGCGCGTGCGAGTCGAGCTCTTCTCGAAGATCATCGCGAGCGTGCGGTCGTGCAGCGGGTGATAGGTCTCGTAGTTCTTGAACTTGCGCTTCAGGATACCCGTGCGTTCGAGCACGTACTCGTAGTCTTCCAGCGAGAAATCCTTGAACTGCAGGTAGTGACGAATGGTTTTGGTGGTCATGAAGCGAAATACGGCGGGTTGCACCCGGCAGCAAGGCCGGACGGCGCCGCCGTCGGGTGTGGATAACTCAAAGCAGCATAAAGGATTTTCTGTGCTTTGACGAGCCGCGGAGAGAAGCGGGGCACGATCGCCGCGCGCGGCAAGCGACGTAGGAGAAGGGGTGGCGGGACGGCGCGCGATGGCGCGCTGCGGTATAATTCAAAAGTTTTCTCCAGCCCGGCAGGCAAGCCTCTTCGCGCTCTGCCGGACACAAGCCGTGCGCTGCACAAATCCGGTGCAGTCCGCCGGTGGCGCGCACCGACGTCCCGTTTTCGGGATATCGGAATGCTTGTGCCGCCGTCCGTTTCAGCTTTGTGTTCGCGTATCCAGGCGCCGTTGCCTGGACATCGCCGGGCCGTCACTTGGGTAACCACATGGCTGAAACCCCTCCGACCGAATTCTTCATCCAGGGCATCACGAAAGACGGGAAAAAGTTTCGCCCGAGCGACTGGTCGGAACGTCTGGCCGGTGTGATGGCCTGCTTCGGGCCGGGGGCGAGCGGGCGGAACGCGCGTCTCCAGTATTCGCTCTACGTGCGTCCGACGATGCTCGGCGACCTGAAATGCGTGATCCTCGATTCCCGGCTGCGCGACGTCGAGCCGATGGCGTTCGATTTCGTGCTGAATTTCGCGAAGGACAACAACCTCGTCGTGACCGAGGCGTGCGAACTGCCGGACTACGACGCGAAGAAGTGATGCCGGCGCGGGCTAGGGCGCTTGCCGCGCCCGCCCTCGTGGCAACTGTCACCGGCCAGCAGCATGCGCTGGCGACAGGCGACAAAAAGCCCGCCTAGGCGGGCTTTTTTGCGATCGCAGGAAACAGGAACGCCCGCGTGAGCGGGCGCACCGGATTTACGCTGCTGCCTGCAGACCCTTGACGGCTGCGGCCAGGCGGCTCTTGCTGCGAGCGGCCTTGTTCTTGTGAACGATCTTCTTGTCGGCGATCGTGTCGATCGTCTTGACGGCAGACTTGAACAGCTCTGCAGCCTTTGCTTGATCGCCGGCGTCGACAGCCTTGCGAACAGCCTTGATCGCGGTACGGAATTTCGAGCGCAGCGCCGAGTTGTGCGAATTTGCCTTCGCGGCCTGGCGGGCGCGCTTGCGTGCTTGTGCGGAGTTAGCCATGACGGTTCCTTATCCTGTCCTGTTTCCAGAGCTTGGAGCCTAGACGGCCAAGCGCTGCTTTTCGATCCGTCCCCTGAGAGCGATTGCCCAGGGGCGCATAAAAAACGGTGATTTTAACCGAGGCAGGGACATGAAAACGGCAGTTGCCGTGCATGTACGAGCCTAGAAACCGGCGATTATAGCAACGAAATCAAGCGCGTGGCAAGTTCAACGTGACACCCGCCGAGGACGGCGCCGAACGCGTGCGCGCTTTTCGGCATCGGCCGCTGGCCGGGCCACGCAACGTCCGTATAATAAGCGCCCCATGAATCTATTCCGAGCCCTGCTGACGGTCAGCGGCTTCACGCTGCTGTCGCGCGTGACCGGACTGGCCCGCGAGACGCTGATCGCCCGTGCGTTCGGCGCCAGTCAATACACCGACGCGTTCTACGTCGCCTTCCGTATCCCGAACCTGCTGCGCCGCCTGTCTGCCGAAGGCGCGTTCTCGCAGGCGTTCGTGCCGATCCTCGCCGAGTTCAAGAACCAGCAGGGGCATGACGCGACGAAAGCGCTCGTCGACGCGATGTCGACCGTGCTCGCGTGGGCGCTTGCCGTGCTGTCGGTGGTCGGGATCGCCGGCGCATCGTGGGTCGTGTTCGCCGTCGCGTCCGGCCTGCACACCGACGGGCAGGCGTTCCCGCTCGCGGTCACGATGACGCAGATCATGTTCCCGTACATCGTGTTCATCTCGTTGACGACGCTCGCCTCCGGCGTGCTGAACACGTACAAGAGCTTCTCGCTGCCCGCGTTCGCGCCGGTGCTGCTCAACGTCGCGTTCATCGCCGCGGCGGTGTTCGTCGCGCCGCACCTGAAGGTGCCGGTGTTCGCGCTCGCATGGGCCGTCATCGTCGGCGGCGTGCTGCAGTTCCTCGTGCAGTTGCCGGGCCTGAAGAAGATCGACATGGTGCCGCTGATCGGCCTCAACCCGCTGCGCGCGCTGCGCCACCCGGGCGTGAAGCGCGTGCTCGCGAAGATGGTGCCCGCGACGTTCGCGGTGTCGGTCGCGCAACTGTCGCTGATCATCAACACCAACATCGCGTCGCGGCTCGGGCAGGGCGCCGTGTCGTGGATCAACTACGCCGACCGCCTGATGGAATTCCCGACGGCGCTGCTCGGCGTCGCGCTCGGCACGATCCTGCTGCCGAGCCTGTCGAAGGCGCACGTCGATGCCGATTCGCACGAGTATTCGGCGCTGCTCGACTGGGGCCTGCGCGTCACGTTCCTGCTCGCGGCGCCGAGCGCGCTCGCGCTGTTCTTCTTCGCGACACCGCTCACCGCGACCCTGTTCAACTACGGCAAGTTCGACGCGCACACCGTCACGATGGTCGCGCGCGCGCTGGCGACTTACGGGATCGGCCTCGTCGGCATCATCCTGATCAAGATCCTCGCGCCGGGCTTCTATGCGAAGCAGGACATCAAGACGCCCGTGAAGATCGCGATCGGCGTGCTGATCGTCACGCAGATCTCGAACTACGTGTTCGTGCCGCTGATCGGCCACGCGGGCCTGACGCTGAGCATCGGCGTCGGTGCGTGCCTGAACTCGCTGCTGCTGTTCATCGGGCTGCGCAAGCGCGGCATCTACCAGCCGTCGCCGGGCTGGCTGCGCTTCTTCGTGCAGCTGATCGGCGCGGCGCTCGTGCTCGCCGGCCTGATGCACTGGCTGTCGATCAGCTTCGACTGGACCGGGATGCGTACGCAGCCGCTCGATCGCATCGCGCTGATGGCCGCGTGCCTCGTGCTGTTCGCTGCACTATATTTCGGTATGTTGTGGGTGATGGGCTTCAAATACGCTTATTTCAGAAGGCGCGCCAAGTGACGACCGCAATGACCCGCGTCCTCGACTACTTCAGCACGCTCGTGGCAGACGACGACAGTCTGCCCGTCACGGAAGCGGCGCTGTCGCTGGCGCAGGACGCGTATCCCGACCTCGACCTGCAGGGCACGCTGGCCGAACTCGACATGCTGGCGGCGCGGTTGCGCCGGCGGCTCACGGACGATGCGGACCTGAAGGGCCGCGTCGCCGCGCTGAACGATTTCTTCTTCCGCGAGCTCGGCTTCGCGTGCAATCACAACGACTACTACGACCCCGATAACAGCCACCTGAACGCCGTGCTGAAGCGGCGGCGCGGGATCCCGATCTCGCTGTCGGTGCTGTACCTGGAGCTCGCCGAGCAGATCGGCGTGCCGGCGCGCGGCGTGTCGTTCCCCGGCCACTTCCTGCTGCGCGTCACGCTGCCGGACGGCGACCTGATCATCGATCCGGCCAACGGCCATTCGCTGTCCGAAGCCGAGATGGTCGAGATGCTCGAGCCGTACGTCGCGCGGGCGGCCGGCGCGGTCGACAGCGCGTTGCGCGCGCTGCTGCAGCCGGCGACGAGCCGCGAGATCATCGCGCGGATGCTGCGCAACCTGAAGACGATCTATCTTCAGACGGAACGCTGGCAGCGGCTGCTCGCGGTGCAGCAGCGGCTCGTGATCCTGCTGCCCGAGCACCTCGACGAAGTCCGCGACCGCGGGTTCGCGTATGCGCGGCTCGATTACCTGCGGCCCGCGCTCGAGGATCTCGAACTGTATCTCGGCGAGCGGCCGGACGCGGACGACGCCACCGTCGTCGAGTCGCAGGTGACCGAATTGCGGCAGCGGATGCAGCGCGACGGCGAGGACTGAGCCGCTGCCACGCTGCTGGCACCCTGAATGAAAGGACGCCCGCATCGCGGGCGTTTTTTGTGCCTATTTCGGCTGCATCCGGATCGCACCGTCGAGGCGGATCACTTCGCCGTTGAGCATCGGATTCTCGACGATCTGGCGCACCAGCAGCGCGTATTCGGCCGGTTTGCCGAGCCGCGGCGGGAACGGCACCATCGCGCCGAGCGCGTCCTGCACGTCCTGCGGCATGCCGAGCAGCATCGGCGTCTCGAACAGGCCGGGCGCGATCGTCATCACGCGGATGCCGCTGCGCGACAGGTCGCGCGCGATCGGCAGCGTCATGCCCGCGACGCCGGCTTTCGACGCCGCGTACGCGGCCTGGCCGATCTGCCCGTCGAACGCGGCGACCGACGCGGTGCTGACGATCACGCCGCGCTCGCCGTCCGCGGTCGGCGCGGTGGCCGCCATCGCGGCGGCCGCGAGCCGGATCATGTTGAACGTGCCGATGAGGTTCACGTTGATCGTCTTCGCGAACACGTCGAGCGGATGCGCGCCGTCCTTGCCGACGGTCTTCGCGGCGGGCGCGATGCCCGCGCAGTTCACGAGGCCGCGCAGCGTGCCGGCTTGCGTCGCCGCGCTGACGGCGGCCTGGGCGTCGGCTTCGCTCGACACGTCGCAGTGCACGAAGCGGCCGCCCAGTTCGGTCGCGAGCGCGGTGCCCGCCGCGTCGTTTAGGTCGGCGAGCACGACCGTGCCGCCTGCCTGCGCGAGCATCCGCGCGGTGCCGGCGCCGAGGCCCGATGCGCCGCCCGTGATCAGAAACACGTTGCCGCGAATTTCCATGACTGTCTCCGTTGTTGAGCGCCCGTGGCGCTTCAGCGCTCAGGGCGCGGCCGTCCAATGTGGTCACCGCTATCGGCGCTTCGGCGCGGGTTGCGGTTCCGCGCCAAGCGGTTGCCTGGTTCAATGCCGCGCGATGGGTTGAAATGCCGGCGCCCGGGTCACGCGAGCGCCCGCACCCGACCGATTGTACGGGGCACGCTCGCGCGACTGCGGGACCAGAACGGTCGTGCCAATTCCGGCCGGGCAAAAAAAAGCCGCCCGGAAAGGGCGGCTTGCGGGTGCGCGATGCGCTGCTTACTTCAGTGCGCCAAACGCGCGCTCGCGGATTTCCTCGACGCTGCCGAGGCCCGAGATCTTGCGGTACTGCGGTGCCTTCAGGCCGTTTTCCTCGCCGCGCTGCGCCCAGTCGCCGTAGTACGTGATCAGCGGCTTGGTCTGCGCTTCGTACACTTCGAGACGCTTCTTGACGGTTTCTTCCTTGTCGTCGTCACGCTGGATCAGCGGCTCGCCCGTCACGTCGTCATGGCCTTCCACCTTCGGCGGGTTGAACTTGACGTGGTACGTGCGGCCCGATGCCGGGTGCGTGCGGCGGCCGCTCATGCGCTCGATGATTTCCGAGAACGGCACGTCGATCTCGAGCACGTAGTCGATCGCGACGCCGGCTTCCTTCATCGCGTCAGCCTGCGCGATCGTGCGCGGGAAACCGTCGAACAGATAGCCGTTCGCGCAGTCGGATTCCTTCAGGCGCTCCTTGACGAGGCCGATGATCAGCGCGTCCGGCACGAGCTTGCCCGCGTCCATGTAGCCCTTCGCCTCGACGCCGAGCGGCGTGCCGGCCTTCACGGCCGCGCGCAGCATGTCGCCCGTCGAGATTTGCGGGATGCCGAATTTTTCCTTGATGAAGTTTGCCTGGGTGCCCTTTCCCGCGCCGGGCGCGCCCAACAGGATCAAACGCATGGTGATATCTCCAGTATGTAGATTCGTGTGGCGAGACGAAAAAAGCGCCGGCGACGGTGTGCGCGGGGCTTGCCTGGCGCGTGGCGGACCGGTCTGATGCGGCGCGTCGGGTTGGGCGACGCGCGGCTGCCGGCAGGGCCGCGGGCGGGGTCAAGCGAGGACGCGCTGGTCGCGGACGGCTCGCACAATCGCCTGATTATGCCACGGGTTATTTTGATGACGGCTGAAAAAGGGCCTGCACGCGTGCGAGATCGGCCGGTGTGTCGATGCCGGCTTCCGGTGCGGACGCGGTGATCAGCACTGCGATGCGCTCGCCGTGCCAGAGCGCGCGCAGCTGCTCGAGCTGCTCGGCCTGTTCGATCGGCGCCTGCGCGAGCGTCGGATAGGTGCGCAGGAAACGCGCGCGATACGCATAGAGGCCGATGTGCCGGTAGACCGGGAAGGCCGGTGCTGGCATGGCCGCGACGTCGGGCCAGTGCGGCTGGTACGCGTCCCGGCTCCACGGAATCGGCGCGCGCGAGAAGTACAGCGCGACGCTCTGCGCGTCGAGCGCGACCTTCACCACGTTCGGGTTGAACACGTCGGCCGCGTCGTGGATCGGGTGGGCTGCCGTCGCAATCGCGCAGGCCGGATGCGCGGCGAGGTGCGACGCTACGTCGCGCACGAGCACCGGGTCGATCAGCGGCTCGTCACCCTGCACGTTGACGACGACGGTGTCGTCGCTCCACCCGAACGTCGCCGCGACTTCCGCGAGCCGGTCGGTGCCGGACGGATGGTCGGCGCGCGTCAGCACCGCTTCGAAACCGTGATCGCGGGCCGCATCGAGCACGCTCTGCGCGTCGGACGCGACCAGCACCTGCTGCGCGCCCGCTTCGCGCGCGCGTTCGGCGACGCGCACGACCATCGGCTTGCCGCCGAGATCGGCGAGCGGCTTGTTCGGGAGCCGCGTCGACGCGAGCCGGGCGGGAATGACGGCGATGAAGGGTTGAGTCATCGGGGAGGACGGTGAGAAGAACGGAGCGGGCAGCGCGTCGGGTGCGGGCCGCCCGGCGGGTTCGGCGCCCTCGCCGCGGACGGGCCGCTACGAGGGGCGGGTCGGGCGGCTTAGCGGCCGGCCGGGTCGACCGGCGTGCCTTCGACGGTCTGGCGCGCCTCGTCGACCAGCATCACGGGGATGCCGTCGCGGATCGGGTAGGCGAGCTTGTCCGCGTTGCAGATCAGCTCCTGCGCGGCACGGTCATAGTGGAGCGGGCCTTTGCAGATAGGGCACACAAGGATTTCAAGCAGGCGAGCGTCCACGGAGTTTCTCCACAACGAGGGCAATGAGGCGAGGGTCGAGCGCGGCTTCGACGGGGACAACCCACAGTCGGGCGTCGCGCCAGGAAGCGCCCAATTTTACTGCATCCTTCTCGGTGATCAGGATCGCATCGACGGCGTCGTCGACGAACGGATTGTCGGTGAACGCGTAGTGGTCGGGCAGCGCGCGCGTCGCGGGCGCGAGACCGGCCGCGCGCAGCGTCGCGAAGAAGCGTTCCGGCGCGCCGATGCCGGCCGCGGCGAGCACGCGCTCGTTCGCGAATTGCGACAGCGGGCGGCGCAGCGCGGGCTGGTCGAGGTGCCACGCGGCGCCCGGCGTGAGCGCGAGCGAATAGGTGTCGGGCCACGGCGGCAGCGCGCCGCTGTACGGATCGTTGACGAGCGTGGCGTCGCGGTGCCGCGACAGCGGCTCGCGCAACGGCCCGGCCGGCAGCAGGAAGCCGTTGCCGCCGAGCCGGTGGTCGAACACGACGAGCTCGACCGTGCGCGCGAGGCGGTAGTGCTGCAGGCCATCGTCGCTGACGATCACGTCGACGTCCGGATGCGCGGCGCGCAGCGCCTGCGCGGCCGCGACGCGATCCGGGCAGACCCAGACGGGCGCACCGGTGCGGCGTGCGATCAGGAGCGGTTCGTCGCCGCCCGCGCCGGCGCGCGACGCGGGTGTGACGGCGGTCGGCGCCTTCACGTTCGCACCGTAGCCGCGCGATACGATGCCGGGCGTGAAGCCGGCCGCGCGCAACGCGTCGACGAGTGCGATCACGGTCGGCGTCTTGCCGGTGCCGCCGACGGTCACGTTGCCGACCACGACGACGGGCACGCCGACGTCGACCGGCTTCTTCCAGCCTTGCGCGTAGGCGGTGCGCCGCAGCGCCGCGCACAGGCCGAACACGCACGCGAACGGCGTGAGCGCCCACGCGAGCGCGCCGCGGCGCTGCCATTCGCGCGTCAGGCGGGCTTCGAGCCGGGCGAGCGGGCCGTCGGGCGCGCTCATCGGGCCGGGCGCGGCAGGTCGTGCGCCGCGGCGTGGGACGGATTCGTCAAGGCGGATTCTCCGTTGGGCGGCGCATGCCGCGGGGTCTGCGGAAGGCGGCACTCTAGCGCGCCGCGGGCGGGCGCGGCAAGCGCGACCGGCGGCCGCAGCTCGCGGGGCCGGATCGCGGCGGCTTGTGGATAACTCTGTGAAGAACTCCCTCCTCGATGGCGTCAAACGCCCGCCGGGTGGGCTTCGAATCGGATGAGAATCATTCAGAAAGATTTAAAAATATATAAAAATCAATGTGTTAGAGAGAATTGTCTGGATTTTTCCGCGGTTTTCACGTGTTTTAGGCCGATGATTGCCAAAGTGTGGACACCTTCCGAACGTCACGGTACATGCGCCCGGCGCTGGACGTCGCGTGCGTGTCGGACTATCGTGTCGCCGCCAGCATTCATTCGACCGTCCATGCCTTCCGACTCCCCATTTGCCGCACCGGGCGCGACCCGCGGCGGCGACGAAGTGATTCCCGTTTCGGCGCTCAATCGCGCGATTTCGACGATGCTCGAGCGCTCGTTTCCGCTGCTGTGGATTTCGGGCGAAGTGTCGAATTTCACGCGCGCCGCGAGCGGCCACTGGTATTTCTCGATCAAGGACCAGCAGGCGCAGATGCGCTGCGTGATGTTCCGCGGCCGCGCGCAGTACGCGGAGTTCACGCCGCGCGAAGGTGACCGGATCGAGGTGCGCGCGGTCGTCACGATGTACGAGCCGCGCGGCGAAGTGCAGCTCAACGTCGAGGCCGTGCGGCGCACCGGGCAGGGGCGCCTGTACGAGGCGTTCCTGCGGCTGAAGGCGCAGCTCGAGAGCGAGGGACTGTTCGCGCCCGAACGCAAGCGGCCGCTGCCGGCCCATCCGCGCGCGATCGGCATCGTCACGTCGCTGCAGGCGGCGGCGCTGCGCGACGTGCTGACCACGCTCGCCCGCCGTGCGCCGCACATTCCGGTGATCGTCTATCCGGCGCCCGTGCAGGGTGCGGGTTCCGCCGAAAAGCTCGTCGCGGCCGTCGAGACCGCGAATGCGCGCCGCGAGGTCGACGTGCTGCTGGTCTGTCGCGGCGGCGGCTCGATCGAGGATCTGTGGTCGTTCAACGACGAGGCGCTGGCGCGTGCGATCGCGGCGAGCGAACTGCCGGTCGTCAGCGGCGTCGGGCACGAAACCGATTTCACGATCGCGGACTTCGCGGCCGACGTACGTGCGCCGACGCCGACCGGCGCGGCCGAGCTGGCGAGCCCGCAGCGCGCGCTGCTGCTGCGCGAGGTCGGCGAGCGCCAGCGGGCGCTCGCGCGCGGCATGGAACGCCGGCTCGAACAGCGCGCGCAGCAGCTCGACTGGCTCGCGCGCCGGCTGGTGAGCCCGGCCGAGCGGCTGCAGCGGCAGCGCACGCACGTCGAGCAGCTCGCGGTGCGGCTGGCGTCGGCGGCGTCGCGGCCGGTGCGCGACGCGCGTGCACGGTTCGCGCTCGCGCAGCTGCGCTGGCAGCGCGCACGGCCTGATCCGTCGCAGGCGCGCCAGGCGCTCGCGGGACTGTCGCAGCGTCTTGCGCTGGCCTTGCAGCGCCGTCACGAACGCGACACGGCTCGCGTGTCAGCCTGTGCGGCACGGCTCGAGGTGCTGAGCCCGCAGCGCACGCTCGAGCGCGGCTATGCGGCGCTGATCGATGCGCAGACGGGCCGCGCGGTGCGCACGCCGAACGCGCTGAAGCCGCAGCGCCGCCTGACCGTGCATCTCGCGGAAGGCTCGGCCGACGTGTCGATCGCCGACGTGCAGCCGCGGCTGACCGATACGATCTGACGTAACGGGTGCAAGCGAAGCGAAGGTTGTCGCAACGGACGCATCGTGCACGGGAACGGATGCTGCTCATCGTCGGGTTCGTCCTGCCGGACGTTGCGCAAACATCGCTTTTCCGCATACCGCGGATAAATGGCCCGTGAGTTTGCGGGGTTATTCGTCCTCGCCTACAATCGGACGCTCGGCAGCATCCAACACAGCCTCCCTACATACTCAACGAAGGAATCGCCATGGCTCATACGCTCCCGCCGCTCCCGTACGCTGAAGACGCACTCGCGCCGACCATCTCGCTCGAGACGATCCAGTACCACTACGGCAAGCACCATCAGGCTTATGTGACGAACCTGAACAATCTGATCCCGGGCACGGAATTCGAAAACCTGTCGCTGGAAGAGATCGTGAAGAAGTCGTCGGGCGGCATCTTCAACAACGCCGCGCAAATCTGGAACCACACGTTCTTCTGGAACAGCCTGTCGCCGAACGGCGGCGGCGCACCGACGGGCGCGCTGGGCGACGCGATCAACGCGAAGTGGGGTTCGTACGACGCATTCAAGGAAGCGTTCACGAAGGCTGCAGTCGGCACGTTCGGCTCGGGCTGGGCATGGCTCGTGAAGAAGGCTGACGGTTCGCTCGACATCGTGTCGACGAGCAACGCAGCAACGCCGCTGACGACCGCCGACAAGGCACTGCTGACGATCGACGTGTGGGAACACGCGTACTACATCGACTACCGCAACGCACGTCCGAAGTTCGTCGAAGCGTTCTGGAACATCGTGAATTGGGACTTCGCAGCGAAGAACTTCGCGTAAGGTCCGGCGCCTGCGCGCCGCTGCGGCGCGCGGCACCCAGCAAAAAAGCCCTCGAAACGAGGGCTTTTTTGTTTTTGACGCGGTGAAACGTGTCGCGCGCACCTGGTCAGGCCGGGAGGCCGAGCCCCCAGCCGAGCGCGGCGCTCGCGATCACGACGGCCCACGGCGGCACGCGCCAGAACACCAGCGCGACGAACGCGACGAGCGCGGCGGCCAGATCGCGCGGCGCCACGATCGTGTCGGTCCAGACCGGGTGATAGAGCGCGGCGAGCAGCAGCCCGACGACGGCCGCGTTCACGCCGGCGAGCGCGGCCTGCATCCACGTGCTGCGGCGCAGGCGTTCCCAGAACGGCGCGGTGCCGGCCACCAGCAGGAACGACGGCGCGAAGATCGACACCAGCGCGATCGTGCCGCCGAGCCAGCCGTTCGGCGCAGTGCGCAGCGACGCGCCGAGGAACGCCGAGAACGTGAACAGCGGCCCCGGCACGGCCTGCGCGACGCCATATCCGGCCAGGAACGCCGCATCGCCGACCCAGCCGGGCGCGACCACGGCCGCCTGCAGCAGCGGCAGCACCACGTGACCGCCGCCGAACACGAGCGCGCCCGTGCGGAAGAACGCATCGACGACGGCAAGCGTATCGGAGCGCAGCGCGTGGGCAGCGAACGGCAGGACGACGAGGAGCGCCGCGAACAGCGCGAGCCACAGCACGCCCGCGCGAGGCGACACGTGCAGCGGCAACGGATCGTGCGCGCCACGTGGCGGCTGCGGCAGCAACACGAGGCCGGCCAACCCGGCCGCGACGATCACCGCGACCTGGGTCCACGCGGCCGGTGCGAGCAGCGCAACGCAGGCGGCCGCGGCCATCAGCGTGACGCGGCGCGCATCCGGGCACAGCGTGCGCGCCATGCCCCATACGGCTTGCGCGATCACGGCGACCGACACGATGCGCAGCCCGTGCAGTGCGCCGGCTTCGATCGGCTCGCCCGTTGCATGCACGCCGAGCGCGAACAGCATCATCAGCAGCGCCGACGGCAGCGTGAAGCCGAGCCACGCGGCGAGCATGCCCGCGTAGCCGGCGCGCGCGAGGCCGATCGCCATCCCGACCTGGCTGCTTGCGGGCCCGGGCAGGAACTGGCATAGCCCGACGAGATCCGCGTATGTGCGCTCGGTGAGCCAGCCGCGCCGCGTGACGAATTCGGTGCGGAAGTAGCCGAGATGCGCGACCGGGCCGCCGAACGACGTGAGGCCGAGCCGCAGGAACGCGATGAACACAGGCCACGGATGGCGGGACGGAGCGGAGGCGGTCGACGTGCTCAAGGCGAGGCGGGCGGATGAACGGACGAGCCGCCACGATAGCGCAACGCGGTGACGGCGGGGAGGCCGCGTGGCGGTGGTGCGGAACCTCAGCGCATGCCGTCGGGCAACCCGCTCGCGCGCCGCAGCGCATCGACGTCGACGAGCTCGATCTCGCCGACGTGCAACCGCACGACGCCGTCGGCCTGCAGCGCCTTCAGCAACTGGTTGGTGGTCTGCCGCGTCAGCGACAGCATCGCCGCGAGCTTTTCCTGCGACAGCCGGATGCGGGTGCGGCCGGCGCTGATCCCGCCGTAGCCGTCGGCGATCATCAGCAGCCGGGCGGCGAGCCGCTGCGCGGCCGGCATCACGCTCATCGATTCGACGGTCAGGAAGCTCAGGCGCAGTTTCTGCGCCATCAGCAGCGCGAATTGCCGCCAGTATTGCGGCGTCGCATCGAGGATCGCGAGCAGCGCGGCCTGCGGGACGTGCAGCAGCAGCGCGTCGTCGAGCGCGATCGCGTCGTGCGTGCGCGGCTGGCCGTCGAACAGCGCGATTTCGCCGAACCAGGTGACGGGCTCGGCCACCGTCAGCAGCGCTTCCTTGCCCTGCGGGTCGACCGCACCTATCGTGAGTGAACCGGCCAGTACCGCGTACAGCCCGCACGGCGGGTCGCCGCGCCGGAACAGCGCCTGGCCGGCAGGCAGCCGGCGCAGCGCCGCGCGGGCGAGCAGATCCGCGCGCAACGCGGGCGGCAGCGCGGCGAACCACGGGTTCGCTTCGATCTGCGGCAGGTACGGGGCGAGCGAAGAGGGTATGGGCACGCGATGTCGGGTAGCTGACAGAGGTTCTCGGGCGTGACGCGCATCATAGCGCTCAACCATGGACCAGGAGACGCGATGAAGACACTCGAAGACCATCTTGCCCAGTATGCGGCGTACCACCGCGACGCGCGCAACATCGCGACGCATCTGGTCGGCATTCCGATGATCGTGTTCGCGGTCGAGGTGCTGCTGTCGCGGCCGGTGCTCGGGGTGCTGGCCGGCATTGCGCTGTCGCCGGCGCTGCTGCTGGCCGTCGCGTTCGCGCTGTTCTACCTGCGTCTCGACCTGCGGTTCGGGATCGTGATGACCGCGCTGTTCGCGCTCGGCCTGTGGGCCGCGCAGGCGCTCGCGTTGCTGCCGACCGCGCAATGGCTCGCGATCGGCATCGGCGCGTTCGTCGTCGGCTGGATCGTGCAGTTCGTCGGGCACTGGTTCGAGGGGCGCAAACCCGCGTTCGTCGACGATCTGGTCGGCCTGATGGTCGGGCCGCTGTTCGTCGTCGCCGAGGTCGCGTTCTTCGCGGGGCTGCGCGGCGACGTGCGCCGCGAAGTCGAGCGTCGGGCCGGCCCCGTGCACGGCGGCGCGCATTCGCATGTCTGACGCCGCGGTCTGCATGTTCGGCGCGGGCGCGGTCGGCTGCTATCTCGGTGGACGGCTTGCGGCGGCCGGCGCGAATGTGACGCTCGTCGGCCGCGCGCGGATCGGTGACGCGATCCATCGGCACGGGTTGACGCTGACCGACCAGCGTGGCTACCGTGCGACGCTCGCGCCGGCCGACGTCGTGTTCGAGTCCGATCCTGCGGCTGCGGCCACCGCGCGGCTCGTGCTCGTGGCGGTGAAATCGGCCGCGACGCGTGAGGCCGCGGCGCAGCTTGCCGGCGTGCTGCGGCCCGGCACGGTCGTGGTCAGTTTCCAGAATGGCCTGCACAACGCCGACGTGCTGCGCGAAGCGCTACCGCAAGCCACCGTACTGGCCGGCCTGGTGCCGTTCAACGTGATCGAGCGCGCGCCCGGTGCGTTTCATCAGGGATCGGCCGGCGCGCTGGCGGCCGAAACCTCCCCCGCGCTGACGCCGTTCGCCGGCGCATTCGCGCGTGCCGGGCTGCCGCTCGCGCTGCATCGCGACATGCGGGCCGTGCAATGGGCGAAGCTGCTGCTCAACCTGAACAACGCGGTCAACGCGCTCGCGAACCTGCCGCTGCGCGACGAACTCGCGCAACGTGCGTACCGGCGCTGCGTCGCGCTTGCGCAGCGCGAAGCGCTGCACTGGCTGGCGCGGGCCGCGATCCGGCCCGCGCGGCTGACGCCGTTGCCGGCCGGGTGGCTCCCGGCCGTGCTCGACTTGCCCGATCCGGCGTTTCGCGCGCTGGGCGGCCGGATGCTCGCGATCGACCCGCTCGCGCGTTCGTCGATGTCCGACGATCTTGCTGCGGGGCGGGCGACGGAAGTCGAGTGGATCAACGGCGAGGTCGTGCGGCTGGCCGCGCACTTCGGCGGGCAGGCGCCCGTCAATGCGCGACTGTGCGCGCTCGTGCACGACGCGGAACGCGCGGCGGCACGCCCGGCCTGGCGCGGCGATGCGCTGTGGGCCGAGCTGACCGCGCAGGCGCCGCGCGCGGGCGAGGTGCGGGCTGCGTAGGGGCTGCACGGCTCGCCGCATGGGCGTGCGCGATGCCGCACGGAGTGTGCAACGGCTAAGATGCGGAGTGCGTCATGCGACGCCTATGCGGAGCCGTCACCATGGTGGATCGCCCGACTCTCGATGCCTACGACGCCCACGCCGCGCAATACGCGCAGGACTGGCTCGACCAGGCTGCGCCCGACGACATGTACGCGTTGCTGGAGCAGCATTTTTCGCCGGGGCCGACCGCGGACGTCGGCTGCGGGGCCGGGCGCGATACGGCCTGGCTTGCGTCGCGCGGCTTCGACGTGCGCGGCTACGACGCGAGCGCCGCGCTGCTCGACGAGGCGCGGCGCCGCCATCCGGATCTCACCTTCGAGCTGGCCGCGCTGCCGGCGCTGGCCGGCGTGCCGTCCGGCGCGTTTCGCAACGTGCTGTGCGAAACGGTCGTCATGCATCTCGAACAGGCGGAGGCGGCCGCTGCCGCCGCGCGACTGGCCGAGCTGCTGATGCCGGGCGGCACGTTGTACATGAGCTGGCGGGTGGCTGGAAATGGCGCGTTGCGTGACGAGCGCGGCCGCCTCTACACGCCGCTCGATTCGGCGCGGATGCGCTCGGCGCTGGGCGC
The DNA here is from genome assembly GCF_002223055.1 of Burkholderia sp. HI2500. NCBI lineage: Bacteria > Pseudomonadati > Pseudomonadota > Betaproteobacteria > Burkholderiales > Burkholderiaceae > Burkholderia > Burkholderia sp. HI2500. Next base: position 330,333 of record NZ_NKFL01000005.1, on the reverse strand, counting down.
CGGCACGCAAGTGATCGACGAGCACGAGGTCGTCAGCGCCTCGTCCGGCAAGCGCGTGCACCGGCTGATCGTACGCAAGGCTGCCGCCGCCGCATAAGTGGGGCGGCGCGGCGGCGCGTTCATTCGCGGTTGAGTGCCGCTTCCCAGTTGATGTCGACGCAGAGCACCTGCATGCCGGTCGCGACCGGCGCGGCGATCGACGCCGTCACGCACAGGTGCGCCTCGTTGATCGACAGGTAGGGTGCCGTCAGGTGCACACGGCCCGGCGCGCGCATCGCATCGATGAAGTACGGACGGCGTTCCCAGCTCGCCCCTTCCGAATGCAGCAGCGGCCGGAAGCGCTTCGCGCGCTGCGAGACGCTGCCGCGCGCGAGCACGTTGTCGCCGATCTGGCGCCCCGATGCGTCGAGCAGGAAGCAGCGTGCGGTCTCGGGCAGCCCGAGTACGGCTGCGGCCGCGTCGGTCAGCGATTCTCCCGCGACGAGCTTCTGGCTCGCTTCCTCGAGCGCCGCGACGTACGGCGCGAGCCGTTCCGCCTGCGTGCGCTCGCGTTTCGCGACGCGCAGCCGCAACGCGGCCGACAGCGTATCCATGCAGCCCGCGGCGGCCTGCGGCTGCACCGGTTCGACGCTCGGCCCCGCGAAGTACTGGCCCTGCACGAAATCGACGTCGCACTCCAGTGCGATCAGCGCGTCGCGCTCGGTCGCGAGCCCGCCCATCAGCACAAGCTGCCCGGATTCGTGCAGCAGCGACACGAGCCCCGGCAGCACGCGTTCGAGATGTGAGTGCTCGCTCGCCTGCGCGAGGATGCCGCGGTCGAGCGTGACGATGTCGGGATGCAGGTGCCACACGCGGTCGATGTTCGAATGCTTCGCGCCGAACCCGACGAGCGCGATCAGGAAGCCGGCCTTGCGCAGCCCGTCGACGATCGCCGCATAGCGCGGCGTCTCACCGCCCGCCTGTTCGGGCACCTCGAGCACGACGCGATGCGGCGGCAGCCCGAGCGCCTTCAGGTTCGCGAGCAGCGCGTCGCTGTAGACGGTGTCCATCAGCGCGGCCGGATGCAGGCTCAGGAAGAGCCATTCGTCATGGCTGTCGAATGCGTGGAAGTTGCCGAGATGCAGCGATTCGGCGAGCCGGCCGAGCTCGAGCAGGTCGCCGCGCCGCGCCGCCTGCGTGAACACCTCGTGCGACGCCACCTGGCGGCTTTCCTCGTCGTGCGCACGCAGCGACGCGTGATAGCCGATCGCGCGGCGGTGCGACACCGAGAAAACGGGCTGGAACACGCTGAACACGGTGTAGCCGCCGTACAGCACGGTGCGCCGGTTCCCGTCGTCGCCGGCGATGGGGCGGGGCGGCTGAAAGCCGGGGGGATCGATTTCGATCATGCTCATGATGTCGGCCGAAGGAAGACTGCCAGTTTACCTAGAGAATAGGCGAGCAAGAAGCGTGCACGGCATCGTACCCCGTGCGGCGGCGCGTCGCGGCCGAGCCCCGCGGGGCATTGCCGGTGTTTCGGATGTGCATCGCGGGGCCGCGCTGCACCGTGATGGTGCGCGCCGACCCGGTTCGGCGCGCGCCACGCATCACGCGCGCTCGGACGGGTCGGTCTTGCGCGCGGTGCTGCGGATCTCGGGCGCGAGCTGCGCGAAGATCCACGCGGAAGCCGCCGTGATGATCCCGACGCAGACGAACGTCGCATGGAACGCCGGCAGCGTGTTGCTCGGCGTCACGGTGCGCAGCATGCCCGTGAACGTCGCGAGCAGCGCGCCCGCGACCGTGACGCCGAGGCTCATCGACAGCATCTGCACGAGCGAGAACAGGCTGTTGCCGCTGCTCGCGCCGCCCGTGCCGAGATCCTTCAGCGTCAGCGTGTTCATCGCGGTGAACTGCATCGAGTTGAAGCCGCCGAACAGCGCGAGATGCACGACCTTCACCCAGACGGGCACCGTGTCGCGCATCAGCGCGAAGCTCGCCATCATCACGCCGACCATGATCGTGTTCGCGAGCAGCACCTTGCGATAGCCGTGCCGCGTGATCAGGCCCGTGATGATCCGCTTCGAGAACATCCCGGCGGCGGCCACCGGCAGCATCATCAGCCCGGCCTCGAACGCCGAGTAGCCGAGGCTCACCTGCAGCAGCAGCGGGATCAGGTACGGCATCGCGCCGCTGCCGATCCGCGCGAACAGGTTGCCGAGCAGCCCGACGCTGAACGTATGGATCCGGAACAGCTCGAGCGAGAAGATCGGTTGCGGCGCGCGCACCGCATACAGCCCGTACGCGACGAAGCACGCGAGGCTCAGGATCAGCAGCACGAGCACGGCCGCGTGCTGCATCCCGAGATCGGCGAGCCCGTCGAGCGACAGCGAGATCGCGACCATGCCGATCGTCAGCAGCAGATAGCCCTTCAGGTCGAAGCGGCCGACGGCCGGGTTGCACGAATCGGGCATCGAATAGAAGGTCGCGATGCAGCCCGCGACGCCGACCGGCACGTTGATCAGGAAGATCCAGTGCCACGACGCGATCTTCACGAGCCAGCCGCCGAGCGTCGGCCCGATCAGCGGACCGATCAGGCCGGGAATCGCGACGAACGACAGCGCGGCCAGGTAGCGCTCGGCCGGAAAGGTACGCAGCACCGCGAGCCGTCCGACCGGCAGCAGCATCGCGCCGCCGACCCCCTGCACGACGCGGAACGCGACAAGTTGCGTGAGCGAATGCGCATTCGCGCACAGCAGCGAGCCGAGCGAGAACACCAGGATCGCGCTGAAGAACACACGCCGCGTGCCGAAGGTATCGGCGAGCCAGCCCGAGACCGGGATCATTACCGCCATCGTCAGCGAGTACGCGATCACGACCGACTGCATCCGCAGCGGCGATTCGCCGAGGCTCGCGGCCATCGACGGCAGCGCCGTGTTCACGATGGTCGCATCGAGCGTCTGCATGAAGAAGCCCGTTGCGACGAGCCAGAGCATCACGGTGAGGTTCTTTTCGCCGGGAGCGGCGGCAGGCGGGCGCTGGAACATGGGGGCGGAAGGGGGGCGCGGGACAGCCGACATTGTAGGGAAAGCCGTCGCGTCGTGCCGGTTCGGCGCAAGGACGGCGCGCAGTCCCGGCCGGCGGGTGCCCCGTCTCCGTCGATCGACCAGTACAGTTCAGCCAAAAGTGTCTGCATCCGTATCTGTCCGCGTGCTGCCACTGTCCGAAATACTGATGCCATCGGATCCGTGCGACCAGGAGGCTGCCATGCGCGAACTGCGACTTTATGTGATCGATGGCGACGAGCCGGCCGGTCGCTGGCGGATCGTCGATCGCACCTCGCTGGAGGTGGCCGACGGCGAGATCTGGGTGACGATCGAGGGCTTGCCCGACGATCACTGGCTTGGTGCCGGGGATTCGTTGATGCTGACGCGCGGCATGCGCGTATGGGTCAGCGCGGGGTCGCTGGGTGCGACGTTTGCGTTCGGTCCGCTCGAGGTGCCGGCGAGGCGCGCCGCGCAGGCGTGGTGGAGGCCGCTCGTCGCGTGGCGCGACGGCCGGCGTCACGCGCCCGCGTCGTTGCCGACGTAGCGCGCCCGGGGCGGGATCAGCGCTCCGTCTGTGCATTGTTCGAACGCATGCGTGATCCAGCCGGCCGTGTGGTCATGCGGCGATCTGCGTGATCTGCGTGATCTGCGAGTCCGGCTCCGGTACGTCCCGGTCGAGCGAACGTTCGACGCTCGCGCGGGAGCGTTTCGCGTCGGCACGGCAGCGTGCGGGCAGCCGCGCTCGATTCGCGTGAGGCTAGCGGTACCCTGTTGCGCGATCCGGTAGTGAGCGCAGCAGGTCGCGGTTCACACGTGCAGGGGTTCACACCGGTATCGAGGATACCGGCAGGTTTCTTGCGCACTGGAAGGGGTGAGGTCGGCCGTTTCTGCCGGAACGCAGGGGATACGACCGTGCGTGATGTGCGGATTCATGCAATCAGGATTGCTCGCGGTTGCCGCCGATCCTAGACTCGATGTTGTCTTTCTCACCGCCCATTCGGCCATGACCCCCGAACTTGCTTTGGCGCATCTGTGGCGGCTCGCACACGGCGACCCCGGCGCGCTGGCCCGTGCGACCGTAACAGGGCAGGACCCGACGCTGCCGTCGACCTTCCGGGTCGGCACGCTGGCCGCGGCGACGATCGCGGCAGCCGGGCTCGCGGCGGCCGAATGCCACCGGCTTCGCACGGGTGTTGCGCAATCCGTCGACGTGTCGGTGCGCGACGCGCTCGTCGCATTCCGCAGCGAACGCTACCTGCGCGTGGACGATGGTCCGCCGCCGGAGTTGCGTCATCCGGTGACGGGCTTCTTCGAGACGGGCGACAGACGCTGGATCCAGTTGCACGCGAACTTCCCGCATCACCTGAGCGGCATTCTCGACGTGCTTGGCTGCGGCGCGCAGCGGGACGATGTCGCCGCGGCGATCCGCACGTGGGACGGTGCGACACTCGATACCGCGCTGGCCGACGCCGGGCTGTGTGCCGCATTGATCAGAACACCTGACGAGTGGGCGTCACTCGAGCAGGCGCGCGCGATCGCGTCGCTGCCGCTGTTCGAGATCGAGCGGATCGGCGATGCACCGGTCGAGCCGATCGGTCGAGGCGAAGCCGCCCAGCCGCTCACGGGTGTGCGTGTGCTCGATCTCACGCGCATCATTGCGGGGCCGGTCGCGGGCCGCACGCTGGCGTCGCACGGCGCGCAGACGCTGCTCGTCAACGGTCCGCACCTGCCGAACATCGCGCCGCTCGTGATCGACAACGGGCGCGGCAAGCGTTCGACGTGGATCGACTTGCGCGATGCGGCGGGCATCGATACGCTGCACGCGCTCGCACACGACGCGGATGTGTTCCTGCAGTCGTACCGGCCGGGCGCGCTCGCGGCGCGCGGCTTCGCGCCGCACGCACTGGCGATGCGGCGCCCAGGCATCGTGTACGTGTCGATATCTGCGTACGGGCATGCGGGGCCGTGGGCGCAGCGGCGCGGCTTCGACAGCCTCGTGCAGTCGGCGAGCGGGATCGCGTGGCAGGAGCAGCAGGCCGCGCATGCGGACGCGCCGCGCCACCTGCCGTGCCAGGCGCTCGATCACGCAACGGGTTATCTCGCGGCGTTCGGCGCGATGATCGCGCTCGCGCGCCGGGCGCGCGAAGGGGGAAGCTGGCACGTGCGGCTGTCGCTCGCGCAGACGGGACGCTGGCTGCAGTCGTTCGGCATCGTGCCGGACGGCTTGCAGGCACCCGATCTCGCGCATACCGACGTGCGCGACCGGATCGAGCGCATCGCGTCGCCGTTCGGCACGCTCGACGCGGTGCGGCCGGCAGAGCGGTTGTCGGCGACCCCGCCGTCGCTTGCGCGCCCGCCCGTGCCGCTCGGCACCGATGAGGCGCGCTGGCTGTGAGCGCCGGCGGCACGGCGGGCGTTACTTGCGCAGCTCGACGACGAAGTCGTAGTAGTCGTTGCGGCAGTAGGTGTCGGTCAGTTCGATCGCGCGCTGGTCCGACGTATAGCCGATCCGCGTGATCAGCAGCAGCGCGTCGTGCGGCGCGATGCCCATCTGCTCGGCGATCTCGTCGGTCGCGTTGACCGCGCGGAAATGCTGCAGCGCGCGCACGATCGGCGTGCCGCGCGCTTCGAGATAGCTGTACAGCGAGCCGCCGATCGCCTGCGGATCGGGGATCAGCGTCGCGGGGAACGTCGAATTCTCGACGGCCATCACGATGCCGTCGGCGAGTCGCAGGCGCTTCAGGCGCGTGACCGATGCGGCCGGCGACAGCCCGAGCTGGATCACTTCGTCGCGGTTCGCCGGCTGGATCTCGCGCGCGAGCCATTGCGAGCTCGGCTTGAAGCCGCGCCGTTCGAGCATTTCGCTGAAGCTCGACAGCCGCGACAGCGGATCTTCGTAGCGCGGCTGGATGAAATTGCCGGCGCCCTGCGTGCGGCGAATCAGGCCTTGCTCGACGAGCAGCGCGATCGCCTTGCGCGCGGTGATGCGCGAGACGCCGAGCGCATCGGACAGCACGCGCTCGGAGGGCAATGCCTCGCCGGCCGTCCAGCGGTTGTCGTGGATCGCATCGCCGAGCTTGCGGGCGAGCTGCAGGTAGAGCGGCGTGTCGTTGTCGGGGTCGGGGCGCAGGTCCTGCCAGCGGTCGTCCGTGGATGCCTTCATGGAGTGGGTATCGATCTGATTGCGGCCATTCTAAGTCATCACGTGGCGCCGTTATAGCCGGTTTTTGCCGTGCAATAGGTGAATGGCGCGCCGATTGACTACACTGATGCGTCGTATTCCATGGCTGGGCCGCGGTGCGCGGCCACGAATCCGCAACGAGGAACGCATGACAGACACGATCGCCACGGTCGTCCTGCCGGACGGCGAGACGATTCCGAAGCTTGGCCTGGGCACGTGGGAAATGGGCGAACGGCCGGGCCGGCGCGCAGACGAGATCGCGGCGCTGCGCGAAGGCGTCGCGCTCGGGATGACGCTGGTCGATACGGCCGAGATGTACGGTGACGGCGCGACCGAGGAGCTGGTGGGCGAAGCACTCGCGGGCTTGCGCGACGACGTGTTCCTCGTCAGCAAGGTCTATCCGCACCATGCGAGCCGGCGCGGCGTCGTCGCCGCGTGCGATGCGAGCCTCGAGCGCCTGCGTACCGATCGCCTCGACCTGTACCTGCTCCACTGGCGCGGCTCGGTGCCGCTCGAGGAGACGGTCGAAGGCTTCGAGGCGCTGCGGCGCGCGGGCAAGATCCGTCACTGGGGCGTCAGCAATTTCGATACGGCCGACATGGCCGAGCTCGTCGATGAAGCCGGTGGCGGTGCGTGCGCGACCAACCAGATCCTTTACAACATCGCGCGGCGCGGCCCCGAGTTCGACCTGCTGCCGTGGCTTGCCGAGCACCGGATGCCGGCGATGGCCTACAGTCCGGTCGATCACGGGCGGCTGCCGAAGCACTCGCCGCTCGACGAGATCGCGCGGCAGCGCGGCGTGTCGGTGATGCGCGTCGCGCTCGCGTGGGTGCTCGCGCAGCCGGGGGTGTTCGCGATCCCGAAGGCATCGCGGCTCGAACACGTGCGCGACAACCGGGCCGCGCTCGATTTCGTGCTCAGCGATGACGAGCGCGCGCAGCTTGACGCTTACTTCCGTCCGCCACGCAGCAAGCGCGCGCTCGAGATGCTCTGACGATACCCGCGGATCAACGCAGCAGGTCAGTGGTGGCCTCCTGACGATCCGCCGTTGCCGTGACCGCCGCCGTTGCCGTTCCCGGTGCCATGGCCGTTGCCGACACCGTTGGCCCCGCCATTGCCGGCGCCGCCACTGCCGTTTCCATTGCCGTTGCCACCGCCGTTACCGTGGCCGCCGTTGCTGCCGGTACCGCCGCCGTTGCCCGAGCCGCTGTTGCCGCCGGCGCCATTGCCATTGCCGCGACCGTTGCCGACACCGTTGGCCCCGCCATTGCCGGCGCCGCCACTGCCGTTTCCATTGCCGTTGCCACCACCGTTACCGTGGCCACCGCCGTCGCCATGGCCACCGCCGTTGCCGTGGCCGCCGCCACCGCCGTCACCATGGCCACCACCGTTGCCGTGGCCGCCGCCACCGCCGTCACCATGGCCACTACCGTTGCCGTGGCCGCCGCCACCGCCGTCGCCATGGCCACCACCGTTGCCGTGACCACCGCCATCGCCGTCGCCATGGCCACCACCGTTGCCGTGACCACCGCCATCGCCGTCGCCATGGCCGCCACCGTTGCCGTGACCACCGCCACCGCCGTCGCCATGGCCACCACCGTTGCCGTGGCCGCCGCCACCGCCGTCACCATGGCCACCACCGTTGCCGTGACCACCGCCATCGCCGTCGCCATGGCCACCACCGTTGCCGTCACCACCGCCATCGCCGTCGCCATGGCCGCCACCGTTGCCGTGACCGCCGCCGTCACCGTTCCCATGGCCGCCGTTGCCGTGACCGCCGCCATCACCGTCACCACCACCACCGCCATGGCCACCATGTCCGCCGTGACCTCCGCCGCCTGAAGTTCCACCACCGGAAGTGCCGCCTCCCGAGGTACCGCCACCGGAGGTACCGCCGCCCGAAGTACCGCCACCGGAGGTGCCGCCACCCGAAGTGCCGCCACCGGAAGTACCGCCACCCGAGGTACCGCCACCCGAGGTACCGCCACCGGCGGTGCCGCCGCCGGAAGTGCCACCACCGGAAGTACCGCCGCCGGAAGTACCGCCACCCGAAGTACCGCCACCCGAAGTGCCGCCACCCGAAGTGCCGCCACCCGAAGTGCCGCCACCCGAAGTGCCACCACCCGAAGTGCCACCACCCGAAGTGCCGCCACCGGAAGAACCACCGCCCGAACCCCCGCTGCCGGACGCATTGCCTCCGCGGCCCGAGCCACCTGAACCACTCGTGCCGCCGGATGTTCCGCTTGTCGTTCCGCCGACACCAGCAGGCCCGACGGTACCGTTGCCGTTGTTCCCGCTGCCGTTCCCGTTTCCGCTACCGGGGCTGCCGCCGCTGCCATTGCCGCCCGAGCCTGCGCCATTTCCGCCCACGCGCCCGCCGGCGAAAACGTGCACCGCGCACGCCGACGGATTGGCTGCGCAAGGCGAAGCATCGTCGACCAGCGTCATGATGGCGTCCGCGCTGGCAACTGCATCGGCCGCGGCGTCCGGTGTCGCATCCTGTGCGACGGCATACGAGCAGCAGCACGCGAACGCGGCTGCGGCGAACAAGGTTGCGCGATAGCGCCGTCCCGGCGTACGGAACGGTTGTTTCTTCTTGAGCATCATGGCCTCCCCATGCGCGCGATGCCTCGTCGCCGCGCGGCTATCTAGGTGTGGTGCAGGGGGCCGGTAAAGATTCGTAGTCCTGTCGGCAGCCGATCGCGTCCGGGCGGGCGCTGGACGCCAGCCGCGAGCGCGGAACGGTATGCGGGCCCGCCGTGCGAATCCCTATCTGCGAGATCCGTGCCACCGGCCGCTTGCGCCCGTCGCGCAAGGCGCACGCGAGTGCGCGACGGCGCCTGCAACGCCTTGGGGGGAGTTTTGTTTCCGGAATGAAACGTCTGAGCTATGTTCAGCGCGCGGGCGCATCGGCCGCACGCTGCCAGCGGTGGAACAGGATCGACGCGATCCAGCAGACGAGGAACAGGGCGACGATGCCGTAGCCGATCGAGCCGAAGCGTTCGCCGAGCGCATCGAGCGCGTCGCGCACGGGGCCCGTCAGCGACAGCTTGTCGGCCAGCAGGCCGGCTGCCTCGATCCCGCCGATCGCCAGTGCGACGGCCGCCGACACGAACGTGATGCTCGCGTTGTAGAGCAGCTTGCGCTGCGGATCGTCCATCGCCCAGCCGTACGCGTGAATCATCAGCACGTTGTCGGTCGAGTCGATCAGCGTCATGCCGGCGGTGAACAGCGCGGGAAACAGCATGACCGTATAGACCGGCAGCCCCTGGCTCGCCTGTGCGGCGGCGATCGCGAGCAGGCCGATTTCGGTTGCAGTATCGAAACCGAGCCCGAACAGCACGCCGACCGGATACATGTGCCAGCTCTTCGACACGAACCGGAACAGCGGTCGCAGCAGCCGGGACACGAGCCCGGCGGGGCGGTGCACATGCGCGGCATCGTGCGCATGCCCGTGCGTGCCGCGATAGCGCCGCCACACGTCGCGCAGGATCACCAGGTTCACGCACGCGAGCACGAGCAGGAAGGTGGCCGACACCGCCGTGCCGATCGTGCCGCCGATCTCGCGGAATGCGTCGAACCGGTCGCGCAGCGCGAACGCGGTCAGCGCGATGCCGAGCGTCGCGGCGATCACGATCGTCGAATGACCGAGCGAGAAGAACAGCCCGACGCTCACCGGACGCTGGCCTTCCTGCATCAGCTTGCGCGTTGCAACGTCGATCGCGGCGATGTGATCGGCGTCGACCGCATGACGCAGCCCGAGCCCGTATGCGATCGCCGCGGTGCCGAGCAGCAGCGGATGATCGCGCAACACGGCGAGCGCCCACAGCCAGACGGCGGCGTTCGCGGCGATCAGGCCGGCATAGAGGATCAGCAGGCGGCGCAGGGCAGGGGTGGGCGGCATCGGGATGGTTCCATCTGATGAATCGCGATGCATTGTGGCACGCGAAAAAAAACCGGGACGTGCCGATCAAAAAAGGCCGTGTGCGCGGTGCGCGCGAATGAAAAAAGGCCCGTCCGGAACCGGACGGGCCTTGCCTGCAAGCAGCAGCGCGCGAGCGCGCCGCGCTTACTTCACTTTCGCGTTGATCACGCCTTCCGATACGTTGGCCGGCGTTTCCGCGTACTGCTTGAACTCCATCGTGTAGGTCGCGCGGCCCTGCGTGGCCGAACGCAGCGACGTCGAATAGCCAAACATTTCCGCGAGCGGCACTTCGGCGCGCACGAGCTTGCCGCCGCCACCCGCGATGTCTTCCATCCCCTGCACGATGCCGCGACGGCTCGACAGGTCGCCCATCACGTTGCCCATGAAGTCCTCGGGCGTTTCCACCTCGACGGCCATCATCGGCTCAAGCAGCACGGGCTTCGCGCGGCGCATCGCTTCCTTGAACGCCATCGAGCCGGCCATCCGGAACGCGTTTTCGTTCGAGTCGACGTCGTGGTACGAGCCGAACGTCAGGTGCACCTTCACGTCGACGACCGGATAGCCCGCGAGCACGCCGCTCTTCAGCGTCTCGGTGATGCCCTTGTCGACGGCCGGGATGAATTCGCGCGGAATCACGCCGCCCTTGATCTCGTCGAGGAACTCGTAGCCCTTGCCGGGGTTCGGCTCGAGCGTGATCACCGCGTGGCCGTACTGGCCGCGACCACCCGACTGCTTGACGAACTTGCCCTCGACGTCGGACGCCGTCGTGCGCACCGTCTCGCGATATGCGACCTGCGGCTTGCCGACCGTTGCCTCGACGCCGAATTCGCGCTTCATCCGGTCGACCAGGATTTCGAGGTGAAGCTCGCCCATCCCCGAAATGATCGTCTGGCCGGATTCTTCGTCGGTCTGCACGCGGAACGACGGATCTTCCTGCGCGAGGCGGTTCAGCGCCAGGCCCATCTTTTCCTGGTCGGCCTTCGTCTTCGGCTCGACGGCCTGCGAGATCACCGGCTCCGGGAATTCCATCTTCTCGAGGATGATCGGCTTCGCCGGATCGCACAGCGTGTCGCCGGTGGTCGCTTCCTTCAGCCCGACGGCCGCCGCGATGTCGCCCGCGCGCACCTCCTTGATTTCCTTGCGCTCGTTCGCGTGCATCTGCAGGATCCGGCCGAGCCGTTCCTTCTTGTCCTTGGTCGCGTTGAGCACCGTGTCGCCCGATTCGACGACGCCCGAATACACGCGGAAGAAGATCAACTGGCCGACGAACGGGTCGGTCATGATCTTGAACGCGAGCGACGAGAACGGCTCGTCATCGCTCGGATGACGTTCCGCCGGCTTTTCCGGATCGGCGAAGTCGTGGCCGAGGATGGCCGGCACGTCGACCGGCGACGGCAGGTAGTCGATCACCGCGTCGAGCATCGCCTGCACGCCCTTGTTCTTGAACGCGCTGCCGCACAGCATCGGCACGATCTCGTTCGCGATCGTGCGCTTGCGCAGCGCGGCCTTGATCTCGTCCTCGGTCAGCGATTCATGGTCGTGCAGGTACTTCTCGAGCAGTTCCTCGCTCGCTTCCGCCGCGGCCTCGACCATCTTCTCGCGCCATTCGTGTGCGAGCTCGACGAGGTTTGCCGGGATGTCCTCGTACGAGAACTTCACGCCCTGGCTTTCGTCGTCCCACACGATCGCCTTCATCTTCACGAGATCGACGACGCCCTGGAAATGATCTTCCGCGCCGATCGGAATCTGGATCGGCACGGCGACGCCTTTCAGGCGCTCGCCGATCTGCTTCTGCACGCGGAAGAAATCGGCGCCGATGCGGTCCATCTTGTTGACGAACGCGATGCGCGGCACCTTGTACTTGTTGGCCTGGCGCCAGACGGTCTCGGACTGCGGCTGCACGCCGCCGACCGAGTCGTAGACCATGCACGCGCCGTCGAGCACGCGCATCGAGCGCTCGACTTCAATGGTGAAGTCGACGTGCCCGGGCGTGTCGATGATGTTGATCCGGTGCTCGGGATAGTTGCCGGCCATGCCCTTCCAGAAGGCCGTGGTCGCGGCCGACGTGATCGTGATGCCGCGTTCCTGCTCCTGCTCCATCCAGTCCATCGTGGCCGCGCCGTCGTGCACTTCACCGATCTTGTGGCTCACGCCGGTGTAAAACAGGATGCGCTCGGTCGTCGTGGTTTTGCCGGCATCGATGTGAGCGCTGATCCCGATATTTCGATAGCGCTCGATGGGGGTTTTGCGGGGCACGTGAACCTCCTTAGGTTCGGATGTAAGCGGGCCGACAGCGGCGGCCCGGGCTGGACAAGCGAGACTTAAAGCATAGCGCTTGCGCGTGGCTTTTGCAGATGCGGCCGGCGGCGGCGGAATCAAGCCGGGCGCCACCGCCGGCGGGCGAAAAAAAAGCCGGCGCGCAACGGGCGGCCGGCTTCGGTCGGTGCGCGGCACGGTGCCGCGGCAATGGCCGTTACTGGGCCTTCGGCAGGCCTTCGAGCTTCATGCCGGGCTTGATGCCCTTCGTCGCGAACCAGCCCTTGCTCATTTCGAGCGCATAGACGCCGTTGTTGCGCGGGCAGTGGTTGTCGGTCGTCTCGGCCTTCATCTCGTCGATGTCGGTGATCGTGCCGTCCGCGCGGATGAACGCGATCGACAGCGGGATCAGCGTGTTCTTCATCCAGAAGCAATGCACCGCGTTCTCGTTGAACACGAACAGCATGCCTTCGTTCGGCGCGAGCTGCGAACGGTACATCAGCCCCTGTTCGCGGTCGGGGTCGTTCGCGGCGACGGCTGCGTCGATCACGTACATGCCGGCGCGCAGCTTCACGCGCGGGAATTCGCTCGGCTGCTTGGCGCCGGGCGGCACTTGCGCGCTGGCGGCCTGCATGCCGAACGCCATGACGGCGAGCGCGGCGGGAAACACGGCGGCGCGCGCAAGGCGGCCGAGCGACGAGCGCAGGGAGAATTGCACAGCAAGGCTCCTATCTGGAAAACGAGACCCGCATGGTACGCGATGCGCGTCGTCGGGCACAAAAAGAAAAAGGCAGATCGCCTTGCGGTGATCTGCCTTTCAACGCCGTAAGAACGGCAAGACTGCGTGTTCTTGACTGCGTTATTTATTACAGCAAGCTTACTTAGTTCGAAGCAGCTGCCGGTGCTGCTGCGTCGCTCGCTGCAGCCTTCTTCGATGCCTTGTGGTGCTTCTTAGCTGCGTGGTGCTTCTTAGCAGCGTGCTTAGCCGGTGCCGAAGCAGCTTCAGCAGCAGCCGGAGCAGCTTCCGGAGCCGATGCTTGTGCGAATGCAGCCGTTGCGAAGAGACCAGCGACCAGAGCAGCGATCAGTTTGTTCATGTTGTGTTCCTCAGCTTTAGTTAATTAACCAAATGACCCGGCAATAGGAGTCATGTCGTCTAACGGTGCCATCCACCTTTCGGTTGACAGACGCTTCGAGAAATTTCTCATTGCGCTGCGGGCGCCGAATCGTATTCGATAAAAACGTCGCTTTCGTGACGCAAACACGGGTTCGGCTGCCAATGCCGGATAGCTAAGGTTGGCATCTGCGTGGTTTAACGCGCGATCTTCGCAGCCGGTTGACGAAAAAGATGACGAAAAATTCGCCTATCCCGAATTCGTCATCCGGCGGGCGCGAAACCCTCCCACGGTGCGCGTGGCGGCAGTGCGATTGTTTCTCCCGGTGCAATGCCGAGCGCGAATATATCCAGTGCGCCGATGCCGACGCGCACCAGGCGCAACGTCGGGAAGCCAACTGCCGCCGTCATCCGGCGCACCTGCCGGTTCTTGCCCTCGGTGATTGCAAGCTCGATCCACGTCGTCGGGATCGCGGCGCGGTAGCGGATCGGCGGAGTGCGCGGCCACAGGGTGTCGGGCGGGTCGATGAACTCGGCGCGGCATGGACGCGTCACGTAGTCGCCGAGGTCGACGCCGCGCGCGAGCGCCTTCAGGTCGGCGGGGCCGGGCGCGCCCTCGACCTGCGCCCAGTAGCGCTTGACGAGCTTGTGGCGCGGCTCGGCGATGCGCGCCTGCAGCGCGCCGTCGTCGGTGAGCAGCAGCAGCCCCTCGCTGTCCGCGTCCAGCCGGCCGGCCGCGTAGACGCCGGGCGTTTTGACCCAGTCGCCGAGCGACGGCCGCGTCTCGTGCGCGGAAAACTGGCAAATCGTGCCGAACGGCTTGTTGAGGGCGATCAGGTTCATGGCGGGGCGTCCGCCCGGCGCGCCGCGGGAAGCGGGGGCGGGCGGTCTATGGCAAATGGCGGAATCTTAATGCATAATACGGAACGGCAAGTCCTCTGTCTTATATAAGACATAAGTGGGGTCTTGATACGCAGTGCCGCGCTTCATGCCGAAGTGCCCGGTTGGGGCGCTAGAATAGCGGCTCGCTGTTGCCGTCACGGGGTGGCCATGCCGCGCCCCCGCCGCGCGCGCAGCTTCGACCAGCATCACCTGCTCAGCCACGTCACTGGAGTCGATCATGCCGTATCAGCACATCAAGGTTCCGGAAGGCGGTGACAAGATCACCGTCAACAAGGACTTCTCGCTCAACGTTTCCGATCAGCCGATCATTCCCTATATCGAAGGCGACGGTACGGGCTTCGATATCACGCCGGTCATGATCAAGGTCGTCGACGCGGCGGTCGCGCATGCCTACAAGGGCAAGCGCAAGATCCACTGGATGGAGATTTTCGCGGGCGAGAAGGCGACGAAGGTGTACGGCCCGGACGTGTGGCTCCCGGACGAAACGCTGCAGGTGCTGAAGGAATACGTGGTGTCGATCAAGGGGCCGCTCACGACCCCGGTCGGCGGCGGGATCCGTTCGCTGAACGTCGCGCTGCGCCAGGAACTCGACCTGTACGTGTGCCTGCGCCCGGTGCAGTACTTCAAGGGCGTGCCGTCGCCGGTGCGCGAGCCGCAAAAGATCGACATGGTGATCTTCCGCGAGAACTCGGAAGACATCTACGCAGGCATCGAATGGGCCGCGGGCTCCGAGCAGGCGAAGAAGGTGATCAAGTTCCTGCAGGACGAGATGGGCGTGAAGAAGATCCGCTTCCCGGAAACCTCGGGGATCGGCGTCAAGCCCGTGTCGACCGAAGGCACCGAGCGTCTCGTGCGCAAGGCGATCCAGTATGCGATCGACAACGATCGCAAGTCGGTCACGCTGGTGCACAAGGGCAACATCATGAAGTTCACGGAAGGCCTGTTCCGTGACGCCGGCTACGCGCTCGCGCAGAAGGAATTCGGCGGCGAGTTGATCGACGGCGGCCCGTGGATGCGCGTGAAGAACCCGAAGACGGGCAACGAGATCGTGATCAAGGATTCGATCGCCGATGCGTTCCTGCAGCAGATCCTGCTGCGCCCGGCCGAATACGACGTGATCGCCACGTTGAACCTGAACGGCGACTACATCTCCGACGCGCTGGCCGCGCAGGTCGGCGGCATCGGGATCGCGCCGGGCGCGAACCTGTCGGATTCGGTCGCGATGTTCGAAGCGACGCACGGCACCGCGCCGAAGTACGCGGGCAAGGATTACGTGAACCCGGGTTCCGAGATCCTGTCGGCAGAAATGATGCTGCGCCACCTCGGCTGGACGGAAGCAGCCGACACGATCATCGCCGCGATGGAGAAGTCGATCCTGCAGAAGCGCGTCACCTACGACTTCGCGCGCCTGATGGAGGGTGCGACGCAGGTGTCGTGCTCGGGCTTCGGTGAAGTGCTGATCGAGAACATGTAAGACCCCTTCCGGGGTGGGCCGGCGCGTGTCCGGCCGCCCCGGCGCCTACTGCCGGCGCCGGAGCGTTTCGTGGATGGCAGGTTTGTTGGCAGGGCGGTCCGGCATGCGGGCCGCGGCGCCGCGATGCGGCCCGGAGCCCCTGCAAGGTAGAACATGACGGCCCTCGCAACACCACCGCCCGGCTAGCCGGCGCGCCCCTTTCGCGACCGACCCGGTCGCTCCCCGCCGGTTACCCGCCGGCGCTCCCAGTCCAACAATCACGTAGCAATGCTTTGACCACCATGTCCACTTCGCCCAAGATCATCTACACCCTCACTGACGAAGCGCCCGCGCTCGCGACCTATTCGCTGCTGCCGATCGTCAAGGCCTTCACGCGTTCGTCCGGCGTCGCCGTCGAAACGCGCGACATCTCGCTCGCCGGCCGCATCATCGCGGCCTTCGCAGACGTCCTGCCGCCCGAGCAGAAGGGTGCCGACGATCTGGCCGAACTGGGCCAGCTCACGCTGAAGCCGGAAGCGAACATCATCAAGCTGCCGAACATCAGCGCATCGGTGCCGCAGCTCAAGGCCGCGATCGCCGAACTGCAGGCGCAGGGCTACAAGCTGCCGGCCTACCCGGAAGATCCGTCGACGGACGAAGAGAAGGCGGTCAAGGCTCGCTATGACAAGATCAAGGGCAGCGCGGTGAACCCGGTGCTGCGCGAAGGCAACTCCGACCGCCGCGCGCCGCTGTCGGTCAAGAACTACGCACGCAAGCATCCGCACAAGATGGGCGCGTGGAAGGCGACGTCGAAGGCCCACGTCGCGCACATGAGCGAAGGCGACTTCTACGGCAGCGAGAAGTCGGCGCTGATCGCCGATGCCGGCAGCGTGAAGATCGAACTCACGACGACCGACGGCGCTAAGAAGGTGCTGAAGGAAAAGACGGCCGTGAAGGCCGGTGAAGTGATCGACGCGTCGGTGATGAGCCGCAACGCGCTGCGCAGCTTCATCGAAGCGCAGATCGCCGACGCGAAGGCGCAGGACGTGCTGTTCTCGGTGCACCTGAAGGCGACCATGATGAAGGTCTCGGACCCGATTCTGTTCGGTCACTTCGTGTCGGTGTTCTACCGCGACGCGCTCGCGAAGCACGCGGACGTGCTGGCGAAGGTCGGCTTCAACCCGAACAACGGCATCGGCGACCTGTACGCGCGCCTGAAGGACCTGCCGGCCGACACGCGCGAAGCGATCGAAGCCGACGTCAAGGCTGAGTACGCAGTGCGTCCGCGCCTGGCGATGGTCAACTCGGACAAGGGCATCACGAACCTGCACGTGCCGAGCGACGTGATCGTCGACGCATCGATGCCGGCAATGATCCGCGATTCGGGCGGCATGTGGGGCCCGGACGGCCAGCTGTACGACGCGAAGGCCGTGATTCCGGATCGCTGCTACGCCGGTGTCTACCAGGCCGTGATCGAGGACTGCAAGCAGCATGGCGCGTTCGATCCGGTCACGATGGGCAGCGTGCCGAACGTCGGCCTGATGGCGCAGGCGGCTGAAGAATACGGTTCGCACGACAAGACGTTCCAGATCCCGGCGGACGGCGTCGTGCGCGTCACCGACGAAGCGGGCAACGTGCTGCTCGAGCATGCCGTGGAAGCGGGCGACATCTGGCGCATGTGCCAGACGAAGGACGCACCGGTGCAGGACTGGGTCAAGCTCGCGGTCAACCGCGCACGCGCGACCGGCGCACCGGCCGTGTTCTGGCTCGATCCGGCTCGCGCACACGACGCGCAGATCATCGCGAAGGTCGAGCGTTACCTGAAGGATCACGATACGAACGGCCTCGACATCCGCATCATGACGCCGGTCGAAGCCACGCGTTTCTCGCTCGAGCGCATCCGTGCGGGCAAGGACACGATCTCGGTGACCGGCAACGTGCTGCGCGACTACCTGACCGACCTGTTCCCGATCATGGAACTCGGCACCAGCGCGAAGATGCTGTCGATCGTGCCGCTGATGGCCGGCGGCGGGATGTTCGAAACGGGTGCAGGCGGCTCCGCGCCGAAGCACGTGCAGCAGTTCGTCGAGGAAGGCTTCCTGCGCTGGGATTCGCTCGGCGAATTCCTCGCGCTGGCCGCGTCGCTCGAACATCTCGGCAACGCATACCAGAACCCGAAGGCGGTCGTGCTCGCGAAGACGCTCGACCAGGCGACCGGCAAGTTCCTGGACGAGAACAAGTCGCCGGCGCGCAAGGTCGGCGGCCTCGACAACCGCGGCAGCCACTTCTACCTGTGCCTGTACTGGGCGCAGGCGCTGGCCGAGCAGACCGAGGACGCGGCGCTGAAGGCGCAGTTCGAAGGCGTGGCGAAGGCGCTGTCCGACAGCGAAGCGCGCATCCTGGAAGAGCTGGCGGCCGCGCAGGGCAACGCGCAAGCTATCGGCGGCTACTACCGTCCGAACGTCGACCTGACGAGCCAGGCCATGCGCCCGAGCGCGACGCTGAACGGCATCGTCGACGCGGTCGCCTGACGCAGGCCGCGCGATCGCGCGGGCCCAGGCATGGGCCGGTGCGGCGGATTGAGCCGTTCGCTGCCCGGCATTAAGACAAACGCCCCGGTCGCCCGGGGCGTTTGTCGTTGCAGATGTGCCATTCAGACGTGAACGATTTCCCACTCGGCGATTTCGTCCGGCACTTCGAGCGTCGCCGTGTCCAGTTCGGACGGTTGCGCGCAGTCGCCGCGGGAGATGCGGTCGGCCGCGATTTCCGGGCACGAGAACGCGCCGAGCGAGGCGTTGCCGAACGTCGCTTCCCAGCCGCCGTTTGCCGGCAGGATGTAGAACGACCCGAGCGCTGAACCAAAGCGAAATCCCTTCATTTCCGTTCTCCCTTTCTGATCACAAGCGATTCTGGTGTGCCGCCTGCCGGCTTGGCCGGCCGTGGCCCGACTGGCTGCTTGCGCCGGGTTCCGTATCGAACGTCGTGGCGAAGCGTCAATGCATGGAACAAAGTCTACGTCCGCGGCCCGCTCGGATGGTGCATGTAGAACGGCTTCACTAAACAAAAATTCTCTTTTAAAAACAAATAATTATTTCCATCGTTTTGTATTGCGGAACGTTTTTTGGCATCGCGAAACGGGGATTTTGTGCCCTGCACCACGAATTTTTATAACGCAGAGACTTGTTCCGCATCATGAAATATTGGCGGGTTTGCGGATCGGCGAAGTGACCGGCGCCGTGGTGGAGCCGAACGGCAGGCGCGAGGCGACCGCCTGGAACTGCCCGGGGCAGGGTTGAGTGGCGCTTCGGCCGTGAGCGAAGAGCCGTGGATCGCCGATCGACGCTGCGTGCCGAATCGGGTGCGGCGTTGTCGAGCCCTGCGGCGTATCGCCGCCCGGCCGGCCGCGGCGCGTCTCGATTTTGGCCTGCGGTTATGATGACGCGGGCATCAGGATTTGCGTCGCGCATCGGCGCATCGGCGCTTCGGCCGGCCGGCGCGGGCGTCGCGGCGGCCGCGCGACCCAGCATGGATAACGAGGAACGATTGATGATACGGAGAACCTTCCTGTCGCGCGCCATCGGTGTCGCGGCCGCGTCACTGTTCGCGCGCGTCGCGTGGGCGCAGCATGCCGGCCACGCCGGCATGGCCGGCATGGACTCGATGGACGACATGCCCGGCATGTCAGGGACGGCGGATCACGGGCAGCACGGCAAGTCCGCACCGGCCGCGCTCGCGGCCGCCGACGCGCTGCCGGCCGGCGCGCCGCTCGCGGCGCTGCGCACGCTCGCGAACGAAGGCCGCGAGCCCGGCACGTTCCGGGCCACGCTGGTGGCGCAGCCCGTGGCGCGCCCGATGCTGCACGGTGCACGGCCGACCACGTTCTGGCAGTTCGGCGCGGGCACGCAGGGCCCCGTCGTCGGTCCGCTGATCGACGTGCGCGAGGGCGACACGGTCGAGATCAAGTTCGTGAACAAGCTGCCGCAGCCTTCGACCATCCACTGGCACGGCCTGCCGGTGCCGCCTGACCAGGACGGCAATCCTTCCGATCCCGTCGCGCCCGGCGCGTCGCGCGTGTACCGCTTCACGTTGCCGAAGGGGAGTGCCGGCACCTACTGGTACCACCCGCATCCGCACATGATGACGGCCGAACAGGTCTTCCGCGGGCTGGCCGGCCCGTTCGTCGTGCGCGCCGCGGACGATCCGCTGGCGGGCTGGCCCGAGCGCAACCTGTTCGTGTCGGACCTGAAGCTTGCGCGCGACGGCACGATTGCACCGAACGACATGATGGACTGGATGAACGGCCGCGAGGGCCAGTTCGTGCTGGTCAACGGCGCCCGCCGGCCGCGGATCGACGTCGCGGGCGACGAGCGCTGGCGTGTGTGGAACGCGTGCAGCGCGCGCTATTTGCGCGTCGCGTTCGACGACGGTCGTACGTTCGAGCATGCGGGCACCGACGGCGGGCTGTTCGACGCGCCGCGCCGCGTCACGTCGCTGTTGATCGCGCCGGGCGAACGGGCGGAGCTGCTGGTCCGCGCCGGCGACCGGGCGTCGCGCGCCGTGCTGCAGGCGGCTGAATACGACCGCCGCAAGATGTCGATGTCGCACGATGACGGACACGGCAGCCTGCCGCCCGATCCGGCGCTGGCGCTGGCCGACGTCGCATTCGCGCCGGCCGCCGCACGTGCGCTGCCGGCGACCCTGCGCACGGTGCCGCCGCTGGGCGAGCCGGTCGCGCACAAGACGGTCGAGTTCGGCGAAGAGATGGACATGGACGCGATGATGAAGGGCGCGGCGCACGGCCGTCCGGCCGGCATGCGCTTCACGATCAACGGCGACACTTACGCGCCGCATCGCGCGACGTTGACGAGCCGCCGTGGCGACGTCGAGCGCTGGACGATCCGCAACGGCACCGACATGGATCACCCGTTCCACCTGCATGGCACGCAGTTCCAGGTGATCGAACGCGAATCGGGCGGTTCGCGCACGAGCGAACCGTTCCGTGCATGGCGCGATACGGTGAACGTGCGCAGCGGCGAAACCGTGACGATTCTCGTCACGCAAGACATGCCCGGAGAGCGCATGTTTCATTGCCACATTCTCGAACACGAGGATCTCGGCATGATGGGCACGCTGAAGGTCGTGTAACGAGGCGGTGATTATGTTTCACGCGCGGGATGAGTATCCGATCTGCGCGCGTGACAAGACAATGTATGTTCAATTATCGGGATTGAACGAAAAGGCCGGCCAATCGATTATCGATTGGCCGGCCTCAAATAAAGAAACCCGGCGCAAACCATGCGCCGGGTTTCTTCGTCTGATATCCGATGCCTTATGCGGCCTGGATGTTCGACGCTTGCTTGCCCTTCGGTCCTTGAACGACGTCAAAGCTCACCTTCTGGCCTTCCTTCAGCGTCTTGAAGCCATTCATGGTGATAGCCGAGAAGTGCGCAAACAGATCCTCACCGCCCTCATCGGGAGTGATGAAACCGAAGCCCTTCGCGTCGTTGAACCACTTAACGATACCAGTTGCCATTTCCTACTTCCCCTGTCACACAGTCGCTGCTACTTACCACGAGCACGCTCGAAAAGCTAAACGACCTGAAAAACGCAGCCGTTCCCCCCTCACAAGCTCACCTCGGCCTCTTTCATTTTGCCAACCGGCAAATTGAAAAAAGTGCCAGCTTGATTGTTGGCGCTCTTTATTGGAGTGTCAAGTGGAATTTTTAGACGTTTAGAGGGACGTTGTAAAGAACCCATTTTCAGGGTTTTTCCGGCTTTGCTTGGCAGCACGCGGCCAAGCGCGAGGTCTTGAAAAGCCGCATAATCGGCTCATATACCAGGCTCGAGTGACACGCGTTCGAGTCGTCCCGGCTTGTGGGATACTGGATGCGGACACGACGTTCCGGTGCGGTTCCCCTGACGGTTCGTGTTCCGCGCCACGCGTGAAAGCCGGCACCGCAGCCGGCTTTCGTATGGCACGAAGAAGATCGCGTGTTCCGGGATTCCGGGGAGGGCGCCGGCCGGTCGGTCGGGTAATGGCAGGATTGCGGGCCTGTCCGAGTTGTTTAGAATGGGTGTATGGCGATTATCCCGGACAAGCAGGACAGCACCGTCCTGGAACGCAAGCAGCAGAAGCTCAAGCCGCCTTCGATGTACAAGGTGGTGCTGCTGAACGACGACTTCACGCCGATGGAATTCGTCGTGATGGTGGTCCAGGAGTATTTCAAGAAGGATCGCGAGACGGCCACGCAGATCATGCTGAAGGTCCATCGCGAAGGGCGAGGGGTTTGTGGGGTCTATACGCGGGACATCGCGTCGACCAAGGTTGAGCAAGTCGTTACCCATGCGCGGCAGGCCGGGCATCCGCTGCAGTGCGTGATGGAGGAAGCATGATTGCCCAGGAATTGGAAGTCAGCCTGCACATGGCGTTCATGGAAGCACGCCAGGCGCGCCATGAGTTCATTACGGTCGAGCATTTGCTGCTGGCTCTGCTGGATAATCCGACGGCAGCCGAGGTGTTGCGCGCGTGCGCGGCAAACATCGAGGACTTGCGTCAGAACCTGCGCAATTTCATCCACGACAACACACCTACCGTCCCGGGTACCGACGATGTCGATACCCAGCCGACGCTCGGTTTCCAGCGCGTGATCCAGCGCGCGATCATGCACGTCCAGTCGACGTCGAACGGCAAGAAGGAAGTGACCGGCGCGAACGTGCTGGTCGCGATCTTCGGCGAGAAGGATTCGCATGCCGTGTACTACCTGCAGCAGCAGGGCGTCACGCGCCTCGACGTCGTGAACTTCATTTCGCACGGCATCGCGAAGACGAACAACGGCGAAGCCGCGAAGTCGGCCGACGCGAACGCGGAAGGCGAAGACGCGAATGCGCAGAAGGAAACCCCGCTCGCGCAATTCACGCAGAACCTGAACCAGATGGCGAAGGACGGCCGCATCGATCCGCTGATCGGTCGCGAGCCCGAGGTCGAGCGCGTGGTCCAGGTGCTGTGCCGCCGCCGCAAGAACAATCCGCTGCTCGTCGGCGAGGCCGGCGTCGGCAAGACCGCGATCGCGGAAGGGCTCGCGTATCGCATCACGCGCGGCGAAGTGCCGGACATCCTCGCGAACGCGCAGGTCTACTCGCTCGACATGGGCGCGTTGCTCGCGGGCACCAAGTACCGCGGCGACTTCGAGCAACGTCTGAAGACGGTGCTGAAGGAGCTGAAGGAGCGTCCGCACGCGATCCTGTTCATCGACGAGATCCACACGCTGATCGGCGCGGGTGCCGCGTCGGGCGGCACGCTCGATGCGTCGAACCTGCTGAAGCCGGCGCTGTCGTCGGGCGTGCTCAAGTGCATCGGCGCGACCACGTTCACCGAGTATCGCGGCATCTTCGAGAAGGACGCGGCCCTGTCGCGGCGCTTCCAGAAGGTCGACGTGACGGAGCCGACCGTCGAGCAGACGGTCGCGATCCTGCGCGGGCTGAAGTCGCGCTTCGAGGAGCATCACGGCGTCAAGTATTCGTCGGGTGCGCTGTCGGCCGCGGCCGAACTGTCGGCGCGCTTCATCACCGACCGTCACCTGCCGGACAAGGCGATCGACGTGATCGACGAAGCGGGCGCGGCCCAGCGCATCCTGCCGAAGTCGAAGCAGAAGAAGACGATCGGCAAGAGCGAGATCGAGGAAATCATCTCGAAGATCGCGCGCGTGCCGCCGCAGAGCGTATCGCAGGACGATCGCAGCAAGCTGCAGACGCTCGACCGCGACCTGAAGAGCGTCGTGTTCGGCCAGGATCCGGCGATCGATGCGCTGGCAGCCTCGATCAAGATGGCGCGCGCGGGCCTCGGCAAGATGGACAAGCCGATCGGCGCGTTCCTGTTCTCCGGCCCGACGGGCGTCGGCAAGACCGAAGTGGCGCGCCAGCTCGCGTTCACGCTCGGCATCGAGCTGATCCGCTTCGACATGTCGGAATACATGGAGCGTCACGCGGTGAGCCGCCTGATCGGCGCGCCGCCGGGCTACGTCGGGTTCGACCAGGGCGGCCTGCTGACCGAAGCCGTCACGAAGAAGCCGCACTGCGTGCTGCTGCTCGACGAAATCGAGAAGGCGCATCCGGACATCTTCAACGTGCTGCTGCAGGTGATGGATCACGGCACGCTGACGGACAACAACGGCCGCAAGGCGGATTTCCGCAACGTCATCATCATCATGACGACGAACGCGGGCGCCGAGTCGATGCAGAAGGCGACCATCGGCTTCACGACGCGCCGTGAAACGGGCGACGAGATGACCGACATCAAGCGCCTGTTTACGCCGGAGTTCCGCAACCGCCTGGATTCGATCATCAGCTTCCGCTCGCTCGATGAGGAAATCATCATGCGCGTGGTCGACAAGTTCCTGATCCAGCTCGAGGAACAGCTGCACGAGAAGAAGGTCGACGCGCTCTTCACCGACGCGTTGCGCAAGCATCTCGCGAAGCACGGCTTCGACCCGCTGATGGGCGCGCGGCCGATGCAGCGACTGATCCAGGACACGATCCGCCGTGCGCTGGCCGACGAACTGCTGTTCGGCAAGCTGCTGAACGGCGGTCACGTGACGGTCGACGTCGACGAAGGCGACAAGGTGCAGTTGTCGTTCGACAAGCTCGGGAACCCGCCGCACAAGCCGAACGAAGAGGCGGTCGAAGTCGAGTAAGCGATAATCGGGTAGTTCATGCGAACGGCGCGGGAGGTTTTCCGCGCCGTTTCGTTTTATCTGGCGCCGGCGGCGCGATGGTGGTGCAGGGGAGTGGCAACGCAGTGACACAACAACAACGGACGTTCGACGACATCGTCGCGCGCGAACAGGGTTTGCGCCACGCGCTGACGTCTGGGCAGATGGCGATGATCGCGATCGGCGGCGCGATCGGCACGGGGCTGTTCCTCGGCAGCGGGTTCGCGATCGGGCTCGCCGGCCCGAGCGTGCTGGTCTCGTATGCGATCGGCGCGCTGATCGCGCTGCTGCTGATGGGCGCGCTCGCGGAAATGACGGTCGCCCATCCGACGGCCGGCTCGTTCGGCGCGTATGCCGAGCATTATGTCGGCCCGCTGGCGGGTTTCCTGGTGCGCTATGCGTACTGGTTCGCGGTCGTGTTCGCGATCGGCACCGAGATCAGCGCGATCGCCGTGTTCATGAAGTACTGGTTCCCGGCGGTGCCCGGCTGGTACTGGGTGATCGGCTTCTCCGCGGTGCTGATCGCCGTGAACCTCGCGAGCGTCACGCTGTACGGCACGGTCGAATACGCGTTCTCGCTGCTGAAGATCGCGGCGATCGTCGTGTTCATCGTGCTCGGCGCCTATCTCGTGTGGTCGGCGCCGGCCGCATCGGGCGTCGGTTTCGCGAACTACACCGCGCACGGCGGCTTCATGCCGAAGGGGCCGTGGGGCACCTGGGTCGCGGTGATCGTCGCGATCTTCAGCTACATGAGCATCGAAGCCGTCGCGATCGCGGCCGGCGAGGCGCGCGATCCGCAGCACGCGGTCACGCGCGCGTTCCGTTCGACCGTGTTCCGGCTCGTGCTGTTCTACCTGCTGACGCTGTCGCTGATGCTCGCGATCGTGCCGTGGACGCAGGCCGGCACCGACGAAAGCCCGTTCGTGAAGGTGATGGCCGCGACTCATGTGCCGTACGCGGCAGGCGTGATCAACTTCGTGCTGTTGATCGCGGCGCTGTCGGCGATGAACAGCCAGCTTTACGTGACGACGCGGATGATGTTCAGCCTGTCGCGTGCGCGGCTCGCGCCCGCGGTGTTCGGCCGGCTCGGCACGAACGGCGTGCCGCGCGCGGCGCTGTGGATCTCGACGAGCGGCGTCGCGGTTGCGGCCGTGCTGGTCGCGCTGGCGCCCGACACCGCGTTCACCGTGATGATGGCGATCGCGATGTTCGGCGCACTGTTCACGTGGCTGATGATCTTCGTCACGCACCTGCGCTTCCGTGCGCGCTATCGCGGCCCCGCGCTCGCATTCCGGATGTGGGGGCATCCGTTCGGCAGCCTGCTCGGCGCGGGCCTCGTCGCGGCGATTCTGTTCACGACCGCGTTCACGCGCGAATTCCGGATGACGATGGTGGTCGGCGTCGTGTTCGTCGTGCTGCTCACGCTCGCGTACGCGCTGCATTACCGGCACCAGCACGCGCGTTGAGGGTCACGGCGCGGCCGCCCGCACCGATTCCCCGTTCGCTAAGGTTGCGTTAAGCCTGCGGCGACTACATTCGATCCTGTCTGCAAGGCGGGCCGGCACGCGCCGGCCCGCCGCTTTCCTGCAAAAGGGGTTCGAATGAACAAACTTCCCGAAATCACGCTCGCGTTCTGGATCATGAAGATCTGCGCGACGACGCTCGGCGAAACCGGCGGCGACCTGCTGTCGATGACGCTGAACGTCGGCTACGCGGTGAGCTCCATCCTGCTGTTCGGCTTCTTTCTCGTGACGCTGGGCGCGCAGCTCAGGACGACACGCTATCGCCCGGCGATCTACTGGGCCGTGATCGTCGCGACGAGCACGGCCGGCACGACGATGTCCGACTTCATGGACCGCACGCTCGGCCTCGGCTATGCGGCCGGCTCGTCGATTCTCGTCGCGATCCTGCTGGCGATCTTCGCCGTGTGGCGCCTGAGCGGCGAATCGCTGTCGGTCGACCTGATTCGCACGCGCAAGGTCGAGCTGCTGTACTGGATCGCGATCCTGTTCTCCAACACGCTCGGCACGGCGCTCGGTGACTTCCTCGCGGACAGTTCAGGGCTCGGCTTCGGTGGCGGCGCGCTGCTGATCGGCGGGCTGCTGGCGGTGATCGTGCTGGCGCACTATTTCACGCGGATCTCCGGCGTGCTGCTGTTCTGGGCCGCGTTCGTGCTCACGCGCCCGTTCGGCGCGACGGTCGGTGACCTGTTGACGAAGCCGGTGGCGAAGGGCGGCCTCGCGCTCGGCACGATCGGCTCGTCGGCCGTGCTGCTCGGCGTGCTGGTCGCGATGGTGATTTATGCGATCGTGGCTCAATCGCGGCAGCGCGACCTGGCGCCCGCGCGGATCGCACAATCCGTCGAGGAATGACGGCGAAGGAATGGAAAAGGGGCCGCGAGGCCCCTTTTTTCGTTGCGTCGTTCAGTGACGGCCGGTGCTGCCGAAGCCGCCCTCGCCACGATCGCTTTGCGCGAAGTCGTCGACGATGTTGAACTGCGCCTGCACGACCGGCACGATCACGAGCTGGGCGAGCCGCTCGAACGGATTCAGCACGAACTCGGTCTGGCCGCGGTTCCACGTCGAGACCATCAGCTGGCCCTGGTAGTCGGAATCGATCAGGCCGACGAGGTTGCCGAGCACGATGCCGTGCTTGTGGCCGAGCCCCGAGCGCGGCAGGATCAGCGCCGCGTAGCCGGGATCGGCGAGATGGATCGCGAGGCCGGTCGGCACGAGCGTGGTCTCGCCCGGCTGCAGCGTGACCGGTGCATCGAGGCACGCGCGCAGGTCGAGGCCCGCGCTGCCGGTGGTTGCGTAGGCGGGCAGGTAGTCGCGCATGCGCGCGTCGAGGATCTTCAGGTCGAGTTTCATGCGGTCGTCGGATGAGTCGGGAAGGGCGCGGCGGCAACGGCCGCCGCGCGGGAGATCAGATCAGGCGGTTGTCGGGCAGGCGCTTCGCGATTTCCGCGACGAGCGTGTGCGCGAGTTCGTCCTTCGGTGCGCGCGGCAGGCGCGTGAGGCCGGCGGCCTCGAACAGCACGACTTCGTTGTCGTCGCGACCGAACGTCAGCGGGCCGAGGTTGCCGACCAGCAGCGGCACGTTCTTGCGCTTGCGCTTCTCGTCGCCGTGCACGTCGAGGTCGCCGCTTTCGGCCGCGAAGCCGACGCAGAACGGCGGATCGGGCAGCGCCGCGACCGACGCGAGGATGTCGGGGTTCTCGACGAACGCGAGCTCGGGCATCTTGCGGTCGGCCGTCTTCTTCATCTTGTGCTCGGCCGGCTGGGCGACGCGCCAGTCGGCGACGGCAGCCACCGCGATGAAGATATCGGCATCGGCGACCGCATGCATGACCGCGTCGTACATCTGCTGCGCCGTCTGCACGTCCTGACGGTAGACGCCCCACGGCGTGTCGAGCGCCACCGGCCCCGCGACGAGATGCACGTCGGCGCCGGCCTGCTGCGCGGCGCGCGCGAGCGCGAAGCCCATCTTGCCGCTCGAGCGGTTCGTGAGGCCGCGCACCGGGTCGAGCGGTTCGAACGTCGGGCCGGCCGTGATCAGCACGCGCCGGTGCGCGAGCACCTTCGGCGCGAAGTGCGCGACGATCGCTTCGTAGATCGCCTCGGGCTCGAGCATGCGGCCGTCGCCGACTTCGCCGCACGCCTGCGCACCCGAATCCGGGCCGAGCACCGACACGCCGTCCGCGCGCAGTTGCGCGGCGTTGCGCTGCGTGGCCGGGTTCTGCCACATCTGGCGGTTCATCGCGGGAACGACGAGCAGCGGGCAATCGCGCGCGACGCATAGCGTCGACAGCAGATCGTCCGCGAATCCGTGCGCGAGCTTCGCGAGGAAATCCGTCGACGCGGGCGCGATCACGATCGCATCGGCTTCGCGCGACAGGTCGATGTGCGCCATGTTGTTGTCGACGCGCGCGTCCCACTGGCTCGTGTAGACGGGGCGGCCCGACAGCGCCTGCATCGTGACGGGCGTGATGAACTGGGTGGCGGCTTCGGTCATCGCGACCTGCACGGTCGCGCCGGCCTTCACGAGCAGCCGCGTGAGCTCGGCGATCTTGTAGCAGGCGATGCCGCCCGTCAGGCCGAGAACGAGGTGTTTTCCTGCGAGTTCTGCGTGTGCCAACTCAGGCCTCCAAGGGTCAAACGGAACGGCCGGCGCGAAGCCGGCCGTCGACGCCGAGTATGCGCGTTTAGCGCGAGCCGCGCACGCGACGCAGTTCGTCGTAGATCAGCAGCACCGCGCCGACCGTGATCGCGGAATCGGCGAGGTTGAACGCCGGGAAGTGCCAGGCGCCGAGATGGAAATCGAGGAAGTCGATCACGTGGCCGTAGACGAGCCGGTCGATCACGTTGCCGAGGGCGCCGCCGAGGATCATCGCGAGCGACAGGCTGAACAGCCGCTGCTGGCCGTGACGCTTCAGCAGGAAGCAGATCACGAGCGTCGCGGCGATGCCGAGCGCGGTGAACGCCCAGCGCTGCCAGCCGCCTGCGGTCGACAGGAAGCCGAACGCGGCGCCGCGGTTGTACACCAGCACGAGGTTGAAGAACGACGTCAGCTCGTGCTGCGCGCCGTACGCGAACGTCTTCAGGATCGCGATCTTCGACAGCTGGTCGAACAGGATCACGATCAGCGAAATGCCGAGCCAGGGCGCAAGCGCGCCGCTGGCCGGTTTCGACAGGGTTTTCGCCATGGTTAAGCAGCGCTCCGGATTTCGCCGTTTTCGAACAGGTTGGAGAAGCAGCGGCCGCACAGCGTCGGATGATCGGCATGCGCGCCGACATCTTCACGGTAATGCCAGCAGCGCTCGCACTTCTGGTACTTCGACGCAGCCACGTCGACGCTTTCCTGTGCTTCGTCGTCGACCTTGACGACCGTCGCGGCCGACGTGATCAGCACGAACTTCAGATCGTCGCCGAGGCTCGTGAGCGCGTCGTAGCGTGCGCCGCTCGCGTGCACCGCGACTTCGGCCTGCAGCGACGAACCGATGCGGTTCGCGGTGCGTGCTTCCTCGAGCGCTTTCGTGACGTTGCCGCGTACCTCGCGCAGCAGCGCCCACTTCTCGATCAGCGCGGCCGAGCCGTCGACTTCCGGATACGCGTAGTAGGTTTCCGTGAAGATCGTATCGCTGGCCGGCTGGAACACCTTCCACGCTTCTTCCGCCGTGAACGACAGGAACGGCGCGAGCACGCGCAGCAGGCCGTGCGTCAGGTGGTACAGCGCGGTCTGCGCGGAGCGGCGTGCGCGCGAATCGGCCGCGCTCGTGTACAGGCGGTCCTTCAGCACGTCGAGGTAGAAGCCGCCGAGATCTTCCGAGCAGTACGTCTGCAGCTTCGCGACGACCGGGTGGAATTCGTACTTCTCGTAGTGGCCGAGCAGCTCCGTCTGCAACTGCTGCGAGAACGCGACCGCATAGCGGTCGATCTCGAGCCATTCGTCGACGGGCACCGCGTGCTGCGCGAAGTCGAAGTCCGACAGGTTCGCGAGCAGGAAACGCAGCGTGTTGCGGATGCGGCGATAGCCTTCGGTCACGCGCTTCAGGATTTCCTCGGAGATGGCGAGCTCGCCCGAGTAGTCGGTCGACGCGATCCACAGGCGGATGATTTCCGCGCCGAGACGGTTCGCGACTTCGTGCGGGTCGATGCCGTTGCCGAGCGACTTGCTCATCTTGCGGCCTTCGCCGTCGACCGTGAAGCCGTGCGTGAGCAGGCCCTTGTACGGCGCGCGGCCGTCGATCATCGACGCCGTGAGCAGCGACGAGTGGAACCAGCCGCGGTGCTGGTCGGAGCCTTCGAGGTAGAGGTCGGCCGGGAACTGCAGCTGATCCTTGTGCGAGCCGCGCAGCACGTGCCAGTGCGTCGTGCCCGAATCGAACCACACGTCGAGCGTGTCGCGGTTCTTTTCGTACAGGTTTGCGTCGTCGCCGATCAGCTCGCGCGGGTCGAGCGTCTGCCACGCCTCGATGCCCGACTGCTCGACGCGCTTCGCGACTTCCTCGAGCAGCTCGAGCGTGCGCGGATGCAGCTCGCCGGTTTCCTTGTGCACGAAGAACGCCATCGGCACGCCCCACTGGCGCTGGCGCGACAGCGTCCAGTCAGGACGGTTCGCGATCATGCTGAACAGGCGCTGCTTGCCCCACGACGGGTAGAACGCGGTCGCGTCGATGCCTTCCAGCGCGGTTTCGCGCAGCGTCTTGCCGCCGTCGCGCGGCGTCACGTCCATGCCGGCGAACCACTGCGACGTCGCGCGGTAGATGATCGCCGTCTTGTGGCGCCAGCAGTGCATGTAGCTGTGCTTGTAGTGCTCGCTGCGCAGCAGCGAGCCGGCCGCGTTCAGCGCGTCGACGACCTTCGGGTTCGCGTCCCAGATCGACAGGCCGCCGAACAGCGGTAGCGATTCGATGTAGCGGCCGTCGCCCATCACCGGGTTGATGATGTCCGAGTCGGTCATCCCGTGCGCCTTGCACGACACGAAGTCCTCGATACCGTACGCGGGCGACGAGTGCACGACGCCGGTACCCGTGTCGGTCGTCACGTAGTCGCCGAGGTACACGGGCGCGGTGCGCTTGTAGCCGGGGTGAGCCGACGCGAGCGGGTGGTGGAAGCGCAGGCCCGCGAGCTTCACGCCCGGCGCGGTCGCCACGACGCGGCCGGTCAGCTTGAAGTCGGTCATGCAAGCTTCGACGCGCTCTTCCGCGATGATCAGCAGACCGCGCTCGGTATCGACCAGCGCGTAGACGATTTCCGGATGGAGGTTCAGCGCCTGGTTCGCGGGGATCGTCCACGGCGTGGTGGTCCAGATCACGATGCCGCCTTCGGCGCGCGGCAGGGCCGGCAGGCCGAACGCCTGCGCGGTCTTTTCCGGTTCCGCGAACGCGAACATCACGTCGATCGTCGGATCGGTGCGGTCCTTGTACTCGACTTCCGCTTCCGCGAGCGCCGAGCTGCAGTCGAAGCACCAGTTCACCGGCTTCAGCCCGCGATACACGTAGCCCTTCTCGATGATCTTGCCGAGCGCGCGGAGCTCTTCCGCCTCGTTGACGAAGTTCATCGTCTTGTACGGGTTGGCCCAGTCGCCGAGCACGCCCAGACGCTTGAAGCCGACCTTCTGCTTCTCGATCTGCTCGGTCGCGTACGTGCGCGCCTTGCTCATCACTTCGGCCGCCGGCAGCGACTTGCCGAACTGCTTCTCGATCTGGATCTCGATCGGCATCCCGTGGCAATCCCAGCCCGGCACGTACGGCGCGTCGAAGCCGGCCATGTTGCGCGACTTGACGACGATGTCCTTCAGGATCTTGTTGACGGCGTGGCCGAGGTGGATGTCGCCGTTCGCATACGGCGGGCCGTCGTGCAGGATGAACTTCGGCCGGCCGGCGCTGGCCGCGCGGATCTTCTCGTAGATGCCGCGCTCTTCCCATTCCTTGACCCACTGCGGCTCGCGCTTGGGCAGGTCGCCGCGCATCGGGAACGGCGTGTCGAGCAGGTTGACCGGATACTTGGCCTGCGGTTTCGAATCGGCTTTCTTGTTGCTCATGATGGAATCGCTATCTCAATCTCGGGGGACGCGCGAGCGTCGTGAATCGGGGATGCGCGCAAGGGAGCGGCGCGAGGGTGCGGCGCGGGGCGCCGCCGTCCGGATCAGCTAATTCGGTCGGTGGCCGACGTCGCGAAGCCCGTGGCGCGGCTGCCCGGCGCACGGTCGCGCTCGATGAAGTACGCACGCGCATTCGCGACGTCCAGCGCGATCGCGCGCGACAGCGCCTCGAGATCGTCGAATTTCGCCTCGTCGCGCAGCTTCTTCAGGAATTCGACGCGGATGAGCTTGCCATAGGCATCGCCGTGCCAGTCGAGCAGGTGGACTTCGAGCAGCACGCGGCCCGAATCGTCGACGGTCGGGCGCAGGCCGAGGCTCGCGACGCCCGGCAGCGGGGCGGGGCCGAGGCCGTGCACCTGCACGACGAAGATGCCCGAGAGCGCCGGCCGCTTGTGTGCGATCGGCAGGTTCAGCGTCGGGAAGCCGAGGTCGCGGCCGAGCTTCAGCCCGTGCGCGACGTGGCCGCTGATCGCATAGCCATGGCCGAGCGCCTGCGCGGCCGCATCGAGATCGCCGGCCGTGAGCGCGGCGCGCACGCCCGAGCTCGAGATACGCGTGCCGTCGCTGCCGGCCACCGTCCCCATCTGCTCGACCTCGAAGCCGTACTGCGCGCCGGCTGCCTGCAGCGTGTCGAAGGTGCCTGCGCGTTTCGCGCCGTAGCAGAAATCGTCGCCGACCATCATCCAGCGCGTGTGCAGCCCGTTCACCAGCGTGCGTTCGACGAACGCCTGCGGCGACTGGCTCGCGAACGTGTAGTTGAAGTGCTCGACGACCACGCGGTCGACGCCGTGATCGCGCAGCGCCTCGAGCTTGTCACGCAGCATCGCGATGCGCGGCGGCGCGCCGGCCGGGTTGAAGAATTCGCGCGGGTGCGGTTCGAACGTCATCACGCACACGGGCAGGCCGCGTGCGTCCGCTGCCGCGCGCACGCGCGCGAGCAGGGCCTGGTGGCCGCGATGGACACCGTCGAAGTTGCCGATCGTCAGCGCGCACGGGGCGCGGCTCTCGGCGTTGGGCAGGCCGCGGAAGACTTTCACGATAGCGGATGCAGCGTCGGGGGAATGGGCGGTGGGATGCCGCAAAGCAGAAGATTATAAACGTTCGGGCGGGCCGGCGGCCGAGAAGGGGGGAAACGCGGGGGCGAATGGTAAAATTCGCGGATGAAAAAACTCGTGATCCTGATTTCCGGTCGCGGCAGCAACATGGAGGCCATCGTCCGCGCGTGCGCGCAGGAACGCTGGCCGGCCGAGGTTGCGGCCGTGATCGCCAACCGGCCCGACGCGGCCGGCCTGGCATTTGCCGCGTCGCACGGGGTGGCGACGGCGGTGGTCGACCACCGGTCGTTCGACGGCCGCGACAGCTTCGACGCGGCGCTTGCCGCCGAGATCGACCGATTCGCGCCCGATCTCGTGGTCCTCGCCGGCTTCATGCGCATTCTCACGCCCGCATTCGTCAGACGATACGAAGGCCGGCTGCTGAACATCCATCCGTCGCTGCTGCCGAGCTTCAAGGGCATCCACACGCACCAGCAGGCGCTCGACGCGGGGGTCGCGCTACATGGCGCGAGCGTGCATTTCGTCATTCCCGAACTCGACAGCGGCGCGATCGTCGCGCAGGGCGCGGTGCCCGTGCGCGCGGGCGACGACGCGACCGCGCTCGCGCAGCGTGTGCTGACGGTCGAGCATGTGCTGTATCCGCGCGCGGTGCGCTGGTTCATCGAGGGGCGTCTGCGCCTCGAGAACGGCCGTGCAGTGGTGGCGCCGGAAGAGGCGCGCTGGATTTTCGCGGATCAACCGCATACCGAAACGAGTGAGGGCGTATGAAACTGCACGGATTCCTGATCGGCCAGACCGAGACTTTGTTGGCCGAGGTGCTGAAGTTCGCCGGCCCCGCCGATGCGACGACGAGCCGGTTCTTCCGCGCGCATCCGAAGCTTGGGCATGCCGAGCGCGGCGTGATCGCCGAGGCCGTGTTCGCGGTGCTGCGCCGCAAGATGGAGTTTTCGCATCTCGCCGAGAGCGGCACGGGCACGCCCGCGCGACGCCTCACGCTGCTCGGCCTGATGCAGACGGCTGGCCGCAATGCGCTGAAGCCGTTCCTGTCCGACACCGAGTCCGCATGGCTCGAGCACGTGTCGAAGATCGATCCGGCGAGCCTGCCGGTGCGCATCCGCACGAACCTGCCCGACTGGATCCACCAGGCATTGTCGGCCCGTTTCGACGCCGACGAGCTCGCGCAGCTCGCAGCCGCGCTGAACTACCCGGCGCCGCTCGACCTGCGCGCCAACGTGCAGAAGGCCAGCCGTGACCAGGTCATCGACGGGCTGCGCGCGGAAGGCATCGATGCGGGCGCGACGCCGTTTTCACCGTTCGGCGTGCGCGTGGTCGGCAAGCCGGCGCTGACGCGCCTGAGGCTGTTCGAGGAAGGCGCGATCGAGGTGCAGGACGAAGGCAGCCAGCTGCTGTGCTCGCTGGTCGCGCCGCGCCGCGGCGAGATGGTCGTCGATTTCTGCGCGGGCGCGGGCGGCAAGACGCTCGCGCTGGGCGCGATGATGCGCTCGACCGGGCGCCTCTACGCGTTCGACGTGTCGGAGAAGCGCCTGGCGAAGCTGAAGCCGCGCCTCGCGCGCAGCGGGCTGTCGAACGTGAACCCGGTGCTGATCGACAGCGAACACGACGCGAAGATCAAGCGGCTCGCCGGCAAGATCGACCGCGTGCTGGTCGATGCGCCGTGCAGCGGCCTCGGCACGCTGCGCCGCAACCCGGACCTGAAGTGGCGCCAGACGCGCACCGCGATCGACGAGCTGACGCCGAAGCAGGCGTCGATCCTCGCGAGCGCCGCGCGCCTGGTGAAGAAGGGCGGCCGGCTCGTCTACGCGACCTGCAGCGTGCTCGACGCCGAGAACGAACGCATCGTCGAACAGTTCCTGGCCGACCATCCCGAGTTCGTGCTGGTGCCGGCGCAGAAGGTGCTGGACGACCAGCGCATCGAGCTCGAGACGGGCGACTACCTGTCGCTGTGGCCGCATCGCCACGCGACCGACGGCTTCTTCGCCGCGGTGCTCGAACGGCGCGCTGCGCAGTAACGGCGGGCTGGACGGACGATGGAGAATCTGCAGAGCCGCCTGCTGTCGCACCGGCTGGCATTGGTCATCCGCGATTTCCACCAGCCGGTGATGATCTGGCAGGCGGCGATCCTCATCGGCGCGCTGTGCTTCGCATGGGTGGCCGCGCGCTTCGTGCACGGCCGGATCGACGCGCGCCGCCGGGCGGCCGGACGTGCGCCCGGCGCGGGCGCGCAAAGCCTGAAGCGCGCGTTGTTCCCGCTGTTCGGCGGCCTGTTCGTGGGCGGCGCGCAACTCGCGTTCGACCCGTTCATGTCGACGTCGCTGCTGTCGCTCGCGCTCGTGCCGCTGTTCGGCATCGGGCTGATCTACGTGCTGTTCTTCTTTGCGCGGCGCGTGTTCGCG
The DNA here is from genome assembly GCF_002223055.1 of Burkholderia sp. HI2500. Taxonomy (NCBI): domain Bacteria; kingdom Pseudomonadati; phylum Pseudomonadota; class Betaproteobacteria; order Burkholderiales; family Burkholderiaceae; genus Burkholderia; species Burkholderia sp. HI2500. The sequence continues at coordinate 294,696 of NZ_NKFL01000005.1, read as the reverse complement.
CGCGACGGCCACACGCATGCATGGCTGTCGATCGTCGAGAAGATCGTGTCGACCGTCGTGTGGGCCGCGATGGTGCTGACCGTGCTCGGCATCCAGCGTGACGTGCTCGGCTGGCTCGACAGCGTGCAGTTCCGCGTCGCCAATGCGCATCTCACGCTGCTGTCGGTGATCTCCGGCGCGCTGTGGGTGTGCGTGACGCTGATGGTCGCGATGTGGCTCGGCTCGGTGCTCGAGGATCGCCTCACACGTGCGAGCACGCTCGACGCGAACCTGAAGGTCGTGCTGTCGCGGGTCGGCCGCGCGCTGCTCGTGTTCGCGGCGATCCTGATCGGGCTGTCGCTGGTCGGCATCGACGTGACCGTGCTCGGCGTGTTCGGCGGCGCGGTGGGTGTCGGCCTCGGTTTCGGGCTGCAGAAGATCGCCAGCAACTACGTGTCGGGCTTCATCATCCTGCTCGACCGCTCGCTGCGGCTCGGCGACGCGATCAGCGTCGGCGGCCTGCAGGGCGTCGTCACGCAGATCCGCACGCGCTACACGGTCGTGCGCGGCCTCGACGGCAACGAGACGCTGATTCCGAACGAAAAGCTGATCACCGACGTCGTGCAGAACCAGTCGTCGTACCTGACGCGCGGCTACGCGAAGGTTGCCGTGCAGGTCGCGTACACGAGCGACGTCGAGCACGCGCTCACGCTGCTCGCCGATGCGGCCAAGGGCGTACCGCGCGTGCTGGCTGAGCCTGCTCCGACCCCGTATCTGGTGGGTTTCGGAGCGGACGGGATCGACCTGGAGCTCGGTTTCTGGATCGAGGATTCGGCGAAAGGCACGTCCGGCGTGCGTTCGAGCGTGAACCGGAACATCTGGCGCCTGTTCAGCGAGCACGGGATTTCGATTCCGTTCCCGCAGCGCGAAGTGCGCGTCGTCGGGTTGCCCGACGCCTTTCCCGCCACAGGTGTGACGGCCGGCAACGGCGCCGTGGACGGGCACGCACCGGCGGCATGACGCGCGCCGGGCGTCAATCGTATCGACCCCGCGGCCGGAACCGGATCGCGGGCCTTTCCAAGTCCGCCCATGGACTGGGTTTGTTGCGTCAGGGCAAGAAAATGTTCATTTTTTACAAAGACTTGGAACGGTTGAAGTAAAATTCTGGTCTACACGCGGTATGCTTTCATTTTTCTGACGCTCGGCGCGTGCCGGCGTCGCTCTCATCACAGGTAACTGCCTTGTTGAATTCCCTGCTCGATTTTCTTTCCCACGGGCTCCTGCATTTTTCGTGGTGGCAGGTCGCGTTGTTCGCGCTCGCCGTCACGCACGTCACGATCATCGGCGTGACGGTTTACCTGCACCGCTGCCAGGCGCACCGCGCGCTTGAGCTGCATCCGATCGCGAGCCACTTCTTCCGCCTCTGGCTGTGGATGACGACCGGCATGCTGACCGGCCAGTGGGCCGCGATTCACCGCAAGCACCACGCGAAGTGCGAGACCGAGGAAGATCCGCACAGCCCGCAGACGCGCGGCATCTGGAAGGTGTTCCTCGAAGGCGCCGAGCTGTATCGCGCGGAAGCGAAGAACGAAGAGACGATGCGCAAGTTCGGCCACGGCACGCCGAGCGACTGGGTCGAGCGCAATGTCTATTCGAAGTACCCGATTCTCGGCATCAGCCTGATGATGGTGATCGACGTCGCGCTGTTCGGCGTGATCGGCCTGACCGTGTGGGCCGTGCAGATGGTCTGGATTCCGTTCTGGGCGGCTGGCGTCGTCAACGGCTTCGGTCACTTCTGGGGTTATCGCAACTTCAACTCGGCCGACGCGAGCACGAACCTGTTCCCGTGGGGCATCGTGATCGGCGGCGAAGAACTGCACAACAACCACCACACGTTCGCGACGTCGGCGAAGCTGTCGAACAAGTGGTACGAGTTCGACATCGGCTGGATGTACATCCGCATCATGTCGGCGTTCGGTCTCGCGAAGGTGAAGAAGGTCGCGCCGACGCCGCGCCTGAACAAGCCGAAGACGGTGCTCGACCAGGAAACGCTGCAGGCCGTGCTGTCGAACCGCTACGAAGTGATGGCGCGCTACGGCAAGGCCGTGAAGCGTGCGTACCGCCAGGAGCTCGCGCACCTGAAGGAAATCGGCGGCGAGAAGTACCAGATGATGCGCGGCGCGCGCAAGTGGTTCCACAAGGACGCCGACGGCCTCGACGAGCCGCAGAAGAAGCTGCTGCCGGAAATCTTCGCGAACAGCCAGAAGCTGCAAACCTACTTCCAGCTGCGCCAGGATCTCGCCGCGATCTGGGATCGTTCGACCGCATCGCGCGAACAGCTTCTCGCGCAATTGCAGGATTGGTGCCATCGCGCAGAACAAAGCGGCATCAAGGCGCTGCAGGAATTTGCGACGCGCCTGCGCCGCTACGCCTGATTCGAAATCGATTAGAATCTAAGGACGTCAAAAACCCCGCGTTGGCGGGGTTTTTTATTTGGTCCGCCGGTTTTTGAATGGTGGTCGGCAGGGCCGGATTGGTATGAGGCTTGGGGCAACGTGGAAGTGTTGCTCCGGGGCGAACGCAGGGGATGGGATCGGAGTTGGCGCTAAAGCGCTAACTCGGGTCGACAGGAGATATGGAGATGCAATCGACGATCAAACCCGTCGAGTACGACCGGCCCGTTGCAGCAGGGACCGTGTGCGGTGTGGGGCAGGCATGGGCCAAGGTGCCCGATGCACCGTCCGCCGAAGAGCGGGCCGCGCTGAAAGCGCGCATCAAGGCATTGCTCGTGCGTGAAAAGGCCGTGCTGGTCGCGCACTACTACGTCGACGCCGAGTTGCAGGAACTCGCCGACGAAACCGGCGGCTGTGTCGCCGATTCGCTCGAAATGGCCCGCTTCGGCCGTGACCACGACGCGCAGACGCTGGTCGTCGCCGGCGTGCGCTTCATGGGCGAAACCGCGAAGATCCTGAGCCCGAACAAACGCATCCTGATGCCCGATCTCGACGCGACCTGCTCGCTCGACCTCGGCTGCCCCGTCGACGAATTCTCGGCGTTCTGCGATGCGCATCCCGACCGTACCGTCGTCGTCTACGCGAATACCAGCGCCGCCGTGAAGGCGCGCGCGGACTGGATGGTCACGTCGTCGATCGGCCTCGAGATCGTGGCCGACCTGCACGCGCGCGGCGAGAAGATCATCTGGGCGCCGGATCGCCATCTCGGCAGCTACATCCAGAAGAAAACCGGCGCGGACATGCTGCTGTGGCAAGGCTCGTGCCTCGTTCACGACGAATTCAAGGGCATCGAACTCGACCTGCTGCGCGCCGAGTATCCGGACGCGAAGGTGCTCGTCCACCCGGAATCGCCGGAAAACGTCGTCGCGCAGGCCGATGTGGTCGGCTCGACCACGCAGTTGATCGACGCAGCGGTCAAGCTCGACGCGACGCACTTCATCGTCGCGACCGATCTCGGCATCCTGCATAAGATGCAGCTTGCGGCGCCCGGCAAGACCTTCATCGCCGCGCCGACCGCCGGCAACAGCGCCACCTGCAAGAGCTGCGCGCACTGCCCGTGGATGGCGATGAACGGCCTCGCGAACCTGGCCGACGTGCTCGAACGCGGTCACAACGAGATCTTCGTCGATCCCGCGATCGGCGAGCGCGCACGCCTGCCGATCGACCGGATGCTCGATTTCGCAGCCGCGCACAAGAAGCGCGTGCAGGCGAGCGGCGATCTGCAGCGTGACCAGCAACTGTTCGCGAACGTGGGGGCTGCGTAATGAATAGCCCCCACGCTCACATTCGTTCACTGCCCCCCGAGGGGGCGGCCACCTTCCTTGGGGGCGGCCCAGCGGAAGGCGGCGCGAGTTCCGCAGTATCCCCGCTCTTCAACATCGTCCGCGAGCAGTACGGCGCGGCATTCGACGATGCGATCGCGCGCAATGTGGCCGATGCGATCGCGGAAGACGTCGGCACCGGCGACCAGACCGGGCGGCTCGTACCGGCCGGCGAACGTCGCCGTGCTCGCATCATCGTGCGCGAGGAAGCCGTGCTGTGCGGCGTGCCGTGGTTCGAGGCCGTGATTGCCCGGATCGACCCGGCGATCGTCGTGCAGTGGCGTTATCGCGAAGGCGATCGTATGTCGCCCGATTCGACCGTCTGCGAACTCGAAGGGCCGGCGCGCGCGCTGCTGACGGCCGAGCGCAACGGGCTGAACTTCCTGCAACTGCTGTCGGGCGTCGCGACCGCGACGCGTCGTTACGTCGATCGCGTCGAAGGCACGCGCGCGAAGATCCTCGATACGCGCAAGACGCTGCCGGGCCTGCGGCTCGCGCAAAAGTATGCGGTGCGCGTCGGCGGCGGCGAGAACCAGCGTCTCGCGCTGTATGACGGCATCCTGATCAAGGAAAACCACATCGCGGCGGCAGGCGGTGTCGGCGAGGCGCTCGACGCGGCATTTGCGCTGGAGTCGGGTGTGCCCGTGCAGGTCGAAGTCGAGACGCTTGCACAACTCGATACGGCGCTCGCACATCGCGCGCAGTCAGTGCTGCTCGACAACTTCACGCTCGACATGATGCGTGAAGCGGTGCGCGTGGCGAACGGCAAGGCCGTGCTCGAAGTGTCGGGCGGCGTCAATTTCGATACGGTGCGTGCGTTCGCGGAAACGGGGGTCGATCGCATCTCGATCGGCGCGCTGACGAAGGACGTGCGCGCGACGGACTATTCGATGCGGATCGTCGACTGACCGAACGCCTTCGATCAGACAAAAAAGCCGTTGGCGCGCAAACGCCAACGGCTTTTTTCCTGTGCGGCCGCAGCCGGGAAGGGCGCGCCGCTCAGCGACGCGCGCGCGGCGTGAGCACGCTCGGCAGCGCCTTCGGCAGCGAGTTCGGCCAGTCGCGGCTGTAGTGGAGCCCGCGGCTTTCGCGGCGCGAGTGCGCGCTCTTCACGATCAGCGTCGCCACGTCGACGAGGTTGCGCAGTTCGAGCAGGTCGCGCGTCACGCGGAAGTTCGCGTAGTACTCCTGGATCTCGTCGCGCAGCAGCGACAGCCGGTGCTTCGCGCGTTCGAGGCGCTTGTCGGTACGCACGATGCCGACGTAGTTCCACATCAGGCGGCGCAGCTCGTCCCAGTTGTGCGCGACGACGACTTCCTCGTCCGCATCCGACACGCGGCTTTCGTCCCACGCGGGCAGCGTGGCCGGCGTTTCGGCATCGAAGCCGGCCGCTTCGATCGCCTCGGCCGCCGCGCGGCCGATCACGAGGCATTCGAGCAGCGAGTTGCTCGCGAGCCGGTTCGCGCCGTGGAGCCCCGTGTACGACGTTTCGCCGACCGCATACAGGCCCGCGAGATCGGTGCGCCCGGCGAGGTCGGTGACGACGCCGCCGCACGTGTAGTGTGCGGCCGGCACGACGGGAATCGGCTCTTTCGCGATGTCGATGCCGAATTCGAGGCAGCGCGCGTGGATCGTCGGGAAGTGTTCGCGCAGGAACGCTTCCGGCTGGTGGCTGATGTCGAGATACACGCAGTCGATCCCGCGCTTCTTGATCTCGAAGTCGATCGCGCGCGCGACGATGTCGCGCGGCGCGAGTTCGGCGCGCGGATCGTGCGCGGGCATGAAGCGCGTGCCGTCGGGCAGCTTCAGCAGGCCGCCTTCGCCGCGCACGGCTTCCGAAATCAGGAACGACTTCGCATACGGATGGAACAGGCAGGTCGGGTGGAACTGGATGAATTCCATGTTCGACACGCGGCAACCTGCGCGCCACGCCATCGCGATGCCGTCGCCGGTCGCGGTGTCGGGGTTCGTCGTGTACAGGTAGACCTTGCCGGCGCCGCCCGTTGCGAGCACCGTATGCGGCGCCTCGATCGTGATCGTGCGGTCGTTGTCGACGTCGAGCGCGTACAGGCCGTGACAGCGGCGGCCGGGCAGGCCGAGCCGGTCCGACGTGATCAGGTCGATCGCGTGGTGGTTTTCGAAGAACGTGATGTTCGGATGCTGGCGTGCACGGGCCGACAGCGTGGCGAGCACCGCATGGCCGGTCGCGTCGGCCGCGTGGATGATCCGGCGGTGGCTGTGGCCGCCTTCGCGCGTGAGGTGGAAGCCGAGCTCGGCCGCGTCGTCCTTCGTGAACGGCACGCCCTGCGAGATCAGCCATTCGATCGCTTCGCGGCCGTGCTCGACGATATAGCGCGTCGCGCCTTCGTCGCACAAGCCGCCACCGGCGACCAGCGTGTCGTCGACGTGGTTCTCGATGCTGTCCGCCGAATCGAGGACTGCCGCGATGCCGCCTTGCGCGTTATCGCTCGCGCCCTCCATCATCGACCGTTTCGCGATCAGCGCGACACGTCGCGTGCTGGCCAGGTTGAGTGCGACCGACAGCCCTGCCAGGCCGCTGCCGACGATCGCCACGTCGAATTTCATGCTGCATCTCCATCGTTACGCTTTTGATCTTGTGCGTTCCGGCAGCCGTGGCCGCGGAAAGGGGAGAGCATACCGCGTCGCGCCGGAGCGTGCGCGCAAAACAAAAAGCCCCGCATGTGCGGGGCTTTTCGGTCGCCGTCAGGCTAGCAGAAACCGGAGATTACTTGATCTTGGTTTCTTTGTATTCCACATGCTTGCGGACGACGGGATCGAACTTCTTGATCGCCATCTTTTCCGGCATGTTGCGCTTGTTCTTCGTGGTCGTGTAGAAGTGACCCGTACCAGCGGTCGACTCGAGCTTGATCTTGTCGCGTGCGCCTTTTGCCATGATTGTGCTCCTTGGGCTTAGGCTTCGCCGCGTGCGCGCAGGTCAGCGAGCACGGAATCGATGCCGTTCTTGTCGATCAGGCGCAGGCCGGCGTTCGAGACGCGCAGGCGCACCCAGCGGTTTTCGCTCTCTACCCAGAACCGGCGGTTTTGCAGGTTCGGCAGGAAGCGGCGCTTCGTCTTGTTGTTGGCGTGGGAAACGTTGTTGCCGCTCATCGGCGCTTTCCCAGTTACTTGGCATACGCGTGCCATGAGAGCACTCCTAATACGCTAAATTCGGGGTTCGATCGCCGATGAAGGTTCCATCGTACCGCCACGTGATCCATGGCTGCACTCAGAACGCCGAAGCCCTTACAGACAAGGCCCTTCGATGGCTAGAACTGGTTGGAAAAAAGACAGACGGCGATTCTAGCAGAAAAAGTTCAGAAAAATCAAACCTAATTTCGCATCACCGTTGCGGCGCCGTTGGGCGGGCCGCAACCGCACAGTCTACATCCAACCGGCCCGTGCGAACGAAAAAGTATCACTGGTGCCGATCACGACGTGATCGAGCAGCCTGACATCGACGAGCGCGAGCGCGTCGTGCAGCACGCGGGTCAGGCGGCGATCTTCCGCGCTCGGCTGCACCGCGCCCGACGGATGGTTATGGGCAACGATCAGTGCCGCAGCGTTGTATGCGATCGCGCGGCGCACGATCTCGCGCGGGTAGACGGCCATGCGCGTCAGCGAGCCGCGCGTGATTTCCTCCATGTCGATCAGGCTGTGGCGCGCGTCGAGGTAGACCGCGGCGAACACTTCGTACGGACGCGCGCCGATCTTCAGCCGCAGATAGTCCTCGACCGCGCCGGGCGAATCGATCGGCTGCTTCTCGTGCGCTTTCTCCTTCAGCATGCGACGCGCGATCTCGATGACGGCGACCAGCCGCGCGGCGCGCGCGGGGCCGATGCCGGGGTGTGCCTCGAAATCGTCGGTGGTCGCCTCGAGCAACCCGTGCAACGACTTGAACTGCTTGACCAGGGCGCGGGCGGTGGTGAACACGTCGTGCCCGGGCTTGCCCGTGCCGAGCAGCAGGGCGACCAGTTCGTCGTCGGTCAGCGCCGCCGGCCCGCGCTCCAGCAGTCGCTCGCGTGGCCGCTCGGGCCGCCAGCCGCGCAGGCGGTGCTTGCGCCGGTGGATCGGGATGACGCGGCCGGGCGGATCGGCCGGCAGATCGGCCGGCAGATCGGTGCTGTCGCGGCATTCGACTGGCGGCAAGGCTGGGCAGGGTGACAGCATACTTGAAACTCCATTGGCGGCGGGCAGTGTGCGCGACGTCGTCGCACTTTCCGCCTTGCGCGCTCAGGTGACTTACAATATTGGTTTTGCGCCGGGCCTTTCGGCCGTATCGGGCGCCGACTGAACGAGTAATTCATGAGCCTCATCGATCTATCCGAAGTGAAGCCCGGTTCCCACGTCACGTTGCATTACCGGCTGGCACTCGCCGACGGCGCCGATATCGTCAACACCTTCACCGACAAGCCGGCCACGCTGCTGCTCGGCGCGGGGCAACTGGCGCCGTCGCTGGAACAGATTCTGATCGGCCTCAGGGTCGGCGACCATTCGACTTTTCAGCTAGCCCCCGAACAGGGGTTCGGTCCCCGGAATCCCGACATGCTCCAGCGCGTGACGCTGTCGACGCTGCGCGAGAACGGGATGGTCGGCGACGATTTCACGCCGGGCGAGCTGATCGAGTTCAACGCGCCGGACGGCGGCCGATACGCGGGGGTGCTGAAGGAAGTCAGCGAAACCTCGGCACTGTTCGACTTCAATCATCCGCTCGCGGGCCAAGCGCTCACGTTCGAAGTGAAAATCATCGGAATCCTGTAATCATGAGCACCACCGATACGCTGTCCGGGCAGACCGTCGCCGCCGATGCCGAAATCCTGCTGGCCCAGCCGCGCGGTTTCTGCGCGGGCGTCGATCGCGCGATCGAGATCGTCGAGCGCGCCATCGCGATGCACGGTGCGCCGATCTACGTCCGTCACGAGATCGTCCACAACAAGTACGTGGTCGAGGATCTGAAGAAGAAAGGCGCGATCTTCGTCGAGGAACTCGAGGAAGTGCCGGCCGGCAATACCGTGATCTTCAGCGCGCACGGCGTGTCGAAGGCCGTGCGCGACGAGGCCGACGTGCGCGGGTTGCGCATTTACGACGCAACCTGCCCGCTCGTCACGAAGGTGCACGTCGAAGTGGCGAAGATGCGCCAGGACGGCGTCGACATCGTCATGATCGGGCACAAGGGCCATCCGGAAGTCGAAGGCACGATGGGGCAGGTCGAGCGCGGCATGCATCTCGTCGAGAGCGTCGAGGACGTGCAGAAGCTCGAGCTCGCCGATCCCGAACGCATCGCGCTCGTCACGCAGACGACGCTGTCCGTCGACGATGCAGCCGAGATCATCGGCGCGTTGAAGGCCAAGTATCCGAAGATCCGCGAGCCGAAGAAGCAGGACATCTGCTACGCGACGCAGAACCGCCAGGACGCCGTGAAGTTCATGGCGCCGCAGTGCGATGTCGTGATCGTCGTCGGCAGCCCGAACAGCTCGAATTCGAGCCGCCTGCGTGAAGTGGCCGAGAAGCGCGGCGTGGACGCGTACATGGTCGATGCACCCGACCAGATCGATCCGGCATGGGTCGCAGGCAAGCGTCGCATCGGCGTGACGGCCGGCGCGTCGGCCCCCGAAGTGCTCGCCCAGGCCGTGATCGCACGGCTGCGCGAACTCGGTGTGCGCAATGTGCGCGCGCTCGACGGCATCGAGGAAAACGTGTCGTTTCCGCTGCCGCGCGGGTTGAACCTGCCGCCCGCCGCCTGATTGCCGCATCGCACCCGCGGAACACCGAAGCGCGCCTGACGGCGCGCTTTTTTTTGCCCGTCGAAATCGCAATCGCAACCATTATTCGGATCAATGGTGCAACCGGGTTGCTCTGCGCGCTTCCAAGCGTCTCTCAAAATTGGTTGCAATGCAGGAAAACCCCATCGAATCAGGATTATTGGCGTCCTATAAATGGAGTTACAATGCGCCCGTTTTCAGGCCTGAATGGCTTTGAAATCGGATTTTGGCAAGGCGCGGGAGACCACTCGATGCATGTGAAGTTGGCTTACGCCATGTCCGTCGCCGCACCGGTTGCAATGCTTGCCGGCTGCAGCAAAAAGAGCGACGACGAGGCGGGGAGGGAGGCTGCGGCGTTCGCGGCACCGCCGGCCAGCGGCGTGCGCGTCGCCGGAACCGGTCGTGCGGCACCGTTCGCGTGCCGCACCGCGCAATTGGGCAAGGACAAGGAAAACGGGGCACGTTTGGCGATCGAGGAAATCAACGCGCTTGGCCTGGCGAACGGCCAGGCAGCGGGCACGCAGGTTGCAGCACAGCAGGCCGCCGGTCGTGGCGTGACAGCGACCGTGCGCGCCGATCGACGCAGGCCGGCCCGGGTGCCCGGCGATGCGGGCAGCGTGCCGATGTCGCCGGTCCCCTTTCATTTCGATTCGACGAAACAGCGCGTTGCCGCGAGCAATGAGGTCGCGGCGCGCGGTCTGGTTCGTACGATGGATTCCGACGCAGTCCTGACGAATGTCGGGCGCGGCGTTCGCGGTGCCTCGCGAGGCACCGGGGCACGGAATCCAATCCGCCCGGGTGCGGGGCTTGCCTCGCACCGGACGGGACAAGGCACGGATGCCGGGCAACCGGACGATGGCCGTCTCGGCATGCTGCCCTACGACTTCAAGGAGGCCACGAACACCGTCCTCGATGTCGTGACGATTTAGCGACGGGACTCATGACGGCACCGGAACAGTGCGGTGCCGTTTTTGTATCCGCTCCGGCGGCAGGTCCGGCCGTACAGGCCGGGCGGCGCGCGCCGGGACGATCCACCCTTACCGGTATCGACTAGTACCCGCAGTGTCGCCGAGAAGGCGCGATTCCTCGCTTACCCGCGGGGCGCAACGTCCTCCGGCAGCACGGGCCAAGGAGCTTTAAATGGATATTTTCGTCCAGCAGGTTCTCAACGGGCTGGTGCTCGGCAGTGTCTACGCCATCATCGCGTTGGGTTACACGATGGTGTACGGCATTCTCGGCATCATCAACTTCGCGCATGGCGACGTGCTGATGATCGGCGCGATGGTCGCCCTGTCGGCCATCACCGTGCTGCAGAACCATTTCCCCGGACTCGGCAACGTCGCGACGCTGACGATCGGCCTGGGCATCGCCGCAGTCGTCTGTGCATTCGTCGGCTTCACGATCGAACGGGTCGCCTACCGGCCGCTGCGTCGCGCTCCGCGCCTCGCCCCGCTGATCACCGCGATCGGCGTGTCGATCCTGCTGCAGACCGCCGCGATGATCATCTGGTCGCGCAACCCGCTGCCGTTCCCGCAATTGCTGCCGACCGATCCGATCAACGTGATCAAGGCCACCGACACGACGCCCGGCGCCGTGATCTCGGTGACTGAAATCGTGATCATCGCGGTGGCGTTCATCGTGATGGGCGGCCTGCTGCTGCTCGTGCACAAGACCAAGCTCGGCCGCGCGATGCGCGCGATCGCCGAAAGCCCGAACACCGCGAGCCTGATGGGCGTGAACCCGAACTTCGTGATCTCGGCGACGTTCATGATCGGCTCCGCGCTCGCCGCGCTGGCCGGCGTAATGATCGCATCCGAATACGGCAACGTGCACTTCTACATGGGCTTCATCCCCGGCATGAAGGCATTCACGGCCGCGGTGCTGGGCGGGATCGGCAACCTCGGCGGCGCGATGGTCGGCGGCGTGCTGCTCGGACTGATCGAGCAGCTCGGGGCCGGCTACATCGGCAACCTCACGGGCGGCGTATTCGGCAGTAACTACCAGGACGTGTTCGCCTTCATCGTGCTGATCATCGTGCTGGTGTTCCGTCCGTCCGGCCTGCTGGGCGAACGTGTCGCGGATCGCGCGTAACGGAAGGGAGCAAACAACATGACATCCATTCAACCGATCGAATCCTCGACGTCGCTCGTCGAAGAGCGCAACACCACCAAGACGGTCATCATCGGCCTCCTGACCGCGGTCTTCGTGATCGCGGCGCCGATCATCATCGGCTCGGCCGGCGGCAACTACTGGGTCCGCGTGCTCGACTTCGCGATGCTGTACGTGATGCTCGCGCTGGGCCTGAACGTGGTGGTCGGCTTCGCCGGCCTGCTCGACCTGGGTTACATCGCGTTCTACGCGGTGGGTGCGTACACGGCGGCATTGTTGAGCTCGCCGCACCTGACCTCGCAATTCGAGTGGATCGCGGCGCTCGCGCCGAACGGGCTGCACATCCCGTTCCTGATCATCGTGCCGATCGCGATGGCGCTGGCGGCGACCTTCGGGATCCTGCTCGGCGCGCCGACGCTGCGCCTGCGCGGCGACTACCTGGCGATCGTGACGCTCGGCTTCGGTGAAATCGTCCGGATCTTCATGAACAACCTCGACCGTCCGGTGAACATCACCAACGGGCCGAAGGGGATCACGGGCATCGATCCGGTGCACATCGGCGACTTCAGCCTCGCGCAGACGCACTCGCTGTTCGGGATCCAGCTGCCGTCGGTCTACATGTACTACTACCTGTTCGTGCTGTGCTCGCTGCTGGTGATCTGGGTGTGTACGCGCCTGCAGCACTCGCGTATCGGTCGCGCATGGGCGGCGATCCGCGAAGACGAGATCGCGGCGAAGGCGATGGGCATCAACACCCGCAACGTGAAGCTGCTCGCATTCGCGATGGGTGCGTCGTTCGGCGGCCTGTCGGGTGCGATGTTCGGTTCGTTCCAGGGCTTCGTGTCGCCGGAATCGTTCACGTTCTGGGAATCGATCGTCGTGCTGGCCTGCGTGGTGCTCGGCGGCATGGGCCACATCCCGGGCGTGATCCTGGGCGCGGTACTGCTCGCGATCTTCCCGGAATTCCTGCGCTCGACGATGAGCCCGCTGCAGCACGCGCTGTTCGGTCATGACATCGTCGATACGGAAGTGATCCGTCAGGCGCTGTACGGCCTCGCGATGGTCGTCATCATGCTGTATCGCTCGGAAGGCCTGTGGCCCGCGCCGAAGCATGAGGACAAGATCGCGAAACTGGCGAAGCGCGCCAGCAAGAAGCCGGTGCGCGCTTAATCGACGGACAAGGGGATACACACATGAGCGACAAACAAATCCGACTGTCCGTGCAGGGCGTGAACAAGCGCTTCGGCGGCCTGCAGGCGCTGTCCGATGTCGGTCTGCAGATCAGGGAAGGCGAGATCTACGGCCTGATCGGCCCGAACGGCGCCGGCAAGACGACGTTCTTCAACGTGATCACGGGCCTCTACACGCCGGACTCCGGCGAGTTCAAGCTCGACGGCACGGAATACAAGCCGACCGCGGTGCATCAGGTCGCGAAGACGGGCATCGCGCGCACGTTCCAGAACATCCGCCTGTTCGGCGGGATGACGGCGCTCGAGAACGTGATGGTGGGCCGCCACGTGCGCACCAAGCACGGGCTGCTCGGCGCGGTGTTCCAGACGCCGGCCGAACGCCAGGAAGAGCGCGAGATCAAGGAGCGCGCGATCGAGCTGCTCGAATACGTCGGCGTGCTGCAGTACGCGGACTACACGTCTCGCAACCTGTCGTACGGCCACCAGCGCCGCCTCGAGATCGCGCGCGCGCTGGCCACCGACCCGAAGCTGCTCGCGCTCGACGAGCCGGCGGCCGGGATGAACGCGACCGAGAAGGTCGAACTCACGCGCCTGCTCGACAAGATCCGCTCGGACGGCCGCACGATTCTCCTGATCGAGCACGACGTGAAGCTCGTGATGGGGCTGTGCAACCGGATGACGGTGCTCGATTACGGCAAGGTGATCGCCGAGGGTCTGCCGCAGGACGTGCAGAAGAATCCGAAGGTGATTGAGGCATATCTCGGCGCAGGGGTGCACTGATGGCAGCGGCAATGTTGAAAATCAAGGGCTTGCAGGTCAACTACGGCGGCATCCAGGCCGTCAAGGGCGTTGACATGGAAGTCCGTCAGGGCGAGCTCGTGACGCTGATCGGCGCGAACGGCGCGGGCAAGACCACGACGATGAAGGCGATCACGGGTCTGAAGGCGTATTCGGCCGGCGACATCGAGTACGAGGGCAAGTCGATCAAGGGCATCCCGACGCACGAGCTGCTCAAGCGCGGCCTCGCGATGGTGCCGGAAGGCCGCGGGATCTTCGCGCGGATGTCGATCGTCGAGAACATGCAGATGGGCGCGTACCTGCGCAACGACGGCGAGCAGATCAAGAAGGACGTCGACCGCATGTTCGGCTTCTTCCCGCGCCTGAAGGAGCGTGCGACGCAGCTCGCGGGCACGCTTTCGGGCGGCGAGCAGCAGATGCTGGCGATGTCGCGCGCGATCCTCTCGAAGCCGAAGCTGCTGCTGCTCGACGAGCCGTCGATGGGCCTGTCGCCGATCATGGTCGAGAAGATCTTCGAAGTGGTGCGTGAAATCTCGAAGGAGGGCATCACGGTGCTGCTCGTCGAGCAGAACGCGCGCCTCGCGCTGCAGGCGGCCGACCGTGGCTACGTGATGGACTCGGGCACGGTCACGATGGAAGGCGATGCGAAGCAGATGCTCGACGATCCGAAGGTGCGTGCCGCGTACCTGGGTGAATGAGTGAGTGAATGAGCGGGCCCGGTGGCGCGCGGCGGCAGATGCCGGCCGCGTCGCATACGGGCTTTCGAAAGGCTGTCACGGGATGCCGTGACAGCCTTTTTTTTCGTGTGATGCGATTCCGGCCGAACTTGTGCATGCGTGCGCGACTCCATTCGACTGTCGCGCCGCGCACGCGGCGCGGGAACGATGGGGCAGCCGCTCGTTGCCGGGCGCCTGCCAACCGTCACACGGGCCGCGTAGCATCGGCGGCCCGTCGGGACACGGAGAGCACGCATGAGTCTGGACTACGGTTTCGTGAAGGCGAAGGTGACATCGGTGGCGAAGCTGAAGGGCTCGCCGCATGGCAGCGAGATCCAGTATCACATCCACCTGACGCTGGCGTTGCCCGGCGGCGACTGGGACGTCGCGATCAACGTCGGCACCAACGACGCGGACGACCTGCTGAACTACAAGCTCGTCTACGATTTCCACCACCCGATCACGCAGACGCTCGCGGCCGCGGCCGAGGGCTACACGGACCTGACGGGGCAGGCGGCATTGCCCGCGCTCGACTACCTGCGCAGCGACATCCTGAACGAAACGGGTGCATGGCGCCCGAGCGCCGTGATGGACGGCACGGAGAATCAGGAGCCGATCCCGTCGCTGCTGCGGCTCGTGAACGCCGCGCAGTCGCAGGGGCTCGACGTCGTCGTGTTCGGCCGCTCGTATGCGGAAGGCAACGGCATCCACGACACGCACATGAACCAGGGTTCGACCGGCTCGAACTACCTGCACCGCGCGGGCGACGACCACAACGATCACAACGACATCTGGCAGGACGGCGCGCTGATCGTGCGCGTGAGCGATACGCAGTGGGCCGCGTATTTCGCCGCGTTCGAGCAGCAGGCCGTGCCGACCGACGCGCTCGGCAATCCGCTGCCGGGCGCGGGGCCGATCACGCGCTGAAGTGGCGGGCTGCCGGCCTTTGCGTCACGCGGCCGGCAGCGTCTTGCCGAACGAGATGCGTTCCTCGACGCGATAGCCGAGCGCCGCGTAGAAGCGGCACGCATCGTCGTTGCCGGGCAGCACCTGCAGGTTGATCTTCAGGCAGCCGCGCGCGGCGAGCGCGCGTTCCGCATGCGCGATCAGCGCGCGGCCGATGCCGAGCCGGCGTGCGTCGTTCGATACGCCGAACGAGTAGAGCCAGCCGCGATGCCCGTCGAAACCCGCCATCAGCGTGCCGACCACGCGCGCGCGGCTGGTCGCGACGAAGAACAGTTCCGGCTGCGTCGCGAGCTTCAGCTCGATCGATCGCAGCGGATCGCGGTGCGGCGGCGCATCCGCGTCTTCGTACTGCGGGAACGCGTCGCGCCATACCGCGAGCACGGCATCGGTGTCGGCGCGTTCGAACGGGCGGATCACAACGGCATCGGCGGCGGCATCCATCGGCGGGCTCTCCTTAGAGCGTGTCGAGCACCGACCGCAGCATCGCCATCATCTGGTCGATTTCCTCGGTCGTCACGTTCAGTGCGGGCATGAAGCGCAGCAGGTTCGGCCGCGCGGCGTTCAGCAGCAGGCCGTCGGGCTGCATGTCGCGCGCCTTCTCGACGATCTGCGGGCCGATGTCCTTGCCGAGCAGCAGCGCGCGCAGCAGGCCTTCGCCGCGTTCGCCTTCGAAGCCGCGCTCTTCCGACAGCTCGAGCAGCTTGCGCTTCAGGTATTCGCTGCGCGCACGCACGCCTTCGAGGAAGCCCGGTGCGACGAGCTGCGAGATCACCGAATAGCCGACCGCCGTCATCAGCGGGTTGCCGTTGTACGTGCCGCCCTGGTCGCCGGCCTCGAACACCGCGAACTCGGCCTTCGACAGCAGCGCGCCGAGCGGGGCGCCGCCGCCGATGCCTTTCGCGAGCGTCATGACGTCCGGCTCGATGCCGGACAACTCGTACGCGAACAGCGTGCCCGCGCGGCCGCAGCCGCTTTGCACTTCGTCGACGATCAGCAGCAGGTCGTGCTGCTTCGTCAGCGCGCGCAGCGCCTGCATGAATTCACGCGTGGCCGGAATCACGCCGCCTTCACCCTGGATCGGCTCGAGCATCACCGCGACGGTCTTGTCGGTGATCAGCTTCTCGACCGAGTTGATGTCGTTCAGCTCGGCCTTCGGGAAGCCCGGCACCTGCGGGGCGTAGATCGTGTCCCAGCCCGGCTTGCCGCTGGCCGACATCGTCGCGAGCGTGCGGCCGTGGAAGCTGTGGTCGAACGTGATGATCTCGTACGCGCCGTTCTTGAACTTGCGGCCCCACTTGCGCGCGAGCTTGATCGCGCCTTCGTTCGCTTCCGCGCCGCTGTTCGTGAAGAACACCTTGTCGAACACGCTGTGCTGCGTGAGCAGGCCCGCGAGCTTTGCCATCGGTTCGTTGTAGAACGCGGGCGACGGGTTCAGCAGCTTTTCCGCCTGCGTCTTCAGCGCGTCGACGATGCCTTCGTTGCAATGGCCGAGGCTGTTGACGGCCCAGCCCTGGATGAAGTCCAGATAGCGCTTGCCCGTGTGATCGTAGAGCCACGAACCCTTGCCGTGCGTAAACACGATGTCGGGGCGGTTCGTGATGTACATCAGCGAGTCGATCGGATAATCGTTCAGGGGCATGGCAGCAGACTCCAGCGGACGTTGAAAGGGAAACAGGCAATAAAAAAGCCACGGAAGGCCGTGGCTGGTGGGGCGAACAGCTTGTGCGTAACCGGTGAAGCTGTGGGGGTTACGCGCGAGTCCGTGACGAGCCTGCGGCATCCGGGCGGAGCGGCGAGCGGCGACGTCGAAGGGCGGACAGGAAGCAGTTCATGTGCGCAAGCATAAGGCATCCCGCGCGTCACTGTAAACCGCCGCGATGCCACGGATGTGACATCGCAGCGCGTAGTGCCGTACGCGGGTGCGCGGGCCTCAGACCGGATGCGCGAGATCGGCGGCGCTCGTGAACGAGTCCGCGTAGAACTCGTCGGCCGGCAGCGCGTGGTGCTGCGTGAAGTCGCGCTGCGCGGATTCGACCATCACCGGCGCGCCGCACGCGTACACCTGGTGGCCCGACAGGTCGGGCAGATCCTCGATCACCGCGCGGTGGACGAAGCCGGTGCGGCCCGTCCACTGATCGCCGGCGTCCGGCTCGGAGAGCACCGGCACGTACTTGAAATTCGGGATCTCGCGTGCCCACTGCTCGGCCAGTTCGCCGAGGTAGATGTCCTTCTTGCGGCGCGCGCCCCAGTAGAGCGTCATCGGGCGCGTGATGCCCGTGTGCTTCACGTGCTCGATGATCGCCTTGATCGGCGCGAAGCCGGTGCCCGATGCGAGCAGCACGATCGGCTTGTCGGAGTCTTCACGCAGGAAGAACGTGCCGAGCGGGCCTTCGAAGCGCAGGATGTCGCGCTCCTTCATCGCGCCGAACACGTGGTCGGTGAACTTGCCGCCCGGCATGTGGCGGATGTGCAGCTCGACCGGGCCTTCCTCGTGCGGCGCGTTCGCCATCGAGTAGCTGCGGCGCGAGCCGTCCTTCAGGATGAACTCGACGTACTGGCCCGCGAGGTACTGCAGGCGTTCGTTGGCGGGCAGTTGCAGCTTCACGACCATCACGTCGTCGGCCTTGCGCTCGAGCGCGGCGATCCGGCACGGCAGCTTCTTGACCTGCACGCCGTCGACGCCGGCGATTTCACGCACGTCGATTTCGAGATCGCACTGCGCCTTCGAGCAGCACAGCAGCGCGAGGCCGCGCGTGCGCTCGTCGTTGGACAGCGCCGACGCGGCGTGCGGGCCCTGTTCGATCTGGCCCGACACGATCTGGCCCTTGCACGAGCCGCACGCGCCGTTCTTGCAGCCGTACGGCAGATGGACGTTCTGGCGCAGCGCGGCCGCCAGCACGGTTTCATCCGACTCGACCTGGAATTGCCGGCCGCTTTGCTTGAGAGTGACGTTGAATGCCATAGAACCAAACTAGAACAAAATGGGGGGACCGTGCATGTCGGGCACGGCAGCTACAATGCAAACCCGTTGCGCGTCGCGCAACGGTGGCTACTGATTTCGCAACCAACATGATCGCGACTCGAATCCTGCGCCGGCCGCGCGCACTGATCGTCGGCTGCGGCGACGTCGGCATGCGCTGCGTCGCGCAATGGCGCGACACGCGCCGCAACCTGCGGATCTTCGCGCTGACGAGCCATCCGGCCCGCCGCGACGAACTGCGCGCCGCGGGTGCAACGCCGATCGTCGGCGACCTCGATCGCCGGGCGACACTCGGCCGCCTCGCGGGTCTGGCCCGCACGATCCTGCATCTCGCACCGCCGCAGTCCGATGGCCGTGACGACCGGCGCACCCGTGCGCTGATCGCCGCAACGACCGTGCCTGCGCGACGGCCACCGGTGCCGCCGGCCTCGGCGGTCGGCCGGCTCCGAACCCTGCGCACCGCTACCCGGCAGGCCGGCGCGCCCGTTCGGGCAGCGCGTATTGTACCCGACGCCCTTCGTGCGCCGAGGCTCGTCTATGCCAGTACGACGGGCGTTTACGGCGATTGCGGCGGCGCGCGCATCGACGAAACGCAGCCGCTGCGTCCCGCGAATCCGCGCGCGTTCCGGCGCGTGTCGGCGGAGCGGCAACTGCGTGCGGCGACGGTGCGCGGCGTGCTGTCCGCGCGCATCGTGCGGATTCCCGGGATCTACGCGGCGAACCGCCTGCCGGTCGCACGGCTCGAGCGCGGCACGCCGGCGCTCGAGCCGGCCGACGACGTCTACACGAACCACATCCATGCGGACGATCTCGCGGCGATCCTGCGCCGTGTGGCCGAACGCGGCAAGCCGGCGCGCGCCGTGCACGCGTCGGACGACAGCGAACTGCGGATGGGGGAGTATTTCGACCGGGTCGCGCAGGTGCTCGGCCTGCCGAGGCCGCCGCGCGTCAGCCGCGCGGACGCCGAGCGTCAGCTCGAACCGACACTGCTGTCGTTCATGCGCGAGTCGCGGCGCCTGTCCAACGCACGGCTCAAGGCCGAATTGTGCGTGACGTTGCGCTATCCGACCGTAGATGATTTCCTTCAAACGCTCGCGCCGGGGAGCGCGTCAGGTGAGCGCCGGTAACGCCTCGATCAGCAGGAAGCACAGCAACGCGCCGATCAGCGCGCCAATCAGGTTCGGATGATATTTGTGCTTCATGTGCATCGCGGCCAGCAGCCCGCCGATCACGATGACACCGATGACCGCGAACGCGATCATCACGGACGACAGTTCGAAAGTATGGTTGTTCATGATGCCTCCCCCTACGTCGCTGTTCTCTTACAGCTTGTGATTTCAGTATAGCGGGGGAACATGCGGCCGAGATGCGGTCGAGCGTCGAACGGTCGTGCGGATTTTCCCTTACAGGGTTTTGACGGTATTGCGCAGCGCCGAAAGGTCGGCGTCGTCGAGCCATCGCCACGCGCCGGGCGCGAGGTCGCCCGGCAGCGTGAAGCCGCCGATGCTTTCGCGGTGCAGCAACTCGACGCGGTTGCTCACCGCCGCGACCATCCGCTTGACCTGGTGATACTTGCCTTCGAGCACGGTCAGCGCGAGCGCGTGCGGGTCGCGCGCGTCGGCGGCGACCGCCGCGATCGGCTTCGGCTCGCCGTGCAACTGCACGCCGGTGCGCAGCGTGTTCAGCTGCGTGTCGTCGAGCGGGTGGCGCACGGTTGCCACATAGGTTTTCGGCACCTTGCGTTTCGGCGACGTGTACGCGTGCACGAACTGGCCGTCGTCGGACAGCAGCAGCAGGCCCGTCGTGTCCTGGTCGAGACGCCCGACGCACTGCACGCCGCGCGCGACGAGCGGTGCAGGCAGCAGGCTGAACACGCTCGCGTGGTGTTGCGGATCGCGCGAACACTCGTAGCCGGCCGGCTTGTTGAGCGCGAGATAGGCGCGTGCGTGGAACGGCCACGCCGTATCGTCGACCGAGAACACGAGGCCGTCGGTATCGAACGCGGCGTCGGGGTCGGTCGCGCGGGCGCCCGCCACGGTGACGCGGCCCGCTTCGATCAGGCCCCGGCACTGGCGGCGCGAGCCGAAGCCCTGGGTGTAGAGAATGCTTTCGAGATCCATAGCGCGCGCATTCTATCAAGCGATGGCGCGCGACCGGCATGAGCGCGCATGCGCTGGTAAGCTGCCGGTACGCCGCGCGGGGCGCGGCGCCCGTTCATTCTTCACGGAAAGTCCATGCCTTTTGCTTCGTTCCCGTTCGGCCGCCACGCCGCTGCCGTCATCGTTGCGGCGACCGTCTCGTCGGCCGCGTTCGCGCACGCGCACCTCGCGAAGAGCGATCCGGCGGCGGGCGCGTCGGTGGCTGCCGCCCCGGCCGCCGTCACGATCGACTTCACCGAGCCGCTGGAACCCGCGTTCAGCTCGATCGTCGTCGTCGATGGCGACGGCAAGACGGTGTCGGACGGCCGCGCGCGCATCGACGCGTCGAACCGCAAGCGGATGTCGGTGCCGCTCACGGCGGTCGGCGCCGGCGCCTATACGGTGAAATGGGTGGCCGTCGCGACCGACGGGCACCGCACGCAGGGCGCGTACGGCTTCAGCGTGAAGTGACACAACGGCGACGGCAGGCCCGTGCCAGGGTTGCCGTCGCCCCTATCCGACAGGGAGTCCCGCATGAATCCGACGACGCTCGACGCACTCGCCGATTTCCCCCGTCAGCTCGAAGCCCATTTCGCGGCCGTCCCCGACGGCTACGCGCGCTGGACGCCCGACGACTGGGCCGGGATGCCGAGCGAGCATTTTTCGCCGCTCGGGCAGCTCTGCCATGTGCGCGACATCGAGATCGACGGCTATCACGTGCGGCTGCGGCGGATGCTCGACGAAGACCGGCCGCTGCTCGTGTCGATCGACGGCGACGCGCTCGCGATCGAGCGCCGCTACAACGATGCGTATGCGTCCGACGTGCTCGCGGCGATCCACGAAGCGCGGCGCGAGACGCTGAACCTCGTGTCGCGCCTCACGCCCGAACAGTTCGCGCGCACCGGGGAATTCGACGGCTACGGTTCGTTGACCGTGCGCGGGCTCGTCCACTACCTGTGCAGCCACGACCAGCAGCACCTGGCCGGCATGCAGTGGCTGCTCGGCAAGATCGACGCGACGCTGTACGCGCGCTGAGCGGGCGCCGCCCTCGGCATCGGCGCCCATCAATCGAGGGCGGATCCGGCGCGGTTGTCGGTGCGGCAGGCTGCACTGCCACGCTTCGATTGGATCGTTTTTCTGGATAATCCATCCAGCGTTGCCCGGCTGACCGGCGCGTCGCGCGTGCCTACACTCCAAGCTTCGTTCAACGAGAAAGGGAGTCAACCGTGGCAACTCATACGCTCGCAGACAAGGTCGTCCTGATCGCAGGCGGCGCAAAGAATCTCGGCGGCCTGATCGCGCGGGATCTGGCGAGCCACGGTGCGAAGGCCGTGGCGATTCACTACAACAGCGCCGCGTCGCAGGCGCAAGCCGAGGAGACGGCCGCCGCGGTGCGTGCGGCCGGCGCGGAAGCGGCTACGTTCCAGGGCGACCTGACGACGGCCGCCGCGGTCGAGAAGCTGTTCGACGACGCGAAGCAGCGCTTCTGCAAGATCGACATCGCGATCAACACGGTCGGCAAGGTGCTGAAGAAGCCGTTCACCGAGATCAGCGAGGCCGAGTACGACGAGATGTTCGCGGTCAACAGCAAGTCGGCATTCTTCTTCATCAAGGAAGCGGGGCGGCACCTCGAGGATCACGGCAAGCTCGTCACGCTCGTGACGTCGCTGCTCGGCGCGTTCACGCCGTTCTATGCGGCGTACGAAGGGTCGAAGGCGCCGGTCGAGCATTTCACGCGCGCGGCGTCGAAGGAATACGGCGCGCGCGGGATCTCGGTGACGGCCGTCGGGCCGGGCCCGATGGACACGCCGTTCTTCTATCCGGCCGAGGGCGCCGATGCGGTCGCGTATCACAAGACGGCGGCCGCGCTGTCGCCGTTCAGCAAGACGGGCCTGACCGACATCGAGGACGTCGTGCCGTTCATCCGCCATCTCGTTACCGACGGCTGGTGGATCACGGGCCAGACGATCCTGATCAACGGCGGCTACACGACCAAGTAACCGGCCCGGCAACGGGCCGCGCGGCGCACCGCAATGGCGCGTTTGCGTGGACAATGGACGGGCGCGCGGCCTCGCGGCTGCGTGCCCGTTTTCTCTGTGCCGCCGGACCTGGCCGCGACGCGCGACGGCTGGCGGCGGCGTTCGTCCGAACCTACGTTCCCTGCCGATGGACAAGCTGGATCAGGTCAGAATCTTCCTGCAGGTTGCCGAGATGGGCAGCTTCATCAAGGCCGCGCATGCGCTCGACGTGCCGCGCGCGACCGTGTCGGCGGCCGTCCAGCAACTGGAAACGGGGCTCGGCACGCGCCTCTTGCACCGCACGACACGCCAGGTGCAACTGACCGCCGACGGCGCGCTGCTGCTCGAACGCGGCCGGCGCCTGCTCGCGGAGGCCGACGAACTCGACCGCCTGTTCCGCCGCCGCGACCGCGACGTGATCGGCCGGCTGAACGTCGACGTGCCGAGCCGGATCGCGCGCCGCATGGTGGCGCCCGCGCTGCCGTCGCTGTTTCACCGTTATCCGAAGCTGCAACTGTCGCTCGGCTCGACCGATCGTTCGATCGACCTGGTGCAGGAGGGCGTCGACTGCGCGATCCGCGTGGGGCGGCTCGCGGACAGCAGCCTCGTCGTGCGGCCGCTCGGACAGTTCATGCTGATCAACTGCGCGAGCCCCGACTACCTGCGCGAATGCGGCGTGCCCGAGCATCCGGATGCGCTCGCGCACGGACACTGGGCGATCGGCTATGCGTCGCCGACGACCGGGCGCGAACTCGACTGGGAATACTGCACGGACGGCCAGCGGCACACGCTCATGCTGCCGAGCCGGGTGATCGTCAACAATGCCGAAACCTATATTGCCAGCTGCATCGCCGGGATGGGGCTGATCCAGATTCCGCGCTTCGACGTCCAGCATCTGCTCGACAGCGGCGCACTCGTCGACGTGATGCCCGGCCACCGCGCCGCACCGATGGACGTGTCGGCCGTGTACCCGCACCGGCGTCACCGTTCGCGCCGGCTCAATGCCTTCATCGAATGGTTCGGGGAACTGATGGCGAGCGCGCTGACGCATGGCGGGGAGGGGGCGGAGGGCGACTGACCGGCACGGCCGGATCGCGTCACGTGCCGTCGTGCCCGTTTCAGCCGGGCAGCGCCGCGAACTGCCGGCTGCGCCCGGTTTCCCGCACCGCGTCGATCAACGCGGCGGCGGCGCCGTCCGGTTTCGCCGCGAACGCGTAGAAACGCGCGGCCGGCAGCACCGGCAGGCCGTCCTGCGGGCCGCATTCGCGCAGGCCGTCGCGCAACTGGCTGCGCGCCAGCGCGGTGACCGCGAAGCCCGCGAGCGCGGCCGACACGCAGCCGGCCATGCTGCTGCTCTCGAACAGCACGCGAAACGGCCGCAGTGCAGCGGCGAGTGCCGCGACGGCGGCTTCGCGATAGACGCATGGCTGCGGAAACAGCGCGAGCGGCACGTCGCCGCCGGCGTCGAGCGTGCGATCCGACGCGAACGCCCACACGAGCGGTTCTTCCCACAGCAGTTCGCCCGGCGTGTCGACCTGCCGGCACTGCTTGCCGAGCACGACGTCGAGCCGGCCGAGCGTCTGCTCGCGCAGCAGCGACGCGGTGATCCCGACCTTCAGCTCGATCGACGTGCGCGGGTGGCGGTCGCGGAACGTGCGCAGCACGTGCGGCAGCCACGCACCCGCAAAATCCTCCGATGCGCCGACCCGCAGCGGGCCGTGCGCCGGCGCGCCGCGCAGCCTTGCGCGCACTTCGCGCTCCATGTCGACGATGTTGCGTGCGTATGCGTACAGCGTGTCGCCGGCCGGCGTGAGCGCGATGCGACGGGTGGTGCGCGCGAGCAGCACCGTGCCGGCCGCCTGTTCGAGCCGCTTGATGTGGCCGCTGACGGCGGACGGCGTCAGCGCGAGCCGTTCCGCGGCCGGCGCGAACCCGCGGCTGTCGACGACTTCGAGGAAGGTGCGCAGCAGCGTGATGTCGAGCGAGGTCGACGCGGGATCGGTCGGCGGTTCCATGGATCAATTCAACGCGATATTCGAAGAATGAACCATGATACTCCGTGAATCGTGATGAAAGGCCGGCCTACCATCGTGCACTCGGATCCACCCAACGGAGTGCACGATGACGACCTATGAGCATGCGACCACCGCGTCGCTCGACATTGCCTATCTCGAATGGAACCCGCGCGGCGAGCGCGTGGCCGTGCTGCTGCACGGCTGGCCGGACAGCCCGGTCGGCTGGGACGCGGTGGCGGCAAGGCTCGCCGCGCACGGCTACCGCGTGCTCGCGCCCGCGCTGCGCGGTTTTGCGCCGACCCGCTTTCGCGACGCATCCGTGCCGCGCAGCGGCCAGCTCGTGGCGCTCGGGCGCGACCTGCTCGACTTCGTCGATGCGCTCGGCATCGAGCGGCCCGTGCTGGTCGGGCACGACTGGGGCGCGCGGGCAGCCGCGAACGCGTGCGGGCTGCGCGAAGGCGCCGCATCGCATCTCGTGATGCTGTCGGTCGGGTACGGCACCAACGATCCTGGGCAGCCGCTGTCGCTGCAGCAGGCACGAAACTACTGGTATCACTGGTTCATGGCGACGCCACGCGGCGAGCAGGCGTTGCGCGACGATCGCCGCGCGTTTGCCCGCTTGATGTGGGACACGTGGTCGCCGCCGGGCTGGTATCGCGACAGCGATTTCGACGCGGCCGCCGCCGCGTTCGACGGGCCCGACTGGATCGACGTCGTGCTGCATTCGTACCGGCATCGATGGGGATTCGCACCGGGCACGCCGGTCTATGCCGACGACGATGCGCGGCTGAATCCCGCGCCGGTGCTGGCGGTGCCGACGCTCGTGCTGCACGGCGGCGCGGATACCTGCAATCATCCGGACAGCTCGGCCGGGCGCGAGCGGTTCTTTGCGGGGCGCTACGCGCGGCAGGTGCTGGACGGTGTCGGCCACTTTCCGCAGCGCGAGGCGCCGGCGGCAATCGCCGACGCGATCCTCGGGTTCTGCGAGCCAGGCTGAGGCGCACCGGCGTGGCCGGCGCACGGTGGATCAGCCGCCGACGCGGGCCGCGAGCAGGTCGGCGAGACCGATGTTCCTGAACATCTCGCGGCGAATCCGGTCGCCGACGCGGAACACCTCCTCCGCGCCGTCCTGCGACGGATCGACGAACACGCGGTACGGGCGCTTGCCAGCCGGGGCGGCGACGATGTCGGCAATGGCTGTCGCGACGGTGCCGGCATCGGCGTCTGCCGGTTCGAGCGCGGCGAGGCCTTGAAGCGCCTGTTCGGCGACGCCGGCATAGGGGCCGTCGACGTAGGCGGCCTGAACGCCTGCATCGGCCGGCTTGCCCGCGTGGGCGAAGTGATTCGTGCCCTGGGTGAACGCGCCCGGCACGACGATCGACGTCTCGATCCCCCAGCGTGCCAGTTCGGCCGCGTAGGACACCGCGAGCGAATCCATCGCGGCCTTCGCGGCGAAGTAGGGCGCGAGGAACGGCGGCGTACCGCCGCGCGCGGACGACGACGACACCCAGACGAGCAGCCCGCGCCCCTGGCGGCGCAGGTGCGGCAGCGCCGCGCGGTTGACGCGCTGGGTCGACACGACGTTGATGTCGTAGAGCTCGCCGATCTGCTCGGGCGTGAACGCTTCGGCCGGGCCGAACACCATGTGGCCGGCGTTGTGGACGATGACGTCGAGCCGGCCGTTGTCCGCGATCACGCGATCGATGGCGGCGCCAACGGACGCGTCGTCGCCGACGTCGAGCTCGACGGTGCGCAGGTCGACGCCGTGTTCCTGCGCGTAGGCGGCGATGGCGGCGACGCGCGGCGCGTTGCGGCCGGTGCTTTCGCGCATCGACGCGTAGACGGTATGCCCGGCGCGGGCGAGCGCCTGGGCCGTCAGCAGGCCGAAGCCGCTGGACGCGCCCGTGACGAGAATGACTTCCTTCATGACCGATCTCCGGTAAGCGGTGGGCGTGGCAGGCGGCCGGTCAGCACATGCCGCCGTTGGCACGCAGGACCTGGCCGTTGACCCACGCGCCGTCGGGGCCGGCGAGGAACGCGACGACGCTGGCGATGTCGGCGGGCTGGCCGAGCCGCTCCAGCGGGTTCACCTTCGCCATCCGGTCCACGAGTTCGGCGCTCTTGCCCTGCAGGAACAGCTCGGTCGCCACCGGCCCGGGCGCGACGGCGTTCACGCTGATGCCGCGGCCCCGCATCTCCTGCGCGAGCACCTGCGTCATGCCCTCGACGGCGGCCTTGGTCGCGATGTACACGCCGTAGGTCGGCAGGCGCATGCCGATCACGCTCGAGGTCAGGTTGACGATGCGCCCGCCGTCGCGCACGCGCTTCGCTGCTTCGCGGCTGACGTTGAACGCGCCCTTCAGGTTGATCGCGACGGTCTGGTCGAACGCGGCGTCGTCGAACTCGGCGAGGGGCGCGAGCTTCATCACGCCCGCGCTGTTGACGATGACGTCGATCCGGCCGAATGCCTGCTCGGCCGTGTCGAACAGCGCGGCCACCGCGGCCGGATCGGCGACGTCCGCCTGCACCGCGACGGCCGTGCCGCCGCCGGCGACGATCGCGTCGACCACTTCCTGCGCGGGGCCGGCGCCGCCGGCATAGTTCACGACGACCCTGAAACCGTCGCGGGCGAGGCGGCGGGCGATTTCCGCACCGATGCCGCGCGACGAGCCCGTGACGAGGGCGACCTGTTCCGATGTGCTCATGTCCTGCTCCTTGGTTCGTGAGTGCCGTGCGTTCCGGCGACAGGACTAATGTAGGCTCCCTCGATCAATAAAAATAATGAATAATGATCAGATCAAGAATGACTGAAAGTACGTCTCATGGCATTCGACAGCAGGCTTTTGAGCGGGATCGGCGTGCTCTCGGCGGTGATCGAGGCCGGCACCTTCGCGCGCGCCGGCGAGGCGATGGGGTTGACGCAGCCGGCGGTGAGCCGTGCCGTCGCCCGGCTGGAGGAGCGCGTCGGCATCCGGATCTTCAACCGCACGGCCCGTGCGATCACGCTGACCGACGAAGGGCGGCGTTTCTATGAAGCGGTCGCGCCGCTGCTGGCCGGCATCGAGGATGCGGCGATCGACGCCGGCCAGTCGAAGGCGCGTGTCAGGGGGCGGCTGCGCGTCAACGTCGACGCGACTTTCGGCCACTACGTGCTGGCGCCGAAGATGGCCGAGTTTCTCGACCGCTTTCCCGACCTGTCCGTCGAGATCAGCGTGCGCGACCGGATGGGCGACCTCGTCGCCGACGGGTTCGACGTGGCGGTGCGGTTCGGCATTCCGGAACCATCGTCATACCGTGCGCGGCTGCTGCTGGAAACGCGCGTGCTGACCTGCGCGTCGGCGGCCTATGTCGCGCGCCACGGCGAACCGCGGCACCCGCGGGATCTCGCGAGCGGGCATCGCTGCGTGCTGATCCGCGACCCGGTGACGGGGCGGCCGTTCGAATGGGAATTCCATCGCGGCAAGGAGGTGATGCCGTTCGATGCCGCCGGCCGGCTGATGGTCAACGATACGGGCATGCTGCTCGGCGCGTGCCTGGGCGGCGCGGGGATTGCCCAGCTGCTGGAACTCTATGCGCGCGACATCCTTGCCGACGGGCGGCTGGTGCTGCTGCTGCCGGAATGGGCGGACGAGACGTTTCCGCTCTACGCGTATCACCACGCGTCCAACCTCGTTTCCGCGAAGGTGCGCGTGTTTCTCGACTTCGTGCGGGCGTTGATGGCCTGAGCCTGCGCTCGACTTGACGTGCCGACGGTGGCCTTCCGGTCCACTCATTCGGTGCGATGCGGAATATTGTCCGGGAACGGGTAGGGCGCGTGCGGGCCCGGCCAGTCGGGCACCGGCGGCGCGGTCAGTACATCGCAGCCGGCCAGCATGAGCGACAGCACCGCGGCGAGCACGCGGCGGCGGAGCGGGGATGAAATCGTGCGCATGGACATGGCGTGCCTCCGTGCCGCGCATCCTCATGCCGCTTGGACTGTTGCGCGGGGCGCGCGTTGCGGCGCGGGCGGCAAAAACAAAAAACCCGCGAAGCGGCGAGCTTGCGCGGGTTTCGGGAGGCGCAGCGCGTCACGCTGCGAGAATGCTGGTGCCCAGGGCCGGAATCGAACCGGCACGCCTTGCGGCGGGGGATTTTGAGTCCCCTGCGTCTACCAATTTCACCACCTGGGCTTGATCCTGGCCGCGCATGCGATGGTGCGCGGCGAAACGCGGATTATGTCCGAAATCCCGCCGCCGGGCAAGCTGCCCGGTTGCGGGCCGCCCAAGTCACTGACTGAGGTAGACGAACCGGCCCTGCTTGACGATCCCCATCACGCTCGCGCGCTGGTCGAGTCCCACATGATCCTTGTCGCTCGTGTTGACGACACCGTTCGGCACGACGAGCTCGTGCGCACGTTCCAGCTCGCGCCGCAGCGCCGCACGGAACGCGGGCGTGCCGGGCTGCGCGGCCTTCAGCGCGCGGCCGACCGCGTCGGCGAGGCGCGGGTAGACGCCCGCCGCGTCGCCCGCGAACTGCGTGACCGTGCCGGCACCGTACTTCGCTTCGTACGCGTCGACGAACGCGAGCGCGGCCTTGCGGGACGGATGATCGGCCGGCAGCGTGCGCGCGACGACCACCGGCTGGGTCGGGAACAGCGTCCCGTCGACATCCTTGCCGCCCAGCTTGATGAATTCCGGTGTCGCGATCCCGTGGGTCTGGTAGACCGGGCCCTTGTAGCCGCGCTCGATCAGCGTGCGCTGCGGCAGCACGGCCGGCGTGCCCGAGCCCGCGATCAGGATCGCGTCGGGTTTCGCCGCGATCAGCTTCAATGCCTGGCCCGTGACGCTCGCGTCGGTGCGGTTGAAGCGCTCGGTCGCGATGACGCGGATCTTGCGCAGGTCCGCGAAGCGCGTGAACTCGTTCAGCCAGCTATCGCCGTAGCTGTCGGCGAAGCCGATGAAGCCGACCGTCTTCACGCCGTGGTTCGCCATATGGCGCGTCATCACGTCGGCCATCGCGCGGTCGCTCTGCGCCATCTTGAACGCCCAGGTCCGCGCGCCTTCCTGCGGCTCGACGATCGCGCCGGAGCCGACCAGCGTGATCATCGGCGTCTGCCCGGCGGCCACCGCATCGAGCGCCGCGAGCGCGGCCGGCGTGATGTTCGGCCCGACCACCACGTCGACGTGATCCTCGTCGACCAGCTTGCGGATGTTGCGCACCGCGGTGCCCGGGTCGGACGCATCGTCGAGCACCGTCACCTGCACGGGTTGCCCGGCGATCGTCTTCGGCCACATCAGGATCGCGTTCTTGCTCGTGATGCCGATCGCGGCCGCCGGGCCGGTCGACGACAGGTCGACGCCGACCTTCAGGTCGGCGTGCGCGGCGGCGCTGGCCAGTACGAGAGCGGCGCCGGCAGCGCGGCGCAACAGGGCGAGAAGCGTCATGCGGAATTCTCCGTCGGACAGCAAAAAGGGGCGCGATGTGCGCCCCCGTGGTTATACACGCCGCTCAGAGTTCGTACGATTCGGATTCGCCCTTGAGCGCCTGCTCGATCAGCTTGCGGTTCAGCGTCGGCGACAGCAGTTCGACCAGCGTATACACATAGCTGCGCAGGTAAGCGCCCTGCTTGAGCGCGACGCGCGTCACGTTGCTGCCGAACAGGTGGCCGACCGGGATCAGCCGCAGGCTGCGGTCACGTTCGGGATTGAACGCGATGTCGGCCATGATGCCGACGCCGAGGCCGAGTTCGACGTAGGTCTTGATCACGTCGGCGTCGATCGCCTCGAGCACGATGTCCGGCGACAGCCCGCGCAGCGCGAACGCATGGTTGATCTTCTTGCGGCCCGCGAACGCATCGTCGTACGTGATCAGCGGGTACTGGGCGAGATCGTCGAGGGTGACCGGCTTGCGTTCGAGCAGCGGGTGGTCGGCCGGCACGACGGCCGCGTGGTGCCACTGGAAGCAGGGCAGCGACACGAGTTCTTTATAGTCAGAGATCGCCTCGGTGGCGATCGCGAGATCGGCCTGGTCGTGGATCACCATCTCGGCCACCTGCGTCGGGCTGCCCTGCAGGATCGACAGGTGCACCTTCGGGAAGCGCTTCTTGAACTCGGCGATCGCGGCCGGCAGCGAGTAGCGGGCCTGCGTGTGGGTCGCGGCGATGGTCAGGTTGCCCTGATCCTGGGCTGCATAATCTTTTCCGACCCTTTTAAGGCTTTCAACCTCCTGGAGAATCCGCTCGACCGACGCGAGGATGATCCGGCCCGGCTCGGTGAGCGAGCGCACGCGCTTGCCGTGCCGCGTGAAGATCTCCACGCCCAGCTCGTCCTCGAGCTCGATGATCGCCTTCGATACCCCCGGTTGCGACGTGTAGAGCGCCTTGGCGGCCTCGGTGAGATTGAAATTCTGCCGGACGGCCTCGCGCACGAAGCGAAATTGGTGCAGGTTCATTTATAACCCTTCCGCATATCAACAGAATTTTTTAGTCGTTTGAAATATAAGGCGAGTTTATTACGATTCACCGGAGTTTTTCAAATATGGATATCTGTTTTCGTCATTAGCAATCCAGCCGGGCAGCGGAAGGCCGGCGATAGCGGCGGAACGGAGATTCGGGCGCGACGTGGCTAGGACGTCGCGCGGTCACCACGAAAACCCTGGGGTCCCCGAATGTATCAGTACGACCAATACGACCAGACGATCGTCGACGAGCGTGTCGCGCAGTACCGCGATCAGGTGCGCCGCCGGCTGTCGGGCGAGTTGAGCGAAGAAGAGTTCCGTCCGCTGCGCCTGCAGAACGGCCTGTACATGCAGCGCCACGCGTACATGCACCGCATCGCGATTCCGTACGGCAACCTGCGCAGCGATCAGCTCCGGATGCTGGCGCGCATCGCCCGCGAACACGACCGCGGCTACGGTCACTTCTCGACCCGCTCGAACATCCAGTTCAACTGGATCAAGCTGGAAGAAACGCCCGAGATCCTCGCGAAGCTCGCGTCGGTGCAGATGCACGGCATCCAGACGTCGGGCAACTGCATCCGCAACATCACGGCCGACCAGTTCGCCGGTGTCGCGCAGGACGAAGAGATCGATCCGCGTCCGTGGTCGGAAATCCTGCGCCAGTGGTCGACGTTCCATCCCGAATTCGCATGGTTGCCGCGCAAGTTCAAGATCGCGGTGTCGGGCTCGAAGGACGACCGTGCGGCCGTGCAGATCCACGACCTCGGCGTGTACCTGAAGAAGAACGCGCAGGGTGAAGTGGTCGCGAGCATCCTCGCGGGCGGCGGCCTCGGCCGTACGCCGATCATCGGCGCGGTGATCAAGGAAGACCTGCCGTGGCAGCACCTGCTCACCTATTGCGAAGCCGTGCTGCGCGTGTACAACCGTTACGGCCGCCGCGACAACCTCTACAAGGCGCGCATCAAGATCCTCGTGAAGGCGTTGTCGCCCGCGAAGTTCGCGCAGCAGGTCGAGGAAGAGTGGCAGCACCTGAAGGACGGCCCGTCGACGCTCACGCAGGCGGAAGTCGACCGCGTGTCGCAGTACTTCCAGCCGCCCGTCTACGAGAAGCTGGCCGACACCGACGCGTCGTTCGAACAGCACCTGCTCGAGAACAAGGCGTTCGCGCGCTGGGTCGAGCGTAACGTTGCCCCGCACAAGGTGGCCGGCTATGCCGCCGTCACGCTGTCGCTGAAGGATCACCGTATCGCGCCGGGTGACGCGACCGACCAGCAGATGGATCTGGTGGCCGACTGGGCCGACGCTTACTCGTTCGGCGAGCTGCGCGTGTCGCACGAGCAGAACCTGATTCTCGCGAACGTGAAGAAACGCGACCTGTTCGCCCTGTGGGAAAAGGCGAAGGCAGCCGGTTTCGCGACGCCGAACATCGGCCTGCTGACCGACATCATCGCGTGCCCGGGCGGCGACTTCTGCTCGCTCGCGAACGCAAAGTCGATCCCGATCGCGCTGGCGATCCAGCAGCGTTTCGACGATCTCGACTATGTGTACGACCTCGGCGACCTGTCGCTGAACATTTCCGGTTGCATGAACTCGTGCGGTCACCATCACGTCGGCAACATCGGCATCCTCGGCGTCGACAAGGACGGCGCCGAGTGGTACCAGGTGTCGCTCGGCGGCGAGCAGGGCACGGGCCGGAACGGCGCGCGCCTCGGCCGCGTGATCGGGCCGTCGTTCTCGGCGGAGGAAGTGCCCGGCGTGATCGCGAAGCTGATCGACACGTTCGTCGAATCGCGCATCGACGGCGAGCGCTTCGTCGACACGTACGATCGCATCGGCATCGCGCCGTTCAAGGAGCGCGTGTATGCGGCGCGCCAGGCAGTGAACGCGTAACCAACCGGGTAGAAGGAATTAGCAGATGGCTTCGATTATCAAGAACCGCGCAGTGATCGACGATGCATGGCAGGTCGTGCGCGCGGCGGAAGACGGTGCACTGCCCGCGGTCGACGCGTTGCCGGCCGGCAAGGTGCTGGTGCCGTTCGCATTGTGGCAGGCCGAGCGCGCGGCGCTCGTCGCCGCGAAGACGAAGGACGAGCTCGGCGTGTGGCTCGCGCCGGACAGCGAGCCGGCCGATCTCGTGGCCGATTTCGGCGCGATTTCGCTGATCGCGGTCGACTTCCCGCGCTTCGCGGACGGCCGCGGCTACAGCATCGCGCGCCTGCTGCGCGAGCGCCACGGCTGGACGGGCGAGCTGCGCGCGATCGGCGACGTGCTGCGCGACCAGCTGCTGTACATGTCGCGTTGCGGCTTCGACGCATACGCGGTGCGCGCCGACAAGGACATCCACGACGCGCTGAATGCGTTCACGGAATTCACGCAGCGTTACCAGGGCGCGTTCGACCAGCCCGAACCGCTGTTCCGCCGCCGCGGCGCGACGCCCGACGCGAAGGTGAGCGCATGAGCACCACGACCGCCACCGCGCTGACGCCGGAACTCGCCGCGAAGGTCGAGCGCCTCGATGCGCTGCTCGCGCAGATCGGTGCCCGTCACGAGAAGGTGAAGTTCGCGAGCAGCCTCGCGGCGGAAGACATGCTGCTGACGCATGCGATCCTGTCGAAGGGCGTGCGGATCGGCATCTTCTCGCTGAACACGGGCCGCCTGCACGCGGAAACGCTCGGCATGATCGACCGCGTGCGCGAGCGCTACGGCTACGAGATCGAGCAGTTCCATCCGCAGCAGGACGCGGTCGACCAGTACGTCGCCGAGCACGGCCTGAACGCGTTCTACGAGAGCGTCGAGCTGCGCAAGTCGTGCTGCCACATCCGCAAGGTCGAGCCGCTGAATCGTGCGCTCGCGGACGTCGGCGCATGGGTCACGGGCCAGCGCCGCGAGCAGTCGGTCACGCGTGCCGAACTGCATGAGGAAGAGCAGGACGAAGCGCGCGGGATCGCGAAGTACAACCCGCTCGCCGACTGGACGGAAAGCGACGTGTGGGCGTACCTTAAGGCGTTTGACGTGCCGGTCAACCCGCTGCATGCGCGCGGCTACCCGAGCATCGGCTGCGAGCCGTGTACGCGGGCGATCCGTCCCGGCGAGGACAGCCGCGCGGGCCGCTGGTGGTGGGAGTCGCGCGATACGAAGGAATGCGGCTTGCACATCACGACGATCACGCCGATTCCCGCGGACGCCGTTGCCGGCGCCACGCGCTGAAAGCCTGACAAGAAACTGAATATTGCGCCGCCTGCGACAGCGGGCGGCACGAACCCAGAAGAGAAGGACTGAAATCATGAGCACGACGCTCGAGCAATCCGCCTTTGCCCCGCCCGCCGGTGCCGACAACCGCATGGGCCACCTCGACTGGCTCGAAGCCGAGTCGATCCACATCCTGCGGGAACTGGTCGCCGAATGCAGCAAGCCGGCGCTGTTGTTCTCGGGCGGCAAGGATTCGGTCGTCGTGCTGCATCTGGCACTGAAGGCATTCGGCCTCGGCGCGAACCGCAAGACGACGCTGCCGTTCCCGCTCGTGCACATCGATACGGGCCACAACTACGAAGAAGTGATCGACTTCCGCGATCGCCGCGCGCAAGAACTCGGCGCCGAGCTGGTCGTCGGCCACGTCGAGGATTCGATCAAGCGCGGCACGGTCGTGCTGCGCCGCGAAACCGATTCGCGCAATGCCGCGCAGGCCGTCACGCTGCTCGAGACGATCGAGCAGCACGGCTACACGGCGCTGATCGGCGGCGCGCGCCGCGACGAAGAGAAGGCGCGTGCGAAGGAACGCATCTTCTCGTTCCGCGACGAATTCGGCCAGTGGGATCCGAAGGCGCAGCGCCCGGAACTGTGGAGCCTGTACAACGCCCGCCTGCACAAGGGCGAGCACCTGCGCGTGTTCCCGATCTCGAACTGGACCGAGCTCGACGTGTGGCAGTACATCGCGCGCGAGAACCTCGAACTGCCGTCGATCTATTACGCGCACCAGCGCGAGATCGTGCGCCGCAACGGGCTGCTCGTGCCCGTCACGCCGCTCACGCCGATGCGTGACGGCGAGACGAGCGAGCTCGCGCAGGTGCGCTTCCGCACGGTCGGCGACATTTCCTGCACGTGCCCGGTCGAGAGCGACGCGGACGACGTCGAGAAGATCATCGCCGAGACGGCGGTGACCGAGATCACCGAGCGCGGCGCGACCCGGATGGACGACCAGGCCTCCGAAGCCGCGATGGAACAGCGCAAGAAGCAAGGTTATTTCTGAAGCACACGAGGACATTCACATCATGAGCATCATCGAGAACACCGAAGACCTCGGCGTGCTGCGCTTCATTACCGCAGGCAGCGTCGACGACGGCAAGAGCACGCTGATCGGCCGCCTGCTGTACGACAGCAAGGCCGTGCTGTCCGACCAGCTGTCCGCGCTGTCGCGTGCGAAAAACAAGCGCACGGTCGGCGACGAGCTCGACCTCGCGCTGCTGACCGACGGCCTCGAAGCCGAGCGCGAGCAAGGCATCACGATCGACGTCGCGTACCGCTACTTCGCGACCGCGAAGCGCAAGTTCATCATCGCCGATACGCCGGGCCACGAGCAGTACACGCGCAACATGGTGACGGGCGCATCGACCGCGCACGCGGCGATCGTGTTGATCGACGCGACGCGCATCACGGTCGAGAACGGTGTCGTGCAACTCCTGCCGCAGACCAAGCGCCACAGCGCGATCGTCAAGCTGCTCGGGCTGCAGCACGTGATCGTCGCGATCAACAAGATGGACCTCGTCGACTACAGCGAAGCGCGCTTCAACGAGATCCGCGATGCATACGTCACGCTTGCGAAGCAGCTCGGCCTGAGCGACGTGCGCTTCGTGCCGGTGTCGGCGCTGAAGGGCGACAACATCGTCGGCGCGAGCGAGCGCATGCCGTGGTACGCGGGCGAACCGCTGCTCGACGTGCTCGAATCGCTGCCGGTCGAGACGCAGGCGCACGACGCGCTGCGCTTCCCCGTGCAGTGGGTCGCGCGCCAGGACGGCAGCTCGGCCGACGATTTCCGCGGCTACATGGGCCGGATCGAGTCGGGTGAAGTGAAGGTCGGCGACGAGATCGTCGTGCTGCCGTCGAACCGCACGGCCACGATCGCCGAGATCGTCGCGCCGGTGCCGGGCGGCACCGCGTCCGTGCCGCACGCGTTCGCGGGCCAGACCGTGACGATCCGCCTCGCGGAAGACGTCGACGTGTCGCGCGGCGACATGTTCGTCACGTCCGCCGAGCCGGTCGAGCCGGCGAAGAAGCTCGAAGCCGATCTGTGCTGGTTCGACGAGACGCCGCTGTCGCCGCAGCGCAAATACCTGCTGAAGCAGACCACCAGCACGGTGTTCGCGAAGATCGGCGGCGTCAAGCAGGTGCTCGACGTGCACACGCTGTCGCACGCGACCGACCGTCACGATCTGAAGATGAACGACATCGGCCGCGTCGCGCTGACGCTGCAGAAGCCGATCGTGTGCGACACGTACGACGCGCATCCGGGTACCGGTGCGTTCGTGCTGATCGACGAGGCGACGCATCACACGGTCGCCGCAGGGATGATCCGGGCGTTCTCGGCGTGACCGGGCAACCGCGCCGCTTCGCGGCGGCGCGGGCCGGAGCCGACGCCCGCTGGAAGGCGAAGCGACAAACATGGGCAAGGTGTATCTGATCGGAGCAGGGCCGGGCGCGGCCGACCTCATCACGGTGCGCGGCGCGCGGCTGCTCGAGCAGGCGGACGTCGTGCTGCACGACGCGCTCGTCGAGCCCGCGATGCTCGACTACGCGCCGCATGCGCGCCGGATTGCCGTCGGCAAGCGCTGCGGGCAGCGCTCGACCGCGCAGCACTTCATCAACAAGCAGATCGTCGATGCGGCACGCGAGCATGCGTGCGTCGTGCGGCTGAAGGGTGGCGACCCGATGCTGTTCGGTCGCGCCGAAGAGGAGATGCGCGCGCTGGAAGCGGCCGGCATCGACTACGAGGTCGTGCCGGGCATCACCGCGGCGCTGGCCGGGGCGGCGACGCTGAAGCGTTCGCTGACGTTGCGCGGCGTGTCGCGCAGCGTCGCGTTCGCGACGCACAGCCGCGCGCCGGGCAGCGACGAGATTCGCGAAGCCGCGCGCGCCGATTCGATGGTCTATTACATGGGCCGCGACAGCGCGCCCGGCATCGCGCAGGAGCTGATCGACGCGGGCCGTGCGCCGGCGACGGCCGTGGCGATCGTCGAGGCGTGCAGCACCGCGCGCGAACGTACGCTGACGCTGACGCTCGCGCAGATGGCGGCGGGCGACGCGCAGGCGTGGCTCGATCCCGCGGAACCGAGCCTGCTGATGATCGGCGATGCGTTCGCCGAGCGCGCCGGGCAGGCGAAAGTGGGCGATGTGCTGCGAAATGCGGCCTGAGCGGAATCCGGCTGGAGTTCCAAACGAAAAAAGCGCTGGCGGAAGCCGGCGCTTTTTCTTTGTGGGCCGTGACGGCGTGATTTACGCGTCGTCGCCGATCTGGTCGATGCAGTAGCGCGCGATCGCGTCGAGCACGCCGTCGTCTTCGCCGACGGCCGTCGCGCAGCGGATCTCGACACCCGGATGCACGGCGCGGCATGCGTCGACGAGCTGCGGCAGGTCGCGGCGGACATGGCCGCCCTGGCCGAAGAACACGGGCACCACGGTGATGTGCGTGCAGCCGGCCGCGACCTGCCCGGCGACCGCGTCGCCGAGCGACGGCGTCATCAGCTCGAGGAACGCGAGCGACACGTGTGCGGCGGGGGAGGGGGCGCCGCGCAGCCGCGCGGCGAGCCGTTCGAACGGCTCGGCCCAGCGCGGGTCACGCGCGCCGTGGCCGAACAGGACGATGCCATGCGAGCTCATGTCGAAACCTCCGTCGTGACGCGGCGCTCAGTGCCGGTCGACCCACTTGAGCGCGAACAGGCCGAGCGCGAGATAGATCAGGCCCGGCGTCGCCGCGGTGAGCGGCGCGGGCCACGTGTTCAGCGTGCCGATGTGCGAGAACAGCGTATTGAGAAGCTGGAAGCTCATGCCGAGCATGATGCCGCCGAACACCTTCACGCCGACCACGCCCGCACGCGTGTGCAGGTACGCGAACGGCAGCGACAGCACGAGCATCACGAACACCGCGAACGGATACAGCAGCTTGCGCCACAGCGCGATGTCGTAGCGCTGCGTGTCCTGCTGATTCTCGCGCAAATGCTGGATGTAGCGGAACAGGTTGATGATCGACATGCGATCCGGCGACACGAGCAGCACCGACAGGATCTGCGGCGTCAGGTCCGAGCGCAGCCGGTATTCGGGCAGCGATACCTGCTGCGACCGGTACACGGGGTTCAGCGCATCGGCCGGCTGGCCGCTGATCGGCTTGATCGGCGTCAGCTCGGTTTCGTTGACGCCCTTCAGCAGCCAGTGGCCGGGCGGCTCGTAGCGGCCCGTCTGCGCGATCCGCACGTTGCGCAGCTGGAATTTCGAATCGAATTCGTAGATGCGCACGTTGCTGATCGTCGAGTCGGGCGACAGGCTGCCGACGTTGACGAAGCGCGTGACCTGCTCGCCGTTTTCACGGGCCGCGAGCGTGTCCTTCACCCACACGCCCGACTGGAAGTTCGACGACACCGATGCGCCGAGCGCCTGCAGCCGCACGCGTTCGGACAGCTGGTCGGCGTACGGGCCGACGAATTCGCCGATCAGGTAGGTGATGATCACGAGTGGCACGCCGATCTTCAGCAGCGAGCGCAGCGCCTGGTTGGTCGCGAGGCCCGATACGCGGAAGATCGTGAATTCCGAGTTCGCGGCCATCTGCGCGAACACGTAGATCGCGCTGATCAGCGCGGCGACCGGGATGATTTCGTAGAAGCGCGACGGGGTCTGCAGCGCGACGCGCAGCACCGCGTAGCCGAACTTGTAGTTGCCGTGCCCGACCGAGTTCAGTTCGCTGATCAGGTCGAAGAAGAAGAACAGGCCCGAGAACGCGAACAGGATGAAGACGAACGTGACGTAGATCTGTCGCGCGAAGTACTTTTCATAGAGCCGCATCGATCATGCTCCCGAGCGGCCGAACAGCGCGCGTGTAAACAGCGGACGATTGCGCACGCGCAACCAGAAGATGAACGCGACGATCGCCGCGACGACCAGATGCAGGCCGACGAGACCGACGCCGAACGACATCTTGCCCTGCTCGATCTGCGACTGCACCACGTTCAGCAGGTTCGAGTACGTGAGGTAGATCAGCACGGCCATCACGAGGTTGATCGTGCGGCTGCGGCGCGGGTTCTGGTACGACAGCGGAATGCCGAGCACCATCAGGTTGATCGCGATCAGCGGCAGCCCCGCGCGCCACGCGAATTCCGCGAGGTTGTCGTTCGTCGGGTTGCGCAGCAGGTCCGGCGTCGGCGTGCTGTTGGTGGTCTGCACGTTGGTGACCGGGGTGCTCGTGATCTTCACGCCATAGCGCTCGAACTCCATGATCTTGAAGTTCGGCTGGCCGGGCGTGCCGTCGTAGCGGCGGCCGTCCTCCAGGACGACGAAGCGGCTGCCGTCGCGCGTTTCCGTGTGCCCCGTCTGCGACACGACCACGTTGACCTTGCCGTTCTCGGTCGAGGTCACGAACACGTTCTGCACCTTGCTCTGGTCGGGCGTCATCTTCTCGATGAAGAACACGCGGTGGTTCGAGGCCGATTCGCGGAACTGGCCCGGCGCGAGCAGCGAGATCTCGTCGCGCTGCTGGAAGCGCGCCTTGATCATCTTGCTTTGCTGGTTCGACCACGGCCAGCCGACGAACGCGAAGAAGGCGATCAGCAGGATGATCGGCGTGGCGAACACGCCGATCGGCTTGATGAGGCGCGTGAGGCTCACGCCGGACGCGAGCCACACGACCATTTCGGAGTCCCGGTACCACCGGGTCAGCACGAACAGGATCGACACGAACAGCGTGACGACGAGCATCACGGCGAGGTAGCCGATCACGGTGAGGCCGATCAGCACGAGGACGTCCCGCGGATCGATTTCACCGGACGCGGCGTAGCCGACGATGCGGATCATCATCGTCGTGAGCATGATCGTGAGCAGCACCATGAACACGGCGCCAGCCGTATACGCAAGCTCGCGCTGGAGGGAGCGTTCGAAGATCATTCTTGATGAGAAGAGGGCGGGAGGCTGCGCACGCGTGGTGGAGCGCTCGCGCCGCCACGGGAAAAATAGCGGATAATTGCGGCTTTCATCCTTAGCCCAGATTTTATCCGAGGACAAGCGCGATGGACTTTAGCATAAAAGGCTGTGATTGGAGCAAAGGCGAGGCGAAGGGGTTCCTGACCGGGAAGTCCGACTGCATCGTGCTCGGCATCTTCGAGGCGCAGACCCTGTCGGGCGCGGCGCTCGATATCGACACGGCCACCAAGGGGCTGGTTTCGCGCGTGATCAAGGCCGGCGACATGGACGGCAAGCGCGGCAAGACGCTGTTCCTGCACGAAGTG
The DNA here is from genome assembly GCF_002223055.1 of Burkholderia sp. HI2500. Taxonomy (NCBI): domain Bacteria; kingdom Pseudomonadati; phylum Pseudomonadota; class Betaproteobacteria; order Burkholderiales; family Burkholderiaceae; genus Burkholderia; species Burkholderia sp. HI2500. The sequence goes on along the minus strand of NZ_NKFL01000005.1, from coordinate 254,255 downwards.
TCGGGCATCGGCGCGTCGCGCGTGCTGCTGGTCGGCCTCGGCAAGCAGGATGCTTTCAATCAGAAAGCCTATAACGATGCCGTGACGGCCGCATGGCGCGCGCTGCTGGCGACCAAGGTCGTCCAGGTCACGTTCACGCTCGCGCAACTGCCGGTCGACGAGCGCAGCTCCGACTGGGGCGTGCGCGCGGCAATCCTCGCGCTGCGCAACGAGACCTACCGCTTCACGCAGATGAAGAGCAAGCCGGAGCCGGCGTCGCACACGCTCAAGCGCGTCGTGTTCAGCGTCGATCCGTCCGACGAAAAGGCCGCGAAGGTCGCGGTCAAGCAGGCAGTCGCGCTCGCGAACGGGATGGATCTCACCCGCGACCTCGGCAACCTGCCGGGCAACGTCTGCACGCCGACCTACCTCGGCAACACCGCGAAGAAGATCGCGAAGGATTGGGGCCTGAAGGCGGAAGTGCTCGGGCTCAAGCAGATCCAGGCGCTGAAGATGGGCTCGTTCCTGTCGGTCGCGCGCGCGTCGGTCGAGCCGCCGCAGTTCATCGTGCTGCACTACCAGGGCGCCGCCGCGAAGGCCGCGCCGGTCGTGCTGGTCGGCAAGGGCATCACGTTCGACACGGGCGGCATCTCGCTGAAGCCGGGCGAGGGCATGGACGAGATGAAGTACGACATGTGCGGCGCGGGTTCCGTGCTGGGCACGATGCGTGCGGTCGCCGAGATGGGCCTGAAGATCAACGTCGTCGCGATCGTGCCGACCTGCGAGAACATGCCGGGCGGCAACGCGACGAAGCCGGGCGACATCGTCACCAGCATGAAGGGCCTGACGATCGAGGTGCTGAACACCGACGCCGAAGGCCGTCTGATCCTGTGCGACGCGCTCACGTATGCCGAGCGCTTCAAGCCGGCCGCCGTGATCGACGTTGCCACGCTGACGGGCGCGTGCGTGATCGCGCTGGGCGGCCACAACAGCGGCCTGTTCTCGACGGACGACGCGCTCGCGGGCGAACTGCTCGACGCGTCGCGCGAAGCGAACGACCCGGCATGGCGCATGCCGCTCGACGACGAGTACCAGGATCAGCTGAAGTCGAACTTCGCGGATCTCGCGAACATCGGCGGGCGCCCGGCCGGCGCCGTGACGGCCGCGTGCTTCCTGTCGCGCTTCACCGAGAGCTATCCGTGGGCCCACCTCGACATCGCGGGCACCGCATGGAAGGGTGGCGCGGCGAAGGGCGCGACGGGCCGTCCGGTGCCGCTGCTCGCACAGTTCCTGATCGACCGCGCCGGCCAGTGATGGCGGTGTTGACGACGCTGCGGGTACGCGGGCAATGACGCGGATCGATTTCCACTCGAACGTCGGCGATTCGCTCGCGTACGCGTGCCGGCTGCTGCGCAAGGCCTACCTGGCCGGGCAGCCGGTCGTTGTGCTCGCCGAGCCCGCGCGCCTGCGCGCGCTCGACGAGCGGCTCTGGACGTTCTCGCCGCTCGATTTCATCCCGCATTGCGGTGTCGACAGCGAGCACGCAGCCGGGACGCCGATCGTGCTGGCCGCGGATCTCGACCGCGCGCCGCATCATCACGTGCTGCTGAACCTCGGCGCAGCCGTGCCCGCGCAGTTTGCCCGCTTCGAGCGCCTGCTCGAAGTGGTCGGCAATGCGCCGGACGAGCTGGCCGCGGGCCGCGACCGCTACCGGTTCTACCGCGACCGCGGCTACGCGCTGAACAACTACAAGCAGGGCAGCTAGCCGCAACCGTCAACGGAGTGTTCCCGTGACCGAAGCCGATTCATCCTCGATCCCGACGCTGACCGACGTGCTGGTGCCGGGCAAGCCGGTGCCGGCGCGCTCGCCGGCGCCCGACGCGCCGCCGCCTGCCAGCGCGGCGATTCCGGTGCTCACCGACGTGGTCGCGCCGCACGCCGCAGATGCGGCGCCGGCCGAATCCGCGCAAAGTGAGCTTGACCCCGATTCCGTCGTGGTCGAATGCGTGCCGACGCCGCACGTGCCGGCGGTCGAACTGCCGGGCGACGTGGCGACGGCTGTCGCGGCAGCGATGGGCGAGACCGATGCGCCGGCCGAACCCGGCGCCGTGGAGCACGTGGTCGCCGAAGATTCGGCGGCCATGCGCGCGCCGCTGCAATCGTCGCTGGCCGACGCCGATGTGCCGCTACCCGCGTTCGCAGCGGTGGCGCATGAGGCGGTGGCGCATGCGCGTGAAGCGCACCTGCCGGAGGCCGTCGTACCAGTCGCTGCGCGGCAGCCTGAAGCGCAGGCTGCAGCCGGGCTGACGCCGGAAGATGCGCAGCACATCGCCGAGCGCCTGCGCAATCGCCTGACAAACTATCTGACTGGGGAAGGGCGCGACGCGATCGAGGCCCGCTGTCGCGACGCACTGCATGAGCATTCGGCCTGGCTGGTCGGCCAGATCACGCGCGAAGTGGCGCTGGCGCTGGAAACCGAGGTGATGGGCTGGGTCCGCGACGCGGTCGACGAAGAGATCGCACGACGCCGCGCCGGTCATTCCGGCTAAGCAACGGGCGTTTCGCTGAAAAACGGAGTGCGATCCAGTAAGGGCCGGTGAAGTTATCGGCGGGGCACTGCACGGGTTAGTCGGGTATGCCCGCCAGTCGCCGGAATCCGGCAGATTGGCCGTTCGGCCCGGGCGTCCGGTTCAGCGCACCGACAGCACCCATTGCGCGAGCGTGTGGGCTTCGCTGTTCGTCAGTTGCGTATTCGCGGGCATCGGCACGCCGCCCCATACGCCGACGCTGCCTTTCACGATCGACTGGGCAAGGTAATCGACGGCGTCGCCGCGCGGCGCATACTTGCCGGCGATGTCGTGGAACGACGGGCCCATCAGCGGCTTGCCGATCGCGTGGCAGGCCATGCAGTTCTTGCGCTGAGCCAGCGCGAGCCCGTCGGCCTGGTCGGCGCGCGCCGCTGCCCCGCTGCCGATCAGCAAGGTGGCGAGCAGGACGCGCAATATCGAGTGTTTCATGCGGTTCTCCGCCGGCGGGGACGGCCGGCTACATGGTCCGCGCATTATAGAAGCAAAGGGAAAGCGCGTTTTGCGCGTTCCCCCGGCAGCCATGTTTATCGGGGTCGCATGTCTTGACGCGCCCGGATCAACCCGTGACGGCGCCCTGGTTCGCCGGGCGGGCGAGCGCCGCGAATTTCGCGAGCACGCCGCGCGTGTAGCGTGGCGCCGGTTGTTGCCATGCGGCGCGGCGGCGCGCGAGTTCCGCATCATCGACGTTCAGCTGCAGCAGCAGCCGATGCGCGTCGATCGTGATCGAGTCACCCTCTTGCACGAGCGCGATCGTGCCGCCGACGAACGCCTCGGGCGCGACGTGGCCGACCACCATCCCCCAGGTGCCGCCCGAGAAGCGGCCGTCGGTGATGAAGCCGACCGATTCGCCGAGCCCCTTGCCGATGATCGCGGACGTCGGCGCGAGCATTTCCGGCATGCCGGGGCCGCCCTTCGGGCCGAGGTAGCGCAGCACGAGGATGTCGCCGGCGCGAATCCGGTCGCCGAGAATCGCATCCATCGCGCTCTGCTCGTCGTCGAACACGCGTGCCGGGCCCGTGATCACCGGGTTCTTCAGGCCGGTGATCTTCGCGACCGCGCCGTCTTCCGCGAGATTGCCCTTCAGGATGGCGAGGTGGCCTTCCTTGTACAGCGCGCGGTCGATCGGGAAGATCACGTCCTGGTCCGCGCGCGGCACGCCCGGCACGTCCTTCAGCTCGTCGGCGAGCGTGCGGCCGGTGATCGTCATGCAGTCGCCGTGCAGCAGCTCCGCGTCGAGCAGGATCTTCAACACCTGCGGAATCCCGCCGGCCCGGTGCAGGTCGGTCGCGACGTACTTGCCCGACGGCTTCAGGTCGCAGATCACGGGCACGCGCTTGCGGATGCGCTCGAAGTCCTCGATCGTCCAGTCGACCTCGGCCGCGTGCGCGATCGCGAGGTAGTGCAGCACTGCATTGGTCGAGCCGCCCGTCGCCATGATCACCGACACCGCGTTCTCGATCGACTCCTTCGTGATGATGTCGCGCGGCTTCAGGTCGCGCTTCACGGCCTCGACGAGCACACGCGCCGATTCGGCGGCCGAATCGACCTTCTCCTGGTCGGGGTTCGCCATCGTCGACGAGTACAGCAGCGACATCCCGAGCGCCTCGAACGACGAGCTCATCGTGTTCGCGGTGTACATTCCGCCGCATGACCCCGACGTCGGGCAGGCGTTCTGCTCGACGCCTTCGAAATCCTCCTGCGACATCCGGCCCGCGGTGAATTCGCCGACCGCCTCGAACGACGACACGATCGTCAGGTCCCGGCCTTTCCAGTTGCCGGGGCGGATCGTGCCGCCATACACGTAGATGCCCGGCACGTTCAGGCGCGCGAGCGCGATCATCCCGCCCGGCATGTTCTTGTCGCAGCCGCCGACCACCACCACGCCGTCCATCCATTGCCCCTGCACGCAGGTCTCGATGCAGTCGGCGATCACCTCGCGCGACACGAGCGAGTACTTCATGCCTTCGGTGCCCATCGACATGCCGTCCGAAATCGTCGGCGTGCCGAAGATCTGCGGGTTCGCATCGGCCGCCTTCACGGCCGCGACGGCCGCGTCCGACAGGCGCTGCAGGCCGGAATTGCACGGCGTGATCGTCGAGTGGCCGTTCGCGATGCCGATCATCGGCTTGTCGAAATCGTCCTTCTGGTAGCCGAGGGCGTAATACATCGAGCGGTTCGGCGAGCGGGCCACGCCTTGCGTGATGTGCTTCGAGCGACGGTTGTAAGCCATGGGGGACTCCATCGTTGTCTGGGCAACGCCGTCGAGCGACGCGCCGGTTCGGATCAATCAAGCATGGAGTGTCCGGATTGGGATGTCCAATATATTATTTGTCGCTTATTAAGTCGTTTTTCGAATGAGAGAGCCATGGCCGATCCGACTCCCGACCTGCGCCAGTGGCGCTATTTCGTGACCGTCGCCGACGAGCGCCATTTCGGCCGCGCGGCCGAACGCCTGTCGATGACGCAGCCGCCGCTGTCGCAGGCGATCCGTGCGCTCGAGGATGCGCTCGGCGTCGCGCTGTTCGCGCGCACCAAGCGCTCGGTGGCGCTGACGGCGGTCGGGGCGGCGCTGCTGCCGGACGTGCGCCGGCTGCTTGCAGCGGCCGATGCGCTGCCGCCGCTGGCGCGACGGCTCGCGCGCGGCGAGGCCGGTTCGCTGTCGCTCGCGTTCGTGTCGACCGCCGATTACGGGCTGCTGCCTGCGCTGCTGCGGGCGTTCGGTGCGCGCTATCCGCAGGTGCGGCTGCAACTCACGGAGGCGACGAGCGACGTGCAGATCGACGAGCTCGTCGCGGGGCGCATCGACGCGGGGCTCGTCATTCCGCCCGTGCCGCCGCGCCACGCGGCCGGGCTGTCGTACCTGCCCGTCATGCGCGAGCCGCTGGTGGTGGCGATGCCGGCCGCGGCGAGTAATGCGCCGGAAGACGAGCCCGTGCGTCTCGCCGAGGTTGCCGCGTTGCCGCTCGTGATCTTTCCGCGTCGTCTGGCGCCCGGCTTTTATGACATCATTACGGGCTGCTACGGCGCGGCGGGGGCAACGCCGCACATCGGCCAGGAGGCGATCCAGATGCAGACGATCGTCAGCCTCGTGTCGGCCGGCATGGGCGTCGCACTGGTGCCGCAATCGCTGCGTAACCTGCGGCGCACCGGCGTGGTCTACCGGCCGCTTGCCGATCGCGCGCCGGTCGTCGAGACCGGCCTCGTGTGGCGCACCGGTGACGTGAGCCCCGTGCTGGCCGGCTTCATCGACGTCGTGCGCGCGCAGGGCCTCGCCACGTGACGTGAACGATGACGCGCCGGTGCCGTCCAACGCGCGGTGCGGCGCGTTTGCGACGGCCGTACCGCATTCGAAAACTTCTTCGCTAACCCATGATCATTCACCCGAATTTCGACCCCGTTGCGATCCATCTCGGGCCGCTGGCCGTGCGCTGGTACGGGCTCATGTATCTCGTCGGCTTCATCGCGGCGATCGTCGTCGGCCGGATCCGGCTGAAGCTGCCGCACGTCGCGGCGCAGGGCTGGACCGCAAAGGACATCGACGACATGATGTTCTACGGCGTGCTCGGCACCGTGCTCGGCGGCCGGCTCGGCTATGTGCTGTTCTACAAGGCCGATTTCTACTTCTCGCATCCGCTCGACGTATTCAAGGTGTGGGAAGGCGGCATGTCGTTTCACGGCGGCTTCCTCGGCGTGACGCTCGCGATGATGCTGTTCGCGTGGCAGCGCAAGCGCCACTGGCTGCAGGTCACCGACTTCGTCGCGCCGATGGTGCCGACGGGGCTCGCGGCCGGCCGGCTCGGCAACTTCATCAACGGTGAGCTGTGGGGCCGCGTGACCGATCCTTCGGCACCGTGGGCGATGCTGTTCCCGGGCGCGATGCGCGACGATGCGGCATGGTTGCCGAAGCATCCGGAGCTCGTCGAGAAGTGGCATCTTGCCGACGTGTTCATGCAATACCAGCTGCTGCCGCGCCATCCTTCGCAGCTCTATGAAATCGCGCTCGAAGGCATCGCGCTGTTCTTCGCGCTGTTCTTCTTCGCGCGCAAGTCGCGGCCGATGGGCGCCGTGTCCGCGCTGTTCCTGATCGGCTACGGCCTCGCACGCTTCACGGTCGAGTTCGCGCGCGAGCCCGACGACTTCCTCGGCCTGCTCGCGCTCGGCCTGTCGATGGGGCAGTGGCTGTCGCTGCCGATGATTCTCGCGGGTGTCGCGCTGATGGTCTGGGCGTATCGCCGCCGCGCGGCGCATGCCGCTGCGTGATGCGATGTCGATGCACGTGCGATCGGCGCGTGCATCGGCGCCCTGCAGGTCAACGCAAAACGCCGGCCCTCGGGCCGGCGTTTTTCATTTCGGACTGCCGTGCGCTGCGCGTTACTTCATCTGCACGGAGCCGTTGACGGTGACCGACACGGTGGCCTTGCCGCCTTCGACCGCGATCGGCGCGCTCATCTTCGCGCTGTCCATCGGCGCCGCGGCCATCGCCATCATGCGCGGGTACGGCTGTACGTTGCGGCCGCCGCCGACGTTCACGTCGCGGATCGTGTAGCTGCCGTAACCGAATGCCTTCGCGGCTTCGTCGGCGCGGGCGCGGAACGACTTGATCGCTTCGGTCGTCAGCTTTTGCTCGGCCGCGCGCTGCGCTTCGGGCGACAGCGAGAACTCGACGTTCGCGACCTGCATCAGGTTCGACAGCTGGCCCGCAAGCTTCGACGCGGCAGCGAAATCGCGCGATTCGAGCGCCACTTCCGTACGACCGCGCCATGCGGAGATCTTGCCGTCACGATCGGTGCTCGGGTACACGGAGAAGGCGCCCGTGTGTGCGGTGACGCCCGATACGCCCTTGGCCTGCGACAGCGCTGCATCGGCGCGCTGGTTCAACTGCGCGGTGAGGCTGCCCGGATCCTTGGCCTGCTGCTCGTAGAACAGCGTGATGTGGATGATGTCCTGCGGCACGTCCGCGCTGGCCTGCGACGACAGCGACAGCACGCCTGCCGGCTCCGGAAAGTGCGGGTTCGCGGTTTGCGCGTGCGCGGCGGTCGACGCGAGCGTCAGCGCGGCGGGAACGGCGGCGGCAAGGGCGAGCGACAGCGCGAGTGCGGATTTCTTGGTCATTGTTGGACTCCTTGTGCGAGGGCGTGCACGCGGATTGCGCGTGCACGACGCGGGCGTACCGCGCGACGAAAAAACGACAGCCGGCCTGATCGGCCGACAGCGGTTGCTTAGGCCGCGCGACAGTGCCGCGAGTTCCGTTGCGGCAGTGCGGACTGACCGGATTTGACCTTTGGCGTGCGCCTACTTCATCAGCTTTTCGGTGATGAAGCGCCATTCGGCGCGCGTGACCGGCGTGATCGACAGCCGGTTGCCGCGCGCGAGCACGCGCATGTCGGCGAGTTCGTCGTGTTCGCGCAGCGCCGCAAGCGGCACGAGCGGTGATTTTTTCACGTAGCGCACGTCGACGAGCAGCCAGCGCGGCGCTTCCTGAGTCGACTTCGGGTCGTAATAGGGGCTTTTCGGATCGAACTGCGTGGGGTCGGGGTAGGGCGTCGACGACACTTCGGCGAGGCCCGCGATGCCCGGCTCGGGGCAGCTCGAGTGATAGAACAGCACGCCGTCGCCGATCTTCATCGTGTCGCGCATGAAATTGCGCGCCTGATAGTTGCGCACGCCGGTCCACGGCAGCGTGCGCTGCGGTGCGTTGGCGAGATCGTCGATGCTTGCTTCGTCCGGTTCGGACTTCATCAGCCAGTATTGCATGGATCGTGATCGACGCAGAAAGAGGCTGCTACAAAAGAAAACGGCACCGGGCTTCGCCCGATGCCGTTGGATAGGCCCCCGCCTTGGCCGCTAGGCCGGCATCCTGAACCTGAGGTTCAGAATTGGTCGCAGTTAGCAGCACTTCGGGTACATCAGACAGAGTGACGCGCGCGCCCGTGCTACAAATTTCCGCAACCGTGCACATGGCATTGGTTCAAGGAATATATGACCTTGGCGAACCAGGCAGGGAAGCTGACTGAACTGTGATTCGATGCGCCAATTTGACCACCGTTGATCGCCGAGATCAAGGGGAATCGACGCATCGATTAAAACGTTACTGCGTCTCGTGCTGTGCGAGCACCGCGCCGAGCTGTTCGTTCATCTGGTGCATTGTACGACGGATTTCCTCCGCCGGAAATGCTTCACCGTGCCGCACGCTCGTTTGCAGCCGCAGCAATTCGGACGCGAGCGACAGCGCCGCCATCACGGCGATGCGATCGGTGCCGCGTACCGAGCTGTTCGAGCGGATTTTCGACATTTCGGCGTCGACGCGTGCGACCGCTTCGAGCAGCGCCGCTTCGGTCTCGGCCGAGCAGGCGAGCCGATAGGCCTGGCCGAGAATCGAGACTTCGATCTGCTTGGTGCTCATGCATGTTCTCCATGGCTGGCCGCGTCATCGCCATCCGTACGCGCCTGCGCATCCAGCAGGTCGAGCTGGTTGTCGGCTTGCTCCGCATTTTTCGAGCGCGGCAGCTTTTCGAGAATCGCGTTCAGTTTCACCTGGGCGTCGTCGATCTTTGCCGACAGCGTGTCACGCTCGGCCGCAAGCGCATTGCGTTCATCGCGCAGTTGCGCGAGTTCCGTGCGGACAGCGTCCGCATCCGCGCGCAATTGCGCGACCTGCTCCTCGAGCGCGAGCCGTTCCGCGTGATAGCGCTTGTTCAGCGAAATCAGACGGCCAATATTTTGAGATAGGGTTTCGAGTTCGTTGAGCATTTGCTGCGTCCTCTAAAGACCCAGCATTTTAGCGCGGAATAACGCGCAATCCGACATCTGTAACGTTTCCAGTCGTAACACCCCTGCTTCTTGCCGCGAATCAGCGCGTCCCGTGCGTGTCCGGAGGCTTCCTTGACGCTCGCGCGACCCGCTCCTAAACTGGCGCCGCCTCGGTGCTCGCGCGTGGAACGCGCGGTTAAACGGGAAGCAGGGCGCGGGTGCCGGAAGCCCGCCAACCTGCGCTGCCCCCGCAACGGTAAGCGGCCGCGTCTCGTGACGCAGGCCGGCTCGGGCGCGTTTCGCGTGCAGATCCTGCATGCGGACGCGGGCCACTGCGCGTCATCGCGCGGGAAGGCGAGCCGGACCGCCGCCAGCCCGGATACCGGCCGAGACGGGGAGCCCGCACGGGCTTCGTGACGCGCGGCCTGCGGGGAGGCGGGGCGCGCAATGCTTCACGGAATCTTCTTCGATGCTGACCCCAATCGTCCGCGCGACGCTCAAATCACGACCGGTCCGCTGCCGCAAGCGGGTGTGCCGCACGTCGTGTGCGGCGCCGTGCGCGGCATGAGCGCCGCGCGCGCCACCGCGATCTGGGCCGCGCTGGCTGCGGCAGTCGCGCTGCTGTTCGTCGCGTCGCTGTCGATCGGCAGCGTGCCGATGTCGCCATGGCAGGCGCTCGCGTCGCTCGTGCCGCATGGCGGCGACGCGCTGTTCGCCGATATCGTCCGCACGCTGCGCCTGCCACGCGCGCTCGCGGGCTTCGCATGCGGCGCGCTGCTCGCGCTGGCCGGCGCACTGCTGCAGGTACTGTTGCGCAATCCGCTCGCGGAGCCGTACGTGCTCGGCGTGTCGGGCGGCGCGGCCGGCTTCGCGCTCGTCGCGATGATCGCGGGTGGCGCGTGGTGGCTCGTCGATGCGTCGGCGTTCGCCGGTTCGCTCGTGTCGGTCGCCCTCGTGCTCGGTCTCGCACGCCGCGAGCTGGGGCGCGGCGATTCGCGCGACGCGTCGCCGCGTTTGCTGCTCACCGGCGTCGTGATCGCGGCCGGGTGGGGCGCGCTCGTCACGCTGCTGCTGTCGCTTGCACCCGACGCACGGCTGCGCGGGATCATCTTCTGGCTGACCGGCGACCTGAACGGCGTGGCCGCGCCGTGGTTCGCGTGGGGGGCGCTGTTGCTGGCCGCCTGCGTCGCGCTGCCGGTCGCGCCGCAACTGAACGTGCTGCTGCGCGGCGACGCGACCGCACTCGCGCTCGGCGTGCCCGTTGCGCGCCTGCGCGTGCGGATCTATCTCATCGCGTCGCTGGCCGCCGCAGCCGCGGTGACGACGGCCGGCACGATCGGTTTCGTCGGCCTCGTCGTGCCGCATGCGCTGCGGCTCGCCTTCGGCAACGACCAGCGAATGCTGCTGCCCGCCGCGATGCTCGCGGGCGGCGGCGGCGTGATGGCGGCCGACCTGCTCGCACGCACCGTGATCGCGCCCGCGCAACTGCCGGTCGGCGTGATGACCGCGCTGATCGGCGTGCCGGTGTTCCTGTGGATGTTGTTGAGGAGACCGATGCGATGACGGGGGCCGCACTGCACGCCACGGCCGGCGACTTGAACTACGCGGCCGTCGGCCTGACGCTGAAGGCCGGCGCGCGTACGCTGCTCGACGGCTTCACCCAGGTGTTTCGGCCCGGCGAGATCTGGTGCGTCGCCGGGCCGAACGGCGCGGGCAAGACGACGCTGCTCGCGACACTCGCGGGGCTGCAGCCGCCGGCCGGCGGACACGTCGAGATCGACGACCGGCCGCTTGCCGCATGGCCACCCGAGCAGCTCGCGCAGCGTCGCGCGCTGATGCCGCAGCAATTGCACGACGCATTCAGCGCGACCGTGTTCGACACGGTGCTGCTCAACCGCTTTCCGTATCTCGGCGGCTGGGGTTGGGAACGCGACGGCGACCACGCGGCCGCGCGCGACGCGCTGGCGACGTTCGACCTGACCGCGCTCGCGTCGCGTGACGTGCTGTCGCTGTCGGGCGGCGAGCGGCAGCGCGTCGCGCTGGCCGCGACGCTGTGCCAGGACGCACCGTTGATGCTGCTCGACGAGCCGCTCGCGCATCTCGACCTGCATCACCAGATCGATTGCCTGACCGCGCTGGCCGCATGGCTCGACGCGGGCCCGCGCACGGTGCTGTTCTCGTGCCATGATCTGAATCTCGCGCGGCGTTTCGCGACGCATGCGCTGTTGCTCGACGGCCGCGGCCATGCGTGGGCCGGCCCCGTGCACGACGTGCTGACGCCCGAGCGCGCGAGCGATGCGTTCGGCTATCCGCTCGTGCTGATCCGCGAGAACGGCCGCGATGCGCTGCTGCCGGCGTGGCCCGAGCGACAATGACCTTTTCTTTTCCGATGCGCGGCGCACACCGCGCCAACGACACGGCTTTTCGATGACGACCCCGACCCCCTTCCCGCCCGCGATCGCGCCGCTCGACGAGGTGCTGCGCAAGCGCCTGCAGCACGTGATCGACCACAAGACCAAGCCGCCCGGCAGTCTCGGCCAGCTCGAGGCGGTCGCGTTGCAGATCGGCCTGATCCAGCACACCGAGCGGCCGGTCGTGCAGCGTCCCGTGATGATCGTGTTTGCCGGCGATCACGGGATTGCCGCCGAGGGCGTGAGTCCGTATCCGCAAGCGGTGACCGCGCAGATGGTCGCGAACTTCCTCGCCGGCGGCGCGGCGATCAACGCGTTCTCGGGCGTCGCGCAGAGCACGCTCGAGATCGTCGATGCGGGGGTTGCGTCACCGCTGCCGCTGTCCGACCGGCTGGTGTCGCTGCCGGTCGCACGCGGGACGCGCAACTTCGCGGCAGAGCCGGCGATGACGCGCGACGAGGCGATGACGGCGCTCGCGGCCGGCGCGGCGCGCGTGCGCCTGCATGCGTCGCTCGGCACGAACGTGATCGGCTTCGGCGAGATGGGGATCGCGAACACGTCGTCGGCCGCGTGCCTGATGAGCCGCCTGCTCGGCGTGCCGATCGACGCGTGCGTCGGGCGCGGCACGGGCCTCGACGACCAGGGCCTCGCGCACAAGCGCGCGGTGCTCGGCCGTGCGCTCGTCAAGCACTCGCACGCGATCGCGCCGCTCGATGTGCTCGCGACGTTCGGCGGCTTCGAGATCGCGATGATGACGGGCGCGTATCTCGCGGCCGCGAGCGAGCGGATGACGATCCTCGTCGACGGCTTCATCGCGACGGCCGCGCTGCTGGTTGCCGAGCGCATCGCGCCCGGCGTGCGCGACTACTGCGTGTTCTCGCATACGTCGCACGAGGCCGGGCACCGGCGCATGCTCGAGCATTTCGGCGCGAAGCCGCTGCTCGCGCTGGACCTGCGGCTCGGCGAAGGCACGGGCGCCGCGCTCGCGCTGCCGCTCGTGCGGGCGGCAGCCGCCTTCCTCACGGAGATGGCGAGCTTCGAATCCGCCGGCGTCGACAATCGTGACGCCTGATCGCGCGCGCGGCGTGCGGGCCGAACTGCGCTACTTCTTCGTCGCGCTCGGCTATTTCACGCGGGTGCCCGTGCCGCGCGCGATCGGCTACGCGGCTGGCGATCTCGACCAGGCCGCGCGCTATTTCCCGCTCGTCGGCGCATGTGTCGGCACGTGGGGTGCGCTCGTCTATCTTGCTGCGCTGCGCGCGCTGCCGCCGTCGATCGCGGTCGGGCTGTCGATGGCCGCCACGCTGCTCGCCACGGGCGCCTTCCACGAGGATGGCCTGGCCGACAGCTGCGATGCATTCGGCGGCGGCTATACGCGCGACGACGTGCTGCGCATCATGCACGACTCGCGGATCGGCACGTTCGGTGCGGTCGCGCTCGTGATCTCACTCGGCGTGAAATGGCAGGCGCTCGCGTCCATGCTGCCGTTGCGTGCCGCGTGGACGATGATCGCCGCGCACGCGGCGAGCCGAGCGGCGGCGGTGAGCCTGCTGATGACGCTCGACTACGTGCGGCCCGAAGGCAAGGCGAAGCCGGTTGCGCAACGGATGGGTGCACGCGCGGCGTGCGTCGCGGCACTGTTCGGATTGCCCTGGCTATTCTGGCCCGACTGGCGCATGGGTGTCGCCGCATGCGTTGCGCTCGTGCTCGTGCGCGCGTGGGCCGCCCGCTACTTCGTGAAGCGGATCGGCGGCTATACCGGCGACTGTCTCGGCTTCACGCAGCAACTGTGCGAACTGGCGATCTATCTCGTGGTGCTCGGATGGACGTCGTCCTGATCCGTCATCCGGCCGTCGGCATCGAGCCGGGCATCTGCTACGGACGCAGCGACGTGCCGCTCGCCACGCCGGCCGAGGCCGGGGCGAAGGTGGTGCGTACGCATCTGTCTGCTATCGGCGCGCCGCTTCCCGAACAGGTCTGGACGAGCCCGCTGATGCGCTGCGCATCGGTGGCCGAACGGCTCGCGCAGGCATGCGACGTGCCGCTGCGGCGCGACGCGGACTGGCAGGAGATGGATTTCGGCGCGTGGGAAATGCGGCGCTGGGACGATATCGATCGCGCGGCGCTCGATGCGTGGGCGGCCGACCTGATGCATGCGTGCGCGCATGGCGGCGAAAGCGTCGCGCGGTTTGCCGCGCGGGTTGCGCGGCGAGCCGACGCAGTGGCGCAGTTCGTCCGGCCGCAGTGGGTCGTCACGCATGCGGGCGTGATCCGTGCGTTTGCATCGCATGTATTGCGCGTGCCGCTCGACACATTGCTGTCTCGCCCCGTACCGACAGGGGGTGTCGTCTGGCTGCGCGCGGATGCTGCCGCGCGAACGTGGGACGTGATGCACTGGGACGCATAGGTGCGCTGGCCACCGCGTGTGAACGACGCAGCGCGCGGTCAGTTCGTCTCAGGCATCCGGCACGCGATGACCGCGGACGTCGCCGGAAATCAGCGCGCCGCCCGCCGCGCACGCGCGGCATCGAGATCCTCGCACAGCGCGGCCGCGCCCTGCGCGATCCGCGGCGACGGCCGTGTCAGCAGATCGCCGTCGATCGCGAACAGGTTGTTGCGTGCCACGGCCGTCAGTGCGGGCCACGTGCGCCAGCGCGCCAGGCTCGGCAGCGGTTCGTCGGAGCGCGTCGTACCCGCACGCGTCGTCACGATCGCCTCCGGATTCGCCGCGAGCACGGCCTCGTCGGTGACGGTCGGCACGAGCGGCTTGAGCGAGCCGAACACGTTGCGGCCGCCGCACAGCTCGATCACGTCGTTGATCAGGTGCGCACCGTTGAGCGTCATCAGCGGCCGATCCCAGACCTGGAAGAACATCGTGACGGGCGCTCGCGTCGAGTAACGCGTGCGCAGTGCCGCGATGTCGCGCGTATAGGCAGCCGCGGCCGCATCGGCAGCCGGTTGCGTGCCGAGCAGCGTGCCGAGCCGGCGCAGCGATGACGCGACGTCGTCGAGATGCTTCGGTTCGCTGAAGAACAGCGGGATGTGCAGCGCGCGCAGCGCATCAGTCTGCCGCTCGGCATTGCCGTGTCGCCAGACGACGATCAGGTCGGGCTTCAGCGCGGCGATCCGCTCGAGATCGAGCGCCTTGTTGTCGCCGACGCGCGGTATCGCTTGCGCCGCGGGCGGATAGTCGCTGTACGTGACGGTGCCGACGAGCTTCGCGCCGCCGCCGGCCGCGTAGACGAGTTCGGTCGCGTGCGGCGCGAGACTGATCACGCGCTGCGCGGGTGCCGGCAGCGTGATGGTGTTGCCGGCGTCGTCACGCGTCGTGACATCGGCGTGGACGCGTGGCGCGTAAGCAAACGCAGCCAATAGCGCGATTGGCGCGAGCCGGTGAAACATGCGTGAATTCATGCGGATTCCCGTTGCAGCATCGGCACGCAGTGTGCGAGCGCGTCGCCGAGGCGCTGCCATTCCGCTTCGTTCCCCGGCAAGCCGACGCGTACGCTCGACGGTGTCGGGAAGTGCCGCGTCCAGACCCCGCGTGCGGCGAGTGCCGCATGCAGTGCCGCAGCGCGCGGGTCGTCGGTCCAGCTGAAGAGCGGCGTCGCGCGAACCGAGAAGCCGTGCGCGCGCAGCAAGGCGGCCAGCCGTTCGCCGTCGGCCGCGAGCCGTTCGCGGGCGGCGGCCTGCCATGCGCGGTCGGCGAACGCCGCGGCGACCGCGTGGCGGGCAGGGCCGCCGACCGTCCACGCGCCGAGCATGTCGCGCAGCGCGACGATCCGGTCAGGACAGGCGAGCACGAAGCCTGCGCGGATGCCGGCGAGCCCGAAGAACTTGCCGACCGAACGCAGCACGATGAGCCCGGGGCGATCGACGTGCGGCGCGAGCGACCGCGTCGCGCCCGTATCGGCGAATGCCTCGTCGACGATCAGCGTGCCCCCGCGCGCGGCCAGTTGCACGTGCCAATCGAGCAGGCGCTCGGCCGACAAGAACTCGGCGGTCGGATTGTTCGGATTCCCGACGATGACGTGACGCAGCGTCGCAGGCAGCGTATCCGCGTTGATGTCGAGCGCGACGACGCGATGGCCGTGGCGCGCGAAGGCGGGCGCGTATTCGCCGTACGCGAGCGCCGCGACGCCGGCGTCGCCGGTCGGCAGCAACGCGGGCAACGCGCGGATCGCAGCCTGGCTGCCGGCAACCGGCAGCACGTGTGCGGGATCGGGCGCGTGGTAGTACTGTGCGGCGCAGGCCGCGAGGCCGTCGCCGTCGTCGGGCAGCCGGCGCCATGCGTCGGCCGGGACGGGCGGCACCGGATAGCCGACCGGATTGATGCCGGTCGACAGGTCGAGCCACGCGTCGTACGGAATGCCGTGGCGGCGCGCGGCTTCATGCAGGTTGCCGCCGTGTGCGATGCGGGTGTCAGACATGATGGGTGGCCATGGCGAGGGCGCCGCTCGCGACCAGCAGCGCGAGCCACAGGGCGAGCGTGCGCGTGACGAGCGACAGCGCGGCGACGATGTGGACGGCGGTCGCCGTGGCGCCGGTGCCGAGCGCGGGACGATCCTCGATCTCGCCGTGATAGACGGCCAGGCCGCCGAGCTGCACGTTCAGGCTGCCGGCGCCGGCGGCCATCACCGGGCCCGCGTTCGGGCTGTCCCAGTGGCGCGCCTGCGTGCGCCAGCAGCGCCATGCGGCGGCCGTGTCGCCGAGCAGTGCGTAGCTTGCGGCCGTGAGGCGCGCGGGAATCCAGTTCAGCGCGTCGTCGAGGCGCGCGGCGGCCCAGCCGAAGGTCAGGAAGCGCGGCGTGCGGTAGCCCCACATCGCGTCGAGCGTGTTCGCGAGCCGGAACAGCAGCGCGCCGGGGCCGCCCGCGACGACGAACCAGAACAGCGCGCCGAAGATCGCGTCGTTGCCGTTCTCGAGCGCGGATTCGACGGCTGCGCGCGACAGCGCGCCTTCGTCCGCGTCGCTCGTGTCGCGCGACACGATGCGCGCGGTCAGCGCGCGGGCGGCGCCGAGGTCATGCCGCAGCAACGCGGCAGCGATCGGCGCGACGTGGTCGGCGAGGCTTTTCGCGCCGAGCGCGAACCACAGCAGCGCGATATGCAGCGCGGCCGCGAGCGGCCACGGCAGCACGGTCGTGAGCCATGTCGCGATGGCGACCGGCGGCACGACCGCCGCGACCCAGGCGGCGACGCCGATCACGCGGCCGCGCCGGCCCGTGTTCAGCGCGCCTTCGATGCGCGCGGCGAGGCGGCCGAACGCGACGAGCGGGTGCCAGCCGGCTGGTTCGCCGATCGCGCGGTCGATGATCGCGGCCGCGACCGCGAACATCGCGACGACGGGCAGCGTCAGCATCAGCATGACGGTGCTCCGGTCTTGAGGTCGAGCGGCAGCCCGGCGACGAGCAGCGTCACGCGTGTCGCGAGCGCGGCGACGCGCTGGTTCAGGCGCCCGAGCTCGTCGACGTAGCGGCGCGTGACCGACCCGAGCGGCACGACGCCGAGCCCGATTTCGTTACTGACGACGATCACCTTCGCGCGTGCGCCGCGCAACGCGTGCTCGAGCCGCTCGACCTGCACCGCGTACTGCGCATCGTCGAGCGGTTCACCGTCGGCGGGACACAGCAGGTTCGTGAGCCACAGCGTCAGGCAGTCGACGAGCAGGCACGCGTGCGGATCGTCGAGCCGTGCGAGCGTGCCGGCGAGATCGACGGGCGCGTCGGCGAAACCCCAGTCGGCCGGCCGGCGCGCGCGATGGTGCGCGATGCGCTTCGCGAACTCGGCATCGGCGGCGGTCGCGGTCGCGATGTAGGTGACGGGGAGGCCGCTGTCGGCGGCGAGCCGCTCGGCATGTGCGCTCTTGCCCGAGCGCGCGCCGCCGAGGACGAAGGTGAGGTCGTGCGGAATCATCGCGTGATTGTAACGGCGCGGGCAGGGCGGCGCGGGGGATAATGCGGCCTTTGCTTCGCGACGATCTTTACACGATGAATGCACCCGAGCCGCGGCCGCGCGGCACGCTGATGATCCAGGGCACGACGTCCGACGCGGGCAAGAGCACGCTGGTTGCCGGCCTGTGCCGGCTTGCCCGCCGCGCCGGCGCGCGCGTTGCGCCGTTCAAGCCGCAGAACATGGCGCTCAACAGCGCGGTGACGGCCGACGGCGGCGAGATCGGCCGCGCGCAGGCGCTGCAGGCGCTGGCCGCGGGCGTCGCGCCGCATACGGATTTCAACCCCGTGCTGCTGAAGCCGACGAGCGATCGCGGCGCGCAGGTGATCATCCACGGCAAGGCGCGCATGAACCTCAATGCGCGTGCGTACCACGACTACAAGCCGGTCGCGTTCGACGCGGTGCTCGAGTCGTACGCGCGCCTGCGCGCCGGCTACGACACGGTGATCGTCGAAGGCGCGGGTAGCCCGGCCGAGATCAACCTGCGCGATGGCGACATCGCGAACATGGGATTTGCCGAACGCGTCGACTGCCCGGTCGTGCTGGTCGCCGACATCGACCGCGGCGGCGTGTTCGCGCATCTGGTCGGCACGCTCGCGTGCCTGTCGGACAGCGAGCGCGCGCGCGTGCGCGGCTTCGTGATCAACCGCTTCCGCGGCGATTTCAAGCTGCTCGAACCGGGGCTCGACTGGCTGCGCGCGCAAACGGGCAAGCCGGTGTTCGGCGTGCTGCCGTACCTGCACGGCCTGCTGCTCGACGCCGAGGACATGCTGCCCGCCCAGGCGCGCAGCGCCGCCGCACGGGGCGATGCCGGCGTGCTGCGCGTCGTCGTGCCGGCGCTGCCGCGCATCAGCAACCACACCGATTTCGATCCGCTGCGTGCGCATCCGCAGGTCGAATTCACGTACTGGAAGAGCGGCCCCGTGCCGGACGCCGACCTGTTGATCCTGCCCGGTTCGAAGAGCGTGCAGCGCGATCTCGCGTGGCTGCGCGACGCGGGCTGGGACACGCTGATCCGTCGCCACCTGCGCTATGGCGGCAAGGTGATCGGCATCTGCGGCGGGATGCAGATGCTCGGGCGCACGCTCGACGATCCGCTCGGCCTCGAAGGCGCGCCCGGCAGCGTGCCGGGGCTCGGGCTGCTCGATTTCGACACGACGCTGCAGCCCGACAAGACGCTGAAGAACGTGGCGGGGCAGCTCGCGCTGCCGGGCGGGGCCGCGGTGCGCGGCTACGAGATCCACATGGGCGATACGCACGGGCCTGCGCTCGCGTCGCCCGCGCTGGCGCTGGCCGCCGACGCCGCGCGGGACGGCACACGCCCCGATGGCGCGGTGTCCGACGACGGCCAGATCCTCGCGACCTACGTGCACGGGCTGTTCGACTCGCCCGACGCCTGCACGGCGCTGCTCGCATGGGCCGGGCTCGACGGCGCGGAGCGCATCGACTATCCGGCGCTGCGCGAGGCATCGCTCGAACGGCTGGCCGACACGTTTGCCGACCATCTCGACCTCGACGCGCTGTACGCCGAGTTTCGTTGACGCGAGGCCGGCCCGTACTCGCTTTTTCCGCCGGATCGCGTACAACACAGAAGGGCGGAGGTCCGCCTGGAGGAGTGCGACGATGAAGGCTCGATGGTGGTGGAGCGTGCTGCTCGCGGCGCTGCTGGGCGCGTCGGCGGTGGCGCACGCGTGCGATTCGTCCGCACCGGGCGGCAGCCAGTCCGGTTCCGGCGACGCCACACAAGGCAAGAACGGTTACTGAGGCAGGTGGCGGGGCATGATCGGTCGTGCCCCTTTTTACGCCCCGATTAACTCCATATAGGAATCAGTTAAAGCGAAGTGGCGAGTTTATCGGTCGAATTGATTCGAATAGAGTGCGATCCATTCACACCACTCACGAAGGAATTCGCCATGAACCCCAATCGCCTCAACGATTTCGCCGCGACCCTGCTGCGCGTCGCGCTCGGCGTGTTGTATCTCGCGCACGTCGCGCAGAAGGTGTTCGTCTTCACGCTGCCCGGCACCGCGCAGTTCTTTGCGTCGATCGGCCTGCCGGGCTGGCTCGCGTACCTGACGACGTTCATCGAACTGGCCGGCGGCCTGGCGCTGCTCGCGGGCTTCCGCGTGCGCGTCGCCGCACTCGTGCTGCTGCCGTTCATGCTCGGCGCAACCGCTACGCATTTGCCGAACGGCTGGAGCTTCGCGTCACCGCACGGCGGCTGGGAATATCCGGCGTTCTGGGCCGTCACGCTTGCCGTGCAGGCGCTGCTGGGCGGCGGCGCGTTCGCGCTCGGCGCACGGGAGGTCGCGGTTCAGCGTGTGTAAGGGGTAAGTCAGCGCACCCGGGGCGGCGCAACCCGTTCCGGTGACCCCCCGTTTGCCGATATCATCGCTCCCTGTATCCGCAATCGAGCGGCGCCTGCCAGGCGGCGGGCGCCGCGCGGCTTTTTCGGGGGAATTCATGACGGTGATCGTGGTGGCGAATCCGAAGGGCGGCGTGGGGAAGAGCACGCTGTCCACCAATCTTGCCGGCTTTTTCGCGGCGCAGGGCGCGTGGGTCGCGCTCGCCGACCTGGACCGGCAGCAGTCCGCGCATGCGTGGCTCGACCTGCGGCCGGCCGGATTGCCGCCGATCGAGGCATGGGAACTCGACCCGGACGCGCCGACGAAGCCGCCGCGCGGCCTCGAATATGCGGTGATCGATACGCCGGCCGGCCTGCACGGCAACCGGCTCAACGTCGCGCTGCAACTGGCCGACAAGGTGATCGTGCCGCTGCAGCCGTCGATGTTCGATATCCTGGCCACGCAGCAGTTTCTGGAGCGCCTCGCCGACGAGAAGGCCGTGCGCAAGGGCAACGTCGAGGTCGGGATCGTCGGGATGCGGGTCGATGCGCGCACGCGCTCGTCCGACCAGCTTCACCGCTTCGTCGAAGGGCTCGGCCTGCCGGTGCTCGGCTACGTGCGCGACACGCAGAACTACGTGCAGATCGCCGCGCACGGCCTGACGCTGTGGGACGTCGCGAAGAGCCGCGTCGAGAAGGATCTCGAGCAATGGCGGCCGATCGTCGAATGGGCCGAACGCCGGGCGCCGAAGGCAGGGAAGACGGAGAAGGCCGCCAAGGCGTCCTGATCGCGTGGCCGCCGGGGCGGCGCACGATGAAATGAGAAAGGGCCGGATGCCGTCGAGTACGGCATCCGGCCCTTCGACCACAAGCGGCACCGCCGCGCCCGCGCGCCGCGGCACGCGGGCAGGCGGTCAGGTCAGGTCCAGTTCTGCGTCGGCACGTGATCGCGGTGGCCCTTGATCTTGTTGCCGTCGTCCATGAACACGAGCTTCGGCTTCCAGCCGGCCTGCAGCTCGGCTTCGTCGACCATCGCGAAGGCCGCGATGATCACGAGGTCGCCGAGTTGCGCGCGACGCGCGGCCGAGCCGTTCAGCGAGATCATCCCGCTGCCGCGCTCACCCTTGATCGCGTAAGTCGAGAAGCGCTCGCCGTTGTTGATGTTCCAGATGTCGATCCGTTCGTTCTCGATGATGCCCGAGGCGTCGAGCAGGTCTTCGTCGATCGCGCACGAGCCTTCGTAGTGCAGCTCGCAGTGCGTGACGGCCGCACGGTGGATCTTCGATTTGAGCATGTGGCGCTGCATGGTGTCTCCGTGATGCGTGAGAGGCGCGGGCGGGGCGGCCCGTCAGATTTCCAGGTTGTCGATGAGGCGCGTCGCGCCGAGCTTCGCGGCGGCGACGACGACGAGCGGTTCGCCGGCTTCGAGCTGGGCCGCGTCCGGCGCGATCAGGTTCGCGCGGCGGCGGATCGAGATGTAGTCGGGCGCCCAGCCGCGGCCGGCCAGATGCGTGCGGGCCAGTTCCTCAAGCTTGCCGAGGTCGCGCTCGCCGCCGAGCACGCTTTCGCGGATGCGCTGCAGCGTCTTCGCGAGCTCGGGCGCTTCGCTGCGCTCGTCGGCCGACAGGTAGCGATTGCGCGACGACAGCGCGAGGCCGTCCTCGTCGCGCACGGTTTCGGCGGCGATGATGTCGACCGGCAGCGCGAGCTGCTGGCACATGCGGCGCACGATCATCAGCTGCTGGTAGTCCTTCTTGCCGAACACGGCGACGCGCGGCTGCACGCAGGCCATCAGCTTCGCCACGACCGTGCACACGCCGGTGAAGAAGCCGGGCCGGAATTCCCCTTCCAGGATCCCGCCGAGATCGTCCGGCGGCAGCACGCGATATTCCTGCGGTTCCGGGTACATGTCGCGCTCGGTCGGCGCGAACAGCACGTAGACGTTTTCCTTCTGCAGCTTCTCGATATCGTCCTGGAGCGTGCGCGGATACTTGTCGAAATCCTCGTTCGGGCCGAATTGCAGCCGGTTGACGAAGATGCTCGCCACGACCGGGTCGCCGTGCTGGCGCGCGAGGCGCATCAGCGACAGGTGCCCTTCGTGCAGGTTGCCCATCGTCGGCACGAACGCCGTGCGGTTCTGTCCGCGCAGCTGGTCGCGTAGTTCATGGATCGAGCTGATGACTTTCATGATCGGGTAGCGGGTTCCTCGCGCTGGCGCGCGTTGGCGCCGCAGCAGCGGCGTCGGGGTCGAAGCGGAGAACGCCGGCGCGCGGGCGGCGCATCGGGCGTCGGCGGATTGTAGAGGATTTGGCCGCCAAACGCATCGAAAAAAGAACGGTCGTTCACTTTTTAATCGGGCGTGCCGGCAACCATGCGCGCGGCCGCACCGGACTGCGGCGTAGCGGCGAGCGTGCCGGGATGAATCGGGAGAACGGGAAGGGCGGGCGCGGGTGTTACGCGGGCAGGTACGCGAGACGCACGTAGATCGGCGCGAACGGCTCGGCCTGCGTGATTTCGAGGAGCGACTCGCGCGCGAGTTCGAGCATCGCGATGAAATTCACGACGACGACCGGCACGCCGCGCGACGTGTCGAACAGCTCGGCGAACTCCATGAAGCGCGCGTTCTGCAGCCGGCGCAGGATCAGGCTCATGTGCTCGCGCACCGACAGCTCCTCGCGCGAGATCTTGTGGTGCTGGACGAGCTTCGCGCGCTTGAGCACGTCGGCCCATGCGGCGCGCAGGTCGTCCGAATTCACGTCGGGGAAGCGCGGCGTGACGCTTTGCTCGATGTAGACCTCGGCGCGCAGGAAGTCGCGGCCGAGCTGCGGCAGCTGGTCGAGCCGCTGCGCGGCGAGCTTCATCTGCTCGTATTCGAGCAGGCGGCGCACGAGTTCGGCGCGCGGATCCTCGGCTTCCTCGCCGGTGTCGGCCTTCTTGACCGGCAGCAGCATCCGCGACTTGATCTCGATCAGCATCGCGGCCATCAGCAGGTACTCGGCCGCCAGCTCGAGGTTCGACGTGCGGATCTGGTCGACGTAGCCCAGGTATTGCGCGGTGACCTGCGCCATCGGGATGTCGAGCACGTTGAAGTTCTGCTTGCGGATCAGGTAGAGCAGCAGGTCGAGCGGGCCTTCGAAGGTCTCGAGGAAGACCTCGAGCGCATCGGGCGGGATGTAGAGATCCTGCGGCAGCTTGAAGAGCGGCTCGCCGTACAGGCGAGCGAATGCCGCGACGCCGTCGACCGTGTCGGGCGTCGAATCGGCGCCCGCGGGCGCGGCGATCGCGTCGTCCTGCCGGGCGGCGCTGGCCTCGTCGGCGGCGCTCACGTCGTCAGAAGTTCTGGTAGTAGACGTACGGCGTTTGCTTCACGCGCGATTCCTGCTGCTCGGCGCGCTCTTCGAGGTCGATCGGCTGCTTGTCCCACAGCAGGGAACGGCCCTTGCGCTGCTCGTCCTCGAGCGTCGGCTTCTGCTGCTTGAGCTGGTTCAGGAACTGCGTGACATCGGACTGGTACGGCATGGCTGGGTTTTCCGTTTCGGGCGGCGCACGATGCGCCGGATTCACGATGGCGGGATTTTACCGCATCGCGGGAACGGCCGGCGTCAATCGCGCGTCGAATCCGCTGGCCGGTACCGGCGGACATCGTGCGGCGGCCCTTCCGGTGCCTTGGCACTCTTTCACAATCGTTTGGCGGTGACGTCGGCGCCCTGTGGTCAAATACAGGGTTTTCCACGAAACCGTAACACTCCGAGACGGCGAGGTCATATTTGGCGGGGCAGTCGAACCAGCAAGCACACACGGCGCATGACGCGAGCCCGCGCGCGGCACGCGAGCGCGCCGCCGCCGCGGCCCGCGTCGCGCGGGCGGCCGTCGCGGGTTGCCTGGCCGCGTGCTTCGCGCTGCCGGCCCATGCGAAGTACGACGTCGACATCGACGCGCCGCGTTCGATCCGCAAGCTCCTGAAGACGCATCTCGACATCGCGCGCTTCGCGAAGCGTGACGACATCAGCGACGACCAGTTCGACTTCCTCGTGACCGCCACGCCGCAGCAGGTGCGCGACCTCACCGCGACGGCCGGCTATTTCTCGCCGGTCGTGCGCACCGACGTGCGCACGCGCGACGGCAAGCGCGACGTGCGCATCGCGGTCGATCCGGGCAAGCAGACGATCGTGTCGAGCGTCGACCTGACGTTCAAGGGGCCCATCGACACCGAGGATCCGAAGCAGGAAGCCGCGACCCGCTTCGCGTTCTCGCTGAAGCCGGGCGATCCGTTCACGCAGTCCGACTGGGACGGCGCGAAGGGCGCGGCGCTCAGGCAACTGCAGTCGCACCGCTATCTCGGCGGGAAGATCGCGTCGTCCGAAGCGCGCATCGACCCGCGCACGCAGCGCGCGATGCTCGCGGTCACGTTCGACAGCGGCCCGACGTTCACGATCGGCAAGGTCGACGTCGACGGCGTGCGGCGCTATCCGGAAAAGATCGTCACGAACGTCAATCCGCTGTCGGAAGGCGAGATCTACGACGTGCAGCGGATCACCGAACTGCAGCGGCAGTTGCAGAACACGCCGTATTACGCGAGCGTCGCGATCGACGTCGGCGACGATACGGCGAAGCCCGAGCGCACGCCCGTGCACGTGAAGGTCAGCGAGTTTCCGTACAACAACATCCGCGGCGGCGTCGGCTTTGCCACCGATACCGGGCCGCACGTGCAGGGTTCCTACACGTATCTCGACACGTTCGGCGCCGCGTGGCCGCTGACCGTGTCGGGCCGGCTCGACCAGATCCAGCAATACGGGCAGGTCCAGCTGTCGATGCCGCCGGGCGAGAAGGGCTGGACCAACAGCGTGCTCGCGTCGTACACGAACACCAACGTGTCGGACACGCGCATCTACAGCGCGCGGGTCGGCGTGCAGCGCACGCGCACCGGCCAGTTCATCGACTATGCGTATTCGCTGATGTACTACCAGGACCGGCTCGACCAGAACGGCGCCGGGCCGACCACGAGCCGCGCGCTCGTGCCGCAATGGGCGTGGACGCGCCGCAACGTCGACGATCCGCTGTTTCCGCGTTCGGGCAACCTGATCCACGCGGAGGCCGGCTTCGCGGTCAAGGGCGTGCTGACCGACCAGTCCTTCATCCGCGGCTACGCGCGCGGCCAGCAGTACCTGCCGATCGGCAAGCGCGACCTGTTCGTGTTCCGTGCGGAGCTCGGCGGCGTGTTCACGAGCGGCAGCTCGACCGGCGTGCCGGCGTCGCTGCTGTTCCGCGCGGGCGGCTCGAACTCGGTGCGCGGCTACGGCTACCAGAGCATCGGTAACAGCGTCGACGGCTCCGTGCTGCCGACCAAGTACCTGATGACGGGCACCGCCGAATACCAGCACTGGTTCAACCGCGACTGGGGCGCGGCGACGTTCTTCGACATCGGCACTGCCACCGATGCGTGGGGCGAGCGCGTGTTCTACCCGGGTGTCGGCATCGGCGCGCGCTGGCGCAGCCCCGTCGGCCCGATCAACGTCGACGTCGCGTACGGGTTGCGCAACCATAGCGTGCGCCCGTACCTGACGCTCGGCATCGCTTTCTGACCGTACCGCTTCACCGACGACGAACCGCATGACGAAGGACCCGAACGACACGCCGCCGCCTCACGATCCGGACTCGCCCGACGGCGCGCCCGACGCGCCGCCGCGCACGCCGCGCCGCGGGCCCGTCGCGCGGATCGGGCGGTTCGTCGCGTGGACGCTTGTCACGGTCGTGCTGCTCGTCGTGCTGGCGGTCGGCCTCGTGCTGGCCGCGGCGACGACCGAGCACGGCACGCGGCTCGCGTGGCAGGTGGCCGGTCGCGTGCTCGGCGCGCGGCTCGCGGGCACGCTCGACGGCGGCGCGCTTGCGACCGGTGTGCGGTTGCGCGGATTCGCGTGGACGAGCCCCGACGGCACCGGCACCGAAATCCGCATCGACCGGCTCGACGGCCGCTGGGCCCTGACCCGCGCGCCGTGGCGGCTGTCCATCGCGTACCTTCGCGCCGGCACGATCGACGTGCGGATCGCGCCGGGGCCGTCGACGCCGAGTACGACGCCGCAGGACCTGAGCCTGCCGCTGCAGTTGCGGATCGACGACCTGCGCGTCGATCACCTCGCGATCCACGACGGCGGCTCGACGACGCAGCTCGACCATATCGCACTGAACGGCCGCAGCGACGGCCGTCACCATGAACTCGTGCTCGCCGGCGTCGATACGCCGTACGGCGCGCTGACCGCACGCGCGAAGCTCGATGGCGTGAAGCCATTCGCGCTGACGGGTGACGCCACCTATGCAGGCAAGCTGTCCGACGAGCCGGTCGACGCGCGTGCGCGCGTGTCGGGGTCGCTCGAGGCGCTCGTCGCCGAAGTCGATGCAAGCGGGATGAAGCTGAACGGACGCGCGCACGTCGAGGCCGCGCCGTTCGGCGCGGTGCCGCTCACCCGCGCATCGCTCGCGTTCGATCACGTGAATCCGCAGGCGCTCGCGCCCGGCGCGCCGGCTGCCGATCTCGCGGTGCGCGCGGAACTCGCGCCGGTGACCGCGCCGGCCGGGGCCGAGCCCGCGAAGGGTTTTGCGGTGACGGGCCCGGTGTCGATCGTCAACGCGAAGCCCGGCACGCTCGGCGACCATTTGCTGCCGGTGATCGATGCGCACGCGAACGTGCATCTCGACGCGCACGCGCAGCGGATCGACGATCTCGCGCTGAAGCTGATCCGCGACGGCAGCGTGACCGGCAACGGCACGCTGACGGGTGGCAAGGGCCGCTTCGACCTGAAGGTCGCGAACCTCGACCTGAACGCGTTCGTCGCCGAGCTGCGACCGATGCGCCTCGCCGGCCCGCTCGGCGTGACGCTCGCGGGCGATGTCACGACCGTCGATTTCAACCTGAACGATCCGAAGCTCGCGCTCGGCGCCCGCGCGAAGGTTGCGCTGACGCCGCAGCAGACCGTGCTGACCGACGCGCGCGTGACGGCGGGCAAGGGCCGCATCGACCTGACGGGTGTGTTCCGCCACGATGCGCATTCGAGCTATGACGCGAAGGCGACGCTGACCGCATTCGATCCGCTGCTGCTCGCCGCGATGAGCGCGCCGAAGGCGGGGGGCGGCAAGGCGCCCGCCAAGGCCACGAAAGCGCCGGCCCCGCGCGGCGAGACGCGCGTGTCGGGCACGCTGACGGCGTCGGGCGCATTCGCGCCGCAGGTATCGACGAAGGCGACCTTCAAGCTCGGCGACAGCCTGTACGACGGCGTGCCGCTGACCGGCGCCGGCGTCGTGCAGCTGGCCGGCTCGCGCATCTTGCCGAGCAACGCGAACCTGTCGATCGCGGGCAACCATGTCGACCTGCGCGGCAGCTTCGGTGCGCCCGGCGACCGGCTGCGCTTCGTCGTCGACGCGCCGCAGCTCGACCGGCTCGGCTTCGGCGTGCAAGGGCTCGTGAAGGCGCAGGGCGACCTGACCGGCAGCTTCGCGCACCCGAACGTGACGGCCACCTACAAGGCCGAGCACGTCGTCGTCGGCTCGAACCGGATCGGTGTCGCGCAGGGCCGCGCGGACATCCGCGACGGCGCGCACGGCGCGCTCGTGTTCACGGCCGATGCGTCCGACATCGCGCTCGGCTCGCTGAAGCTGAAATCGCTGCGCGCGAACCTCGACGGCACGCGCGCGAAGCACACGCTCGACGCGTCGGCACTCGGGGCGGCCGGCGGCCGCGTGATCGACGTGACGCTCGCGGCGAATGGCGGCGTGGTCGAGAATCGCGACGGGATGCGCTGGGACGGCACCGTCACGCGTCTTGCGAACCGCGGCACGCCGACCATCGCGCTGCAGTCGCCGCTGACCGTGTCGGCCGGCGCCGGCCGCGTGACGCTCGGCGCGACGCGCCTCACGCTCGAAGGCGCGGCGATCGACCTGAAGTCGTTCGTGTTCGATCACGGCCAGATGCGCTCGGCGGGCTCGGTGACCGGTGCGTCGGTCGCGCGTTTCCTCGAGGTCCGCCAGGAACTGACGGGCCAGCGGCCGCCGGTGCGCACCGACGTCGTGCTCGATGCCGACTGGGATTTCTCGCTCGGCGCGAACGCGACAGGCTACGTGCAGGTGAAGCGCCGCGGCGGCGACGTGACGATCGAAAGCGGGCGCGGCATCGCCTCGCTGGGGCTGACCGACCTGTCCGCGCGCGCGAGCTTCACGCCCGGCAACCGGCTCAACGTGACGGCGCTCGCGAAGGCGGCCCGGATCGGCACGCTCGACGCGAACGTCACCGTGCCGTTCGCGCTGCGCGACGGGATGTTCGGCGTGGTCGACGACGGCCCGCTGTCGGGTCGCATCGACGCCGACATCCCGGCGCTGAAGACGACCGGCAACCTGTTCGGGCCGAGCTACCTGCTCGGCGGGCGCGCGGCGCTGAAGCTGACGGTCGCCGGCACGCCGGTGAAGCCGAACCTGTCGGGGATGCTGACGGGTGACGACCTGTCCGCGACGCTGATCGACCAGGGCGTGCAGCTGAAGGACGGCATCGTGCGCGTGAAGCTGTCGGAAAACCTCGTCGAATTCCAGCAGGTCGAGTTCCACGGCGGCGACGGTACGCTGCGCGCACTCGGCCGCGTGCGCCTCGACGGCGAGGCGCCCGACCTGACCGCGAGCATCGTCGCGGACAAGCTCGAACTGTTCGCGGCGCCGGACCGCAAGCTGTCGCTGTCGGGCAAGGCGACGGTTGCGAACGACGGGCCGCGTGGCGCACTGTCGATCGACGGCAAGTTCGTCGTCGACCGCGCGCTGTTCGACTTGCCCGAGGAATCGGCGCCGCACCTGTCGGACGATGTGGTGATCGAGCAGCCGGGCGGCACGGTGCGCGGCGAGACGCCGACCGGTTCCGCGGTCGCGAAGCCGAAGCCGGTCGAGGACAAGCCGGCGCCGTCGCTCGCGCCGCGCGCGAACATCGACATCGGCCTCGGCAACAACTTCCGCTTCAAGGGCCACGGCGCGGATCTCGGGCTGCGCGGCACGATCACCGTGATGAGCGCGCCGGGCGTGCCGCTGCGCGCGGTCGGCAACGTGCGCGTGACCGAAGGGTCGACGTACACGTCGTTCGGCCGCAAGCTCGCGGTCGAGAACGGCTTCTTCACGTTCAACGGCCCCGTGTCGAACCCGGGCGTCAACATCCTCGCGATGCGGCGCAACCAGGAGGTCGAGGCCGGCGTGCAGGTGACGGGCACGATCCAGTCGCTGACGGTCAAGCTCGTGTCGGAGCCGAACGTCACCGAAAACGAAAAACTGTCGTGGCTGTTGTTCGGGCACGGCACCGACCAGGGCAACAACGTCGGCCAGCAGGGTGCGATGACGGCGGCGCTCGGGCTGCTCGGCAGCGTGACCGGCAAGCGCGTCGCGCAGACCTTCGGTCTCGACGAGGTTTCGGTCGGCCGCAGTGAAGTCGGCCTGACCGATCCGCAGGTCGTGCTCGTGTCGAAGGCGATCAACGAGCGCTTCGTGCTCGGCTTCGAGCAGGGGCTGCAATCGGCGGCCAACGCGTTCAAGGCGACGATCAACCTGACGCGCTTCTGGTCGGTATCCGCGTACGGCGGCACGTTCCAGGGCGTCGACCTGAACTACACGCGGCGTTTTGATCGCTGGTTCAGCAGTGACCGCGGGGGCGGGCGGCGCGCCGAGCAGCCATGAAAAATCTATGGTCAGCCCGATTTTTGCAAGCGAGGCAGTGTTGACCTAAAGTGGACTTGCTCGAATCTATCCGGGGTCGCGGATGGGAAAGATCCCGCCCCATGATGGGAGCCGCGCCGGGCAAACCTCAAAAAGCCCACAGCATTGAGGTGCTGTTTTTTGTGTCAGGTTACTTGCCCGGCCGTTGAGTCGTTTATGCCTTCACGTATCTCGCGTCGCAAAACCAGAGGTGACTACTGAAACTGAAGCCGTAAGCGATAGGAAGCGTCAGACTGAGGGAACAGCCTCGATGCTCCGGTAGTGTGTCCCTTTGGCGAGGATGGCCCAGGCGATCCTCGCCAGTTTGTTGGCCAGGGCACAGGCCACCACGTTCGAGTGTCGTCGCGCCAACAGGCTGCGAATCCAGACGCCCAATGCATCCGTGCGGTGCTCGATGCGCTGCATGACGGCCCGCGCACATTGCACCAGCAGCCGTCGCAGTTCCTTGTCGCCACGCTTGCTGATGCCCAGTAGCGTTGGTTTGCCGCCGGTGCTGTACTGCCGCGGCACCAGACCGACCGAAGCTGCAAACTGCCTTGCTGAGCCATATTGCTGAGCATCGCCCAACTCTGACATCAACACGCTGGCGGTCATCGGGCCAATGCCAGGAATCTCGAGCAGTCGTTCGCTGCGTTCATCCTCGTGTAGCTGGGTAAGCAACTCACGTTCGAGCTGGTGGATCTGCTCGTCCAGATACTTGAAGTGCGCCTGCAAACGTTCGAGCACGACCACCAGCCTCGGCGGCAACGATTCTGCCTCGAGCACGGCAGGCAGTCGCCGGATCACTGCCATGCCGCGCGGCAAGCTGATACCGAACTCCAACAGAAACGCATGAATCTGATTGATCGTGCCGGTGCGGTCACGCACCAGCCGCTCGCGCACACGGTGCAAGGCTGAAACGATCTGCTGGGCTTCGTTGTGCGGGCTCACGAAACGCATGCTCGAACGAGCGGCTGCTTCGCAGATCGCCTGGGCGTCCGCGAAATCGTTCTTGTTGCCTTGCCGGAACGGTTTGACGAATTGCGGAGAAATCAGCTTGGCCTCATGGCCCAGCGCTTGAAGTCGACGTGCGATCCAGTGAGCACCGGCGCAGGCCTCCATGACCACAATGCAACGCGGAAAATTGCCCAGCAGCGTGAACATCTGGCTACGCGTGAGCTTTTTACGGAACACCATCCTGCCTGACGCATCCTGTCCATGCAGGTGGAAGCAGTGCTTGCCGAGATCGATTCCGATCAGCGATACCGTGTCCATGATGGCCCTCCAGAAGGACAAAATCCTCACTCAGCGTAGTCCACTGAGTGAGGATCGGGCTGACCATCCTATTAAGCCCCGCACATTGAACTGACCCCGTAAAGTTGGACGGGTTATGACGGCTAGGGCTGAGAGGGCTGAGTTCTGTATTGCACGGGACTCAGCCCTTTTAGTTTCAGTTTGATGCGGTCGTGATTGTAGTAGTGGATGTAGCTTGCCAAGCCGGTTTGCAGTTCGTCCAGGTTGCGGAACCGATTCAGATGGAAGAACTCGGATTTCAGCGTGCCGAAGAAGCTCTCCATGGCGGCGTTGTCCAGGCAATTCCCTTTACGCGACATGCTTTGCGTGAGCGCTCGTTGCTGCAGTAGGCGGCGATACGCAGGCATCTGGTACTGCCAGCCCTGATCCGAATGCAAGAGAGGCCGCTCGTGTGACTTCAAGCGCGCCAATGCCTTGCGAAGCATTGCGCTGACCATCTCGAACGCCGGGCGCCTCGCGGTTTCATAAGCAATGATCTCGCCGTTGTACAGATCGAGCACTGGTGACAGGTACAGCTTCTGGCCGCCCACGTTGAATTCCGTGACATCCGTTACCCACTTCTCGTTCGGACGCTTTGCGTAGAACCGACGCTGTAAAACATGAGGTGCAACACGTCCGACGCTACCTTTGTAGGAGCGGTATTTCTTCGGGCGCACACAAGACTTCAGCCGCAACTCACCCATCAGACGCGCCACAGTCTTGTGGTTAATCACCTGTCCCAGATTACGTAGAGCGAGCGTGATGCGTCGATAGCCGTAGCGGCCCTTGTGCCGTTCGAACAGCGAGCAGATTCTTGCCCTTGTATCGGCATACTTGTCGGCTGCTCCGAGCAATTTCTGATGATAGTAGAACGTGCTGCGCGCCAAGCCGGCAACCTTCAACAAGCCCGCAAGCGGATATTGCTGCCTTAGCTCGAGCACGATTTGCGCTTTTTGCGTTGCGCTGATCGCTGCTGCGCTTGAGCCAAGGCTTCGAGCTTTTTTAAGTACGCGTTCTCCATGCGCAGGAAGTTCAACTCGTCGAGTAGTTCCTGTCGGGAGCGCGTATCGTCCTCGGGTAGCGGCGGTGGCGTGAGCGGTGGCTTGGGCATCTTCCTGGGGCGCCCCCGCTGGCGCGGCGACAGTGCGTCTATACCGCCTTCATCATACTGGCGTTTCCACTGGCCGATGGCCGTACGGTTCCTAATGTTGAAGCGTGCAGCCGTCTCACGCGCTGACAACCCTTCGCTACGCATTTGCTGCAGTACAAGCAACTTGAACTCTGCGCTGTAGCGCTCGCACTTCTTCTTCAAGCCTGCCGGACCATGTATGCGATGGGCCGCCACCCACTTGCGGATCGTCGCCTCATCGACGCCGTGGCGCTTGGACATCTCACGGAACCCAGCGTGGCCGGACTCGTACTCCTCTGCAATGCATACCTTGAACTGCTCCGTGTACTTGCTCATGAAAAACACCCCAAAGGTTGGATCGATGTCCAACTTTTGGGGTGCAGTTCACATCGTGCGGGGCTTCTTTTTCGCGCAAGCGGCAGCGCGTTCGGCTTACTTCACGCGCATGCCGGGCTTCGCGCCGCTGTGCGGCTCGAGGATGTAGAGGCCCGGCTCGGCCTTCTCGTCGGTGGCCGACGCGGCGAGCACCATCCCTTCGGACAGGCCGAACTTCATCTTGCGCGGCGCGAGGTTCGCGACCATCACGGTCAGCTTGCCGACGAGCTGCTCGGGCTGGTACGCGGACTTGATGCCCGAGAACACGTTGCGGGTCTTTTCCTCGCCGACGTCGAGCGTGAGCTGCAGCAGCTTGTCCGAGCCTTCGACGGCCTGGCACGCGACGATCTTCGCGATGCGCAGGTCGATCTTCGCGAAATCGTCGATCGAGATCGGTGCGTCGTCCGCGCCGTTCACGACAGCCTGCTTCGCGTTCGCCTTCGCGTTGTTCTTCGCATCCTTCGCGGCGTTCGCGCTCGCGGCAGCCGCGCCGGTGGCTTCGGCCTGCAGCGAATCGCGGTTCGCGGCGAGCAGCGCTTCGATCTGCTTCGGGTCGACGCGCGTCATCAGGTGCTGGTACGCCTTGATCGGCTGCTCCGACGACAGCGGCTTCGCGGCATCGGCCCAGGCGAGCGGCGCGATCCCGAAGAACGACTCGACGGCTTCGGCCACGCGCGGCATCACCGGCTTCAGCGCGAGCGACAGCAGGCGGAACGACTCGAGGCTCACGCTGCAGGTTTCGTGCAGCGCGACCGCGTTGGCCGGATCCTTTGCGAGATCCCACGGCTTCGCGCCGTCGACGTACGCGTTCACCTCGTCCGCGAGCTCCATCGTGTGGCGCAGCGCGCGGCCGTACTCGCGTGCCTCGTAGTGCGCGGCGATCTGCGGGATCGCCTCGCGCAGCTTCGCGACGAGCGGATGGTTCATCGCGCTGTCCTGCACGCGGCCGTCGAAGCGCTTGATCAGGAAGCCTGCCGCGCGGCTCGCGATGTTCACGTACTTGCCGACGAGGTCGCTGTTCACGCGCGCCTGGAAGTCGTCGAGGTTCAGGTCGATGTCTTCCATCGTCGCGTTCAGCTTCGCGGCGAAGTAGTAGCGCAGCCATTCGGGGTTCAGGCCCGTGTCGATGTAGCTCTGCGCGGTGATGAACGTGCCGCGCGACTTCGACATCTTCGCGCCGTCGACCGTCAGGAACCCGTGCGCGAACACGTTGGTCGGCGTGCGATGGCCCGAGAACTCGAGCATCGCGGGCCAGAACAGCGTGTGGAAGTACAGGATGTCCTTGCCGATGAAGTGGTACTGCTCGGTGGTCGAGCCCGGGCGGACCCACGCATCGAAGTCGATGCCGTTGCGCTCGCACAGGTTCTTGAAGCTCGCGTAGTAGCCGACCGGCGCGTCGAGCCACACGTAGAAATACTTGCCGGGCGCGCCCGGGATCTCGAAGCCGAAATACGGCGCGTCACGCGAGATGTCCCAGTCGGCGAGCTTGGCCTCGCCGGCGTCGCCGAGCCATTCGCGCATCTTGTTGGTCGCTTCGGGCTGCGCGAGGCCGCTCACCCATTCGCGCAGGAACGTTTCGCAGCGCGGATCGGACAGGCGGAAGAAGTAGTGCTTCGAGGTCTTGCGCACCGGCGTCGCGCCCGACACGACCGAATACGGGTTCAGCAGTTCGGTCGGCAGGTAGGTCGAGCCGCACACTTCGCAGTTGTCGCCGTACTGGTCCTTCGCGTGACACTTCGGGCACTCGCCCTTGATGAAGCGATCCGGCAGGAACATTTCCTTGACGGGATCGTACGCCTGCTCGATCTCGCGCTCGGCGATGAAGCCGGCGTCCTGCAGCGCGACGTAGATCTTCTCGCTCAGCACGCGGTTCTCGTCCGAATCGGTCGAGTAGAAGTTGTCGAACGACACGCCGAAGCTGTCGAAGTCGCGCTTGTGTTCGGTCCACACGCGATCGATCAGCTGCTTCGGGGTCAGGCCTTCCTTCTCCGCGCGCAGCATGATCGGCGTGCCGTGCGTGTCGTCGGCGCCGATGTAGTAGACCTCATGGCCATGCATTCGCAGCGTCCGCACCCAGATGTCGGTCTGGATGTACTCGACCAGGTGGCCGATGTGGATCTGCCCGTTGGCATAGGGCAGTGCGGACGTAACGAGGATCTGGCGGCCGCCTTGCGGCGCCGCAGCCTGCACGGAAGTGAGGTCGGATGCGGACATAGGGTCTGTAGAGGAACGGCGGAAAAACGACGGGAAACTGCGATTCTAGCAGGGGCGCGCGTCAGCGACGCGGGCAGGCGCCCTCGACCGGGCGCCGAAAGAGGCGGGGCCACGCAAGCGGCGTGCCCGAGGGCGGTGTGCTGCGGCGCAGCACGATTTCTGCGGGCAAAAAAAACCGGGGCGGATACGGCCCCGGAGCAACAACGACAAGAGGAGAATGGTGACGCGCCGGCAACACCAGCCGCGTACCGTAAATACTGACCACGGCCTGCGACAGAAGTTCGAAAATTTTTTCGATTTGTTACCGGGTCCGCCGGAAGCCTTGTCCGGCGGGGCTGCGCGGGCCGCGAGCCCGCGCGTTCCCCTCGTCGTGCGCTTACTGCGCCTGCGCTGCGCGCAGGTAGATTTCGACGCGGCGGTTCTGTGCGCGGCCGGCTTCGGTCGCGTTGTCCGCGATCGGGTTCGATGCGCCCATGCCTTGCGCCGACAGGCGGCCGCCGTTCACGCCGCGCTGCGCCAGTGCGTTCACGACGCTTTGCGCGCGGTTCTGCGACAGCGTCTGGTTCAGCTGCGCCGAGCCCGTGCTGTCCGTGTAGCCGACGATCGAAGCCGTCACTTGCGGGTTCTGGTTCAGCGTCGTCGCCAGGTCGTTCAGCAGCGGCGTGAAGGCCGGCGTGATCGCGTACTGATTCGTCGCGAACGTCACCGAGCTCGGCACGTTCAGCTTCAGCGAGCCGTCCGGCTGCTCGGTCACTTGCGTGCCCGTTTGTGCTGCCGACGGTGCGAGCTTGTTCTTGATCGCCTGCCAGTTGTAACCCG
Organism: Burkholderia sp. HI2500; assembly: GCF_002223055.1. Classification (NCBI taxonomy): domain Bacteria; kingdom Pseudomonadati; phylum Pseudomonadota; class Betaproteobacteria; order Burkholderiales; family Burkholderiaceae; genus Burkholderia; species Burkholderia sp. HI2500. Next base: position 218,691 of record NZ_NKFL01000005.1, on the reverse strand, counting down.
TCACGCCGCCGACCAGTGCGCCGACGCCAGCGCCGATCGCCGCGCCCTTGCCGCCGCCTGCCAGCGCGCCGATGCCTGCGCCCAGTGCTGCGCCCGTGCCGGTACCGACGGCCGCGTTGTTGCCTTGCTGCGTGGCGCAGCCTGCCAGCAGTGCGCCGGCCAATGCGAAGACGGACAAGCGGGTCGCGATTTTCATGTTCATCTTGGATTCCTCTCTTGGTTGAACGAGTCGACAACGACGACAACAACAGTTATGGCTCCCTGCGCGGGCCGCCCGAAAAAGGAGGGCAGGCCCGTGCTCGCGGCAGCCGCCGAGGTGGCTGCATGCCCTGCCCGTCAGCGTGGCTGTTGGGACAGTGCGACGCGTCAGCCTCTACAATATAGGCGGTAAGTGGCCGATTTGGCCCCATAGCATGCCGCACGCGAAGAGTGCGCCGGGTCGCGCGTTCGCGCAATGGCGTGCAACAGATTCTTTCACTTTTCCCGATTTTCGCGCCGAAATTTGATATTTTTTGACGTTTGCGCGCGAGAAAAACGTTTTCACGGAGTTTCGATGAGCATTGACCGGGCACAAGTCGACGCCGCTTTGGCGGCTGTCGTCGACCCCAATACCGGCCGTCCGTATGCGGCGAACAAGGGCGTGCGCAACGTCGCGATCGACGGCGACGTCGTGGCGCTCGACGTGGTGCTCGGTTATCCCGCGCGCAGCCAGCACGACGACGTGCGCGCCCGCGTCACCGCGGCGCTGCAGGCCGTGGCCGGCGTGCGCGACGCGCGCGTCGCGGTCTCGCAGGAGATCGTCGCGCACACGGTGCAGCGCGGCGTGAAATTGCTGCCGAACGTGAAGAACATCGTCGCGGTCGCATCGGGCAAGGGCGGTGTCGGCAAGAGCACGACGGCCGTCAACCTCGCGCTCGCGCTCGCCGCGGAAGGCGCGTCGGTCGGCATCCTCGACGCCGACATCTACGGTCCGTCGCTGCCGACGATGCTCGGCATCCACGGCCAGCGTCCCGAGTCGCCCGACAACCAGTCGATGAACCCGCTCGTCGGCCACGGGCTGCAGGCGAACTCGATCGGCTTCCTGATCGAGGAAGACAACCCGATGGTATGGCGCGGCCCGATGGCGACTTCCGCGCTCGAGCAGCTGCTGCGCCAGACCAACTGGCGCGAGCTCGACTACCTGATCGTCGACATGCCGCCCGGCACGGGCGACATCCAGCTGACGCTCGCGCAGCGCGTGCCCGTCACCGGCGCGGTGATCGTCACGACGCCGCAGGACATCGCGCTGCTCGACGCGAAGAAGGGCCTGAAGATGTTCGAGAAGGTCGGGATTCCGATCCTCGGCATCGTCGAGAACATGAGCATCCACATCTGCTCGAACTGCGGCCACGAGGAGCACGTCTTCGGCGCCGGCGGGGCCGAGCGGATGGCGAAGGAGTACGGCGTCAACGTGCTCGGCAGCCTGCCGCTCGACATCGCGATCCGTGAGCGCGCCGACAGCGGCACGCCGACGGTCGTGGCCGATTCGGAAGGCGCGCTGGCGCGTCGCTATCGCGAAATCGCGCGCGGTGTTGCGCTGGCGATTGCCGAGCGATCGCGCGACATGACGTCGAAGTTCCCGTCGATCGTTGTTCAAAATACGTAAAACCCTTGCGGGGCGGGGCCTCACGCTGTTTACGGCGCCGCGAGGCGCGGTATCATGGCGACTTTTCCCGGGTCCCTTTACCCGCCCGGCGCGGCCGTCGTGTCAAACGGCCGTGAGCCGGCATGAGGATCGAATGAAACAACGACATCACGGCGTGTACGCCGGCCGCGCGCGGTGCGCGCTGCTGGCCGCCGCCGCGCTGGGCCTGCTGGCCGGCTGCACCTCCTTTTCCTCGTCGCACGAAAAACGGGCCGACGCACAACTGCAGCCGACGGTCGGCTCGCAGGCGCGCGGCGCGGTGACGTTCGTCGAGCGTCCGGACGGCGTGCAGGTCACTTACAACCTGGCCGGGCTGCCGCCGAACAGCGATCACGCCTTGCAGGTACACGAACGCGGCGACTGCAACGCGGGCGACGGCTCGAGCGCCGGCCAGGTGTTCGCGCCGGCGGCCGACCGGCTGCGCGCGGGTGCCCGCGTCGCCGGCGATCTCGGCAACATCCACGCGGACGCGAACGGCGTCGCGGCCGGCTTCATCGTCGCGCCCGATCTGGCCCTCGATGGTGTGCGCTCGGCGATGAACCGCGCGGCGCTGGTGCACCGCGAACCGAGCGATCCCGCGTTTCCGCAGCATGGCGCGGGGCCCGCGCTCGCTTGCGGCGTGATCCGGTGACGGCCGCTGCGTGCGCAGGCCGATGATCGCGTAAAATGTGCGCCTTTCCCGGCCGCTGCCTCGCGCGAGCGGCCCTCCCTGACTGTCACGCAGCGTTTCCAGGCGCCCTGATATGAAACGACCCCAACGCTCACTTCGTTCGCTGTCCCCCGAGGGGACGGCCAGCCTCCTTGGGACGGCCCGGCGGAGGCTGGCATGAGCATCAAGTCCGACAAATGGATTCGGCGCATGGCCGAAGAGCACAAGATGATCGAGCCGTTCGTGCCCGATCAGGTCCGCGCGTCCGAGGACGGCCGCCGGATCGTCAGCTACGGCACGTCGAGCTACGGCTACGACATCCGCTGCGCGGACGAATTCAAGATCTTCACGAACATCAACTCGACGATCGTCGACCCGAAGAACTTCGACGAGGGTTCGTTTGTCGATTTCAAGGGCGACGTGTGCATCATCCCGCCGAACTCGTTCGCGCTGGCCCGCACCGTCGAATATTTCCGCATTCCGCGCACCGTGCTGACGGTCTGCCTCGGCAAGTCGACCTATGCGCGCTGCGGGATCATCGTCAACGTGACGCCGTTCGAACCCGAGTGGGAAGGCTACGTCACGCTGGAATTCTCGAACACCACGCCGCTGCCCGCGAAGATCTACGCGAACGAAGGCGTCGCCCAGGTGCTCTTCTTCGAGAGCGACGAAGTGTGCGACGTGTCGTACGCGGATCGCGGCGGCAAGTATCAGGGGCAGCGTGGTGTCACGCTGCCGAAAACCTGATCTGGTTGCATAACGTCTCACCAGTTTCCGGGTGACCGCTGCGCGTGACGCGCCGCGGTCGTTCTTTTTGGAGAATCGCCCATGAAGTTTCGTTTCCCCGTCGTCATCATCGACGAAGATTTCCGCTCCGAGAACATCTCGGGCTCCGGCATCCGGGCGTTGGCCGAAGCGATCGAGAAGGAGGGCGTCGAAGTCCTCGGTCTCACGAGCTACGGTGATCTGACGTCGTTCGCGCAGCAGTCGAGCCGCGCGTCGTGCTTCATCCTGTCGATCGACGACGACGAACTCATGCTCGGCGAAACCGGTTCGGACGGCGAGCTGCCCGAGCTCGCGACCGCGATCATCGAGCTGCGCGCGTTCGTCACCGAAGTGCGCCGCCGCAACGCGGACATCCCGATCTTCCTGTACGGCGAGACGCGCACGTCGCGCCACCTGCCGAACGACATCCTGCGCGAACTGCACGGCTTCATCCACATGTTCGAGGACACGCCGGAGTTCGTCGCCCGCCACATCATCCGCGAGGCGAAGGTCTATCTCGACTCGCTCGCGCCGCCGTTCTTCAAGGAGCTCGTGAAGTACGCGGACGAAGGCTCGTACTCGTGGCACTGCCCGGGCCACTCGGGCGGCGTCGCGTTCCTGAAGAACCCGCTCGGCCAGATGTTCCACCAGTTCTTCGGCGAGAACATGCTGCGCGCGGACGTCTGCAACGCAGTGGACGAACTCGGCCAGCTGCTCGACCACACGGGCCCCGTCGCGGCGTCCGAGCGCAACGCGGCGCGCATCTTCAGCGCGGACCACCTGTTCTTCGTGACCAACGGCACGTCGACGTCGAACAAGATCGTCTGGCACGCGACGGTCGCCCCGGGCGACATCGTGCTGGTCGACCGCAACTGCCACAAGTCGATCCTGCACGCGATCACGATGACGGGCGCGATCCCCGTGTTCCTCACGCCGACGCGCAACCACTTCGGCATCATCGGGCCGATCCCGCGCGACGAATTCAAGCCGGAGAACATCCGCAAGAAGATCGAGGCGAACCCGTTCGCGCGCGAAGCGATGCGCGAGAACCCGGACATGAAGCCGCGCATCCTGACGATCACGCAGAGCACGTACGACGGCGTCGTCTACAACGTCGAGATGATCAAGGACCTGCTCGGCGACCTGCTCGACACGCTGCACTTCGACGAAGCGTGGCTGCCGCACGCAACCTTCCACGATTTCTACCGCGACATGCACGCGATCGGCGACGGCCGTCCGCGCACCGGCGCGCTCGTGTTCGCGACGCACTCGACGCACAAGCTGCTCGCGGGCATCTCGCAGGCCTCGCAGATCGTCGTGCAGGATTCGGAGAACCGCACGTTCGACAAGCATCGCTTCAACGAGGCGTACCTGATGCACACGTCGACGAGCCCGCAGTACGCGATCATCGCGTCGTGCGACGTCGCGGCCGCGATGATGGAGCCGCCGGGCGGCACCGCGCTCGTCGAGGAATCGATCGCCGAGGCGATCGACTTCCGCCGCGCGATGCGCAAGGTCGACGCCGAATACGGCGACGACTGGTTCTTCAGCGTGTGGGGCCCGGACAACCTGTCCGAGGAAGGCATCGGTTCGCGCGAGGACTGGATGCTGAAGCCGAACGACCACTGGCACGGCTTCGGCCCGCTGGCGGAAGGCTTCAACATGCTCGACCCGATCAAGGCGACGATCATCACGCCGGGGCTCGACGTCGACGGCGAGTTCGGCGAGACCGGCATTCCGGCCGCGATCGTCACGAAGTACCTGGCCGAGCACGGGATCATCGTCGAGAAGACCGGCCTGTACTCGTTCTTCATCATGTTCACGATCGGCATCACGAAGGGCCGCTGGAACTCGATGGTGACCGAGCTGCAGCAGTTCAAGGACGACTACGACAACAACCAGCCGCTGTGGCGCGTGCTGCCGGAATTCGTCGCGCAGCATCCGCGCTACGAGCGTGTCGGCCTGCGCGACCTGTGCACGCAGATCCACGACGTGTACCGCGCGAACGACATCGCCCGCCTGACGACGGAGATGTACCTGTCGGACATGGAGCCGGCGATGAAGCCGTCGGACGCGTTCGCAAAGCTCGCGCACCGCAAGATCGACCGCGTGCCGCTCGACGAGCTCGAAGGCCGCGTGACGAGCATCCTGCTCACGCCGTACCCGCCGGGCATTCCGCTGCTGATCCCGGGCGAGCGCTTCAACAAGACGATCGTGAACTACCTGCGGTTCGCGCGCGACTTCAACGAGCGCTTCCCGGGCTTCCACACCGACATCCACGGCCTCGTCGCGGAAGAGGTGAACGGCCGGGTCGAGTACTTCGTCGACTGCGTGCGCGACTGATGGCGACGCACGGACGAATCCAGGCGATACGTGCGGCGCTGGCCGCGCTCGTCGTCTGGGCGGCAGGGGCGGCAGGGCTGGCGGGAGTCGGGGTCGCGCACGCGGAAGTCGCGGCGGCCGACCCGATCGACGTCGCGATGCGGCAGTGTCTCGCGCGGCGCGACCGGTCGTCACCGGCCGGCCAGATCCAGTGCATGGGCGAGGCGCAGCAGCAGTGGCAGGCCGTGATGGACGGCGCGTACCAGCGCCTGTTGAAGGATGCGCCGGCCGACGCGAAGCGCGGCTGGCAGGACAGCCAGCGCCATTGGCTCACGTGGCGCAAGGACGAAGTGCATCTGCTGAAGGCCGTGTACGACACCACGCGCGGGACGTCGTACGCGATGTCGAGTGCCGACCTGCAGCTGCAGCCGGTGCGCGATCGCGCACTGGCGCTGCGCGGTGCGGCCGATCGCTATGCGCCGCCGCCCGCCGCCGTGCCGGTTGCGGCCACGAGCGGCGCGCAGGGCAGCGTGGGTGATGTCCCGAGCGCGGCCAAACCGAACGCCAAACCGAACGGCAAGCCGGCGAACGCGCCGCGCGATCCGGCCGTGCGCCGCGTGCGGCCGTGCGAACAGGACGCCGCGTGCGAGCACGCGCTGTTCGACCTGAACCGCTATTACCAGAAGCTGCGCCGCAAGATGCCCGCGCATTCGGCCGCGACGCTCGTGCGCGCGCAGCGCGCGTGGGTCGGGTTCCGCGATGCGACGGCACCGCTCGTCGGCGAGGACGGCCGCGTCGACCTGATCGGCGCGCGCATCGCGACGATGAAGCGTCTGTCGGAGACGGCCGGCAACAAGTAAGCGCAATGGCGACGCCGGTGATCCGGCGAGACGGCAAAAAGCAAAACGGGCACCCGGAAAGGTGCCCGTTTTTCATTTGGCGGCCGTGATTCAGGCGGGCCGTTGCGTATCGAGCCCGCCGAACCACGACGGCACGAGCGCGACCGCATCGTCGAGCGACGCGAGCACGTGCAGGCTCAGCGCGACGATTTCGGGCGTCGGCGCCTTCAGGTCGGGCACGGTGATGACCGATGCACCCGCGCCGGCGGCCGATTGCGCGCCGAAGTCGCTGTCCTCGAACGCGACGCAGGCGTGGGCCGGCACGCCGAGGCGTTCGGCCGCGAGCCGGTAGACGGCCGGGTCGGGCTTGCCGCGCGCGACTTCGTCGCCGCCCGCGATCGCGCGGAAGAACGGCAGCACGCCGACCGCGTCGAGCCGCGCACGGATGACCTCGCGCGCGGACGACGACGCGACCGCGCACGGAATGCCGGCTTGCGCGAGCGCATCGAGCAGCGCGAACGCGCCCGGCTTCAGCGGAAACTTCGGATGCGGTTCGGGCGCCGCAAGCTGCTCGCGCACGCGGATGCGCACCGCGTCGAACGTATCGGGGTTGCCGATCAGCCGTGCCAGGATGACCTGGCCTTCGGCGAACGAGCGGCCGACGATCTGCAGGTAGTCGGTGGTGGTCAGCGTGACGCCGTGCGCATTCGACACGTCGATCCACGTGTTCATGATGGTCCGCTCGGAATCGACGAGCAGGCCGTCCATGTCGAAGAGCGCGGCGGAAAAGGTCATCGGCGGCATTCGGGAAGCAGGGAAGGCGATGGGCGGCGCGACGGCCGCCCGAATGAAAAACGGACGCCGAGGGCGTCCGTCCGGAACAGCAGGCTTACTGGCCGAGCGCGGCGCGCGCGGCCTTCACCGCCGCACGCACCTGGTCGGGCGCGGTGCCACCCGGGTGGTTGCGGCTCGCGACCGAGCCCTCGAGCGTCAGGTAGCCGAACACGTCTTCGCCGATCAGGTGCGCGACGTTCGGCAGTTCCTGCTTCATCTCGTCGAGCGTCAGGTCGGCCAGGTCGATGCCGCGGTCGTCGCAGATCTTCACGGCGTGCGCGACGGCTTCGTGCGCATCGCGGAACGGCAGGCCGCGTTTCACGAGGTAGTCGGCGAGGTCGGTGGCGGTCGAGAAGCCCTGCAGCGCGGCCGCGCGCATCGCGTCCGGCTTCACGGTGATGCCGGCCACCATCTCGGCGAAGATCCGCAGCGTGTCGGCGACGGTGTCGACCGTGTCGAACAGCGGCTCCTTGTCTTCCTGGTTGTCCTTGTTGTACGCGAGCGGCTGGCCCTTCATCAGCGTCAGCAGCGCCATCAGGTGGCCGTTCACGCGGCCCGTCTTGCCGCGCGCGAGCTCGGGCACGTCCGGGTTCTTCTTCTGCGGCATGATCGAGCTGCCGGTGCAGAAGCGGTCGGCGATGTCGATGAAGCCGACGCGCGGGCTCATCCACAGCACGAGTTCTTCGGAGAAGCGCGACACGTGCGTCATCACGAGCGCGGAAGCCGCCGTGAATTCGATCGCGAAGTCGCGATCCGACACCGCGTCGAGCGAGTTCGCGCAGATGCCGTCGAAGCCGAGCGTCTTCGCCACCGCGTGACGATCGATCGGGTAGCTCGTACCGGCGAGCGCGGCCGCGCCGAGCGGCAGGCGGTTCACGCGGGTGCGGCAGTCGCGCATGCGCTCCGCGTCGCGCGAGAACATCTCGACGTACGCGAGCAGGTGGTGGCCGAACGTGACGGGCTGGGCAACCTGCAGGTGCGTGAAGCCCGGCATGATCGTGTCGGCGTTCTGTTCCGCGAGGTCGAGCAGCGCGCCGCGCAGGTCGTTCAGCAGGGCGCCGATGCGGTCGATCTCGCCGCGCAGCCACAGGCGGATGTCGGTCGCGACCTGGTCGTTACGCGAGCGGCCCGTGTGCAGGCGCTTGCCGGCGTCGCCGATCAGCGCGGTCAGGCGCGCCTCGATGTTCAGGTGGACGTCTTCCAGATCGAGCTGCCATTCGAATTCGCCGCGCTCGATTTCACCCTTGATCTGCGTCATCCCGCGTTCGATCGCGGCCAGGTCGTCGGCGCTGATGATCTTCTGCGCGGCGAGCATGTTCGCGTGCGCGAGCGAGCCGGCGATGTCGACGAGCGCGAGGCGCTTGTCGAAAAATACCGACGACGTGTAGCGCTTGACCAGCTCGGACATCGGTTCCGAGAAGCGGGCCGACCAGGCCTCGCCCTTTTTGTGCAGTTGGGACGTCATGGCGATTCTTCGAAGGGAGATTGAGCGGCGTGCGCCGCCGAGGAATCCGGGGATTTTAGCATTCGCGGCCGGGTGTCCGGCACAAGCCCGCCGCGGGCGGGCGCGGCGCGGGCGCTAGCGCGGCGAGCAGGTCAGCGGGCCGATCCGCGGCAGCGAGCCGTCGTCCGGCCGCCGGTACGCGAAGGCAACCGCGCAATCGTGGCCGTTGCCGGAGATTTCCAGGCGGTTATGGTCGACGAGGCCGTCGACGAACGTGAGGCCGTCGTAGCCGACGATCGTGCGCTGGCCGTTCTCGACATCGCGGACTTCGAGCCCCGGTGGCAGCGGTGTACCGTCGGGCGCGTGCAGGATGATCGACGCCGCGCTGTAGCGCGACACGGCGAAATGCGCGAGCACGCCCGAGCGCGCCTGCGGCACGACGTCGAGTGTCGTGTCGGCGATGCGCGCATCGGCCGGTAGCGTCGCGCCGTCGATCGCGACGCGATTGTTCTGGTACGCGTTCAGATCGGGCACCAGCAGGTAGCCGGCGCGGTCGGTCTCGCCGATCAGCCGGTTCTGGTGCAGGACGGGGACGCGCCCCGTATCGGTCGAGACGAGCGCAAAGCTGTCGTCGATGCGGCGCGCCGTCATCAGCCGGCCGTCCATCAGCACGAGCGCGCCCGTGACGTCGACCGACGCGTTGCCGCGCCCGCCGAACGACTGCGCAAGCAGCGTGACCTCGCCGGCGCGGCCGAGATACCGCACTTGACCCTGCCCATAGCGCAGCGCGGCGCTGGTGCCCGCCTGCACGTTCCAGCCGAAGCCGCCGCCGTAGTCGGGCGGGCGCGACGCGTTCACCGCGTAGGTCGATTCGCCGTTCTGCCGGCCTGCGCTGGCCGAGGCCGACGTGTTGCCGCCGAGGCCGATGCTCACGCTGGCGAAGAAGCCGCGCGTGTCGCGCTGCCGGAAATCCTGGAACGCGCTGACGGTCAGCGAGGTCAGCATGCCGAGATTGACGAGGTATGCGATCGAACCGATGCGCGATGCATCGATGCCCGGGTACTTGAGGCCGAGATAGCTGAACGACAGCGTCTGCGCGCGCAGGAACGGAAACGATACCGTGACGCGGTCCGTGGCGCTCGACACCGGGATGCCCTCGCGCGCACCGAGGTCGCCGTAGCCGCCGAATGCGCGTAGCGTCTGCGCATCGATCGAGACACGCGGCGTCACGTACTGGTAGCCGAGGCCCACCTGCGCGCCGGCGCCGCGCTGCGCGCTGACGGCCAGCGACGCGTTCGCGACGCCGCCGTTGCCGATGCGCGCGAGGACGCCCGCGCCGGCGTTGTAGACGCCGGTCGTCGCTTCCGCGTGTGCCTCGACGGTCAGCCGCTCGCTGATGCCGTAGCGCAGCGACCCGCTCGCCGCCGGCGTGCGGGCGTAGTCGAACGAGGTGATGCCGTACGCGCGTCGCAGGAAACCCGCCTCGACCGAATAGCTCGCGAGGCCCGGCGCGAGCAGGCGCGTATCGATGTACAGCGGAATCGACGTCGACACCGAGCGGCCCAGCGCGTCGCGCGTGACCACGGTGGCGTTGCCCGAGCCGGTGATGCCCGGCACGCTGTTGATCACGAACGGCCCGCCCGGCACGTCGCCGCTGAACTGGCGCACGTTGTTCACGTACAGGTCGACCGACGTCGGCACGACCGCGCTGCCGGACAGCGCCGGCACCGGGAACGTCACGAGATCGGGGCGCAGGCCGAAGTTGCTGCGCCATTGCACGCCACCGATGCGCAGCGAGCGCGTCCACGACAGCGACGACGAGATCGTGTCGCCGAACTGCGTGGTCGTGAGCGTCGCCGGGCTCGAGCGCGTCCACGACGTGTCGTAGCGCAGGTAGCGCTGGCGGTCGTCGTACAGGTACGCGATGCCGGTGCTGCTGAAGACGCCGGCCGGGTCGAAATAGCGTGCCTCGCTCCAGATGGCGAGCGGCGAATGGGCGAGGGTCTGCGCGTAGGCATCGTAGTTCAGCACGACGCCGCGGCCGGCCGTGGCGGGCGGCGCGGCGGTGAGCGCGCGCGTGTCGAACGTGTGCGGAATGCGCAGCGCGTCGGGCACGCGCAGGTCGAGCGTCTGGCGGCTCATGTCCACGTCGTAGCGCAGCCCCGGGAGCGTGTCGAGCGCGACGAGCGTATTCGAAGGCTCGTGCGTGCGCTCGCCCGTCGCGACGCCGAGATCGTTCAGGTCGGCGGAGGCCGCGTAGAGTCGGCCGTCGATCTGCTGGACGCGGGCGATCCGGTGGGTCGGCTCGCCGTTGAGCGACACGTCGAGAAACAGCACGCCGGGCTCCGGGGCAGCCGCGGGGGCGGGCCGCGCGGGCGCCGGCTCCGCGCGTGCCGCGGCGGCATGCAGCGCCAGCGCGATCGCGAGGGCGGCCGCGAGCCGGGTGTGTCGCGCGGGGGCGTGGGCCCGGTGGGCATGGCGCGTCGTCGGCACGGGCAGCGTGGCGGGTTCGTGCCCGCGCGTCAGGGTGGCGTCAACTGCGCCTCGACCGGCTGCGCGTTGACGGTGGCCTGTACCCTGACGAACGATGCCGCGCGCGCGTCGAGCCTGAGCGGCCAGCGGCGCGTGCTGCCGGCGAGCGCATAGCCGAGCAGGCCGCGTGCGACCTCGTGAGTGGCGCCTTGCGCGTCGACCAGCCGGACCGCGGAAAGCTGCGCCCGCCGTCCGCCGCGATTGTCGACCGCGAGCCGCAGGCCCTGCGCGTCGCGCTCGACGCGCCACGCGAGACGCGGCGGCGCCGGCATCCCGGGCGGCTCGACGAACACGGGCACCGAATAGCGCAGCCGGATCGTGATGCCGTTTTCGACCGGGGTGCCGGGCGCGGGCAGTTCATCGATCAGGACGCGATAGCTTTCCTCGGCTGCCGGCGCATCGACGGCCGTGCGCACGAGCCGGATCAGCTGCCCGGCGTTCGCGCCGATCTGCAGCAGCGGTGGCGATGCGGCCAGCGCGTCGGTCGGCGTCATCACGTCGTCGCCGTTTTCCTGCGTCCAGCGGTACGTGCGGACCTGACCGTAGATCGGCCGTCCGCCCGGATTGTCGAGCATGACGCTGGCCGCGGCGGCCGACGGCGGCAGCTCGATCGTCACGGGCGTGATCTGCAGCGTGGCCGCAGATACGGCCGCCGCCGACGTGGCCCACAGCGCGGCGAGCGCGCGCGGAAGGAACGCCACGGGGCGTCAGAAGTAGACGGTGGCGGTGACGCTCGCCTGATAGGTGTCGGGCTTCGGTGTCGCCTGCGCCGGCACCTGGCCATACACGTTCAGCGTCTGTGCGGAACCGGTCCCGGTGCCGCCGACCGTGTCCGTTCCCTGTGTGTTGCCCCAGACCGTGGCGTGGCTCGAATCCTGGTAGATCTGGTAGCCGACCGTCGTGCTCGTGTTGCCGCTCGCGGTGCCGGCCATCAGCCGGCTGGCGACCGTCGAGCCCGTGACGGCGCCCGCATCGAGCCCGACGTTGTACGGCGTCGAGTTCGTACAGGTGACGGACAGGGTGGTCTGCTGGCTGATCGTCGACGCGAGCACGCCGGTCGTGCCGAATGCGAGCGGGTTGGCGGCGATCGTGCAGTTCGCCTGGATCGTCAGCGTGACGTTGAACTGGGCGGTGGCGTTGCCGTTCGAGTAGGTGGCGGCGACGGTAACGGGTTGCAGCGCCGGTGCGAATGCGAAGGCGGTCGCGAGCGCGGTGGAAAGGACACGACGTCGGGTAGCGTTCATTGTGGTTATCTCCAGCCGTTCAAGGGATGTCGCCCGGCTCGCGGGTGGCCTCCCGCGTTGTGCCTGCCGTGCCGACGGAACAGCGCTGTCGTTGACGGAAGACTACTCCACGCTTTCGGGCGCCGGCAATGGTGAAAACGCCGACGCGGCAGGTTTTGTGCCGGATTCCTGATAGATTGCTGTGGGCGGCTTGACCTGGATCAAGAATCGGCGCGAACGACGCGGTACGCGGCCGGCTACCATCGAGGGGCGCGTGGCCTGGCAACGGTTGTCGCGGGGCGAGCGTGCTTACGGGGAAAACCATGGCGGATGAGCGATTCGACGCGGCGCGCGGCTGGCTGCGCATGCTGTCGTGCCTGCTGCTGGTCGTGGCGCTTGGCGCGCCGTGGGCGTCGGCACGCGCGGATTCCTGTTCGGTCACGCCACCGGCGCCGAGCTTCGGCTCCGTCAGCCCGATCCGGCTGCTGGCCGTCACGACCACCAGCACGATGACCGTCAACTGCACGTGGGATGCGCTGAGCCTGAACACGGGCGTGCTCGTCTGCGTGAACCTCGGCGGCACGAGCCCGCGCTACCTGAGCAACGGGACGAACCAGATGCAGTACGACCTGTACCAGGATTCCGGCTATTCGCAGGCGTGGGGTTCCGTCAGCGCCGGCACCACACCGATCTCCGTTACGTTGCAGAAACCATTGCTCGGCACCAGCGCGAGCGCGAACATCACCGTCTATGGCCGCGTCACGGCCAACCAGCCGACCGTGCCGACCGTGAACAACAGCAGCACGGTCTACACGCAGAGCTTCAGCGGCAACCAGGCGACGTACAGCCAGAGCTTTTCGCTGCTCAGCATCCTGCCGACGCTGACGTGCGCGGCGCAGTCGGCGGCCGGCACGGTGAGCTTCTCCGCCACGGCCACGGTCACCAACGACTGCATCATCACCGCCACCGGCGTCGCGTTTCCGGCCACCGGCGTACTGACGTCTCCGTTGGCGGCGGCCGGGTCGATCAACGCGCGCTGCACGAACGGCGACGCGTTCCAGATTGCGCTGAACGGCGGCGGCAGCGGCAACGTCGCCGCGCGCACAATGTCGCGCGCGGGCGGCGGCGGGTCGGTCGGCTATCAGCTTTACAAGGACGGTGGCTACACGACGCCGTGGGGCGACGGCACCGGCGGCACGGCGATGGCGACGGGGGCGGGCAGCGGACTTAGCCAGACGATCCCCGTGTACGGGCGCGTGCCCGCGCAGACAACCCCCGCGCCGGGCAACTACAGCGACACGATTACCGCAACGATCAGCTTCTGAGTGGCGTCAGTCGCGCACCAGCACGACCAGCTTCAGGTCCTCGCGGTGCGCGGGCTTCAGCGTGATCTGCTGGTACACGAGGCGGCCGTCGGCCGGATGGTCGAATTCGCGCAGGCCGCCTTCGCGCTCGAATACGTCCTGCGATGCCCAGTACTGCGCGAAAGCGTCGCTGCCGGCGGTCAACGCGTCGATCAGTGCGCGCGTCGGCGCATCGGTCAGGTGACGGATCGAATCGGCGCGGAATTCGGCCGCGAGCCGCCGCGCGCGGGTTTCCCAGTCGACGATCAGCGTGCGTGCGGCCGGCGACATGAACGTGAAGCGCAGCAGGTTGCGGTCGTGCTCGCCGTCGAGCCAGCCTGAAAAGAGCGTGGCGGCCGGCGCGTTCCAGGCGAGGGCGTTCCATTGCCGGTCGAGCACGTACGCGGGCGTCGCGATGGCCGCGACGGTCGCGGCGAGCGTTGGCGGCAGGTCGCCGCCCGCGACGTCGGGCTCGGCCGGGTCGCGCTGCGCGGCCAGCTCGAACAGATACGCGCGCTCGGCCTTCGACAGTTGCAGCGCGACGGCGATCCGCGCGAGCGCGTCGGCCGACGCCGACACCGGGCGGCCCTGTTCGATCCACGTGTACCAGGTCGGGCTGACGCCGCACAGTTGCGCGACTTCCTCGCGCCGCAGCCCCGGCGTGCGGCGGCGCGGGCCGGGCGGCAGGCCGACGGCCTGCGGCGACAGCCGCTCGCGGTGGGCGCGGATGAATTCGCCGAGTGCGCGGGCGGGCGAGGCGTCGAGCGGCGGGACGGGAGCGGAGGACGGGTGGTTCATGCGGAAACGGCGAAATGGAAACGGGGGCGCGGCAACGGTCAGGCAGGTGTATCGAATACCAGAATAACTGCTTAACTTGTACCGGTACAAACGCAGGCCTATTGTAGCGGCTCGCGCGCCGGCAGGGCAGCGCGCGTCCCACAAAACGCGTTGCATGGGGCCGGAGCAGAGGCGGAGGCGTCTGTCGCACCGGCAACGGTACAAAGGAGCGAACGATGAAACACCACGACCAGGTCGTCGACGCATTCGGCACGACGGCCGCCGCCTATCTGACGAGCACGGTCCACGCGACGGGCGCCGATCTGCAGACGCTCGCGGACGCGGTGCGCGCGACGCCCGACGCCGCGGTGCTCGATCTCGGCTGCGGCGCGGGCCATGCGAGCTTCGCCGTCGCGCCGCACGTGCGCGACGTGGTCGCCTACGATCTCGCCGCGCCGATGCTCGCGACGGTCGACGCCGCCGCGCGCGAACGCGGGCTCGCGAACCTCCGTACGCAGCAGGGGCCGGCCGAGCAACTGCCGTTCGACACGGCGACGTTCGACTGGGTCGTGAGCCGGATGAGCGCGCACCACTGGCACGACATGCGCGCGGCGCTCGCCGAGGTGCGCCGCGTGCTGAAACCGGGCGGCCGCGTGTTGATGATCGATATCGCCGGCAACGATCATCCGCTTCTCGATACGTACCTGCAGGCCGCGGAGGTGCTGCGCGATGCGTCGCACGTGCGCGACTACCGGGCGGACGAATGGCTCGTGATGTTCCGCGAAGCCGGCTTCGACGCGCACGTGCACAGCCGCTGGCGGCTGCCGATCGATTTCGATACGTGGGTCGCGCGCATCCGCACGCCGGCCGACAGCGTCACCGGCATTCGCGCACTGTGGGCGCATGCGCCGGACGAGGTGCGCGGCTACTACGCGGTGCAGCCCGACGGTTCGTTCGAACACGACGCGTTGCTGATCGACGCACACTGAGCGCGAGGTGTGCCGCTGCTGTTTCGCCGGCGCATGAAAAAAGCCGCGATACGCATCGTCGCGTATCGCGGCTTTTAGGACGTCAGTCGGCGCGGAATCACATCGCGCCGCAGGCGGATCAGCCCGTGTTGCGCAGGCCGGCCGCGATCCCGTTGATCGTCAGGTGAATCCCGCGGCGCAGCCGCGCGTTCGTGTCGCCCGCACGGTGGCGCTTGATCAGCTCGACCTGCAGATGGTTCAGAGGATCGAGATACGGGAAGCGGTTCTTGATCGAGCGCGCGAGCAGCGGGTTGGTCGCGAGGCGGCCTTCGTGCCCGGTGATTTCGGCCAGCGCCTGCGACGTGCGCTCCCATTCCGCGACGATCCGCTCGAACACGTGCTTGCGCAGCTTGCGGTCGGAAACGAGCTGCGCGTAGCGCGACGCGACCGCGAGGTCGGTCTTCGCGAGCACCATGTCCATGTTCGACAGCAGGTTCGAGAAGAACGGCCAGGTCTTGTTCATCTTCTTCAGCAGCGCGACACGCTTCGTGCGCTCGGCGTCGTCCTGCGCGCCGTCGAGATACGCGCTCACCGCGCTGCCGAAGCCGTACCAGCCCGTCAGCAGCAGCCGGCACTGACCCCACGAGAAGCCCCACGGAATCGCGCGCAGGTCCTCGATCTTGCGCTGCTTCGGATCCTGCAGCTTGCGCGACGCCGGGCGGCTGCCGATGTTCAGCTCGGCGATCTCGGTGATCGGCGTCGACGAGAAGAAGTAGTCGGTGAAGCCCGGGGTTTCATAGACGAGCGCGCGGTACGCGGCCATCGCCGAATCGGACAGCGTCTGCATCGCGGCCTCGAACGCCGGCAACTGCGCGGGCGCATTGTTCTGCGGCAGGAGCGTGGCTTCGAGCGTCGCGGCGACGACCGTCTCGAGGTTGCGGCGGCCGATCTCCGGGTTCGCGAACTTGCTCGCGATCACCTCGCCCTGTTCGGTCAGGCGGATCTGGCCGTTCACGGTGCCGGGCGGCTGCGACAGGATCGCCTGGTAGGTCGGGCCGCCGCCGCGGCCGACCGTGCCGCCGCGGCCGTGGAACAGCCGCAGCGTGATCTTGCGGTCGCGGAACAGGTCGACGAGCGCGAGCTCAGCACGATACAGTTCCCAGTTCGACGTCAGGAAGCCGCCGTCCTTGTTGCTGTCCGAATAGCCGAGCATCACTTCCTGCTCGGCGCCCTGGTGTGCAATCAGCGCGTCGATGCCCGGCAGTGCGAAGTACTCGCGCATGATGCGCGCGGCGTCGCGCAGGTCGGGAATCGTCTCGAACAGCGGGATCACCATCAGGCTGTTCTTCGCATCGCCGCCCGGGACGCCGAGCGCGCCTTCGAGCAGGCCCGTCTCCTTCTGCAGCAGCAGCACCTCGACGAGGTCGCTGACGGTTTCCGTATGCGAAATGATGTAGTTGCGTACCGCACGTGCGCCGAATTGCGCGCGGACTTCACGCGCCTTCTCGAACACGCCGAGCTCGCTCTGCGCGAGCGCCGAGTATTCGAAATACGGCGAGCGCAGCGGACGCGGATCGGCGAGCGCCGCGAGCAGCACGCGCAGCTTGTCTTCCTCGGCGAGCGCCGCGTAGTCGGCCTCGACGCCCGCGCGGGCGAACAGTTCGGCGACCACGGCTTCGTGGATGTCGGAGCTCTGGCGCAGGTCGATGCTCGCCAGGTGGAAGCCGAACACTTCGGCCGCGCGCACGAGCGGCGCGAGGCGCGGCGCGGCGAGCGACGTGCCGTGGTGTTCGTCGAGCGACGCGGTCAGCACCTTCAGGTCGGCGACGAACGCTTCGGAATCCGCGTACGGGATCGCACGCACGGGCGGCGCGCCGCGGCCTGCGCTGCGCACCGGCACCGTGCCTTCGCCGAGCCGCACGCGTGCGCTTGCGGCGAGGCGCGTATAGATGCCGATCAGCGCGCGGCGATACGGTTCGTCGACGCGGTGCGGCGACTGGTCGGGGGAGGCTGCCGCGAGCGCCTTCACGGCGTCGTTCGCACCGACGAGCAGGTTCGACACCGACAGCTCGGCGCCGAGCTTGTGCACCTGTTCCAGATAGTGCTCGAGGATCACCGCGGCCTGGCGGTTGATCGCCTCGTCGAGCGTCGGCGCGGTCACGTTCGGGTTGCCGTCGCGGTCGCCGCCGATCCAGCTGCCCATCTGGAAGAACGCGGGTACGCGCGCGGACAGGCCGTGCTCGGCGAGCGCGGCCTCGATGTCGCCGTACAGCGCGGGCAGTTCGTCGAGGAACGTCGCGCGGTAGTACGACAGCGCGTTCTCGATCTCGTCGCCGACCGTCAGGCGCGAGTCGCGCAGCATGCGGGTCTGCCACAGCGCGGTGACGCGCGCGCGCAGCATCGATTCGTTGTGCTGGCGCTCACGGCTCGTCAGTTCCTGGTCGCGTTCGGCGAGCAGGCGCGCGATGTCGTGCTGGGCGTCGAGGATGCTCTTGCGCTGCACTTCGGTCGGGTGCGCGGTCAGCACCGGCACGATCAGCGCATCGTCGAAGAAGCGCTGCAGCAGGCGCTTCGACGCGTTGCCGGTCGTCTTCAGTTGTTCGAGCGCGTACGCGACCGTGCCGGGCTGCGACGCGGAGCCGGCCAGCGCATGGATGCGGCGACGTCGGTTGTGGTGGCGGTCTTCCGCGATGTTCGCGAGATGCGAGAAATAGCTGAACGCGCGCACGACGCTCACCGTCTGCTCCGGCGTCAGCTTGCGCAGCTTCTTCTCGAGCGTCTGCGCGGCTTCGCTGTCGTCCTCGCGGCGGAACTTGACCGCGGTCTGGCGGATCGTCTCGACGACGTCGAACACGGTATCGCCTTCCTGCTCGCGCACGACGTCGCCGAGCAGGCGGCCGAGGAAGCGGATGTCTTCGAACAGCGGGCCGTCCTTGTCCTCGCGCGTGCGCGTGCCGGACTTCGGCGCACCGGCCGTGCGGGCCGCGGTGCGGGCAGCCGGGCCGGCGGCTTTCGTCGCGCGTTTTGTCTGACGTATCGGGTCTTTCGGTTTCGTTGCCGTTTTCGCACGGCCGTTCGCGGCGGTGGCGACGGTGTCCGTCGAGGCGTCGGAGGAGGACAGGGCAGCATTGCGGCGCGCCGTACGCGCCGATCCGGAAGACTTCACGATGGGTTTCCTTGGGAAAGCTCGAGTCAAAAGGAACTGCGGAAACTGCGAAACTGCGGTCAAGCAACCAGCTACGTGCGGCACATCCGCGCATCGGCGCCGCGACCCGCTCGGCGGCAGGCCGGGCGCAGGCTCCAGGCCCGGGCGGGCAGGGGCGTGCGTGCTACCATTGTTCGATCTTCAATCCCGTCCTTCGATGTTCCAGCAATGAATTCCGAGACCCCCGCGGCCGGGCCGCAACAGGCACAGTCGCCCGCGACGTTGACGATTGCTTCGCGCGAGAGCCGCCTGGCGATGTGGCAAGCCGAACATGTGCGTGATGCGCTGCGCAAATTATATCCAGCTTGTGACGTGAAAATCCTCGGGATGACGACGCGCGGCGACCAGATTCTCGATCGCACGCTGTCGAAAGTCGGCGGCAAGGGCCTGTTCGTGAAGGAACTGGAGGCCGCGCTGGCCGACGGCCGCGCCGATCTCGCCGTGCATTCGCTGAAGGACGTGCCGATGGCGCTGCCCGACGGCTTCTCGCTCGCCGCGATCATGGAACGCGAAGATCCGCGCGATGCATTCGTGTCGAACGACTACGCGTCGCTCGACGCGCTGCCGGCCGGCGCCGTGGTCGGTACGTCGAGCCTGCGCCGCGAGGCGATGCTGCGCTCGCGCTACCCGCACCTGGACGTGCTGCCGCTGCGCGGCAACCTCGACACGCGTCTCGCGAAGCTCGATCGCGGCGACTACGCGGCGATCATCCTCGCGGCCGCCGGCCTGAAGCGCCTCGGCCTGGAAGCGCGCATTCGCACGCTGATCGACGTCGAAGCCAGCCCGCCCGCGGCCGGCCAGGGCGCGCTCGGCATCGAGATCGCATCGCACCGCGACGACGTCGCCGCATGGCTCGCACCGCTGCACGACCCGCAGACCGCGCTCGCGGTCGAGGCCGAGCGGATGGTGTCGCGCGCGCTCGGCGGCAGCTGCGAGGTGCCGCTCGCCGCGCACGCGGTGTGGCGCGCGGGCGAACTGTACCTGACGGGCCGTGTGTCGACGACCGACGGCAAGCGCGTGCTGACGGCCGAGGAGTGCGGGGCAGTCATGACCGTCGCCGATGCGCTCGCGCTCGGCCGCGCCGTGTCCGACGAGCTCGAGGCGCAAGGCGCGCTCGACATCGTCCGGGCGCTGCTCGCGGGCTCGCAGGCCGCCGGCAAGGGCGACGCCTGATGGCGGGCGGCGCGCGCGCGTTCACCGCTGTCCTGACGCGCCCGGACGGCCAGTCCGGCGCGCTTGCGTCGCAACTGGCCGAGGCCGGCTGCGACGTGCTCGAATTTCCGTTGATCGACATCGCGCCGGTCGACGATCCCGCGCCGCTCGACGCGGCATTCGCGGCGCTCGCCGACTACGCGCTGGTGATTTTCGTCTCGCCGAACGCGATCGACCGCGCGCTCGCGCAGTACGGCGCGATCTGGCCGAACGCGCTGCCGGTCGGCGTGGTCGGGCCCGGCAGCGTGGCGGCGCTCGAGCGTCACGGCATCGCGGCGCCCGCGCATCGCGTGATCGCGCCGCAGGCGCCGGCCGACGGCGGCGTACCCCATTACGATTCGGAAAGCCTGTTCGCGTGCATCGAGGCCGCGTTCGGCGGCGCCCAGGCGCTGGCGGGCAAGCGCGTGCTGATCGTGCGCGGCGACGGCGGTCGCGAATGGCTCGCCGAACGATTGCGCGAGGCCGGCGCGGACGTCACGCTCGCCGCCGCCTACCGGCGCGTCGTGCCCGAGCCGCGTGTCGGCGCGTGGGAGCGCGTGCATGCGCTGCTTCACGGCGAACCGCATGCGTGGCTCGTCACGAGCTCGGAAGGCGTGCGCAACCTGCACGAACTCGCGCGGGCGCACCTGAACGATGCCGAGATCGACGCGCTGAAGCACGCGCCGCTCGTGACGCCGCATCCGCGGATCGAGCAGACCGCGCGTTCATTGGGTTTTGATAGGATTACGCTGACCGGCGCGGGCGATGAGCGCATCGTCCGCGCGTTTCGAACGATGGCCGAGGAGGCCGTCCAACCGGCGACAGCCGCACCGGTGACTAAACGCATGACAGATACCAACGATTCCAAAAGCGTCGCTTCCCAGCCGGCCGCTGCATCCGCACCGCCGTCCCGCCCTGCCTACATGGGCGCCGAACCACCCGCGCGCCGCGGCGGCAGCGCGGTGCTGTGGTTCGTCGTCGTCGTGCTCGGCTGCGCGGCGGGCGTCGGCGGCTACGCACTGAACCGGAAGATCGACCGGCTCGACGGCACGTTCGTCACGCGCCAGAAGGCGCTGGATGCGCAGACGGCCGAGACGCGCATGAAGACCGAGCAAGCGCTCGCGAGCACGCACCAGGTTGACACGCAGCTTGCGCAGCTCGACGGCAAGCTCGCCGACGCGCAGAGCGCACAGCAGGCGCTGCAGCAGCAATACCAGGATCTGTCGCGCAACCGCGATGCGTGGATGCTCGAGGAAGTCGACCAGATGCTGTCGAGCGCGAGCCAGCAGCTTCAGCTGACCGGCAACACGCAGCTCGCGCTGATCGCGCTGCAGAACGCCGACGCGCGCCTCGCCACGTCGCAGAGCGCGCAGGCCGTCACGGTCCGCAAGGCGCTCGCGCTGGACATCGAGAAGCTGAAGGCCGCACCGGCGGCCGACCTCACGGGCCTGGCGATCAAGCTCGACGATGCGATCGCGAAGATCGACGCGCTGCCGCTGTCCGGCGAGGCGATCGTCCCGCACGAGGCGCCGAAGGCCGCGCCGGCCGACACCGCGTCGTCGGCCGTGGCCGGCGAGCCGCGCTGGAAGGTGTGGTGGCACGACTTCTCGGCCGGCCTCGGCCAGCAGTTGAAGGGGCTCGTGCAGGTGCGCCGGATCGACAACGCGGATGCGATGCTCGCGTCGCCCGACCAGGGCTACTTCGTGCGCGAGAACGTGAAGCTGCGCCTGCTGACTGCCCGCCTGTCGCTGCTCGCGCGCAACGACAGCGCGATGAAGGCCGACCTGCACGCCGCACAGGCGTCGCTCGGGAAGTATTTCGACCAGGCATCGAAGGACACGCAGACCGTCGAGGATCTGCTCAAGCAGGTTGACGGCGCATCGCTGACGGTTGCGGTGCCGAACCTGAACACGAGCCTGAACGCCGTTCAGCAGTTCAAGAGCCGGGGGTAACGATGACGCTTCGAGGAATCGTCTGGCTCGCGGTCCTGTTCGCGATCGCCGCGGCGCTCGCCACCGTCGGCCGTTTCGACGCGGGGCAGGTACTGCTCGTCTATCCGCCGTACCGGATCGACGTGTCGCTGAACCTGTTCGTGATCGCCATCGTCGTGCTGTTCATCGTCGTGTATGCGCTGCTGCGCATCGTGCGCAACATCTGGCGCATGCCGCAGCGGGTCGCCGCGTATCGGGCGCGCTCGCGCAACGAGAAGGCACAGGCATCGCTGCGCGACGCGATCGCGAACCTGTATGCGGGCCGCTTCTCGCGCGCGGAGAAGGCCGCGCGTGAAGCGCTGTCGGTCGATGCGAACCTGGGCGCCGCGAGTCTCGTCGGGGCCACCGCCGCGCACCGGATGCACGAGTACACGCGCCGCGACGACTGGCTGTCGAAGGTCGACGCGCCGGAATGGCAGGACGCACGGCTGCTCGCCGCGGCCGACATGCGCGCGGATGCGCGTGATGCCGACGGCGCGCTTGCCGCGCTGGCCGACCTGCAGGCGGGCGGCAAGCGCATCCATGCGCAGCAGGTCGCGCTGCGCGCGCAGCAGCAGTTGAAGAACTGGGCCGAGGTGCTGAAGCTTGCGAAGGCGCTCGAGAAGCGCGAGGCGCTGCATCCGGCCGCGGCCGTGCGGCTGCGCCAGCAGGCCGCGGAAAACCTGCTGCGCGAACGCCGGCACGACCCGGACGCGCTGCTCGAGGTGTGGCAGTCGCTGTCGCCGGCCGAGCGCCAGTCGCCGCGTCTTGCCGATCTCGCCGCCGATCTGCTCGTCCCGCTCGAGCGCCGCAACGAAGCGCGCCGCATCGTCGAGGACGCGCTCGCGCACAACTGGGATGCGCGCCTGCTGCGCCGTTATCCGGATACGGCCGGCGCCGATGCGCTGCCGCTGATCCAGAAGGCGGAAGGGTGGAAGAAGGATCACCCGGAGGATGCCGACCTGCTGTTCGCGCTCGGTCGCCTGTGCCAGCAGCAGCAGCTGTGGGGCAAGGCGCAGTCGTTCCTCGAATCGGCACTGAAGCTGGCCGACAACGAGGCGCTGAAGGTGCGTGCGCATCGCGCGCTCGCGCGGCTGTTCGAGCATCTTGGCGAAACCGACAAGGCTGCGAAGCACTACCGCGAAAGCGCGCTCGCGATTACCGTGGTCTGACGCGCTGCGGCGCAAACCAGCCCCGAACGCCTGGCGGCCTTCGGGGCTTTTTTTCGTCGATCGCGACGCAGCGGGCGCGCGCGGCGCGTTACGCGCCGAGCCTGCGCAGCAGGTCTTCCTCGCTCGCGACGAACCACACCGATTGCCCACGATTGGACTCGCGAACGAGCGCGCGGAGCGCTTCGCTGCGCGCGAGCCAGCGGTCAATATCACCGACCACACCGAGCCGGACGCCGTAGTTGACGAGTTTCTGCAGCACCGCGCCCGCCAGCCCGCTATCGAGCCGGTAGAAATCCTCGTGCAGCCCGTTGGCGGGCACCGCGACCCAATCGGCCTCATGCTCGTGCGCGAGCGCGACGAGATCGAGCGCATCGCTTTCGCGCTGAACCAGGCCAGCGGCGGGATCGCGGACCAGCACACGGTGGCCGGCTGCCTGGACGATTCGGTGGAGCATGCGGGTTGGCTCCCTGCGTTACTTGTCGACCAGCCGCTTCGGCACCGACAGCGCCAGCAGTCCGCCGAGCACGAGGAACCCGGCGAGCATGTACATGCCCGAATCGTTGGCGCCCGTTACCTGCTTGAGCCAGCCCATCATGTACGGGCTGAGGAAGCCGGCGAGGTTGCCGATCGAGTTGATCATCGCGATGCCGGCCGCGGCCGCCGTGCCGCCGAGGAAAGCGGTCGGCAGGCTCCAGAACAGCGGCAACGTCGTCAGGATGCCGATCGTCGCGAGCGTGAGGCCGAGCATCGCGAGCGCGGTCTGGTGCGCCCAGATCACCGACAGCACGAGCCCGAGCGCGCCGATCGCGGCCGGAATCGCGACGTGCCAGCGGCGCTCGCGGTGCCGGTCCGCGCTGCGTGCGATCAGGATCATCGCGACCACGGCGGCCGCATACGGAATCGCCGACAGCAGGCCGATCATGAGCGTGTCGGTCACGCCCGTCGCCTTGATGATGGTCGGCAGCCAGAAGCCGACGCCGTAAAGCCCCATCACGAACGAGAAGTAGATCAGCGCCATCAGCCACACGCGCGGGCTGGCCATCACGGCGCCGAGCGGCGGGTCTTCCTTGGTGGCCTCTTCGGCAGCGACGTTGCGCGTGAGCAGCGCCTTTTCGTCGTCGGTCAGCCAGTTCGCCTTCTCGATCCGCTCGTCCAGCTTGAGGAACACGACCACGCCGACCAGCACCGACGGGATACCCTCGAGCAGGAACAGCCATTGCCAGCCGTGCCACCCGCTGATGCCGTCGAACGCCTTCAGGATGAAGCCCGAGAGCGGCCCGCCGATCACGCCGGACAGCGCGACGGCCGTCATGAAGAACGTCGTCATCCGGCCGCGCCGGTGCGCGGGATACCAGTAGGTGAGGTAGAGGATCACGCCGGGGAAGAAGCCCGCCTCGGCGACGCCGAGCAGGAAGCGCATCACGTAGAACATCGTGGGTGTCGTGACGAACATCGTCAGGATCGAGATCACGCCCCACGTCGCCATGATCCGCGCGATCCACACGCGCGCGCCGACCCTGTGCAGGATGATGTTGCTCGGCACCTCGAAGAGGAAATAGCCGAAGAAGAAGATCCCGGCGCCGAGCCCGTAGACGGTGTCGCTGAGGTTCAGGTCGCTCGCCATCTGCAGCTTCGCGAACCCGACGTTCACGCGGTCGAGATACGCGACCACGTAGCACAGCAGCAGGAGCGGCACGAGCCGCCACGACACCTTGCGGTAGGTCGCTTCCTCGAATGCGCCGGACGAGCCCGGCAGCGACTGCGTCGATGTTGCCATGTTGTCTCCTGTCGATCAAAGTTAGCGCTTTAGCGGTTACTTGGATCCCATGCACCGCTGTCCTTGTAGTTGGCCGGGGAAAGCGCAGCGGCACCCGATCCGGTTTCGTGCGAAGCAATGCGTGGATGCCGTGCCGGTCGAAGCATCCCGGCTCGGCACGCGAACAGCGCGATGCGGCTAGATGCAGCGCCCGCCGTCGACTTCGAGACAAACGCCCGTGATGAATTCAGCTTCGTCGGAGGCAAGGTAAAGCGCCGCGTTCGCGATGTCCTGCGGCGTCGAGAAGCGGCCGAGCGGGATCGTCGCGAGGAACCGGCTGCGGTTCTCGGGGGTGTCCTCGCAGCCCATGAATTCGGTCATCAACGCCGTTTCGCCGAGCACGGGGTTGATGCAGTTCACGCGGATGCGGTCGGCGCCGAGCTCGGCCGCGAGCGACTTGCTTGCGGTGATCATCGCGCCCTTCGTGCTGTTGTACCAGACGAGGCCTGGCCGCGGCCGCACGCCGGCCGTCGACGCGACGTTCACGAACACGCCGCCGCCCCGTTCGCGGAAGTACGGCACGAAGGTCTGCACGCACCAGAACAGGCTCTTCATGTTGACCGCGTACACGCGGTCGAATTCGGCTTCCGTCACGTCGAGCACCGGCTTGTTGCGGTGCGTGGTGCCCGCGTTGTTCACGACGATCTGCACCGCGTGGAAATCGTCGAGCGACGCTTGCAGCAGCGCGTGCCAGTCGTCCTGCCTCGACACGTCGCCGGCCACCGCGATGGCCTTGCCGCCCGCGAGCGCGATCTCGCTCGCGACGCGCTCGGCTGCCGCGCCATTCAGGTCGTTGACGACGACGTTCGCGCCTTCGCGCGCATAGGTCTTCGCGATGCCTTCGCCGAATCCCGAGCCGCCGCCCGTGACGATTGCCGTCTTGCCGCTCAACCGCATGGTGTGTCTCCTGTGCTGGATATGAGTGTCGTCGTGCTTCGGCACGCAGCCCGGTGCTGCCGGCCGCGTGCCAGGTGCTGCATGCGGCGCGGTCAGCCGTGCCGGATCGCGATCGTCTTCAGCGTGGTGAAGCCGTACAGTGCCTCGAAGCCTTTCTCGCGGCCATGTCCCGAGTGGCCGACGCCGCCGAACGGCAGCTCGACGCCGCCGCCCGCGCCGTAGTTGTTGATGAACACCTGGCCCGCCCGCAGGCGCCGTGCGAGCCGCATCTGGCGCGCGCCGTCGCGCGTCCAGATGCCCGCGACGAGGCCGTACGGCGTGCCGTTCGCCAGCGCGACGGCTTCGTCCTCATCGACGAAACGCATCGCGGCGAGCACGGGGCCGAACACTTCCTCCTGCGCGAGCCGGTGCGACGGCGGCACGTCGCGCAGCAGCGCGGGCGCCTGGTAGAAGCCGCTTTCGGGCGCGTCGGCGACGACCTGCCCGTGCGCGGCCATCGGAATGCCGTCGTGCTGCGCGTCGGACAGGAAATCCCACACGCGCTGTTGCTGCTTCGCGTTGATCAGCGGGCCGCAGTCGAGGTCGGCGCGGCTCGGGCCGACGCGCAGCCCGTTGAACGCGGTGGCAAGCCGCTCGACGAGCGGCTCGTACACCGCGCGCTCGATCAGCACGCGGCTGCCGGCCGAACAGGTCTGCCCGCCGTTCTGCACGATCGCGGACACGAGCACGGGCAGCGCCGCTTCGAGATCGGCGTCGGCGAACACGATCTGCGGCGATTTGCCGCCGAGTTCGAGCGTGACGGGTACGTGGTTCTCGGCCGCCATCTGCGTGACCAGCTTGCCGGTGGCCGGCGACCCCGTGAACGAGATGTGGTCGATGCCGGGATGGCGTGCGAGCGCGGCGCCGGCTTCATGGCCGTAGCCGGTGACGATGTTCAGCGCACCGGCCGGCAACCCGGCCTCGATGGCCAGCTCGGCGACGCGCAGCAACGACAGGCACGCATCCTCGGCCGGCTTGACGACGCAGGCGTTGCCGGCCGCGAGCGCGGCGCCGACGCTGCGCCCGAAGATCTGCATCGGGTAGTTCCACGGCACGATGTGGCCCGTGACGCCGTGCGGCTCGCGCACCGTCAGCACCGTGTAGCCGGCTTGATAGGGGAGGGTTTCGCCGTGCAGCTTGTCGGCGGCGCCTGCGTAGAACTCGAAGTAGCGCGCGAGCGCGGCTGCGTCGGCGCGCGCCTGTTTCAGCGGCTTGCCGGTGTCGCGCGCTTCGATCGCGGCGAGTTCCTCGATCGACGCGGCGACACGCGCCGACAGGCGCATCAGCACGCGGCCGCGCTCGGCGGCGCTGGCGGCGCCCCACGGGCCCGCGAATGCGTCGCGGGCCGCGGCGACCGCGCGCTCGATGTCGGGCGCCGTGCCGCGGGCGATCGACGCGAACGGCTGGCCGTCGGAGGGATCGACGACCGCGATGGTTTCCAGTTGCGCGGGCAGCGTCCATTCGCCCGCGATGAAGTGCTTCGCCTCTTCCATGCCAGCTCCTGTCGACCCGAGTTAGCGCTTTAGCGCTTACTCGGGTCCCATGCTTCGCGGTCGACCCGAGTTAGCGCTTTAGCGCTCACCCGGGTCCCATGCTTCGCGGTCGACCCGAGTTGGCACTTCAGCGCTCACCCGGGTCCCATGCTTCGCGGTCGACCCGAGTTAGCGCTTCAGCGCTCACCCGGGTCCCATGCTTCACGGTCGCCCCGAGTTAGCGCCTCAGCGCTCACCCAGGCCCCATGTTTTGCGGTCGGCCGGCGATAGCGCTTCAACCGCCGACACCGATTCCACGTCACGCGGCCAATGGTTCAACGGCCGGGCATCCGGAACGATTATCGGCCGATCGTCATCCGGACGCCACCGGTCGATTGGCTATAATGGCGCATTCCCTTGCGGGACGCCTGCGGCGATGCATCGGCCGCGGCGCCCTGTCCCGAATTCCCATCGACCTACAGAGAGTGCTCATGAGCTTCAATCATGTTCCGGCCGGCAAGGACCTGCCGCAAGATTTCAACGTGATCATCGAGATTCCCGCGCAAAGCGATCCGGTGAAGTACGAGGCGGACAAGGAACTGGGCCTTCTCGTCGTCGACCGCTTCATCGGCACGGGCATGCGCTATCCGGTGAACTACGGCTACATCCCGCAGACGCTGTCGGGCGACGGCGATCCGGTCGACGTGCTCGTGATCACGCCGTTCCCGCTGCTGGCGGGCTCGATCGTGCGTTCGCGCGTGCTCGGCATGCTGCAGATGACCGACGAGTCGGGCGTCGACGCGAAGCTGGTCGCGGTGCCGCACGACAAGGTCTGCCCGATGACGGCCAACCTGAAGTCGA
This sequence comes from Burkholderia sp. HI2500, assembly GCF_002223055.1. Lineage (NCBI taxonomy): Bacteria > Pseudomonadati > Pseudomonadota > Betaproteobacteria > Burkholderiales > Burkholderiaceae > Burkholderia > Burkholderia sp. HI2500. The sequence goes on along the minus strand of NZ_NKFL01000005.1, from coordinate 190,688 downwards.
TCGACGACGTGCCCGAGTACCTGAAGGACCAGATCAAGCACTTCTTCGAGCAATACAAGGCGCTCGAGAAGGGCAAGTGGGTGAAGGTCGAAGGCTGGGCCGGCATCGAAGCCGCGCACAAGGAAATCACCGACGGCGCAGCGAACTACAAGAAGTAAGCGGCGCACCGGCCGACGGCCGGTTCGTGCGAAACGCCAACCGCGCGTGTCTCCTCAGGAGGCCGCGCGGTTTTGTTTTGTGCGTTGGGGTCGCTTGCGTGCGGCGGCGGGTACGGCCGCGGGCGACGGGGCGGTGGACGGCGCGTCCTTCGTGCGCTTCGCGCGGCGAGGGACAACGGGAGCGGCTGGCGCTTCGGCGGCTTGGGTAGCAGCCGCGCGGCGGCGGGCCGGTGCGGGCGCGGCATCTTCGCGTCCGGTCGTGATGAGTTTGCCGCTGGCTGCAGGCGCCTTTCCTTTCGACGAAGCGGGTGCGGCCGGCTTGTCCTTTTTTACCGGTGTGCCGCGCGATGAAGTCTTTTTTGCGACCCCATCGTTGTCGGGCTTCTTGCGCTGTGCGACCGGGGCGGCTTTTGTCGCCTTGGGAGACTTGGCGGCTTTTGCAGGCTTGTCGACCTTTTCGGCTTTCCCGGCCTTCTTCGGGCTTTTGCCCGTCTCGACCGTCTTCTCCGCACGATCGACGTTCTTCGCCTTCTTCCGCCCGCGCGCACCAGCCTTCAACCCGGCCTCGTCACCGCTGGTATCGACGGCCACGACGGCCGGCAGCACCGACTCCAGCGTCCGCAACCCGGCCGCCAGTTCCCGCTTCTGCACCGCCGTGAGTTGCTTCACCCAGTACTCGGCGCGCGACGCGCTCGACCGGTCGGGCAGTGGAAACGACGCGAGCACCGCACGCGGCTTGCGCGAGCGCGTATAGCGCGCGCCCTTGCCGGAGGCGTGCTCGTCGAAGCGCGCGGCAACGTCGGTCGTGATGCCCGTATAGACGCTGTCGTCGGCGCATTCGATCAGATACAGAAACCAGGACATGGCAGGGCGGCAGGATGCGAAGCCGCCAGTGTCTCAGAAAAAGCGCCCGTCAACGCCACCGCTCGCCGTGCCCGTTGCGGAAGCGGCTCGGCGCCGCGCCGAGTTCGCGCGTGAAGAAGCGCGTGAACGCGCTCGTCGAACGGAAGCCGACCCGCGCGCCGATCTCGCCGATCGGCAATTGCGTATTCAGCAGCAGGTCGCGCGCTTCACCGAGCCGTGCCTGCGCGACGAGCGCGTGAAACCCGACTGCTTCGCGATGCAGCCGCCGGCGCAGTGTCCAGCGCGACATCGCGAAGCGCGCGCAGACGTGCTCCATCAGCGTGTCGGACGGCACGTCGGCGTCGTCGGACGTGCGCAGCCAGTCGCGCACGCATTGCTCGACCGACGCGCCGAACGTCGAGCGGGCGCGCACGCGCTCGCACGCGGCGTCGGCCGCCTGACGCTGGATGTCCGCGAGCGGCGCGTTGTAGCACTCGAACGGCGTGTCGAAGCGCGCGGAGCGCAGCACGACGCGGTTGCATGCGGCATCGAACGACACCGTCGCGCCGAGGAGATCGCGCAACGCGGCCGTCGGCGCGAACGCGCGGCCCGCGAACCCGGCTTCGTCGATCCGCACGTGCGGATCGTACAGGCGCGCGAGCGCGACGAGGATCGCGAAATTTGCGAACGCGCTGCTGGCGGGCCTTCCGTCACCTTCGTTCACGTACTCGAGTGCGATCGCGTCGCCTGTCTCATGCGCGAAAAGCCAGTCGACGTTGCCGATCAGTTCGCGGTAGCGCAGGTAGCCGTGCAGCGCGTCGCGCAGCGTCGCGGCGTTGCAGGTGACGCCCGCGAGTTCCGGGAATGGCGCGAGCCACGGCACGACCTGCGGCGGCGGCCGATGCCAGGACAACGGCCAGTCGCTCATCAGCCGCATCGCGGCGACGTGCCGATCGCCGGGGATGCGCCGCGCGTCGTCGGCGAGATCGGCCGCGCCGATGCCGAGCGTCGCATACAGCGGCGCGACGTCGAAGCCGTTGCGGCGCATGTCGTCGAGCGCCTGTCGGTAGACCCGGACGGATACCGATTTCTGTCGTAACTCCATGTCTCTCTCCATGACCTTCGGGTTGCCCCCGCTGCGAGAGGTCAGGTACTGCTCCTGCCGGTCAAGCATGGTGACCGGTCGATTTTTTTAAACTGGGACGCTGGAGTGGGATGACAAGTACAACAGATCGATTCAGGCGGATCAATGAAAACTTCGCTGTTCCGGCGTTCGACGATGGCGTGCGCGTGGGCGATCGAGGCGGTGCCGGCGACGGTGACGCTCGCCGCGCACCGGGCCGAAGGGGGCGTGCGGCATGCGGCGAAGCCGGCCATCGTCGCATGCCGGGGCCCTTGATGACGTTACTGGCCGCCGCGCCGGAACGGATCGTGTTCGCGCAGCTCGTCGACGTACGCGTGGATATGCTCGGTCTCACGTTCGAGAAAGCGTGCGACCGCGTCCGAGAACGCCGGGTGCGCGAGCCAGTGCGCGGAGTGCGTGACGGTCGGCAGGAAGCCGCGCGCGAGCTTGTGTTCGCCCTGTGCGCCGCCTTCGAACGTATCGAGTCCGGCCTCGATGCAGAATTCGAGCAACTGGTAGTAAGCCGTTTCGAAATGCAGGCAGGGCACGTGTTCGAGCGCGCCCCAATAGCGGCCATACAGCGTGCCGCCGCCGTTTTCGCCGCGCCGGTAGACGGCGAGCGCACTCGCGATCGGCTGCCCGCCGGTTTCCGCGATCACGAGCAGCAGGTTCTCGGGCATCGTCGCGCCGATCGTGCGGAAGAAGTCGAGATTCAGGTACGGGCTGGAATAGTGTTCGCGATAGGTCTGCCGGTAGCAGCGCGAGAAGAAACGCCAGTCGGCGTCGGTGATCTGGTCGCCGGTGAGCCGCCGGAACGTCACGCCCGCGTCGTGCACCTTGCGCCGCTCGGCACGGATGTTCTTGCGCTTCTTCTGCTCGAGCGTGCCGAGGAAATCGTCGAAGTGGCGGTAGCCGTCGTTGATCCAGTGGAACTGCACGCCTTCGCGCAGCATCATCCCCATCGATTCGAGGAGCGCCGCTTCGTCGCCGGTCGGGAACAGCACGTGCAGCGACGACACGTCGCTCTGCTCGGCGAACGCGAGCAGCGTGGCCGCGAGCCGGCGGCGCGCGTCGTCGTCGGCCGCGAGCAGGCGCGTGCCCTGCACCGGCGTGAACGGCACCGCGCACAGCAGCTTCGGGTAGTAGGGCAGGTCGTTGCGCTGGTACGCGTCGGCCCACGCCCAGTCGAACACGTATTCGCCGTATGAATGCTGTTTCGCGTACACCGGCGCGGCGGCCGCGAGGCGGCCGGTGCGCTCGTCGGTCAGCGTGACGAAGTGCGGCGACCAGCCGGTATCGTCGACCGCGCAGCGCGCGACGTGCAGCGCGTCGAGGAATTCGTGGCGCAGGAAGGGCGTCGGCTGCGCGTCGCGGGCGAGCAGCGCGTTCCATTCTTCGGCCGGCACCTCCGCGGGGGACGACAGGATGCCCGTGCGATAATCGATGCGTTCGTGTTTCAAGCGTGAATCCGTACCGTTCTGTGTCGCCGGATGCGCGGGCCTGCGCGGCCTGCACCGGGACGATTTCGTCAGCCGTTCAGGGCGCGCCGCCGGGCTGCGCCGATCCCGCCATGAAGACCCGACTCGCTCTCGCCCAGATCAACGTCACCGTCGGCGACTTCGCCGGCAACGTCGCGCGAATCGTCGCGGCCGCCCGCGCCGCGCACAACGATGGTGCGCAGCTGATGGTCGCGCCGGAACTCGCGCTGTCCGGCTATCCGCCGGAAGACCTGCTGCTGCGGCCCGCGTTCTACGCGGCGGCCGCCGCGGCACTCGACGCGCTCGCCGACGCGCTGAAGGCATTCGACGGGCTCGCGGTGCTGGTCGGCCATCCGCTGCGCGGCGCGGGCGAAGGCGCGCACGCGCCAGCCGTCGATGGTAATGCAAACCGCCCGATCGAGCGCGGCGTGCCGCCCACCGATACCTATAACGCGGTTTCCCTGATCGTCGGCGGCGAGATCGTCGGCACCTATCGCAAGCAGGATCTGCCGAACGCCGAGGTGTTCGACGAGAAGCGCTACTTCGCGACCGACGCCGAGCCGCTCGTGTTCGAGCTGAACGGCGTGAAATACGGCGTGATCATCTGCGAGGATGCGTGGCACGCGTCGGCCGCGCAGATCGCGAAGGCGGCGGGCGCGCAGGTGCTGCTGATCCCGAACGGCTCGCCGTACCACATGAACAAGGAAGCGGTGCGCTTCGACATCCTGCGCGCGCGGATTCGCGAAACCGGGCTGCCGATGGTGTACGTGAACCTCGTCGGCGGCCAGGACGAGCTCGTGTTCGACGGCGGCTCGTTCGTGCTCGACGCGCAGGGCGCGCTCGTCGCGAAGATGCCGCAGTTCGACGAAGGGCACGCGATCGTCGAATTCGACGGCGCGCGGCCGCTGCCGGGCGCGATCGCGCCCGAGCTGTCGACGCACGCGCAGGTGTACCGCGCGCTCGTGACGGGCGTGCGCGACTACATCGGCAAGAACGGGTTTCCGGGCGTGCTGATCGGGCTGTCGGGCGGCGTCGATTCGGCCCTGGTGCTGGCCGTCGCATGCGATGCGCTCGGGCCGGAGCGCGTGCGCGCGGTGATGATGCCGTCGCGCTTCACGGCCGACATCTCGACCACCGATGCGGCGGAGATGGCGCGGCGCGTCGGCGTGCGCTACGACGAGATCGCGATCGCGCCGATGTTCGATGCGTTCCGCGCAGCGCTCGCGGGCGAGTTCGCGGGCCGCGCGGAAGACGCGACGGAGGAGAACATCCAGGCGCGCATTCGCGGCACGCTGCTGATGGCGCTGTCGAACAAGTTCGGCTCGATCGTGCTGACGACCGGCAACAAGAGCGAGATGGCGGTCGGCTACTGCACGCTGTACGGCGACATGGCCGGCGGGTTCGCGGTGATCAAGGACATCGCGAAGACGCTCGTGTACCGGCTGTGCCGCTATCGCAACGAAACGGCCGACTACCCGCTGCGCGACGTGATCCCGGAGCGGATCCTCACGCGCGCGCCGTCGGCCGAGCTGCGAGAGAACCAGACCGACCAGGACAGCCTGCCGCCGTACGACGTGCTCGACGCGATCATGCGGATGTACATGGAAGAGGATCGGCCGCTCGCCGAGATCGTCGCGGCCGGTTATGCGCAGGCCGACGTCGAGCGCGTGACGCGGCTCATCAAGATCAACGAATACAAGCGCCGCCAGGCGCCGATCGGCATTCGCGTCACGCATCGCGCGTTCGGGCGCGACTGGCGCTACCCGATCACGTCACGGTTTACCGAACGGCTCGATTGAGCGGTGCTGGGCCGCGTGCGGCTCGCAGGCTTACAATCGGGGTCGCGATTTTGCATCCAAACGAGCATTGGGGGACAACCACCATGAAACGCATCACTGCCATCATCAAGCCGTTCAAGCTGGACGAAGTCCGCGAAGCGCTCGCCGAAGTGGGTCTCACGGGCCTGACCGTGACGGAAGTGAAGGGCTTCGGCCGCCAGAAGGGCCATACCGAGCTGTATCGCGGCGCCGAATACGTCGTCGACTTCCTGCCGAAGATGAAGATCGAGGTGGTCGTCGCGGAAGCGCAGGTCGACCAGGTGATCGACGCGGTGATCGGCGCGGCGCGCACCGGCAAGATCGGCGACGGCAAGATCTTCGTGTCGGACGTCGAGCGCGTGATCCGCATCCGCACCGGCGAAGAGAACGAAGCGGCCGTCTGAGCCTCGCCTTCGTCGACGGGCCCTAAGTCGGCTCACCAATAAAAAACGGTGCGATACCCGGTTGGGTACCGCACCGATACGCGCCTCTCGCAGCAGCGTGGAAAACGTCGTTGAATCGATTCTTTGAGAACGGCGCCTGATCAGAACAGGTGCTGGATACCGGCGTAGACGCCGGTCTGGCTGCCGCCGAATTTCGGATTGCCGGTAGAGACGTCGGTACCCGCGCCGTTGGCGTTCAGGCCGAAGTTCGCGGTCTTGCTGTTGCGTACCGTTGCGACCTGCAGGTCGAACAGTGTGCGCTTCGAGATGTTGTACGAACCGCCGACCGTGTAGATGTTCGCGTTGCCGCCACCGTGGTTCGCGTTCACGTGGTACACGGCCGCGATCAGCGCCGCTGCCGGCGTCGCTTGCCACGTCACGCCGCCCCAGACTTGCTGGGTACCCGTCACGCCGTTGTTGACGGCCGGGCCGCCGCTGCCGTCTGCGTGCGATGCCTGGTAAGCCGCTTGCACCTTGAACTGGCCGAGGAATACGTTCACGCCCGCGAAGTATTCGCGCGAGTATTTGAACACGTCCGAGAAGCGGCCGTTGCTGTCGCGCGTTTCGTCGTAGATGCCGCGCAACTGGAACAGCGAGTTCGTATAGGTGATCTGGGCACCGGCAGCGCGACCATCCTTGGTCGAATCGGTGTTGCCGTTGAAGCTGGTCGAGTTCGAGAAAGAGAACTGGCCGTAGAAGTCGAGGCCGTAGAGCGACGGCGACTGGTACGACACGTTGTTGCTGGTCTTGTTCCAGTTGCGGCCGCGCACCAGCGAGGCCGTCGACCAGGCCGACTGGCCGAACGGGTCGAAGTCCCACACGCCGTTGGCGATCGCGAGCTCGCGACCCAACAGCAGCGTACCGTAGCGGTCGTTGGAGATGCCGACCGTCGCATAACGATCCCAGATCGAGCCGCTGAAGCCGCCCGTCATCGTGTTGAACGCGCCTTCGAGGTGGAACAGGATCTTGTTGCCGCCGCCGATGTCCTCGGTGCCCTTCAAGCCCCAGAGGCTCGTGCCCCAGTCGCCGCTTTCCGCGCGCACTTGGTGGCCGTTTTGCAGGCCGTTCATGTACTCGATGCCGGCATCCAGGCGGCCATACAGCGTGACGCTGCTCTGCGCGTGCGCCGTCACCACCCCAGCAGCCATCAGCGCGGCCGCGACCAAAGCTTTCTTCATCATCTCCTCCATACCCTGTCAAAAAGTCAACCCAGACTGCACGAGATGCCCGGAGCGCGAGCGCCGGGCAAAAGCGGGATAACCAGGGAGACCTCGTGCAGGGCCGGTAAGCGCGGCACGCGGGCAAGCGGACGGAAAACCGTTGAGCGGTCCCGCGCAGCCGGGTCGGCCTGCGGGGTCTCCTTGTAGTGTCGTGAAGCTAAACTACATTTCACGAACTTCGTTTTGCTACTTTGGTTACTAATTTAGCAAAAATACAATTTTGTGGCGATGGAAATCGTTGTTTGACTAACACGTGTCGCCAAATTGCCATGCAACACGGTGGGCAACAGGGGCGCCAAGGGTTTGCAATTAACGGAAAACCCTTGTCCCGCAAGGGAGACACGAGTTTTGCAAACAGGGGTCAAGGATTGCCACTATTGACGCTGCGAGGGCGCGGGCGTAAGCGTCGGACGCGAGAAATTGGTAAGTATTTCGTAATGAATGGATGGCTGCCGGAGAGGGCCGGCGGGTGCGTGAAACGCTTGTCCGTCAACGCCCGGCGCGAGGTACCAACCTGTGTCGGTCAGGCAGCGGCGGGCCTTGCGTCGAGCAACTGCGCGCGAATCCAGCGATGCGCATCGGTGCGCGCATGCTTCGCGTGCGAGTAGACCTTCACGGTGTAGCGCGGAATCTCGAACGGCGCCGGAAAGAGGCGGATCGGCGCCGCGTGCCGCAACGCCTGCGCGGCGCGGTTCGGCACCGTCATCAGCAGTGCGGATTCCGCGATCACGAACGGCGCGGCCAGCACCGTCGGCAACTGCACGGCGACCTGCCGCGCGAGGCCGAGCCGGTCGAGCACATGGTCGACGACGCCACGCGACTCGTTCCACGGCGTGACGACCACGTGGCGTGCGGCCAGGTACTGGTCGAGCGTCAGGCGCCGGCGAATCTCCGGATGCGTGGCGCTTGCAATCACGACGTAGTCGTCGGAGAACCAGTCGAAATCCTCGATGCCCGGCGCGTCGGCCGCCGATTCCTCGTGGTAGCCGAGCGCGAAATCGATACGGCCGGCCGCGAGTTCGTCGACGGAGATCTTTCGGTCGGAGTGCACGACGCGGATCCGCAATTGCGGCGCGACATGCTGGATGCGGGCGAGGAACGCCGGCAGCACGGCGAATGCCGTGTAGTCGGTCGCCGCGAACACGAACGTGCGGTCGCTTTGCGCAGGATCGAAGCGGCGTGCGCGGGCGAGCCCCTTCGACATCGTGTCGAGCGCGTCGCCGGCCCAGGCGGCGATGTCGTCGGCGCGCACGGTCGGCTGCATCTCGTTGCCGAGGCGCACGAACAGCGCGTCGCCGATCGCGTCGCGCAGCCGCGCGAGCGCGTGGCTCAACGCGGACGGGCTCAACGCGAGCTCGTGCGCGGCCGCGGCGACGGACCGGTGGCGATACAGCGCATCGAACACGAGCAGCAGGTTCAGGTCGAGGCGGCGCAGATCGGGATGCATCATGTTCAGGTCCGGATGAAGAAACTGCACTTCCTGCAGGAGCAGCATGAACGTAGCATGACGCTCTGATGGGTGCCAGCGCGGCATCGTTTCCCGTTACAAGCCAGGGCCGGAGGAGGGCTCAACCCGTGCAAATCGACATCCGTTCCGCCACCGTCGCCGACGTGCCGCAGATCCTGCGTTTCATCACCGAGCTGGCCATCTACGAGAAGGCGGAACACGAAGTGATCGCGACGCCCGCGTCGCTCGAGCGCAGCCTGTTCGGCGAGGGATCGCCGGCGCGCGCGCTGATGTGCGAGGTCGACGGCGAGCCGGCCGGCTTCGCCGTGTATTTCTTCTCGTATTCGACGTGGCTGGCCCGGCAGGGGCTGTATCTCGAGGATCTGTACGTGTCGCCGCGCTTTCGCGGCGCGGGCGCCGGGCTGCGGCTCCTGAAGGCGCTCGCGCGGATCGCGGTCGAGTCGGGCTGCGGGCGTTTCGAGTGGAGCGTGCTCGACTGGAACGAGCCGGCGATCCGCTTCTACGAGAGCGTCGGCGCGGCGCCGCAGAGCGAATGGGTGCGCTACCGGCTCGCAGGCGACGAACTGCGCGCGTTCGCCGACGCCGCGCCGGTCGACGCCGCCTAACGCCGCGTCAATGCAAAACGGGCGCCGCGCGGCGAACCGCGGGGCGCCCGTTCACGCGTCGCGACGCGTGCGATGTTACTTGAGGCTGCCCGACAGGAACCCGCGCAGGCGTTCGCTCTTCGGGTTCGCGAACACCTCGGACGGCACGCCTTCTTCCTCGACGCGGCCCTGGTGCAGGAACATCACGTGGTTCGACACGTTGCGCGCAAAGCCCATCTCGTGCGTGACGACGATCATCGTGCGGCCTTCCTCGGCCAGCTTCTGCATCACCTTCAGCACTTCACCGACGAGTTCCGGGTCGAGCGCGGAAGTCGGCTCGTCGAACAGCATCACGTCCGGATGCATCGCCAGCGCGCGCGCAATCGCCACGCGCTGCTGCTGGCCGCCCGACAGGTGCGACGGATACTGCTTCTCGACGCGCGGCGCGAGGCCGACTTTCTCGAGATACTCGCGTGCGCGCTCCTCAGCTTCCTTCTTCGGGATGCCGAGCACGTTCACCGGCGCTTCCATCACGTTCTCGATCACGTTCATGTGCGACCAGAGGTTGAAGTGCTGGAACACCATCGACAGCTTGGTGCGTACGCGCTGCAGCTGCTTCGTATCGGCGGCGCGCAGCGCGCCGGTCTTGTCGAGCGCGGTGCGCACTTCCTCGCCGTCGACGAAGATGCGGCCCGCGTTCGGCTGCTCGAGGAAGTTGATGCAGCGGAGCATCGTGCTCTTGCCGGAACCGGACGAGCCGATCACGCTGATCACGTCGCCCGAGTTCGCCTTCAGCGAGACGCCCTTGAGCACCTCGTTGTCGCCGTACCGCTTGTGCAGATCGTCGACGAAAAGCTTTTGAGTCTGGGAATTCATCATAGTCCTGCGAAAACTTACTTGCCTTGCGGGCGCAGATACGCGAGCCAGCGGCGCTCGGCCTGGCGGAACAGCCAGACGAGCGTGAACGAGATCACGAGATAGAGCAGGGCGGCGATGCCGAACGCATGGAACGACATGTAGGTCGCCGAGTTGACGTCGCGGGCGATCTTCAGGATGTCCGGCACGGTCGCGGTAAATGCAACGGTGGTCGCGTGCAGCATCAGGATCACCTCGTTGCTGTACAGCGGCAGCGCGCGGCGCAGCGCCGACGGCAGGATCACGCGGCGGTACATCGTGAACGTCGACATGCCGTACGCGCGCGCGGCTTCGATCTCGCCGTACGACGTCGCCTTGATCGCGCCCGCGAAGATCTCGGTGGTGTACGCGCAGGTGTTCAGCGTGAACGCGAGCAGCGTGCAGTGCATCCCGTCGCGGAAGAACGCGTCGAGCATCGGCGTGCCGCGCACGGCCTGCAGGCTGTAAAGGCCCGTGTAGCAGAGCAGCAGCTGCACGTAGAGCGGCGTGCCGCGGAACACGTACGTGTAGAGCCACACGGCGCCCGACAGCCACTTCTTCTTCGACACGCGCGCGACCGCGAGCGGTATCGACAGGCAGAAGCCGAGGCCGATCGACACGACCAGCAGCCACAACGTGATCGCGACACCGGTGATGCGATAGCCGTCGGTGTAGAGATAGTTGCGCCAGTATTCTTGGATGAGTTCGATCATAGGTCAGCCTTGCGGACGCCGGTCGAGTAGCGCTTTTCGAGCCACATCAGCACGAAGTTCGAGATCGTCGTGATCGCGAGGTAGACGGCACCCGCGATCAGCGTGAAGAAGAAGAACCGCAGCGTGCCCTTGCCGGCGTCCTGCGACGCCTTCACGACGTCGGCGAGGCCGATGATCGACACGAGCGCGGTCGACTTCACGAGCACCTGCCAGTTGTTGCCGATGCCGGGCAGCGCGAAGCGCATCATCTGCGGGAACATGATCCGCGTGAACACCTGCCAGTTCGTCATCCCGTACGCGCTGCCGGCCTCGAGCTGGCCGCGCGGCACCGACAGGAACGCGCCGCGGAACGTCTCGGTGAAATACGCGCCGTAGATGAAGCCGAGCACGAGCACGCCGGCGAGGAACGGGTCGATGTCGATCTGGTCCCAGCCGAGCGCGTCGGTCGCCATGTTCAGCCAGATCTGCAGGCTGTAGAACAGCAGCAGCATCAGCACGAGGTCGGGCACGCCGCGGATCAGCGTCGTGTAGACGGTGCCGACGCCGTTCGTGAAGCGGTTGCGCGACAGCTTCGCGCCCGCGCCGAGCAGGCCCAGCAGGAACGACAGCGCAAGCGAAAGCACCGCCAGTTTGACGGTTTGCCAGGTGCCAGCGAGGATCAGCGGGCCGTAACCTTGTAGAAACATTGAGTGGTCCCTGGTGTGGTCCCTTAGGGCGCACGCGGTGCGCCGCCAAAGACGCGTTCCGCCCAAGCTGCGCGGAACGCCCCGTGCGTATCATGACCGTCCGCCCCGGCATCGGTGCCGGGCCCGCCCGTCGCGCGAGCGGCGGGCAGGGGGCGGGCGGCGCGTGGTTGACTGCCTGTACTGCCCGGGTGCGGGGCCGCCCCCGCATCCGTCGTCTCTTCTTTTCGTTGCTCAGCGGGCCGAAGCCGAATAGACGCTGAACGCGAAATACTTGTGCGACAGCCGGTCGTACGTGCCGTCCTTGTGCATGTCGGCCAGCGCCTGGTTGATCTTGAGCTTCAGGTCCGTATCTTCCTTGCGCAGGCCGATCGCGGTGCCGTCGCCGATCGTCTTCGGATCCTTCACTTCCGGCCCGGCAAACGCGAAGCCCTTGCCGCGCGGCGTGCGCAGGAAGCCGTAGTCGGCCTGCAGCTCGTCCTGCAGCGTCGCGTCGAGACGGCCCGAGCCGAGGTCGGCATAGACCTGGTCCTGGTTCTGGTAAGGAATGATCGTCACGCCCTGCGGCTCCCAGTACGCCTTCGCGTAGGTTTCCTGCGTCGAGCCCTGCTCGACGCCCACGCGCTTGCCCTTCAGCGATGCAACCGTCGGCAGCAGCGGCGAGCCGGTCTTCGCGATCATCCGCGCCGGCGCGTCATAGACCTTGTCGGAGAAGTCGATCTGTTCGCGGCGCTTGTCCGTGACGGTCAGCGACGACACGATGACGTCGTACTTCTTCGCCTTCAGCGCCGGGATGATCCCGTCGAGATCCTGCGCCACCCACACGCATTTCACGTTGATTCGCTTGCAGATTTCCTTGGTGAGATCGACGTCGAAACCGACGATCTCGCCGCTCGGCGCGGTCGACTCGAACGGCGGGTAGCTGGCGTCGACGCCGATCCGCACGGTCTTCCACTCCTTCGCGAAGGCGCTGCCCGCCATGAGGGCGAGGGCGGCGCACAGGGCGGCCTTCTTCATTTCCATCCTTCTGTTGCTGACTTTCCGGGAGCACTCGCGGCCGGTTGGACCGGGCGCCGCGGCGTATTCTAGACGGCCAAAAATCGCCGATCGGCGCTCTGGCAATGGCGGCCGCCGGAACGGCGAACGCCAAAAGGCCGGTATTTTACCCGAACGCGATACCCGGAAACCGGCAATCCGGGCCGACCGATCGATTCTTCGACGCATTGATCCGGCTGTTGCGATAATCGCCGCATTCGCAATGGACATTGCATCGATTGCATCCGCAGGTGCAACGATGCGGTGCGCAGGCGGCGGATTGTGGCGCGATTGGCACACTCATACAGTGATGGCATGGCAGAACCCTGCATCCCACGGAGTGTCCGTTCCATGTTCCAGATCCGCCGCGCCGCCGATCGCGACCAGCGCAGCCATGGCTGGCACGAATTCCTTCACAGCTTTCCTGGGGCGTCCGGCCGGAGCGGGCCGCCGGCGTTCGGCGCGTTGCGCGAACTGAACGAGGAGTGCATCGCGCCGACCCGCGGCTACGGGATGCGGCCGTACCGCGACGCGGAAATCGTCACCTACGTGCTCGACGGCGCGCTCGCGCATCGCGACAGCCTCGGCAACGGGGCGATCGTCCGTGCGGGCGGCGTGCAGCGCATGAGCGCCGGCAGCGGTGTCATGCTGAGCGAAACCAACGCGTCGCGTGACGAGCCGCTGCGCCTGCTGCGGATCTGGCTCGCGCCGGCCGGGGCAGGCGGCCGGCCCGGCTACGTGCAGACGCGCTTTGCCGATGACGAGAAACGCGGCCGGCTGCGGCTCGTCGCGGCGCCGGACGGTGGCGACGGTGCGCTGCCGATCGGTGCGGACGCCCGCATCTTCGCGGGGCTGATCGACGGCGACGAGGCGGCGGCGTTCGACGTGCCGGCCGGGCGCCGCGCGTACGTGCACGTGGTGCGCGGCGACGTCGAGGTGAACGGCTACGCGCTGTCCGCGGGCGACGGCGCGCGGATCGGTGCCGTGGACGCGGTAGCGTTCGCGCGCGGCCAGACGGCCGAGGTGCTGCTGTTCGACGTCGCCTGAAACGCAAAAAAAGGGGACGCGGGCCGGTGCCCGCGTCCCCTTCGATGCCGCTGCGCGGAGCGGCCCGCCGGCTTACTGCGCCGGCGCCGACGCGGCCTTGGCCGCGCGATGCTGCTCCCAGCGCTCCTTCATCTTCTCGTGGCGCTGTTCCATCTTCGCGAACTGCTGCTTGAGCGCCGTGCTGACCATCGTCTTCTGCTGGTCGTTCAGCCCGTTGTAGAACGTGAGCCATGCGGCGGACGTCTGCTCGCGCAGTTGCGCGTTCTGCGCCTCGGCCTGCTGGCGTGCCGAGTGCATCGCGCTCAGGTCGAGGATCGGCTGGTTCTGCTGCGCCTTGAACTGGTCGCGCATCTGCTCGTGGCTCTTGCGCATCGCGTCACGGTTCTGCTTCATCGTGTTGACGGCCGCCTGCCATTGCTGTTCCTGCGACGCGTTGAGCTTCAGCTGGTCGTGCAGTTTCATGATCGCGCCGAACGGGCCGCCTTCGTGCCCGCCGTGCATCTGGTGCATGCCGGGGCCGCCCGGAGGCGGCATGTCGTTGGGCTGCGCGGCATGCGCGGTGCCGAATGCGAGAGCGAGCACGGTGGCGGCCGCGATGGCCACGCGGGAAGTCTTCTTATACATTTCAGAAACTCCTTGTATCCAAAGGGTCCGGCGATGCGGGTCCGGGAAAACCGGGCGCCGCATCCGGTAAGACGCAGGTTAGCGATGCAGGCTGCGGCCGGTGTTACGTGGGGCGGTGGCCGGGTTACCGCGCATTACAGTTCCCTTGCGCGGTAACCCGCAGTAACCCTTTCGTCCCTTTGTTTCGTTCTTCGACTCCGCCCTCGCGCGGTAAACTTCGAGCCATGACTACCCAGATCCTCATCGTCGACGACGACCAAGAACTCCGAGACCTGCTGCGCGACTACCTCGTGCGCCAGGGGATGGAAGTGTCCGTGCTGCACGACGCGGCGACGCTCGAGAAGCGCCTCGAGCGCGAGCGGCCCGACCTGATCGTGCTGGACCTGATGATGCCGGGCGTCGACGGCCTGACCGCGCTGCGCCAGCTGCGCGCGGCCGGCGACGACATCCCCGTGATCATGCTGACCGCGCGTGCGGACGACGTCGACCGCATCGTCGGGCTCGAGCTCGGCGCGGACGACTACCTCGGCAAGCCGTTCAACCCGCGCGAGCTGCTCGCGCGCGTGCAGGCCGTGCTGCGCCGCCGCCGCGCGACGCCGTCGGCGGCGGCGCCCGAACAGCGCGAGCCGTTCGCGTTCGGCCGCTTCGTGCTCGACTTCCAGGCGCGCACGCTGTCGGTCGACGGCAAGCCGGCCACGCTGTCGAGCAGTGAATTCGCGCTGCTGAAGATCTTCGTGAACCATGCGTTGCGCACGCTCACGCGCGAGCGGCTGCTCGAGCTGCTGCACGGGCCCGAGTACGACGGCACCGACCGCGGCATCGACGTCCAGGTGTGGCGCCTGCGCCGCATCCTCGAAACGGATCCGTCGACGCCGCGCTTCATCCAGACGGTGCGCGGGCGCGGCTACGTGTTCGTGCCCGACGGCGAGGCCCATGCGCAAACCCATTGATTCACTGTTCGGGCGGCTGGCGCTGCTCGTCGTCGGTGTCCTGCTCCTGTCGCACTTCGCGTGGTTCTTCGCGATGCGGCTCGAGCGCAGCCAGATGCAGACGCGTTACGCGGTCGAGGAGGCCGCGTTCCTGGTCGACGCGGTGCGCCAGCACGTCGCGCGCACGCCCGACCAGCCGCTGCCGTCGCGCGTGCGGCTCGTGTCGCCGGACAGCGCCGACGTGCCGAAGGGCGGTGATGCGGGGCTGCCGCCGCCGCTGAAGCGGTTCCGCGACGACGTGAGCGACCGCATGCCGCCCGGCACGCAGGTCGAGATCGGCACGCCCGGACATCCGCCGGTGCTGTGGGTGAAGGAGCCGACCGACCGCAACTGGATCGTGGTGCCGGTTCAGCCGCTGCGGCCGCCGCGCTCGCTCGACCGGATGCTGTTGTGGCTCGGCACGATCTTCTCGGCCGGCGTGATCGCCGCGCTGTTCGCGGCCTGGCAGCTGCAGCAGCCGCTGCGTTCGCTGGCACGCGCGGTCGCGCGCTTCGGCCGCGGCCAGCCGGTGCCGCCGCTGCGTGAGCGCGGTCCGCGCGAGCTGCGCCAGCTCACGCATGGCTTCAACCAGATGGTGGAACAGGTGTCGCAGGCCGAGAGCGACCGCGCGGTGATGCTCGCGGGCGTGGCGCACGACCTGCGCACGCCGCTTGCGCGGATGCGGCTGCGGGCGGAAATGATGGACGACGCCCGGTTGCGTGATGGCGTCGTGCGCGACGTCGATTCGATGTCGCACATCGTCGATCAATTCCTGGTGTTCGCGCACGGCGGGTCCGATCGCAGCGAGCCGGTGCCGGTCGATCAGGCGTGCGAGCGGATCGCGCGCAGCTATCGCGCGGTCGCGCCGAACGCGCCGGCGGTCCAGACCCGGCTCGACGCCGATCCGGGCTTCCGGCTGCCGACGGCGACGCTCGACCGGATCCTGTCGAACCTGCTGGACAATGCGCATGCGTATGGTGCGCCGCCCGTGCTCGTCGAGACGGCGCGCACGCCGACCGGCTACGTGTTGTCGGTGAGCGACAGCGGCGGCGGGATCGCGCCGCGCGACCTCGCGGCGGCCACGCGGCCGTTCGTGCGGCTCGACCCGGCGCGCGGCGGCAACGGTCACAGCGGGCTCGGGCTCGCGATCGTCGAGCGGCTCGTGCTCAGGCTGGGCGGGACGTGCGACATCGGCAACCGCCCCGAAGGCGGCCTGCGTGTCGCGATGACGTTCCCGTTCGAGGTCGTGCCGAAGGACGAACCCCACGCACAGGCCGCATGAGCGGCTGCGGCGCCGGCCCGGACGGGCTGGCGCCGCGTGCCATCATTCGCCGAACAGCGTGCCGAGCGTCTCGGCCGCGTTGCTGTCGATGGTGTTGTAGGTCACGGTGGTGGCCTCGAAGATGTAGACGGTCGTGTACCGGCCGAGGCGCTCCAGGATTTCCTCCTGCAGCGATTCCGGCACGACGTTCATGTTCAGGTACCACGCCGTCGACGACAGCCGCGTCTGGAACGACCCGTACTCCTGCATCAGTTCGTAGAACGCGTCGGCATCCTGATCGCGGCAGACGATCACCAAGTTTCCTGCCATTCCCTTTCCTCCCGCTCGTCGATCGATCCCCAGCGCCTGTTGACATCGGGCACGCGCATGCGTTGCCGTCGGACCATCCGCAACAGACCCCGAGGGCCAGCCCTGATCATACCCGCATAGTCGTATCCGGCTGGTGACGCCCGACATGGTTTGCGCGCACGTGCGGCTGGCGGGTTCCCGGGCGGGCCGGATCACGGCATAATTCGGGCCTGCATGCCGGCCGAAAGACTGCGGCCGGGGCTGCTCGACCCGCGCACCCGCCATCCGCCCGCGCGCCAGGCACGATCCGTGCGCCGCCTGCGCCGTTCCCGGACGGTTGTACCTGAAATACAGGTTGGTGTAGTGTCGTGCCGTCGCGGCCGACTCGTCCGGGGCGCGGCAGCGCGTGCACGCACGGCGCACCGCGCTCGCGCGCGATCGTCAGTCAATCGAATTACCGCACCCGTGCGCTTTGCCATGAATCAACATCGACTGCCGGCTTCGTTCGGCCTTACCGGGGAGGGCGCCTGATGGACGTCGGATTCTTCAATCCGAACCGGACCGCCAACGCGTCCGCGTGGCGCGTCCTGCCGAACCGGTGGGATTTCATCGCGTTTCCGCTGATCATCTGCCTGATCGCGATGGCGGTCGTCGGTTTCCACGAAACGATGGCGCCGATCGGTACCCTGCAGACGCAGAAGATCTCGCTCGACCCGTCGAACCTGCCCGAATACGCGTTGCGCACCACGCTGCGGATGCTTGCCGCGATGGTCGCGTCGCTTGCGTTCACGCTGATCTACGGTACGCTCGCCGCGAAAAGCCGGCGTGCCGGCATGGTGCTGATCCCGATCCTCGACATCCTGCAGTCGGTGCCGGTGCTCGGCTTCATCTCGTTTACCGTCACGTTCTTCCTCGCGCTGTTCCCGAGCCGCGTGCTCGGCGCCGAGCTCGCGGCGATCTTCGCGATCTTCACGAGCCAGGCGTGGAACATGACGTTCAGCTTCTACCAGTCGCTGCGTACGGTGCCGCGCGACCTGGACGAAGTGTCGCGGGGTTTCCACCTGACGTCGTGGCAACGCTTCTGGAAGCTCGAAGTGCCGTTCTCGATGCCGGGCCTGATCTGGAACATGATGATGTCGATGTCGGGCGGCTGGTTCTTCGTCGTCGCGTCGGAGGCCATCACCGTCGGCAACCAGACTATTACGTTGCCGGGCGTCGGCGCGTATCTCGCGCAGGCGATCTCGGACAAGAACCTCGGTGCGATCGGCTGGGTGATCCTCACGATGACGGTCGTGATCGTCGCGTACGACCAACTGCTGTTCCGCCCGCTCATCGCGTGGGCCGACAAGTTCCGGATGGAGAACACCGCGTCGGGCGATGCGCCGCAATCGTGGCTGCTCGACCTCGTGCGCCGCACGCGCCTGATTCATCAGTTGCTCGTGCCGGCCGGCTGGTTCTTCGCGAAGGCCGCGCGGATTCCGCTGCGCCTGCCGCTGTCGGGGGCGATGCGCTTCTCGCTGCCGAAAGTCGAGAAGAAGGCGTCACGCACGGTCGACATCGCGTGGGCGACCCTCGTGCTGCTCGGCACGGCGTATATCGTGTGGCGTGTCATCAGCTTCGTGTCGACCGGCGTGACGATGGCCGAGGTCGGTCACGTGCTGGTGCTGGGGCTCATCACGCTGCTGCGCGTGGTCGTGCTGATCTCCATCGCGTCAGTGATCTGGGTGCCGATCGGCGTGTGGGTCGGGCTGCGCCCGAAGCTGGCCGAGAAGCTGCAGCCGCTCGCGCAGTTCCTCGCCGCGTTTCCGGCCAACCTGCTGTTCCCGGTGTTCGTGATCGTGATCGCGCGCTTTCACCTGAACGCCGATATCTGGCTGTCGCCGCTGATCGTGCTCGGCACGCAGTGGTATATCCTGTTCAACGTGATTGCCGGCGCGACGTCCTACCCGAACGACTATCGCGAAGCCGCGACGAACTTCCGCATCCGTGGCTGGCAGTGGTGGCGGCAGGCGATCCTGCCCGGCATCTTCCCGTATTACGTGACCGGCGCGATCACCGCATCGGGCGGCGCGTGGAACGCGAGCATCGTGTCGGAAGCCGTGCAGTGGGGCAATACCAAGATCGAGGCGCACGGCCTCGG
The DNA here is from genome assembly GCF_002223055.1 of Burkholderia sp. HI2500. Taxonomy (NCBI): domain Bacteria; kingdom Pseudomonadati; phylum Pseudomonadota; class Betaproteobacteria; order Burkholderiales; family Burkholderiaceae; genus Burkholderia; species Burkholderia sp. HI2500. Next base: position 171,880 of record NZ_NKFL01000005.1, on the reverse strand, counting down.
TGCCTATATCGCGCAGACCACCGCCGCCGGCGATTTTCCGAAGATCATCCTGGGCATCGCCGTGATGTCCCTGTTCGTTACCCTGTTCAACCGCCTGCTGTGGCGTCCGCTGTATGCCTTCGCCGAAGCGAAGCTGCGGCTCGACTGAGACCGATTGAGAGCGAAACGCGATGCACAATCCGAATGCTGTAAACGCCCCCGTCCAGACGAACCAGCCGCCGCGCCTCGGTGAGGAAATCCTGCGCGTCGATCACGTCTGTCGCGGCTTCAACAAGACGCAGGGCGAATTGCTCGTGCTCGACGATGCGAACCTGTCGCTGCGCGAAGGCGAGATCGTCGGGCTGCTCGGCCGTTCCGGCTCGGGCAAGTCGACGCTGTTGCGCATCATCGCCGGGCTGATCGAGCCGACCGGCGGTGAAGTGACCTATCTCGGCCAGCCGCTGCGCGGCCCGGCCGAAGGCGTCGCGATGGTGTTCCAGACCTTCGCGCTGTTCCCGTGGCTCACCGTGCTGCAGAACGTGGAAGCCGGCCTCGAGGCGCTTGGCGTCGGCGCACGCGAGCGGCGTGAGCGTGCGCTGGCCGCGATCGACCTGATCGGTCTCGACGGCTTCGAGAACGCGTACCCGCGCGAGCTGTCGGGCGGCATGCGCCAGCGCGTGGGCTTTGCGCGCGCGCTCGTCGTCGACCCGACGATCCTGCTGATGGACGAGCCGTTCTCCGCGCTCGACGTGCTGACGGCTGAGACGCTGCGTACCGACCTGCTCGATCTGTGGACGCAGGGCCGGATGCCGATCAAGTCGGTGCTGATCGTCACGCACAACATCGAGGAAGCGGTGTTCATGTGCGACCGGATCCTCGTGCTGTCGTCGAACCCGGGCCGCGTGATCGCCGAGATCAAGGTGCCGTTCAAGCATCCGCGCAACCGGCTCGACCCGGCGTTCCGCAAGCTCGTCGACGACATCTACGCGAAGATGACGGCCCGCCAGACCGGCGAGGCGACGAAGAAGGGGCTCGAGCTCGGCAGCTGGCTGCCGCAGGTGTCGACCAACCTGATGGCCGGCCTGATCGAGACGCTCGCGATGGCGCCGTACCACGGCCGCGCGGACATGCCGGAAATCGCGCGCACGCTGCATCTGGAAGTCGACGACCTGTTCCCGATCGCCGAAGTGCTGCAGTACCTCGGCTTCGCGGACGTGCGGGAAGGGGACGTGTTCCTGACGCCGCCGGGGCGCGTGTTCGCGGAATTCGGCACGCAGGAGCGCAAGCTGATGTTCGCGGATCACCTGCTGAAGCACGTGCCGCTCGCCGCGCGGATCAAGAAGGTGCTGAACGAGCGCCCGGGCCATCGTGCGCCGCGCGTGCGCTTCGAGCAGGAGCTGGAGGATTTCCTGTCGGACGGCGCCGCCGAGGAGACGCTCGACGCGGTGATCGACTGGGGCCGTTACGGCGAGATCTTCTCGTACAACGACCAGACCGAGATTTTCAGTCTCGAGGACGTCGAGTCCTGATCGACGTGCCGGGCCGTGCGGCCCGGCATGCGTGTGCGCCGCGCGTCACGCGCGGCGTATCGCACACTTACTGCAGATTCCCCCACCGGTCGACCGCCGGTTCCGCGGACGCCCACTTCCAGTGCGTGCCTTGCTGGCACGCATTCGCGAAATACCAGTCGGCCTTGTTGCCATCCTTCACCGAGAACGCGAATTCCTTGCAGATCGCGAGCGCCGACGCGTACGCGCGGGTGACGCGCACTTCGCCTTCGCCGTTTTCGAGCGGCAGCGTGTTCTTCACCTTCCACGGCTTCACTTCGCCGACGGCCAGGCTGCCGGCCGTCTTCGCGATCGCGTCCTGCTGGTTCTGATGGAGCTGCTTCATCGTGCGGTTGACGGCTTCGTCGGTCGCGGCCTGCACGGCAATCCCGACGCCGACGCCGACCGCCGGGTTCGCGGTGACGAGGCCCGTCGCCGCGCCGGCGAGGGCGCCGCTCGCCGCGCCGACCGACCCGCAGCCCGACAGCGTGGCCGTTGCCGCGCACAGCGCGCCGATGGCCGCGATACGGAGCGCGACGCTCATTGCAGCGCACCCCAGCGTTCGGTCGCCGGTTCGGCCGATGCCCATTTCCAGACGGGGCCGTCGCGGCAGATCGTGGCGACGTAGAAGGCCGATTGCGCGGCTTTGTCGGGTTTCGCGGGCGTATCGACCGCGAACACGATTTCCTTGCAGTCGAGCGGGCCGATGCTGATCATCCGGCTGACCGTCACGCGACCCTGCTCGTCGTCCTCGATCGGGAACGAGTGGTGCGTCGACCACGGCGCCACGCCGCCCACGTCGAGCGGGCCCGCCGCCTTCGCGATCTGTTCCTGGGTGTAGCGGTGTGCGACCCGCTGCGAGTACTGGACGCCCGCCCGCGCCCCGGCGACGGCGCCGAGGCCGATGCCCGTCGCGACGGCGGCGTTGTTGGTGACCTTGGAGGCGATCGCGGCGCCCGCGATACCGGCGCCGGCAGTCGCGCCTTCGCTGTACAGCGAGTTGCAGCCGGACAGCAGTGCGGCCGTGGCGATCACGGCCAGCACGACGCGCGCCGGCGTGGCCCGGCGCGGCGATTCGAAACGAATGTTCATCCCTGAGTGCAAGTCCTGTCTGGGTGAGCGGCGTGGCATGCACACCGTCATGCCGCGTCATTGTTTCGCAATTGTCATAGGAAAACTGCAAAGCTTTGACAAATCGCCGTGCGGCAGGCCGCGTGCGCGCGAGCGGCGTTATTGTCGGATAGATGCTTGCGGAGGGGTCGAAACGTTACAACTTGAAGGTAATTGTTACCTTCGGATGCGATCAGGCGACCTAGACTGTTGTGCTATGGAATGTTTCTACGACGGCCTTGGGCCGCGCCGCATATGAGACACCCAGCTATGCGCCGTTCGAAACGGCTATCACCTCGGCCGCCAGACGCGGCGGCCGTCCGTCCGGAAGACCGCCCGCGTCCGCGGACCGACGCGCCATCGGCGCCGCCGCCGGGCGCGCCCGACGACACGCCGTCGGACGGCGATCACAACCAGGGCGGCGCCCGCCCGGAAGGGCTCGACTATCAACGTGACCTCGGTCAGGAGCAGGACGCGTGATTCCGTCGTAGCCGCATTCCACCGCCGTATTTCATCGCAATTCTCGGAACTGAATCGCCGCGCGGCCGCCTTCGGGCCGCCGCGCCCGCTTTGGCGTGCGTCGCGCGCCAGCTAATCGAATCGAGGAGGGGAAGTCGCATGAGCAGATTGATCGTGGTATCGAACCGTGTCGCCGCCGGCGAGGACACGCGCCCGAGCGCGGGTGGCCTTGCGGTCGGCGTGATGGACGCGCTGAAGGAAACGGGCGGCGTCTGGTTCGGCTGGAACGGCGAGATCGTCGGCGCACCCGACACCGAGCCCGCGATCCAGCGGGACGGCAACGTCACCTATGCGACGGTCGGGCTGACCCGGCGCGACTACGACCAGTACTACCGCGGCTTCTCGAATGCGACGCTGTGGCCGGTGTTCCATTACCGCGGTGATCTCGCGCGCTTCGACCGCCAGGAGTACGCGGGCTACCTGCGCGTGAACGCGATGCTCGCGAAGCAGCTCGCCGCCTTGCTGCGCCCCGACGACCTGATCTGGGTGCACGACTATCACCTGTTGCCGTTCGCGCATTACCTGCGCGAGCTCGGCGTGAAGAACCCGATCGGCTTCTTCCTGCACATTCCGTTTCCGTCGCCCGACATGCTGCGTCTCGTGCCGCCGCACGAGGAACTCGTGAAGTTCATGTGCGCGTACGACGTCGCGGGTTTCCAGACCGAGGCCGACAAGCAGGCGTTTACCGACTACATCGAGCGGCGCGGGATCGGCGCGGCGAGCGACGACGGGATGCTGCACGCGCATGGCCGCGTCGTGAAGGTCGCCGCCTATCCGATCGGCGTGCATCCCGACGCGATCGCGCAGGCGGCCGTCCAGTACGGCACGCGCAAGCCGGTGAAGATGCTGCGCGAGGCGCTCGACGGCCGCAAGCTGGTGATGAGCGTCGACCGCCTCGATTATTCGAAGGGGCTCGTCGAGCGCTTCCAGTCGTTCGAGCGGATGCTCGCGAACGCGCCGGGCTGGCAAGGGCGTGTGTCGCTGCTGCAGATCGCGCCGCCGACGCGTTCCGACGTGAAGACCTATCAGGACATCCGCGAAACGCTCGAGGGCGAGGCCGGCCGCATCAACGGCCGCTTCTCGCAGCTCGACTGGACGCCGATCCAGTACCTGAACCGCAAGTACGAGCGCAACCTGCTGATGGCGTTCTTCCGGATGTCGCAGGTGGGCTACGTGACGCCGCTGCGCGACGGGATGAATCTCGTCGCGAAGGAGTACGTCGCGTCGCAGGATCCGGCCGATCCGGGCGTGCTCGTGCTGTCGGAGTTCGCGGGCGCGGCGGCCGAGCTGACCGGCGCGCTCCTCGTCAATCCGTACGACCTGTCGCAGATGGCCGAGGCGCTCGAGCGCGCGCTGTCGATGCCGCTCGCGGAGCGGCAGGCGCGCCACGAGGAGAACCTCGCGCGGCTGCGCGCGAACGACCTGTCGGTCTGGCGCGATACGTTCGTCGCCGACTTGCGCAGCGTCGCGGCGGCCGCGTCGGTCACGCGGCGCGTGGGCCGGCGGGTTGCGCATGCGTGAGGTCGTGCAGGCGCCCGGCGCCGCCGACGATGCGGGCGAGGAAGCCGCACGCCGCTTCTTTATCGTCACCGGTGGCCCGGGCTCGGGCAAGAGCACATTGCTCGACGCGCTCGAACGCGCCGGTTTCGCGCGCTCGCAGGAAGCCGGTCGCGGCGTGATCCGCGACCAGATGGCGATCGACGGCCAGGCGTTGCCGTGGCGTGACCCGGCGGCGTTCGCCGAGTTGATGCTGAGCTGGGAGATGCGCTCGTACGATCTTGCGCGCCACGCGCGCGGGCCCGTGTTCTTCGATCGCGGCGTGCCGGACGTGGTCGGCTATCTACGGCTGACAGGGCTCGCGGTGCCCGCGCATGCGGAAGCCGCGGCCCGCCGTTTCCGCTACCACCGGCGCGTGTTCATCGCGCCGCCGTGGCCGGACATCTATGCGCAGGACACTGAACGCCGGCAGGATTTCGCGGAAGCCGTGCGCACCTACGACGCGATGGTCGAGTGCTACACGTCATATGGCTACCGGCTGATCGAACTGCCGCGCGACAGCGTGCAGGCGCGCGTGCGCTTCGTGACGGACGCGCTCGGCGCGGAATGACGGGCAGGACCGAGGACGGCGAGCGATGTGTCAGGTCGCCGTGTCCGGCCGCGGCGACGTGATGCGCAGCATGCTGACGACCGCGGCCACCGCCGCGAATGCCGCGGCGACATAGAGCGCGATCGTCGGCCCGCGATCGGGCACGAGCCCGAAAATCAACGCGACGAGCGCGGCGCCGAGCGTCTGCCCGGTCAGCCGCGCGGTGCTCAGCATGCCGCCCGCGCCACCGCTGCGCTCGCGCGGCGCCGACGACAGCATCGCGCGGTTGTTCGGCGACTGGAACAACCCGAAGCCCGCACCGCACAGCGCCATCCGCCACACGATGTCGACGGTGCCCGGGTGCGCGCCGATCGTCGCGAGCGACAAGAGCCCGGCCGCGAACAGCGCGAGCCCGATCCCGCCGAGGATGCCGGCCGAATAGCGATCCGACAGCACGCCCGCGAGCGGCGCGGCAAACACGATCACGAGCGGCCAGGGCGTCATGTACAGGCCCGTCTCGACCTGCGAGAAGCCGAGCGAATTCTGCAGCCAGAACGGCAGCGCGACGAACGCGAGCATCTGCGACGTGAACGACGCCGTCGACGTATAGACCGACAGCGCGAACATCGGGATGCGCATCAGGTCGACCGGCAGCAGCGGCGCCGGCTGCGACAGCTGGCGCTTCACGAAGAAGTAGCCGACGACGAACGCGACGGCCAGCTCGGCCGCGACATACGCATGGCTTTCGCCATGGCCGAGCCCGTCCACGGCCGTGATCAGCAGCCCGAACACGCACGCGTTCATCACCGCGCTCGCGAAATCGTACGGTGCGTCGTGCAGCGGGTTGGCCGGCAGCGCACGCACGCTGCCGACTACCGCGGCGATGCCGATCGGCACGTTGACCGCGAACAGCCACGGCCACGACGCGAACGACAGGATCGCGGACGCGACCGTCGGCCCGATCGCCGACGACAGCGCCACCACCATCGCATTGATCGACAGCCCGCGCCCGAGCATCGACGACGGGTAGATCATCCGCACGAGCGCCGCGTTGACGCTCATGATGCCGGCCGCGCCGAAGCCCTGGATCACGCGCATCACGGCCAGCATCGGCAACGAGCCGGCGAGCGCGCAGCCGAGCGACGCAGCGGTGAACAGCGCGAGCCCCGCGATGTAGATGCGGCGATAGCCGATGCGCTCGCCGAGCGACGCGAGCGGCAGCAGCGTGATCGTGACCGCGAGCTGGTACGCGTTGACGATCCAGATCGAGGCGGCGTCGGATGCGTGCAGGTCGCGCGCGATCGTCGGCAGCGCGACGTTGGCGATGGCGCCGTCGAGCACGGCGAGCGTGATGCCCAGTGCGACGCAGACGATCGCCCAGTAGCGTTGCGGAAGCGGCAGGCCGGTATCGGCGTTCATGGCGGGAGCAGAGGCGTGGTTGTCCGCGCGCCCGGTTGCCGGTTGCGTGCGCAACCATGCGCAAGGGTGGAGGCGGTGATGAGCGGCCCGGCCGGCGCAACGGCACCGGAGCGGGGCCGGTCGAGTGTATCACCGGGCCGCATCGCGCGACGCCGGCGCTCAGCCTTCGAAGTCGAGGCCGCCGAGCCGCACGAGCGGGTCGGCCTGCGTGCGCGACAGGAGATCGATGTCGCGCGCGCTCTGCCATGCCCCCAGCTTTTTCGGCAGCGCGGCGAGGTAGTGCTCGAAGCGTTGCGGGCCGTCCGGCTCCATCAGCCGCTCGATTTCGTCGGTGTCCCAGGTCAGTTCGAGATTCAGCGGATGGTCGAAGCCGCTGACGTGCTCGTGCGGCGCGCTGCGGATCTGCACGCGCGTCGGGTGCCCGTGGCCGCCATACGGGACGACGTCGGTCAGCACGTGTTCGGCGAAGAAGGCGGCGATTGCCTGTGCGATGCGCGGGGCGAATTCGGTATCGAAACGGCGGGCGGTTTCCGGCTGCATGACGGCGTCTCCTGTATGCCGAAAATCGTAGCACGGCGACGGCGCCTTTCGATGGGCGTGATACCGGTAATCGCGCGTTACCACTTGCTGCATCTATTACTGCCGCAAGCCGCCACAATGCATCGCATCCAGTACCACTTCGCGTGGGAGTCCATCATGAAAAAAATTGCCGCAGTGTGTGTCCTCGCCGGTTCGCTTGCCGTGGCAGGCCCGGCGTCCGCGCATGGCCGCGACGGTGGCGCCGTCATCGGCGCGTTGATCGGCGGCGCGGTGCTCGGCGCGATCGTGACGTCCGCGATGAATCCGCCCGTCGCGTATCAGGCGCCCGCGTACCAGGCACCGGCTTATCAGCCGCCGACGTACTACCAGGCGCCCGCGTATCAGCAGCCTGCGTATCCGACCTACCAGCAGGCGCAGTACCAGGACGACGGCCCGAACTATTGCTACGACCGCTACCAGCGCGCGTATGTGTGCGGCGCGCCCGTCTCGGGTGGCTACGCGCAGCCGGCCGGCTGGTGAGCAGGCTGACGCGCGAAGCGTGAGCAGGCGGCGGTGGCGCCGTTCGCTTCACCGCACCGAACGACAAAAAGGCCCTCGCTTCATGCGAGGGCCTTCGTCTTTTGCGCGGCCGTCCGTTCGTCCGCGTGACGCGTCGGCCATCGTGGCGCGCGGCACGCGGATACAAACGGTTGCAAATGCGCGTCAGTGGCGATGGCCGCCGCCGCCTCCGCCGCCATCGTTCCAGTCGCCGCGGTGTCCGCCGCCGCGCCCCCAGCCGTTGCCGCGGTTGCCGCGATCGCCGTCCCAGCGATGGTAGTCGCGCCGGCCGCGATCCCAGTCGCGTCCGCCGCCACCGCCCCAGATATTGACCGTGCCGTACACGGGCGAAGGGGCGTACGCGTAGCCGGGATCGGAATAGTAAGGCTGCCCGTAGCCGTATCCGGCGTCCGGGGCGACGACGCAGCCGGCCAGCAGGGTGGCGACGCCGGCGGCAGCAATGAGCTTCAGCATGATGTTCTCCGTTGGTTCCCGTATAAGTACCGCGCAAGGGGATTGCCAGCTGTTTGCAATTGTGTCGTCAAATTACAGCGGCGTAAGGTCGTGTGACGGAAGTGTTAGCATCCGGGGCTCATTTTGTTTTTCAGGAGTACATCGATGAAATTCGCGATCCGGGCCGCACTGGCCGCCTTCTGCGTGACGACAGCCGCCGCCTGCGTGGCGGGGCCCGCTTCGGCGCCCGCCGTGACGGCCGAGTCGATCAAGATGTTTCCGCAGGCAGCGGCCGGCCAGCAGCGCGTCGTGATCGCGCTGCCCGCGCTCGAGAACGAAGGCGATGCGCGTGTCGAGCTGATGATCGGCAAGACGCTGCAGACCGACTGCAACCAGCAGTGGTTCGGCGGCGAGCTGACCGCCGAGGACGTGAAGGGCTGGGGCTATACGTACTACCAGCTCACCGACGTGAAGGGGCCGGCCTCGACGCTGATGGCATGCCCGGGCCAGGCGCCGCAGCAACGGTTCGTGCAGGTGCGCGGTGACGGCCAACTGCTGCGCTACAACAGCCGCCTGCCGCTCGTCGTCTATGTGCCGGACGGCTTCGAGGTGCGCTATCGCGTGTGGCATGCGTCGAAGGACGTGCAACACGCAGCAAAGCAGTAACGTTACGGCGCGGCCGCGGCCTCCTGCCGCTACGCGCCGCCCGTACCGACGAGCGCTGGCCATGCGGCCAGCGCGGCTTGCGCGACGGCCTCCAGATCGCGACGGCTCGCACCGTCGCGCGCCTGGATCGACATCCCCTGCTGGACCGTGACGTAGTACCGCGCGATCGCATCGAGGTTCGCTTGTGCGGCGATCTCGCCGGTCGCGACCCCTTGCATGAGACGTTCGCGCAGGTGCTCGACCGTGCGCTCGCGCATCGCGATCAGCGTTTGCCGAACCGTATCGGAGCGCTCGGCCGGATGCAGTGCCGACAGCACGATCAGGCAGCCGGCCGGCTTCGACCGCCGCGTGAACACGCGTGCGGTATCCATCAGGTAGTTCCGTACGGCGTCGTGCGCGCTGCCGGCCTGTTCGACGCCGCCCCAGATTTCCCGCCCCTCCGTTGCGCTGTAATGCTCGAGCGCCAGCCGGAACAACGCTTCCTTGCTGCCGAATGCCGCATACAGGCTCGGCGACGCGATGCCCATCGCGGCCGTCAGGTCGGCCATCGACGCGCCTTCGTAGCCGAGGCGCCAGAACACCTCCATCGCGCGATCCAGCGCCGCTTCCTTGTCGAAGCTTCTCGGTCGGCCCCGTTCAGCCATTGCGTCCGTTCCTTCATCGATTTCTGTATCGATCGATAAATTAAATCAATTGACTGTGTCGCGCAACTTGCCACATTCTGTGTCGGTCGTTACATAAATGAGGAAAGGAACCGACATGAACCGACTTCAGGGCAAGCGTGCACTCATCACGGGCGGCAGCCGCGGCATCGGTGCGGCGATCGCGAAACGGCTGGCGGCCGAGGGCGCGGACGTCGCGATCACCTATGAGAAATCGGCGGAGCGGGCGCAGGCCGTCGTCGCCGGCATCGAGGCGCTGGGCCGCCGTGCCGTTGCGATCCAGGCCGACAGCGCCGATCCGGTGGCCGTGCGCGACGCGGTCGATCGTGCGGCGGAGGCGTTCGGCGGTCTCGACATTCTCGTCAACAACGCGGGGATTTTCCGGGCCGGCGCGCTGGACGACCTCACGCTCGACGATATCGACGCGACGCTGAACGTGAACGTGCGCGCGGTGATCGTCGCGTCGCAGGCGGCGGCGCGGCATCTCGGGGAGGGCGGGCGCATCGTGTCGACGGGGAGTTGCCTCGCCACGCGCGTGCCCGATGCGGGGATGAGCCTCTATGCGGCGAGCAAGGCCGCGCTGATCGGCTGGACGCAGGGGCTTGCGCGCGATCTCGGTTCGCGCGGCATCACGGTCAATATCGTGCATCCGGGGTCGACGGATACCGACATGAACCCGGCCGACGGCGAACATGCCGGTGCGCAGCGTTCGCGGATGGCGATCCCGCAGTACGGCAAGGCCGACGACGTGGCGGCGCTCGTCGCGTTCGTGGTCGGGCCGGAAGGGCGGTCGATCAACGGGACCGGGTTGACGATCGATGGTGGTGCGAACGCGTGAGTGCGTGAATGCCGACGCCCGGCGTGATTGTTCGACCGGGCGGCGTTGCGTTCGTTATCGGCAGCCGAGCCGGTGATGCTCGGTTTCGAGATCGGCGCGCTTGTCGTAAGCGCGCAGCTCGTTGCGGGGTTTGCCGTCCGGGGCCATTCCGCGCACGACCTTCTGGCCGCGGTCGGGGGCGTGCGTGACGGCGTCGATCCCGGCGGCCAGTTCGCGGCAGCGTGCGTCGGGGGAGAGGTTTTCCGCGTGCGGGGCTGCAGCGTTCGTGATGTTGGCGATGCCGGGGCTGACATAGCGCGGCTTCGCGGGTGCGGTAAGGGTGTCGGCGGCGTTTGCCGTGCCGGTCATCGCTGAAAGCGCGGCGAGTGCCGCGATCGTTCGAATCATTGCGGGAGTCCGGGTGCTGAAGAAGGTTCGGAATTCTACGCAATATTGGGCGCAGGGCCGTGGCGATCGGGCGGGATGCGATCGTGTGTCGCAGGGGACTTCGAAGGCTGAATGATCCTCGATCCGAATGTGATGCTGGCAGGCCTTGAGCACACGCAGCAGCACATGCGGAAAGCAAGAAGCCCGCTTGCTTTCGCAGAGCGGGCTTCGGTATTGGTTGCGGGGGTAGGATTTGAACCTACGACCTTCGGGTTATGAGCCCGACGAGCTGCCAGACTGCTCCACCCCGCGGCGCGAAGTGTACTAGGGCTGATGTGGAGAGTCAATCGATTGGTGATTTGCGTCGAATGGAATCGGCGGCTCACTTTCAACAAGCGCGAGATCCGGCGTGCAGGTTGGCTGCCGATGCTTCCCGATCCGCTTCGACGTCAGGCGCCTTTCGTCGCCGCCGTTGCGGTATGCGATCGTGGGAAAGTGGATGAGGCCATGAGGATGGCTGGTCCCCCCGACAGGAATCGAACCTGTATCTAGCGCTTAGGAGGCGCTTGTTCTATCCATTGAACTACGGGGAGAGCCATGTCCAGGGAACGCAAAAAACGCGAACCGGACGGCGGTGTGGACAGCGCGCAGAGTATAGCAAACGCGCGGCGCGTCGGCGGGGCGGAATGCATGCCGACGCGCGTGATCGCGTCATCACCCGCGATCGGAAATCAGCGCGTCAGCGAATCAGAAATCGACGACGACGAAATCTTCCTTGCCCACATCGCACAGCGGGCAGCGCCAGTCGGCGGGAATGTCGGCGAAGCGGGTGCCGGGCGCGATGCCTTCGTCGGGCAGCCCTTCCGCTTCGTTGTAGACCCACCCGCAAATCAGGCAGACCCAGCTCTGGTATTCGGTTACTTCGCTCATGTAGCGCTCGGGAAAATGGAAATTCGGTGATGCCGTCCGCGGCGTGGCCGGCGGACGAAAGGCGCAATGGTACCGGAATTTCGTCGAACGGCTCCGCAACGTCGTTTTAAACGTACGCATCGCGAACAACGCAACCGAAACACGCCTGCCGTGCGTGCGGTGTATGCTTCCGAGGCTGTCCAATCATAAGGAGAATGCGATGCTGAACAGAAAGTGGATCGCAGGTGCGGTATGCGTGGCGGCGATGGCCGTGTCGACGATGGCGCGGGCCGAGGCGCGCGTGTATTTCGAAGCGCCGAGCGAGGGCGCGACGGTGTCGAACCCGGTGCACGTGAAGTTCGGGCTCGAAGGAATGGAGCTTCGACCGGCCGGCGACAACACGCCGAACACTGGCCATCATCACCTGCTGATCGACGGCCGGCCGATTCCGAAGGGCGACGTGATCCCCGCGAGCGAACGTTCGCTGCACTTCGGCAAGGCGCAGACCGAGACCGACATCAAGCTGCCGCCCGGCCAGCACACGCTGACGCTGCAGTTGGGCGACGGCATGCACCGCTCGTACGGCCCCGAATTGAGCTCGACGATCACGGTCAACGTGAAGTAATTGCACGTGCCGCGTACGGGCGCCCAGGGCGTCCGACGCGGAATGATCCATCGGACGGCCGCAGCATCCGGCCGACGCAGGCGTTTTGCCCGGAACGCACGCCCGGCGTTCCGCGAACGGAAGCCGGGCGCGCCCGGCGCGTGCCAGCGAAGCGCATTGCGTCGATGCGCTTCGATCGACGCCCCGCCTGCCTGCCGCCAAACGCACGTTCCAACCCGCCTCCCAACCCGTTTGCCGGCCTTATCCGTCCGGCCATACCGGCAACGCCGCTCGCGACCGGTACAATGGGCGCTTCCGATTTCTCTCTTCGCCGTCTCCCCATGTCGCTCTATTCCATTTCCGGTGCGCAGCTCGCGTTCGGTCACGTCGCGTTGCTCGATCACGCGGATTTCTCGCTGGAAGCCGGCGAGCGCGTCGGCCTGATCGGCCGCAACGGCGCGGGCAAGTCGTCGCTGCTGAAGATCGTCGCCGGGCTCGCGAAGCCCGACGACGGGCTGGTCACGCGCCAGCAGGAACTCGTGACCGTCTACGTGCCGCAGGAGCCCGAATTCGAGCCGGGCGCGACGGTGTTCGAGGCAGTCGCATCGGGGCTCGCGCACACGCGCGAACTGCTCGAAGAATATGATTCGATCGCGCACCGCCTCGCCGATATACCCGAAGGCGCCGAGCACGATGCGCTGCTCGCGCGGATGAACGTGCTGCAGTCGTCGCTCGATGCGCACGACGCGTGGAGCTGGCGCACGCGCGTGTCGATGACGCTCGCGCAGATCGGCCTGGCGGACGTCGATGCTCCCGTCGATGCGTTGTCGGGCGGGATGCAGAAGCGTGTCGCGCTGGCGCGCGCGCTGGTGCTGCAGCCCGACGTGCTGCTGCTCGACGAACCGACCAACCACCTCGACTTCGACGGCATCCGCTGGCTGGAAGAACTGCTGGTCGCGCAGCGCGCCGGCCTGCTGTTCATCACGCACGATCGCGCGTTCCTCGACCGCGTCGCGACGCGCATCGTCGATCTCGATCGCGGCCGCCTGCTGTCGTACCCGGGCAATTTCTCCGCGTACCAGACGCGCAAGGCACAGCAGCTCGAAATCGAGCGCGTGGAAAACGAGAAGTTCGACAAGTTGCTCGCGCAGGAGGAAGTGTGGATCCGCAAGGGCGTCGAAGCGCGCCGCACCCGCAGCGTCGGCCGCATCGCGCGGCTCGTGCAGATGCGCAACGAGCGCGCGGAGCGCCGCAACACGCTGGGCAACGTGAAGCTGGATGTCGCGCAGGGCGAGAAGTCCGGCAAGATCGTCGCGGAGCTGACCGACGTGACGAAGCGCTACGGCGGCCGCGCGGTCGTCGATCGTTTCTCGACGACGGTGATGCGCGGCGACAAGATCGGCTTCATCGGCCCGAACGGCGCCGGCAAGACGACGCTGCTCAAGCTGATTCTCGGCGAACTGAAGCCCGACGAGGGCACGGTGCGCATCGGCACCAACCTGCAGGTCGCCTATTTCGACCAGATGCGTGCACAGCTCGACCAGGAGAAGAGCCTCGCGGATACCATCAGCCCCGGCAGCGAATGGGTCGAGATCGGCGGCGTGCGCAAGCACGTGATGAGCTATCTCGGCGATTTCCTGTTCGCGCCGGAACGCGCGCGTTCGCCGGTGAAGTCGCTGTCGGGCGGCGAGCGCAACCGGCTGCTGCTCGCGCGCCTGTTCGCGCGTCCGGCCAACGTGCTGGTGCTCGACGAACCGACCAACGACCTCGACATCCAGACGCTCGAACTGCTCGAGGAGCTGCTGGCCGACTACGACGGTACGGTGCTGCTCGTCAGCCACGATCGCGCGTTCCTCGACAACGTCGTGACGTCGGTGATCGCGGCCGAGGGCGACGGCAAATGGCGCGAATACGTGGGCGGCTTCAGCGACTGGCAGATCCAGAGCGCGCGTGCCGATCAGCTCGCGCAGCAGGAAGCCGCGAAGCGTGCGGTCAAGGAAGCCGCGCCCGTCAAGGAAGAGGCGGCGAAAAGCGCCGCGGGCCGCAACACGCAACGCACGGTGAAGCTGTCGTTCAACGAGCAGCGCGAGCTCGATTCGCTGCCGGAGAAGATCGCGGCGCTGGAAGAGGAGCAGAAGACGATCAATGCGCGGCTCGAAGACGGCTCGATTTTCGCGAAGGATCCGCAGGAAGGCACGCGCCTGACCGAGCGGTTCGCGGCGATCGACGACGAATTGCTCGAAGCGCTCGAGCGGTGGGAAACGCTCGAGGCGAAGCGCAAGCCCGCGTAAAACGCAGACGCGTCGCGCGGCCGGCGGCCGCCGCGCGCGATTCCGCGATTGGCGTGCCACGCGGAACCAGTAAAATACCGCGCGTCCCGGGCAGCGCAGCGCACGCCGCGCGCCCGCTTTCGGAGCAGTCCAAGCACACCGTTGTTTCGATTCGCTTTTTTACGGAACTCAACGTTTTGTCCACGACGTTATCCACACGAGGTGTGGACAACGTCCCGATGAATGACGAAATTCAGCGCCTATGTCAACGAAGAAACCCAGCGCGGCCTATAGCGAAGCATCGATCAAGGTGCTCAAGGGTCTCGAGCCGGTCAAGCAGCGGCCCGGCATGTACACCCGTACCGAGAATCCGCTGCACATCATCCAGGAAGTCATCGACAACGCGTCCGACGAGGCGCTTGGCGGCTACGGCAAGCAGATCACGGTCACGCTGCACGCCGACCAGTCGGTCTCGGTCGAGGACGACGGCCGCGGCATCCCGTTCGGCATGCACCCTGAAGAGGGCGTGCCGGTCGTCGAGATCGTATTCACGCGCCTGCACGCGGGCGGCAAGTTCGACAAGGCCGCGGGCGGCGCCTACACGTTTTCGGGCGGCCTGCACGGCGTCGGCGTGTCGGTGACGAACGCGCTGGCGACACGCCTCGACGTGACGGTCTGGCGCGACGGCAAGATCGCGGAACTCGGCTTCGCCGAAGGCGACGTGGTGAAACCGCTCGCGACGCAGGGCGCGGGCCGCGGTGAGAAGAAATCCGGCACGCGGGTGCAGGTGTGGCCGAATCCGAAGTATTTCGATTCGCCGAACCTGCCGCTTGGCGAACTGCAGCGCCTGCTGCGCTCGAAGGCCGTGCTGCTGCCGGGCGTCGAGGTCGTGCTCGTCAACGAGAAGTCGGGCGAGCGCCAGACGTGGAAGTATGAAGACGGCCTGCGCGGCTACCTGCTCGACGAAATGAACGGCAGCGAGCTGCTGATCCCGCTGTTCGAAGGCGAGCGCTTTGCCGATTCGCGTTCGGGCGACGACACCTTCGCCGAAGGCGAGGGCGCGTCGTGGGTCGTCGCATGGAGCGAGGAAGGCTCGCTCGTGCGCGAGTCGTACGTGAACCTGATCCCGACGCCGGCCGGCGGCACGCACGAATCCGGCCTGCGCGACGGTCTCTACCAGGCAGTGAAAAGCTTCGTCGAACTGCACAACCTGCAGCCGAAGGGCGTGAAGCTGCTCGCGGAAGACGTGTTCGCGCGCGTGTCGTTCGTGCTGTCCGCGAAGGTGCTCGATCCGCAGTTCCAGGGGCAGATCAAGGAACGCCTGAACAGCCGCGACGCGGTGAAGCTCGTGTCGTCGTTCTCGCGTCCGGCGCTGGAGCTGTGGCTGAACCAGCACGTCGAGCACGGCAAGAAACTCGCCGAACTCGTGATCAAGCAGGCGCAGGCGCGCACGCGCGCCGGCCAGAAGGTCGAGAAGCGCAAGAGCTCGGGCGTCGCGGTGCTGCCCGGCAAGCTGACCGACTGCGAGACGGAAGATATCGCGCGCAACGAGCTGTTCCTGGTCGAGGGTGACTCGGCAGGCGGCTCCGCGAAGATGGGCCGCGACAAGGAATACCAGGCGATCCTGCCGCTGCGCGGCAAGGTGCTGAACACGTGGGAAACCGAGCGCGACCGCCTGTTCGCGAACAACGAGGTGCACGACATCTCGGTCGCGATCGGCGTCGATCCGCACAGCCCGGATGAAAGCGTCGACCTGTCGAACCTGCGCTACGGCAAGATCTGCATCCTGTCGGACGCGGACGTCGACGGTTCGCACATCCAGGTGCTGCTGCTCACGCTGTTCTTCAAGCATTTCCCGCAACTGATCGAGCGCGGCCATGTATGCGTTGCGCGCCCGCCGCTGTTCCGCGTCGACGCGCCCGCGCGCGGCAAGAAGGCTGCGCAGAAGCTTTATGCACTCGACGAAGGCGAACTCGAGGCGATCCTCGACAAGCTGCGCAAGGACGGTGTGCGCGAGACGCAATGGAGCATCAGCCGCTTCAAGGGTCTCGGTGAAATGAGCGCCGAGCAGCTGTGGGATACGACGATGAACCCCGACACGCGCCGCCTGATGCCGGTGAAGCTCGGCGAGCTCGACTACGAGGCGACCGTCGCACGCATGACGATGCTGATGGGCAAGGGCGAGGCAGCCGCGCGACGCGGCTGGCTCGAGGAAAAGGGCAACGACGTCGAAGCGGACATCTAAGCCGAACACCTGTGCGGCCGGGCACGACGCCCGGCCCGGCCTTACGCCACTTACGAATACGGAATTCAGATGGACGACAACACTTCCGATCTCTTCGCCAGCTCCGATGCACCGGATGCCGACGCGCTGACGCTCGGCAACTACGCGGAGCAGGCGTATCTCAGCTACGCGGTCAGCGTCGTGAAGAGCCGCGCGCTGCCCGACGTGTGCGACGGCCAGAAGCCGGTGCAGCGCCGGATTCTCTACGCGATGAACGAAATGGGCCTCGGCCCGGACGCGAAGCCGGTGAAGTCGGCGCGCGTGGTCGGCGACGTGCTCGGTAAATACCACCCGCACGGCGACCAGTCGGCATACGACGCACTGGTGCGTCTCGCGCAGGATTTCTCGCTGCGCTACCCGCTGATCGACGGGCAGGGCAACTTCGGCTCGCGCGACGGCGACGGCGCGGCGGCGATGCGATACACCGAAGCCCGCCTCACGCCGATCGCGAAGCTGCTGCTCGACGAGATCGACCAGGGCACGGTCGACTTCATGCCGAACTACGACGGCTCGTTCGAGGAGCCGAAGACGCTGCCGAGCCGCATGCCGTTCGTGCTGCTGAACGGCGCGTCGGGCATCGCGGTCGGTCTCGCGACCGAAATCCCGTCGCACAACCTGCGTGAAGTCGCGGGCGCAGCGGTCGCGCTGATCCGCAATCCGAAGCTCTCGCACGCGGAGCTGATGAACCTGATTCCCGGCCCGGATTTCCCGGGCGGCGGGCAGATCATCTCGAGCGACACCGAAATCGCGGCGGCCTATGAAACCGGCCGCGGCAGCCTGAAGGTGCGCGCGCGCTGGAAGATCGAGGATCTCGCGCGCGGCCAGTGGCAGCTCGTCGTGACCGAGCTGCCGCCGAGCACGTCGGGCCAGAAGGTGCTCGAGGAAATCGAGGAGCTGACGAACCCGAAGCTCAAGCTCGGCAAGAAGACGCTGACGCCCGAGCAGCTCAACACGAAGAAGGCGATGCTCGACCTGCTCGACGCGGTGCGCGACGAGTCGGGCAAGGAAGCGGCGGTGCGGCTCGTGTTCGAGCCGAAGTCGCGCACGATCGACCAGACGGAATTCGTGAACACGCTCCTCGCGTACACGAGCCTCGAGTCGAACGCGACGCTGAACCTCGTGATGATCGGCGCCGACGGCCGGCCGGGCCAGAAGGGTCTGCTGACGATCCTCGACGAATGGGTGAAGTTCCGCCAGCTGACGATGACGCGCCGGTGCCGCCATCGTCTCGCGAAGGTCGACGACCGCATCCACATCCTCGAAGGGCGGATGATCGTCTTCCTGAACATCGACGAGGTGATCCGCATCATCCGCGAGTCGGACGAGCCGAAGGCCGCGCTGATGAGCGCGTTCGGGCTCAGCGAACGGCAGGCGGAAGATATTCTCGAAATCCGGCTGCGCCAGCTCGCGCGGCTCGAGAAGATCAAGATCGAGAAGGAACTCGAAGCGCTGCGCGACGAAAAGGCGAAGCTCGAGGAACTGCTCGCGAACGAAAGCGCGATGAAGCGGCTGATGATCAAGGAGATCGAGGCCGACGCGAAGCAGTACGGCGACGATCGCCGCACGCTGATCCAGCAGGAAAAGCGCGCGACCTTCGAGGCGAAGGTGGTCGACGAGCCGGTCACGGTGGTCGTGTCGCAGAAGGGCTGGGTGCGTGCGCTGAAGGGCCACGGGCTCGACCCGGCCAGCTTCTCGTTCAAGGCCGGCGATCATCTGTACGCGGCGTTCCAGTGCCGCACGCCGGATCGCCTGATCGCGTGGGGCAGCAGCGGCCGCGTGTACTCGGTGGACGTGTCGGTGCTGCCGGGCGGGCGCGGCGACGGCGTGCCCGTCACGTCGCTGATCGAGCTCGAGTCGGGCTCGCACCTGATGCACTACTACGCGGCGCCGGCCGACCAGCAACTGCTGCTCGCGTCGAGCAACGGCTTCGGCTTCCTCGCGAAGGTCGGCGACATGGTGAGCCGCGTGAAGGCCGGCAAGGCGTTCATGACGATCGATGCGGGCGCGGCGCCGCTCGCGCCGATGCCGGTGCTGCCGAACGCGACGCAGGTCGCGTGCCTGTCGAGCGGCGGCCGCCTGCTCGTGTTCGGGATGGACGAGATGAAGACGCTGTCCGGCGGCGGTCGCGGCGTGATCCTGATGGCGCTCGACGACAAGGAAACGCTCGTGCAGGCGCTTGCGATCGATCCGGCCGGCGTCGTGCTGATCGGCACCGGCCGCGGCGGCAAGACGATGGACGAAACGCTGTCGTATGCGGGGCTGGCGCCGCACGTCGGCAAGCGCGCCCGCAAGGGCCGCACGCCGGACACGAAGCTCAAGGTCGTCAGCGAACTGCGTCCGCTGCTCGGCTGACGCTACGCACGTTCGATCGCCCGGTTCAGCCGCGATCGAAGGCCGCTCCTCCGCTTCGGCGGACGTGCGGCCTTTTCTTTTGGACGGGGATTCGGGTAAGCAAGCGTGGCGCTGTCACGCGGAACTTGCAAAATAATGTGAAATCGCGCCTGGGGTCTGAACCGCTCGGCGACAATCCGGTCGAACGTCGCTCGATGCCGCGTACGACGCGGCCGTTCGCCGCACCCCACTCCTCACAGGATCGCCGTCATGTCCCATGCTGTCTCCGTCGCGCTGTTTCTTCATCTGCTGGCCGTCGCCGTGTGGGTGGGCGGGATGGTCTTCGCCAACTTCTGCCTGCGTCCGGCGCTGTCCGACCTGTCGCCGCAGCTGCGGTTGCCGCTGATCGAGGGCGTGTTCGGCCGCTTCTTCAACTGGGTCTCGGGTTCCGTGATCGTGATTCTGCTGACCGGCGGCTTCCTGCTCGTGCAATTCGGCGGCGCGCACGCGACGTGGTCGCTGCACGCGATGGCTGGGCTCGGCGTCGTGATGATGCTGATCTTCGGGCATATCCGGTTCGCGCTGTTCCCGCGCATCCGCCGTGCGGTGCAGGCGCAGAAGTGGCCGGACGGCGCGCGCGCGGTGAATACGGTGCGCCTGCTCGTGCTCGTGAACCTCGTGCTCGGCGTCGTCACGATCGGCGCGGCGGTGTTGTCGCGCGGTTTCTGATTGACCGCAGCCGGCCGGCCCGCGCGCAGCCGCGGGTGCGCCGGCAAGCGCCGCTACGCGGCCAGCATCGCATCGAGCAGCCATGAGCCGACCGGTCCGAGCGGCCGGTTGCGCGACCAGACCGCATCGACCCGCACACGGCGCGGCCAGCCGCGCGCACGCAGTTCGCACAGCCGATCGCGCGCGAAGTGGTCGACCATCCAGCGCGGCAGTTCGGCCCAGCCGAACCCCAGCACGGCCATCTCCAGCAGCATCAGGTAGCTTGGCGCCAGCCAGTGCTGCGTGCCGACGACGATCCGGTCGTCGGCGCCGCGGCCTTCCGTTTTCACATAGGTATTGAGGCGCAGTTCGCGCACGTCGCGCAGCGCGGCGTGCGGCACGTCGGTGTCGCCGTATTCGGCGAGCGCGTGCGTGCGGCCGACGAACAGCCCGATTTCCGATTCCTCCGCAATCGTCGCCGCGCCGATATCGGCCGGGTAGGCCGCGCGCGCGGCCATCAGCCCCAACTGCGCGCGCCCCTGCTGGATCAGGTCGAGCACGTCTTCGTGCTCGGCGATCTGGCATTCGAGCTCGAGCGCCGGAAAGCGCCGTTCGAGCGCCATCAACGTTTCCTCGTAGCGCTTCGACTGGTACGTATCGGACACGACGAGCGTCAGCCGCGCTTCCTCGCCACGCGCGAGCCGCGCGGCCGTCCGGTCGATCGCCGCGCCGGCCTCGAGCGCGCGCTGCACCTGCGGCAGCAGCGCACGCCCGGCATCGGTCAGCGTCGGTGCGCGCGTCGAGCGGTCGAACAACTGCACGCCGAGATCGATCTCGAGGTTCGCGATCGCCTCCGACACGGTCGACTGGCGCTTGCCGAGCTTGCGCGCGGCGGCCGTGAACGAGCCGAGCAACGCGGCTTCGGCGAAGGCGAGCAGGGCTTCGGGGGCGTGGCGCATGCGGCGCTCCTGGTGGGTGATATATCGGTAAAACCGATGATATCAAACTGGATTCATACGGTTATGCCGATCAGAATGGCGGCCATGTACGAAGTAGACGAATCGGAGGGAATCATGAAACAGGTCAACAAAACGGTGACGGAACGGCTGCTGCATGCGCTGACGTTCGAACTGGTCGCGATCGCGCTGTGCGCGCCGATCGGCGCGTGGCTGCTCGACATGCCGGTGTCGCACGTCGGCGTGCTGACGGTGATGGTGTCGCTGATCGCGATGGCGTGGAACATGGCGTTCAATACGCTGTTCGACCGCTTCGAGCGTCGCGCGGGGCTGACCCGCACGCTCGGCATGCGGATCGCGCATGCGGTCACGTTCGAGCTCGGCCTCGTCGCGATGGTGGTGCCGGTCGCCGCGTGGTGGCTGAACGTGAGCCTCGTCGAGGCGCTGCTGCTCGACCTCGGCATCGTGCTGTTCTTCCTGCCTTACACGTTCTGCTTCAACCTCGCTTACGACGCGCTGCGCGCCCGCTGGATGGCACGCCGGGTCGCGATGCAGGCAGGTTGAGGAGGGCCTGGACGGGCGAAGGCCGGTAGAACCCGGCGGGGCGGTGGCCGTCGCCCGTCAGCGCGCGGCGGCCAGCAGCCACACGCCGCAAGCCACCGCGACCGTGCCGTACACGGCATAGACGGGCACCTTGAAGCGCGCGAAGCACAGCGTCGCGAAGGCGCCCGTCAGCCAGTAAACGGGGTCGACGGGTTCGCGGTGCAGGATTCTCACGACGGCGACGACGAGAAAACCCGTGGTCGCGGCACGCAGCAGGCGCATCCCGTGCTCGAAGCGCGAATGGCGCTTGAGCCGGGACAGGTGGTTCTGCGCAAACACGACGAGGCATCCCGACGGAATGAACAGCGCGGCCGTCGCGAGCAGCGCGCCGACCCAGCCGTCGGTCAGGTAGCCGAGAAACGGGACGACGTTCAGCAGCGGCCCCGGCGCGACAGGGGACAGCGCGAACGCCAGTGTGAAGTCGTGATCGGAGATGCCCGTTGCGGGCGTGACGAACAGCGTCTTGAGCACGGGCAGCGCGGAAAAGCCGCCGCCGAACAGCGTCATGCCGGCGCCGGCGAGACGCGGCCACAGCAGCGTCGCCTGGTAATCGCCGGGCAGCGGCACCGCGAACAGCGTGACGAGCACGCCGAGCAGCACGAGCAGGTTGCGGTCGCGGGTCGACAACGTGAAATCGACCGCGTCGCGTTGCGGCGGCCCCGTGAGCCAGCCGGCCGCGAACGCGGCGAAGAGAATCCCGACGAAGGCGGCCGGATTATGTGCGAAACCGAGCAGAATCGTCGACAGCGCGGCGATCAGTTGTTCGCGCCGTGTGCGCGCGAGCGAGCGCAGCTGCTTGACCCACGTGACTCCGATCAGCGCGGCGAGCACCATCCCGAAGTGATTGATCAGCATCGGTGCGGCGAGCGAGCGCACGAGCGGCGTGCGATAGAAGATCGCGAACAGCGTCATCAGGATGGAGAACGGCAGCACGCTCGCGATGCCGGCGATCCATGCGCCGATGCGACCATGCAGGATCTGGCCGACCTGCACCGCCACGTTGCAGCCGACGGGGCCCGGCACCAGCCAGGCCAGCGCGACGAGGTCGCCGAAGACGTTGGGCTCGATGCGCTTCAGCCGCTCCACGTAGTGGCGTTCGAGCTGCGCCATCATCGACAGCCCGCCCCACGAGACCGCCGAAATGCTGGCGACGACCTTGAACAGGTCCCACAGGGACGCCTGCGCCTGTTCGATATCAGCGGTCGCTTCGATTTCGACGGTAGTCATGTTGGTGGTATGAGCGCGGGGCCCGATCTCTCGCGTGTGGCCATGCCGGCGGCCCGCCGACACGTTGGCCCTCCCAATTGTCCGCCGCGCACCGTGACACTGCCATGCGCGAAAACGCTAGTTCATGAACTAAACAATTGGATCGGAAAACGAAACAATGCCGGCGCACGCAATAGCCACCAAGGCCACGGCCGCGCTGCGCTTACGCGCCCGTGCTGCCGGTCGCGCGATGCGCGATCACGTTCGGCGCGTCGCCGCGCACGCCGAAGCGTGCGATCAGCGCGGGAATCGCGTCGGCCGGCACCGGTCGCGAGAACAGGAAGCCTTGCGCCTCGATCTCGCCGAGCGCGGCGAGCCATGTGATCTGCTCCTCGGTTTCCGTGCCTTCGACGACGACGGTCAGGCCGAGCGAGCGCGCGAGATGCACGATCGACGACACCATCACGCACACGCTGCGATCATTCGGGATGGCCTGCACGAACGAGCGGTCGACCTTCAGCGTGTCGACGGAGAAGCGGTGCAGGTACGACAGCGACGAATAGCCGGTGCCGAAATCGTCGAGCGCGATGCGGATGCCGAGCTTCTTCAGCGCGACGATCTTCTCGGACACGAGCTCCGGATATTCCATCATCGCGGTCTCGGTGATCTCGATCTCGAGCCGGTTCGCGTCGATGCCGGTGTCCTGTAGCGCCTGCGAGATCGTCTCGATCAGGTCGCCGCGCCAGAACTGCACCGGCGAGATGTTGACCGCGAGCGTCAGCGTGTCGTGGCCTTCGTCGCGCCAGCGCGCGATCTGCTCGCACGCGGTGCGGATCACGAAGTCGCCGATCGGCACGATCAGGCCGGTCGATTCGGCGATCGAAATGAATTCGTTCGCGGAGATGACGCCGTGCTCCGGATGATCCCAGCGCGCGAGCGCTTCGAAGCCGGTGATGTGGCGGTGCGTGAGGTCGATCTTCGGCTGGTACGCGAGGAACAGCTGCCCCTCGGCGAGCGCGACGCGCAGTTGCTGTTCCCAGCGCATCAGGTGGTCGGCGCGGTGCGACAGGTGCGGCGCATAGAACTGGTAGCAGTTCTTGCCGGCGTCCTTCGCGCTGTACATCGCGAGATCGGCCTTCTTCAGCAGGTCGATCTCGCTCTCGTTCGCCACCGTGTGCAGCGCGATGCCGATGCTCGCATGCAGCACGAACGAGCTGCCGCGCACGTCGAACGGTTCGCCGAACATCCGGATGATCGCTTCCGCGAGCCGCACCGCGCGCCGCTCGACGTCGTCGCCCTTCATCACCACGACGAATTCGTCGCCGCCGATGCGCGCGAGCGAGCCTTCGTCGCCGACCGCATCGGACAGGCGCGACGCGGTCATCTGCAGCACGATGTCGCCGGCGTTGTGGCCGAGCGTGTCGTTGACGGTCTTGAAGTTGTCGAGATCGATGAACAGCAGCCCGAGCCGCGACAGGCTCGCCGGCATCGACACGTCGTTGCGCAACCCGCGCAGCGTCGCATAGCGGTTCGCGAGGCCGGTGAGGAGGTCGTACTCGGCGAGCTGCGTCATTTCGCGCTCCCGGCCGAGCAGCTTGCCGATCAGGCCCGTCGCGACGCCAAAGAACGCGAGCATCGCGAGCGTGATGAAGCTCGTCATCAGCAGGTAGACGTTGCGCGTGTGGTAGTAGTCCGCGAATTCCTCGGTTTGCGACAGCCCGACCATCACCGCGAGCGGGTAGCCGTCGAGGTGGCGGTACGACACGATGCGCGTCACGCCGTCGATCGGATCGATGATCGTGCCCGTCACGCGCTCGGCGATCGGGTAAACACCCGACGCGGAAAACGCGCCGGGCGCATTGCTGACCGAGCCCGTGCGCCGCGCGAGCACCGCGCCGGTATCGGACACGACCGCGATCACGCCTTCCTTGCCGATCGCCGCGTTGTTGTAGAAGTCGTTGGTGAAGTAGCTCGGGTCTTCGGACACGACGACGATGCCCGCGAAGCTGCCGTCCGGGTTGTTCAGGCGCCGTGTCATCTGCAGCGTCCAGTGGCTCGACACGCGGCCGAGTACGGGCTTGCTGATGAACAGGCGGTCGTCGTTGTGCGCGAGGTGGACCTTGAAGTGCTCGCGGTCGGACAGGTTGATCGGCTGCGGATGCAGCTCGGCCGTGTTCGCGAACAGGATGCCCTTCGCGTTGACGAGCGACACCTGGATCAGCGTGTCGCTCGGCACGACGCCTTTCTCGACGGCGCTGGCGAGGTTGAAGCGGGCGGGCGACTTCTCGAATTCGAACTTGACGAAGCGGGTGATCTGGTCGACCTGGTGGATCGCCTTGACCGTATGCTGCTCGAGCGCGGAAGACAGGATCGCCGCGGAAGCCGCTGCTTCCTTGTACGCACTGTCCTTTTCCACCGACAGACGCGCGATGATCACGGCCCACAGCAGCGCGAGCGCCAGCATCCCGAGCAGCGGGATCGCAAATAGCGCACGCCGGCGCGATTTGCGCGGCGCGCGTAGCGGCCGGGGCGGCGGCGTGTGGTTGGACCGGGCGGAGCTCATCGAAGCGGGTGGCGTCCTGCTCGCGTGCGCCATCCGTCTGGATGGCTGACTATTGGTTGGGGTTGTCCCGACGTCTGTTCGTTCGCGGGACACGCAACCATGGACAGACCTCCGAAACAACGGATTAGGCCCGATATTACTGGTTGGAACGTTTTTGCGATAGTTGGGCGAATCGTAGGGGGCGCCGGACGGGCCGGCGCCATCGCACATCGCGAAATGTCAGGCGGGTGACAGGAAAGTGCCGTCGACGACGGTGACGACCTGGCCGCCGATCCACGTGGTGCCGTCTTCGTCATAGCTGACGAAGATGCGGCCGTCGCGGCCGATCGCCGTACCCTGGCGGGCCGTATACGACTGGCCGGGGCGGCGTTCCTGCCGCGTCAGCAGCCCGGCGAGCGCGGCGTTCGCGCTGCCGGTGACGGGATCCTCGCCGAAGCCGAAATTGCCGCCCGTCATCAGGCAGCGGACTTCGAACGTCGCGGGGCCGCCTTCCGCGTGCGGCGCGTAGACGGCGACGCCGTCCATGCCGTAGCGGTGCGTGAGCGCCGCCAGCGCGGCCGGATCGGGCGTCAGGCCGATGCAGGCATCGGCCGACTTCAGCCGCACGACCAGCCATGGCGCGCCGTTGTCGACCGCGCACGGTTCGGCATCCAGATCGAGCGCGTCGCTGCGCAACGCGGCAGCCAGCGCCGCGTAGTCCGAGCGGTCGAGCGGCGTGACGCGTGCCGGCGGCGCGGCGAACGCCCAGCCGTCGGCCTGCTCGCGCAGCGCGACCCGGCCGACCCCGCACTGCTGGATCAGCCGGCCCGGCGTGCGCGGCCGCGCGCCGCTTTCCAGGAACGCATGCGCGGTGCCCAGCGTCGGGTGGCCGGCGAACGGCAGTTCGCCCTCCGTCGTGAAGATCCGGACGCGGTAGTCGGCTTCCGGATCGGTCGGCGTGCAGAGGAACGTCGTTTCCGACAGGTTCGTCCAGCGGGCGATCGCGAGCATGTCGTCGTCGCCGAGCGAATCGGCGTCGAACACCACGGCGAGCGCGTTGCCCTTGAACGGTACCGACGTGAATACGTCGACCTGCTTGAAACGGACGAGACGGCCGGGCATCGGGCTGCGTTCGTTACGCAACTTCGGCGATCAGCTCGATCTCGACGCACGCGCCGAGCGGGATCTGCGCGACGCCGAACGCCGAGCGCGCGTGCTTGCCGGCGTCGCCGAACACTTCCGCGATCAGTTCCGACGCGCCGTTCGTCACGACGTGCTGTTCGGTGAAGTCGAGCGTCGAGTTGACGAGGCTCATCAGCTTGACGATGCGCGTGACCTTGTTCAGGTCGCCGGTGTGCGCGTGCAGCGTCGCGAGCAGGTCGATCGCGATCGAGCGGGCGGCGGCCTTGCCGTCTTCCGTCTGCAGATCCGCGCCGAGCTTGCCGGCCCAGACCTTGCCGTCCTTCTTCGCGATGTGGCCCGACAGGAACACCGTGTTGCCGGTTTGCGCGCTCATCACGTAGGCGGCGGCCGGTGCGCCGGCGGTCGGGAGCTCGATGCCGAGCGACTTCAGCTTGTCGTAGACGTTAGCCATGGATTCGATTCCTCGTAGAGAGTCGTGACAGGAAAAAGGGGATCAGAGACGCTCGCGCAGCAGCTTGCCGAGGCGCGCGACGCCTTCCTCGATCTTCTCGGGCGGCACCGTCACGAACGACAGGCGCAGCGTGTTCTGCTGTGCGTTGTCCGCGAAGAACGGCGCGCCCGGCACGAACGCGACGTGGTTGTCGACGGCCGTGGCGAGCAGCTTCATGCTGTCGATCTGCGCGGGCAGGTTCACCCAGATGAACATCCCGCCTTCCGGGCGGTTCCACGTGACGCCTTCCGGCATGTGGCGCTCGAGCGCGCCGAGCATCGCGTCGCACTGCGCGCTGTACAGCTCGCGGATCGTCGGGATGTGCTCGTCGAGGAAGCCGTCCTTGATCACTTCGTGCGCGATGCGCTGCGTGAGCGTCGGCGTGTGCAGGTCGGTGGCCTGCTTGGCCTGCACGAGCTTGAAGTGGAGTTCCTCGGGCGCAATGATGTAGCCGATCCGCAGGCCCGGTGCGAGCACCTTCGAGAACGTGCCGAGGTGCACGATGTGATCGGGCGCCATCGACAGCATCGTCGGCAGCGGCTCGCCGCGATAGTTCAGCGCGCCGTACGGATCGTCTTCCAGCACCGGGAACGGGCTCGACTGCGCGAACTCGGCGAGCGCGCGGCGGCGCTCGACGGGCAGGCGGCGGCCGGTCGGGTTCTGGAAGTTCGGCTGCGCGTACAAGAGGCGCGCGCCTTGCGTGAGTTCGGGCGTGAGGCCGTCCGGCAGCAGGCCCTGCTCGTCGGTCGGCACCTGCACGTAGCGCGGCTCGTACAGCGAGAACGACTGCAGCGCGCCGAGGTAGGTCGGGGTTTCGACGAGGATCGGGCTGCCCGGATCGACGAGCGCCTTGCCGAGCAGGTCGAGCGCCTGCTGCGAGCCGGTCGTGATCAGCACCTGCGACACGCGCACGCTGTAGCGCTCGGCGATCCATTCGCGCAGCGGCAGGTAGCCTTCGGTCGCGCTGTACTGGAGCGCGGCGGCCGGCGCGTCGCGCAGCACGCGATCGGCGGCGGCGCGCATGCGCTCGGCCGGGAACGTGGCAGGGGCGGGCAGGCCGCCGGCGAACGAGATGACCTCGGGGCGTTCCGTGACCTTCAGGATTTCGCGGATGGCAGAGCTCGTCAGCTTGCGTGCGCGTTCGGAAAGCTGCCAGTGCGGCGGATGCAGGTCGCTCGGATTCATAGTCTCCTCGTTCGGATATCGTGGTCAGTCAAGAAAGGTCGTTCGGGCAAATCGCTTCGACGCCGCCGGGTGGGCGGGCACGAGCGCGATAGAGCCTTCGCGGCCGGGTGGGCAAACCGATCAGGCAAAACGTCCATTATGGCGCAGCTGTTCAGCCGGCGCGAGCCGGTTGCGCGGCGGTGGCGACCGCCGAGCGGCGCCCGAGCACCACGGTGGCGATCACCGCGGCTGCGAACAGCCACGTCGACGGCGTCACCGTTTCGCCGAACAGCAACGCGGAAAAAGCGATCGTGAAGAAAATCTGCAGCAGTTGCACCTGGCCGACGCGCGCGATGCCGCCCATCGCGAGCCCCGCGTACCACGCGAAAAAGCCGATGAATTGCGAAAAGAGGGTCACGTAGCCGAACGCGAGCCACGTGCGCAGCGCGAGCGGGCCCGGATGCGCGGCATGCTGCGTCCACGCGAGCCAGCCGACCGGCAGCACGAGGAACGGCGCGGACACGACGAGCGCCCAGCAGATCACCTGCCAGCCGCCGATCTGGCGCGCGAGCCGCGCGCCTTCCGCATAACCGAGCGCACCGATGCCGACCGCGACGAGCATCAGCGCGTCGCCGGCCTGCACGGTGCCGCCGCCGTCGCGCAGCGCGAACGCGATCACGAGCGCGCTGCCGGCCACCGCGCTGGCCCAGAACGCCTTCGACGGCCGCTCGTGCGACAGCCAGGCCGCGTACAGCGCGACGAACAGCGGCTGCAGGCCGTTGACCACCGCACCGTGCGACGCCGGTACGGTTTTCATCGCCCATGCGGAGAACACCGGGTACGCGATGATCACGCCAAGCGACGTGATCGCGAGGCTTTTCAGCTGCGCGCGGGTCGGCAGCGGCTCGCGGCGCCACCACAGCAGCAGGCCGGCCGGCACCGCGGCGGCGAGCGCGCGGCCGAGCCCGTTGAGCAGCGGATGGAGTTCGGCGACGACGATGCGCGTCATCGGCAGCGTCAGGCTGAAGATCATCACGCCGATGAGGCCGAGCAGCATGCCCCGGGTTTCGCGCGAATTCATGAAGTGGGTGTCTCCGTGTTGCCGGTATGGGTGTAGTTCAGCGAGGCGGCAGGGTGTTCAGCGCAGCGTGCGTGCGCCCTGCGGCGTGTCGAATTCGGCGACCAGCGCGGGTGGGCCGTCGGCGGCGTCGAGGTCGAGCAGGTGGGCGGCGCCGAGCCAGTCGAGCTGCTCGCGGAGTGCGTCGGCGCGCGGGTGGGCGCCCTTGAGCGCTTTCAGCGCGACGCCGTCGCCCGGCAGCGATTCGGCCGGGTGGCGCGCGCTGTCCCACTGGATCAGCGACGGCAGGAGGCCGTCGCCCGCGCCTTGCCACGCGGGGAACGTGCCGTCGTCGGGCACGGTGAGGCCCCAGCTCAGGTCGCCGCGCCGCATCGCGACGACCGGCGGGATGCGCGCCGGGTACTGGCTCTGCCACAGCGCGAGCTGGCGCGGACGGTCGACCCGCGCGACCCAGTGCGCGAGAAACGGGCCTTGCGCAAGCCGCGCGTGCATGGCCGGATCGTCGAGCCCGAACAGCCGCGCGCGCGGCGGCTCGGCGCCGGCGTTCGGCGCAGGCGCATCGGGATCGATCGCGATCACTTCGAGGTAGAGCCCGCCCCATACGCCGAACAGCGCATTGTGGGTCCGCATCAGCGGGTGGCGGCCGCCGCCGGCCGGTTCGATACCGAGCGCGTCGGCGACGTGGCGGACGCCTTCGTCGAGCGTGCGCGCGGCGATCACGAGATGGTCGAGTGTCAGGGAGCGGGCTGGCATGAACGTCGGTCGGGAAGCGAAAGTGTCATGGTGGGCAGGCGATGCGCCGGGCGGTGGCCGGACCGGCCGGCGTACCGGACGCGATGCGGGCCGGTGGGCGCGGTGCCAGGTGCGGCGGGGCCGGAACGGTGGCCGCACGGCCGCCATTCCGGTCAACTGTAATCGTCGCTACCGGCACAGTAACGGTACAATCGGCGCGATAGCCTTCGGTACAGTTGGAGCTGCCGCCCATGTCCACCGTCCCACTCGCCCAGATTCCCGTGCCGCACGACACGGCCACGCTCACGCTCGTCGACCAGCTTGTCCAGTGGGCGCGACGGCGCATCGACGAACGCGTGTTCCGGCCCGGCATGCGGATGCCGTCGATCCGCAAGCTCGCGCTCGACAAGAGCGTGTCGCGCTTCACCGTCGTCGAGGCGTACGAGCGCCTCGTCGCCCAGGGTTACCTCGACTCGCGGCGCGGCTCGGGCTTCTACGTGCGCGAGCGCACGGCCGCCGGCCCGCAGCCGGCCGACGGCGTCGCACGCGTGGCCGAGGCCGCGCCGGTGCACAACACGATCGACGTCGTCTGGCTGCTGCGCAACATGCTGCACACCGTCAGCCCGGAAAAGGGGCCGGGTCTCGGCTATCTGCCGGGCCGCTGGCTCGACGGCGAACTGATCACCGGGGCGCTGCGCGCGCTCGGGCGGCAGTCCGGCGCGCAGATGCTCGGCTTCGGCACCGCGCAGGGCTTCCTGCCGCTGCGCCAGCAACTGCAGACGCGCCTCGCCGAAGTGGAGATCGGCGCGAAGCCCGAACAGATCGTGCTGGTGTCGGGGATCACGCAGGCGATCGACCTGATCGCGCGGATCTACGTGAAGCCCGGCGATGCGGTGATCGTCGGCGATCCGGCCTGGTTCCAGATGTTCGGGCGCTTCGCGGCGCAGGGCGCGCAGCTCGTCGGGATGCCGTACACGCCGGACGGCCCCGATCTCGACGCGCTCGAAACGCTCGTGCAGATGTGGCGACCGAAGATGCTCGTGATCAACTCGGTGCTGCAGAACCCGACCGGCACGTCGCTGTCGGCCGCGCAGGCGTTCCGGATCCTGAAGCTCGCGGAGGCGTACGACTTCCTCGTCGTCGAGGACGACGTGTACGGCGACCTGTGCCCGCCGAGCTATCCGGCCACGCGCCTCGCGAGCCTCGACCAGTTGAAGCGCGTGATCTACCTCGGCAGCTATTCGAAGACGCTTGCGGCGAACCTGCGGGTCGGCTATGTCGCGTGCGCGCCGGAGATCGCGAAGGCGGTCACCGACCAGAAGATGCTGGTGGGGATGACGACGCCCGAGCTCAACGAGCGCGTGCTTTACAAGATCCTGACCGAAGGGCATTACCGGCGTCACGTCGAGCGGCTGCGCGCGCGGCTCGACGGCGTGCGCGACAAGACCGCGCGGATGCTCGAGCGCACGGGGCTCGGCCTTTTCACGATGCCGGCGGCCGGAATGTTCCTGTGGGCCGACACGGGTGTCGACTCGGACGCGCTCGCGGCGGTCGCGCACGAGGCCGGCTTTTTGCTGACGCCGGGCAGCCTGTTCTCGCCGCAGCAATCGCCGTCCACGTGGATGCGCTTCAACGTCGCGAACTGCGGCGATCCCGCGCTGCCGGCGCTGCTGTCGCGCTACATCGATTCGGCCGTGCGCCGCGCATCGTGACGCGGCGCGGCACGCCCGCCCTTGAAATCGGGCGTGCCGCCTCCAGATACGCGCGCAAACCGCTAGCGCCAGGCGGTCGCCTTTCACGGGCCGGCCGGCGTCGCGCGCCGGGCGCTCGCGGCACCCCATTCAAGTTCAAGTAAGAGGAAACAGCATCCATGGCACATGAAACGATGAGCTTTCAGGCAGAGGTCAAGCAACTCCTCCACCTGATGATCCATTCGCTCTACAGCAACAAGGAAATCTTCCTGCGCGAACTGGTGTCGAACGCGTCCGACGCGGCCGACAAGCTTCGTTTCGAAGGGCTCGCGGACAACGCGCTGTACGAGAACGATCCGAACCTGCGCATCCGCATCGGCTACGACAAGGCCGCGCGCACGATCACGATCGACGACAACGGCATCGGCATGAGCCGCGACGAAGCGATCGCGAACCTCGGCACGATCGCGCGTTCGGGCACCAAGGAGTTCTTCACGAAGCTGTCGGGCGACCAGCAGAAGGATGCGGCGCTGATCGGCCAGTTCGGCGTCGGTTTCTACTCGGGCTTCATCGTCGCCGACAAGATCACGGTTGAAACGCGTCGCGCGGGCCTGCCGGCGAGCGAAGCCGTGCGCTGGGAAAGCGCGGGCGAGGGCGATTTCACGATCGACGCGATCGAGCGCGCGCAGCGCGGCACGACGATCACGCTGCACCTGCGCGAAGGCGAGGACGACCTGCTGTCGTCGCACCGCCTGAAGTCGATCATCCAGAAGTATTCCGACCACATCGCGCTGCCGATCCTGATGCAGAAGGAAGAATGGGATCAGGAAAAGGGCGAGATGGTCCTGAAGGACGAGGACGAGACCGTCAACCAGGCGAGCGCGCTGTGGACGCGGTCGAAGAGCGACGTCACCGACGAGCAGTACACGCAGTTCTACCAGCACATCGCGCACGACCACCAGGATCCGCTCACGTGGACGCATAACCGCGTCGAGGGCCGCAGCGAATACACGCAACTGCTGTTCGTGCCGTCGCACGCACCGTTCGACCTGTGGAACCGCGACTATCGCGGCGGCCTGAAGCTGTACGTGAAGCGCGTGTTCATCATGGACGACGCCGAGCAGCTGTTGCCGCAATACCTGCGTTTCGTGAAGGGCGTCGTCGATTCGGCCGACCTGCCGCTGAACGTGTCGCGTGAAATCCTGCAGGAAAGCCGCGACGTGAAGGCGATCCGCGAAGGCGTGACGAAGCGCGCGCTGTCGATGCTCGAAGAGCTCGCGAACGCGGAAGAGGATGCCGGCAAGGAGAAGTACAAGACGTTCTGGGGCGCGTTCGGCCAGGTGCTGAAGGAAGGCCTCGGCGAGGATCACGCGAACCGCGAGCGCATCGCGAAGCTGCTGCGCTTCGCGTCGACGCACGGCGACACCGACGCGCAGGACGTGTCGCTCGCCGACTACGTGTCGCGCATGAAGCCCGAGCAGAGCAAGATCTACTACGTGACCGCCGATACGTGGCAGGCCGCGAAGAACAGCCCGCATCTGGAAGTGTTCCGCAAGAAGGGCGTCGAGGTGCTGCTGCTGACCGACCGCGTCGACGAATGGATGCTGTCGTTCCTGCACGAATTCGACGGCAAGCCGCTCGCGAGCGTGGCACGCGGCGACCTCGACCTCGGCGAGCTGAACGACGAGGAGAAGAAGGCGCAGGAGCAGGCGGGCGAGGCGATCAAGCCGGTCGTCGAGAAGATGAAGGAAGCGCTCGGCGACAAGGTGAAGGAAGTGCGCGTCACGTTCCGCCTGACCGATTCGCCGTCGTGCCTCGTCGCGGACGACAACGACATGAGCGGTTACCTGCAGCGCATGCTGAAGGCGGCCGGCCAGAACGCGCCGGCGATGCAGCCGATCCTCGAGATCAACCCGGAGCACGCGCTCGTGAAGCAGCTGAACGCCGACAGCGCCGATTTCGGCGACTGGTGCCATCTGTTGTTCGATCAGGCGCTGCTCGCCGAAGGCGGCATGCTCGACGATCCGGCAAGCTTCGTGAAGCGGACCAACGCGCTGCTGCTGTCGCGCGCCGCGTGAACGCACGCATGCGATTCGACGGCGGTCAGGCCGGCTGGCGCGAGACGCCTCGGCCTGGCTGCACGCTCGATCAGCGTGACTGGCTGACGCGCGGCGGATCGCTGACCGCGCACCTCGCGCGGCTCGGCCGCGTGAACGTGCGCGTGACGCGCGAGGCCGTCGACTGCCCGTGGTTCGACGAGCCGGACGCGCTCGCCAGTGCGCCGCGCGCGCCGATGTGGGTGCGCGAGGTGATCCTGTCGGTCGACGGCACGCCGTTCGTCGCCGCGCACAGCATCGCGCCGCTCGCGGCCAGCAAGGGCGTGTGGCAGGCGATGCGGCGGCTGCGCACGCGTCCGCTGGCGGAGCTGCTGTACAGCGATCCGCAGGTCGAGCGTTCGGCGCTCGTCAGCCGGCGCGTGATCGCCGGCCATCCGCTGTATGCGCTGGCGAGCCACGCGCTTGGCGCGGCGCGTGCGCCGCATTCGTTCGCCGCGCGGCGCTCGGTGTTCCAGCGTCACGGCAAGCCGTTGATGGTCACCGAGTGCATGCTGCCGGCGCTGTGGCGCCATCTCGATGCGCACGGCGACGGGCCGCGCTCGGGCGGGCCGGACGGAGGCGCGTGATGTTGCGGGGTTTTCCGCCGGTCGTCGCGGCGAATACGCACACGATGATCCTCGGCAGTTTTCCGGGCGAGGCGTCGCTCGATGCCGCGCAGTATTACGCGCATCCGCGCAACCAGTTCTGGCGGTTGCTCGGCACTGTGCTCGGCGAGCACGGGCTGCACGAGTTCGCGTACGACGCGCGGCTCGAGCGTGTGCTGTCGCACGGGATCGGAATCTGGGATGTATTGGCCGCGTGCCATCGTGAGGGCAGCCTCGATTCGGCGATCCGGCATGCGAAGCCGAACGATTTCGCGTCGTTGCGCGAGCATGCGCCGTTGCTCAAGCGCGTGTGTTTCAACGGCAAGACGGCGGGGCGGTTCGCAGAGGTGATCGGCGCGGCGGGGTACGACACGCTCGTGCTGCCTTCGTCGAGCCCGGCGAATGCGATGCTGACGTTCGAGCAGAAGCTCGCGCAGTGGCGGCAGGTGCTCGATTAGAGTCTGCACTTGTGCAGGAATACGATTACTTCGTGAGTGGGACTATATTTTCGGCTTACGTCTCGCCATGCGGCTTACGAGAGAATCTGTAGAAATGGATTCTTGTTGACAATGGCTGCATGCGATTTTTTCTTAAAAAATGGAATTAGATCGTCGCCTCGCTGCAATAGCATGACGATTTCGTGCAATGAACAGAGCAACATCGTCTTCTGAGTGAGTGCGGTGGTGCATTCCCGAATAACAGGATCGGTGAAGCCAGCGGCTGAAATGAAGATGCCGTTAGCGTTCGCACGGAGGAACACGCGACTGAGATGAGGAAAAAATTCGGCGGTGCCGACTGGCGAGTTGAGCCACTTCATTTCCACAATATGCAGCACGCCGTCGAGTTCTATCACTCCGTCGATTTGCTCAATTACAACCGATGTGTCCGGGTCTTTGCGGCGGAAATCCTCTCGGACCAGAATCCCATAAGCTTTGAAAAGGTCATTGAGAACGCTTTCAAGCAATTTTCCCCGTTCATGGGGCTGGTCATTCATGCCGAATAGTGCTGCAAGTCGCGTGCTCACCTCTTGTATCTTGGTGCGTTTCTCGGCTGTTGCTGCTTGCTCTGCAAGCTGGCGAGCTCGGGTGGCTTCGCGCTCAGCTTCTCGCTCTTGCTTCATGCGCGTGAACGAATCCTTTGCATTGACTGTTTCTCGAACGCTTGCTACAAACCCTTTCGCTTTCATCTGGTCTTCCGGCCAGCAGGTTTCGAAGCTTTCGAACTCCACCACGCGCTTAATAATCTCGCGCCGAGGACGCAGGCCACTATCACCACGTGCATTGACCTTTACGA
Organism: Burkholderia sp. HI2500; assembly: GCF_002223055.1. NCBI lineage: Bacteria > Pseudomonadati > Pseudomonadota > Betaproteobacteria > Burkholderiales > Burkholderiaceae > Burkholderia > Burkholderia sp. HI2500. Next base: position 136,453 of record NZ_NKFL01000005.1, on the reverse strand, counting down.
GAACCCTACGGACGATCTCGAATTTGCTGATGGAGCGCGGGTCTATTGTTACGGTGCGCTCCACTTCGGCAAGATCCTCTTCGGCAACCCCGGCGCCGCGCAGGAAGAGTATGACGCCTTTCTTTGCTCTGCTGAGGCGAGGAATAGTCTCAACGAGCAATTCAAGCAGCTCTGGTGGATAGTGAAATGCGTCGGCCATCGAAATAACCTTTGCTTGGGTTGCAATCTCGTTCGGTGCCCGCGAAGCTACGATCACAGTTTCGCGACTAGATCATCCATCGCCTTCTTTGCATTGACGAGGTAGTCCTCTTTCACCTGCACACGATGGCCGTTGATGGATTGTTTGCCGACCGGGAGTTTCGAGAACGGAAGCCCCTTTGCGAAAGCTACCACGCCGGTTGTCTGAAAATCTCGAATTTCCACGAACCCAGCTGCCACTTTCTTGAAGCCGAAGATTTCAGGATTCGATTTCAAAAGTTGGCTCACGTCACCTTCGATAGCATGCAATACGGCGGCATAGGCCGATGCGGCACCCATATACTGCGTCAGTCGATTCTTGACGATCAGATGAACTTTGGGAAGTGGGCGTTTTGCATCCTTCAGCTTTGTTGCGAAGGCGTACGCAGCGTAAATTTCCGACGGTAGTTTCAGGCCATAGATAAGGGAAAATGCATTTTGGATTGCCCGCCGGGAAGAGTCGTCCGCCATCACGGGAAGCACAATGCGGTCTGCTGTAGAGAGGGCAATCTGCGTATAGAGTGAGAAGCTAGGATTGCAATCGAGAAAGACCACGTCGTATTCGTCGGTAAGCTGATCCAGGAAATCTTTCAACCAATCGACGACGGCAATCCACGGATTCGTTCCCGGAATTTGGTTGTTGGCAAGCGTGTTTACGGCATTCGATTGGAGCTCCAACATTGGATCACCGCATACCAGATCGACGTTTGAGGGTACGCCCTGGTTGTAGCTGTTTGGCTTCGTGATGAAGTCATGCGCGTTGAAAATTGGCGGGGCGTACGGCGCTGGCAGCCGGAGTTGAAAGTACCCACCAACACTGCATCTGGGCACCAAGCCTTGTCGCTCCAGTAGCTTCTCGCTGCCCTTATTATTCAGCCCGCCAAGCATCAACTCGGATAGGTTGGCCTGCGGGCACATGTCGACCGCCAAGATGCGTTTTTTCGGATGTTTTTCAGCGTAGCGAACGATCGATTGAAAGCACAGGCTCGTTTTGCCGGTGCCGCCCTTATTGTTCCAGTATGCGTACTTGACATCCATCGCGTGCTCCACAAGGTGAAATTGTCCAATGTCGACATGTTACTGTCCAAATTGGACGTTTTCAAGTCCTGATGTGTTGACCGAGATCGATGGGGACGAGTGATCGGAGATTCAGCTTTGCTTGTGGAGGTGATTGTAAGGATGGTCACGAGACGCTGGTATCGCGATCTTCGAGTCCGGTGAGGGCGATGCTGTCGTTTGCGTAAAGGCGGGTGTAGTGACAAACAGTTCGTGATCGAAGTCGGTGCGAGTACTAAGTAGAGCCGGGCACTGACTCTAGCGTTCAATCGTCCTTGCCCCATCGCCACCGGGGTTTCTCGCCCTTGATCCAGCACACGGTAATCAGGATCACGGTTAACCCCACGATGCACCCGCCGTACGCGAACGGCGACTTGTGCGGCGGCAAAAGCCACGCGCTCCCAACGATCCCGATCATGAACAGCATCAGCACGACCCAGCCCTGCCACGCGACCGGCAACCCCCAGCCCCAGCCGTAGCGTTTCGCCGGAAACCAGATCTTCTTGTCGGTCGAGTTCATGAGACCCTCGTCGTCAGTGGTAGTCGCTTTCCCGCTGGTGACGCACGGCAAGGATCGTCACCGTATGGCTGTCGTCGATTTCGAACAATGCAACATAGCCGGACGCACCGAACGGGATGATCAACTCCCGCAGAAACGGCATCGACGGATGGACTTTACGGCAGGTGAACGGGGAGGATTCGAGCGTAGCGATGCCCGAAGCAATGGCCGCCAGCGCGCGCTCGGCCACGTCGACATCGGCCTCGTCCCGATCGACGACGAACGCATAGAGTCGGTCCAGATCATCGGTTGCCGCAAGCGTAAAGCGAACCGTATACGTCATTGAGCCTGACGCTTCCTGTCACGGAGTGAGTCGAGCCGTCGACCCAGCCGCTCGAGAACCTCGGACGACGACACATATTCGCCAGTACGGCGGGCCTCGTCCCGTGACGCAAGGCCGCGTGCAATAAATTCACTGTGGAGACGGCGGCGTTCGATGCCTTCGCGGATCGATTGCTCGACGAAACTCGACAGCGTTTCGCCTTCCTGAAGGACATCTTCGGCGGCGTCGCGCAGTTCCGGTTCGACCCGAACCGACGGAAAAGTGGCAGTTTTCATCATTGGCCTCAATGCATCGCAATTGCGATGCATTATCGTCCACGTTGCCGGTGGCTGCAAGTCGGCTGATCGGCCGAGTATCGCCGGCGGCTCCAGCCCTCCGCCAATGCTATCCTCTCGTCCGCTAAAACCAGCTTCACCCAGCGAGATTCACACATGACCCGACTGATCAAGCGCGCGTCCGCCGAGGCGCGCGCGTACAAGCGCAGCAAGCCGTCCGCGTACAACGGCTCCGAAAAACTCCAGCCGCCGCGATTGAAGCGCCGCCCGGACATCGACGAGCACGACGACGTGCCCGTGCTCGAAGCCCCGCGCAAGCCGCGCTTCGCGCCCGTCACGTTCTCGGAAGAGGGCGGCGTGCGCTTCCTGCACTTCGGTACCGAATGGGTGCAGGGCGCGATGCGGATCTCGAAGCCGCTGCATATCGAGCTCGAATATGCGCAGCAGATGATGGCGTGGCTGCTGTTCCTCGAAACGCCCGAGCGGGTCGTCCAGCTCGGGCTCGGCACCGGCGCGCTGACCAAGTTCTCGCACCGCTTCCTGCCGCAAGCGAAGGTCGAGGCCGTCGAGCTGAACCCGGCCGTGATCGTGGCCGCGCGCACGATGTTCGCGCTGCCGCCCGACGATGCACGGCTCGCCGTGCACGAAGCCGACGCGTGGGATTTCGTCAACGATCCGGCCAACCGCGGCACGACGGGCGCGATCCAGATCGACCTGTACGACGCGACCGCGCGCGGCCCCGTGCTCGACAGCGTCGCGTTCTACCGCGCGGTGCGCGGCTGCCTCGCCGACGCGGGCATCGCGACGATCAACCTGTTCGGCGATCATCCGAGCTTCGTGCGCAACATGAAGCACCTGAACGCGGCGTTCGATCACCGCGTGATCGCGCTGCCGGAAGTGCATGACGGCAACCGGATCGCGATCGCGTTCTCGGGCCCCGCGCTCGACGTGTCGTTCGCCCAGCTCGACGAACGCGCGAAGCTGATCGAGGACACGCTGAAGCTGCCCGCGCGCAAGTGGGTGAAAGCTTTGAAAGAAACGACCGGCGCACGCGACACCGCGTTCGCGATCTGACGCTTCATGCACCGGCGGCATGCCGGTGCAACCACGCGACAAGGGGCGGATCACTCGGGTTCGCCCCCGCTTGACCGCGTGCTAGCGGCTCCTATACTGGCGCGAAGCCAGGGGAGCCGCAGCCTACCCGTTTTGCGCTCCTCTCGGCGCCGTACCCGCTCAACAAGATCGATAACCGGGAAAGATGAGGAGACGTCATGGCTCACGATGCCGACGCCAACCGGGCCGCCAAGCGCTGGCTCTGGCTGCTGGTACTGCCGCTGATCGCGATGGTCTGGGTACCGTCGTACAGCAAGATCGAACCGCAATGGTTGGGTTTTCCGTTTTTCTACTGGTACCAGCTGCTTTGGGTCTTCATTAGCGCGGTGATCACCGCGTTCGTGTACTTCAAGACCAAGAACGCGTGGAAGGCGAGCGGCCCGCAGGGAGGTGCACGATGAATCTCGGCGCAACCTTTGTCTTCGTGCTGCTGTTCATCGGTGTCACGATCATCGGTTTCCTGGCCGCGAACTGGCGGCGCGGCGATCTCGCCCATCTCGACGAATGGGGCCTCGGCGGCCGCCGCTTCGGCACGATCGTCACGTGGTTCCTGCTCGGCGGCGACCTCTACACGGCCTACACGTTCGTCGCGGTGCCCGCGCTCGTGTTCGGCGCCGGCGCGATGGGCTTCTTCGCGCTGCCGTACACGATCCTGATCTACCCGTTCGCATTCGTCGTGTTTCCTAAGCTGTGGAGCATCGCGAAGCGGCACGGCTACGTGACGTCCGCCGACTTCGTCAACGCGCGCTACGGCAGCCGGATGCTCGCGCTCGCGATCGCGGTGACGGGCATCGTTGCGACGATGCCGTACATCGCGCTGCAGCTCGTCGGCATCGAGGTGGTGATCGGCGCGCTCGGCTTCGACACGACCGGCTTCGTCGGCGACCTGCCGCTGATCATCGCGTTCGCGATCCTCGCCGCGTACACGTACACGTCGGGCTTGCGCGCGCCGGCGATGATCGCGATCGTCAAGGACATCCTGATCTACATCACGATCGCCGCGGCGGTCATCGTGATCCCGGCGAAGCTCGGCGGCTTCGGGCACATCTTCGCGAGCGTGCCGCCTGCGAAGCTGCTGCTAAAGGCGCCCGACGCGATGAGCCTGAACGGCTACAGCGCGTACGCGACGCTCGCGATCGGCTCGGCGCTCGCGCTGTTCCTGTATCCGCACTCGGTGACGGCGATCCTGTCGTCGTCGTCCGGCAACTCGATCCGTCGCAACATGGCGATGCTGCCCGCGTATTCGTTCGTGCTCGGCCTGCTCGCGCTGCTCGGCTACATGGCGCTCGCATCGGGCGTGAAGGACATGCCGCAGTACGCACCGTACTTCAAGGCCTTCGGCCCGAACTTCGCGGTGCCCGCGCTGTTCCTCCAGTATTTCCCGTCGTGGTTCGTCGGCGTCGCGTTCGCGGCGATCGGCATCGGCGCGCTGGTGCCGGCGGCCATCATGTCGATCGCGGCCGCGAATCTGTACACGCGCAACATTCACCGCGAGTTCGTGAACCGCAACATGTCGCACGAGCAGGAAACGCATGTCGCGAAGCTCGTGTCGCTGATCGTGAAGGTCGGCGCCGTCGCGTTCATCCTCGGGCTGCCGCTGACCTACGCGATCCAGCTGCAGCTGCTCGGCGGGATCTGGATCATCCAGACGCTGCCGGCGATCGTGCTCGGCCTGTACACGCGCGTGCTCGACCATCGCGGCCTGCTGGCCGGCTGGGCGGCCGGCATCGTGTGCGGCACGTGGATGGCGATCTCGCTGAAGCTGGCCGGATCGATCTTCACGATCCACCTGTTCGGTCTCGCGATTCCCGGCTATGCAGCCGTGTGGTCGCTGATCGTGAACCTGGTGGTGGCGGTGGTGGTGAGCGTGCTGGTGCGCGTGATGGGCATGGCGCACGCGGAGGATCGCACGCGGCCGGAGGACTATCTCGACGTGGTGGAAGGCTGACGCCGCCTGCACGGCCACGCAATGAAAAAGCCCGCCACCGGCAAATGAACTGCACCCCAAAAGTTGGACATCGATCCAACCTTTGGGGTGTTTTTCATGAGCAAGTACACGGAGCAGTTCAAGGTATCCATTGCAGAGGAGTACGAGTCCGGCCACGCTGGGTTCCGTGAGATGTCCAAGCGCCACGGCGTCGATGAGGCGACGATCCGCAAGTGGGTGGCGGCCCATCGCATACATGGTCCGGCGGGCTTGAAGAAGAAGTGCGAGCGCTACAGCGCAGAGTTCAAGTTGCTTGTACTGCAGCAAATGCGTAGCGAAGGGTTGTCAGCGCGTGAGACGGCTGCACGCTTCAACATTAGGAACCGTACGGCCATCGGCCAGTGGAAACGCCAGTATGATGAAGGCGGTATAGACGCACTGTCGCCGCGCCAGCGGGGGCGCCCCAGGAAGATGCCCAAGCCACCGCTCACGCCACCGCCGCTACCCGAGGACGATACGCGCTCCCGACAGGAACTACTCGACGAGTTGAACTTCCTGCGCATGGAGAACGCGTACTTAAAAAAGCTCGAAGCCTTGGCTCAAGCGCAGCAGCGATCAGCGCAACGCAAAAAGCGCAAATCGTGCTCGAGCTAAGGCAGCAATATCCGCTTGCGGGCTTGTTGAAGGTTGCCGGCTTGGCGCGCAGCACGTTCTACTATCATCAGAAATTGCTCGGAGCAGCCGACAAGTATGCCGATACAAGGGCAAGAATCTGCTCGCTGTTCGAACGGCACAAGGGCCGCTACGGCTATCGACGCATCACGCTCGCTCTACGTAATCTGGGACAGGTGATTAACCACAAGACTGTGGCGCGTCTGATGGGTGAGTTGCGGCTGAAGTCTTGTGTGCGCCCGAAGAAATACCGCTCCTACAAAGGTAGCGTCGGACGTGTTGCACCTCATGTTTTACAGCGTCGGTTCTACGCAAAGCGTCCGAACGAGAAGTGGGTAACGGATGTCACGGAATTCAACGTGGGCGGCCAGAAGCTGTACCTGTCACCAGTGCTCGATCTGTACAACGGCGAGATCATTGCTTATGAAACCGCGAGGCGCCCGGCGTTCGAGATGGTCAGCGCAATGCTTCGCAAGGCATTGGCGCGCTTGAAGTCACACGAGCGGCCTCTCTTGCATTCGGATCAGGGCTGGCAGTACCAGATGCCTGCGTATCGCCGCCTACTGCAGCAACGAGCGCTCACGCAAAGCATGTCGCGTAAAGGGAATTGCCTGGACAACGCCGCCATGGAGAGCTTCTTCGGCACGCTGAAATCCGAGTTCTTCCATCTGAATCGGTTCCGCAACCTGGACGAACTGCAAACCGGCTTGGCAAGCTACATCCACTACTACAATCACGACCGCATCAAACTGAAACTAAAAGGGCTGAGTCCCGTGCAATACAGAACTCAGCCCTCTCAGCCCTAGCCGTCATAACCCGTCCAACTTTACGGGGTCAGTTCACAAAGGTGGCGGGCTTTGCTTTTCGCGTTATCCCTGCGCGCGCTCTGCGAGGTTCTCGCGCTGCGACAGATCCTCGACGTTGACCATCCAGTGCACGCCGAAACGATCCTTCGCCATCCCGAAGCCGAGCGCCCAGAACGTCTTGCCGAACGGCATCGTCACTTCGCCGCCGTCGGCGAGCGCATTGAACAGCTTCTGGCCTTCCTCGACCGTCGCCGGGTTCAGCGACAGCGAATAGCCGGCGTGCACGCCGCCGCCGGGCTGGCTGCAGTCGCCGTCCGAGCACATGATCATCGACTCGCCGATCGTGAAGCTCGCGTGCATCACCTTGTCGGCCATCTCCGGCGTCATCGGATAGTCGGGATTCGGCGGCGCGTCCTTGAAGTGCATCTTGAACATCGTCTTCGCCCCGAGTGCCTTTTCGTAGAACTGAAGGGCTTCGTCGGCGCGACCGTAGAACGTAAGGTACGGTTGGACTTGCATCGTTGTCTCCTGTATTGAGGGGGCCGGCCTACACTTCTGCGCGGGTTCGGCGTCGTACAAGACTGACTGGGAAAGGGGGCCTCGGGAGGCGGCCGACGCACCCGTGACGTGGATTGTAGTGCGCGTGCTTGACGATGGAATGAAAAATAAAAACGGCCGCGAACATGACGTTCGCGGCCGTGTGCGGCGTGCGTGCTGACGGCTGTTGCCAGTGTTGCTGACAGCCGCTGACGCTTGTCGCGGCTCAGTGGCTCAGTGGCTCAGCGCAGCGAGTCGATCAGCTTCTCGAGCTTCACCGCATCGGCGGCGAATACGCGGATGCCTTCGGCGAGCTTTTCGGTCGCCATCGCGTCGTCGTTCAGCTGGAAGCGGAACGCGGCCTCGTCGATCGCGACACGCTCGGACGGCTTGTCCTGCAGCGCTTCCGGCGACAGCTTGCGCGCGACCGTCTCGTTGCTGTCCTGCAGCTTCTGCAGCAAATCGGGACTGATCGTCAGCAGGTCGCAGCCGGCCAGTTCGATGATCTGGCTGGTCGTGCGGAAGCTCGCGCCCATCACTTCGGTCGTGTAGCCGAACGTCTTGTAGTACGTGTAGATGCGGCGCACCGACTGCACGCCCGGATCGTTCGCGCCGCCGTCCTTCTCTTCATTCCACTCGGCGCCGGCCTGCTTCTTGTACCAGTCGTAGATGCGGCCGACGAACGGCGAGATCAGCTGCGCACCGGCTTCCGCGCATGCAGCGGCCTGCACGAGCGAGAAAAGCAGGGTCATGTTGCACTTGATCCCTTCCTTCTGCAGCACCTCGGCCGCGCGGATGCCTTCCCACGTCGACGCGAGCTTGATCAGGATGCGTTCGCGGCCGATGCCGGCTGCTTCGTACAGCTTGATGAGCTCGCGGCCCTTGTCGATCGAGCGCTGCGTGTCGAACGACAAACGTGCGTCGACCTCGGTCGACACGCGGCCCGGGATCAGCTTCAGGATCTCGGTGCCGAATGCGATCAGCAGGCGGTCGATGATGAAATCGGTGCTTTCGTTGCGATGATCGCGGACGGTTTTCTCGAGGATCGGCTTGTACGCATCCTTCTGGACGGCCTTCAGGATCAGCGACGGGTTCGTGGTCGCGTCCTGCGGCTGGTATTGCGCAAGCTGCTGGAAATCGCCCGTGTCGGCGACGACGGTCGTGTACTGCTTCAGCTGGTCGAGTGCGGTAGTCATGGCGATTCGGAAGAAGGGCGCAAGGCGCCGGGTTCTCACGGGCCGCGCGAACGCGGCGGCGAAGCGAGGCGGCGCCGGGCACCGCCTCCGATCCCCTATTCTAGGCCCGATTCGTGTCGGGCACGTTCTGGCGTGTCCGATGGCCGCGGCGGCGGGCGCCGTGCAGCGTCACGCGGGGCGGCGCGCGTTCAGGATCACCTGCGTGACGACGCCCGCGACGAGCCCCCAGAATGCCGAGCCGATCGACAGCAGCGTGAGGCCCGACGCGGTGACCATGAACGTGACGAGCGCGGCTTCGCGCTGCTTCACGTCCTGCATCGCGTTCGCGAGTCCGCTCATGATCGAGCCGAACAGCGCGAGCGCGGCGACCGACACGACGAGCGCCTTCGGCAGCGCCGCGAACAGCGCGGCGATCGTCGCGCCGAAGATTCCCGCGACCAGGTAGAACGTGCCGCACCACACGGCGGCCGTGTAGCGTTTCGCGTGATCCTCGTGCGCTTCCGGGCCGGTGCAGATCGCGGCCGTGATCGCCGCGAGGTTGACGCCGTGCGAGCCGAACGGCGCGAGCAGCAGCGACGCGAGGCCGGTCGTCGCGATCAGCGGCGACGACGGAGCCTGATAACCGTCCGCGCGCAGCACCGCGATGCCCGGCACGTTCTGCGACGCCATCGCGACGACGAACAGCGGGATGCCGATGCTGACGATCGACGCGATCGAGAACGCGGGCATCGTGAACACGGGCTTCGCGAACGCGATGTGAAAGCTGCTGAAGTCGAGCAGGCCGAGACCACCGGCGACTGCCGTGCCGACGATCAGCGTCGTGACGATCGCGTAGCGCGGCGCGAGCCGCTTGATGATCAGGTAGGTGAAGAACATCGCGAGCACGAGCGCCGTCTGGAACTGCGCGGCACGGAAGATCTCGATGCCGATCTCGAACAGGATGCCCGCGAGCAGCGCGGCTGCGATGCCGGCCGGAATCTTGCGCATCAGCGTGTCGAACAGCCCGCTCACGCCGACGGCCGTCAGCAGCACCGCGCAGACGACGAATGCGCCGATCGCCTCGGGGTAGGGCACGCCGGGCAGCGACGCGATCAGCAGCGCGGCGCCGGGCGTCGACCACGCGACGACGACGGGCGCACGAAAGCGCAGCGACAGGCCGATCGTCGTCAACGCCATGCCGATCGACAGCGCCCAGATCCACGACGAGATCTGCGCATCGGTGAGGTGGGCGGCGCGGCCGGCCTGAAACATCAGCACGAGCGAGCTCGTATAGCCCGTCATCATCGCGACGAAGCCGGCGACGAGGGCCGAGACGGACGTATCGGCGAAAAAGCGGCGGCCGCCGGCGCGGCTGGCGCTCGCGGTGGGCGAGGGGTTCATGCTATCTCCGGGGGAGGCCGCTCGGACGCGGCCTTCGTGTCTGGGTGGGGGCGTTACTTGCTGAGTGCGCGCATCGCGGTTTCGAGGCCCGCGAGCGTGAGCGGATACATGCGATGGCCGAGCAGGTCGCGGATCACCGCGACCGACTGCCGGTATTCCCATAGCCGTTCGGGCTCGGGGTTCAGCCATGCATGATGGGGGAACTGGTCGGCGAGGCGGCGCAGCCATACGGCGCCGGCTTCCGGGTTGTTGTACTCGACCGAGCCGCCGGGCTGCAGCACTTCGTACGGGCTCATCGTTGCATCGCCGACGAAGATCAGCTTGTAGTCGGGCGTGAACTTGTGCAGCACGTCCCACGTCGCGGTGCGTTCCGAGTGGCGGCGGCGGTTGTTCTTCCACAGGTGGTCGTACACGCAGTTGTGGAAGTAGAAGAATTCCAGGTGCTTGAATTCGGCCTTCGCGGCGGAGAACAGCTCTTCGGTGCGCTTGATGTGATCATCCATCGAGCCGCCGACGTCGAGCAGCATCAGCACCTTCACGTTGTTGTGGCGCTCGGGCACCATCCGCAGGTCGAGCCAGCCCGCGTTCGCGGCGGTGCTGCGGATCGTGCCGGGCAGGTCGAGCTCCTCGGCGGCGCCTTCGCGCGCGAAGCGGCGCAGCCGCCGCAGCGCGACCTTGATGTTGCGCGTGCCGATCTCGACGGAATCGTCGTAGTCGCGATACGCGCGTGCTTCCCACACCTTCACCGCGGTGCGGTTGCCGTTCGACGGGCCGCCGATGCGCACGCCTTCCGGGTTGTAGCCGCCGTGCCCGAACGGCGACGTGCCGCCGGTGCCGATCCACTTGTTGCCGCCTTCGTGGCGCTCCTTCTGCTCGTCGAGCAGTGCCTTCAGGCGCTCCATCAGCTTGTCGAGCCCGCCCATCGCCTCGATCTGCGCCTTCTCCTCCGGCGACAGCTCGCGCTCGAGGCGCTTCTCGAGCCAGTCGAGCGGAATGTCGAATGCTTCGGACGGCAGCGCGGACACGCCGTGGAAATACGCGCCGAACGCCTGGTCGAACTTGTCGAAGTACTGCTCGTCCTTGACGAGCGTCATCCGCGCGAGGAAGTAGAACGCGTCGATCGACGGCGAGATCAGGCCGGCCTTCAGCGATTCGAGCAGCGTCAGGTATTCCTTCACCGAGACGGGCAGCTTGGCTGCGCGCAGCGCGTAGAAGAAATTGAGCAGCATGGCCGGGCCTTCGCGGGTGAGAGAGGATTACCGGTTGTGCCGGTTCATGTAGACGAGCCGTTCGAGCAGGCTCAGGTCCTGCTCGTTCTTCAGCAGCGCGCCCGCGAGCGGCGGCACGATCTGCTTCGCATCCACGCCGCGCAACTGGTCGGCCGGGATGTTCTCGGCGAGCAGCAGCTTCAGCCAGTCGAGCAGCTCGGACGTCGACGGCTTCTTCTTCAGGCCCGACACGCCGCGCAATTCGAAGAAACTCTCGAGCGCCGCGCGCAGCAGCTCCTCGCGGATGTCCGGGAAATGGACCGCGACGATCTTCTGCATCGTCGCCGGGTCGGGAAACTGGATGTAGTGGAAGAAGCAGCGGCGCAGGAACGCGTCGGGCAGCTCCTTCTCGTTGTTCGACGTGATGATGACGAGCGGGCGGTGCTTCGCGCGGACCGTTTCCCGTGTTTCGTACACGTGGAACTCCATCCGGTCGAGCTCGCGCAGCAGGTCGTTCGGGAATTCGATGTCGGCCTTGTCGATCTCGTCGATCAGCAGCACGCTCGGATGCTCGGCATCGAACGCCTGCCACAGCACGCCCTTGACGATGTAGTTCGAGATGTCCTTCACGCGCGCGTCGCCGAGCTGCGAATCGCGCAGCCGCGATACGGCGTCGTATTCGTACAGGCCCTGCTGCGCCTTCGTGGTCGACTTGATGTGCCACTGCAGCAGCGGCATGTCGAGCGCGGCGGCCACTTCCTCGGCGAGCATGGTCTTGCCGGTGCCGGGCTCGCCCTTGATCAGCAGCGGGCGTTGCAGCGTCAGCGCGGCATTGACCGCGAGCTTCAGATCGTCGGTGGCGACGTAGTGCGAGGACCCTTCGAAACGCATGGCGGCGCTCTTCTCAATCGGGGAAAAAAACCCAGTATAAGTCAGAAGGGCTGTCCGGTTGGGCCACGCCCGCGTATCGTTGCGGGGCTGTGGCGGGGCGAACCGGGGTGCCTTGTGGACGCGTTCCCCGCCGACGCGGTACAATCTGGCCGTTTTTTTTGGCCTGCGTGGCGACCTGATAAGCATAACGGCGCGGGCCGTTGCCGCTTCGGCGCCAGTTTCCCCTCAAGCTAGGTTACAAGAGCTATGAACAAATTCGTCGGCAAACACGTCGTTGTCGCAGCGCTCGTGGCGCTCGCGGGCAGCGCGCAGGCGGCCGGTGTGGTCGGCAACCCGAAGGACGGGGCGAGCAAGGCCGCCATGTGCATCGGTTGCCACGGCATCCAGGACTACCGCGCGGCGTACCCGGAGGTCTACCGGGTGCCTGTCCTCGGCGGCCAGAACCAGCAATACCTCGAGAACGCGCTGAAGGCCTATCGCAAGAAGGATCGTCACTTCCCGTCGATGAATGCGATCGCCGGTTCGCTGACGGACCAGGACATCGCGGATCTGGCGGCGTACTACGCCGTCCAGAAGGCCGACACGAAGGACAATCCCTACAAGTAAAGCGCGCGCCGCCGATCTGACCGGCGGGACAGGAGCATTCATGAACAACGCATTCAAGACGGCGGCGGTTGCACTGGCGGCCGGCCTCGCGATCGGTACCGCGCACGCGGCGGACACCACGAAGGGCAAGGAACTGGTCGAATCGCACAACTGCGCCGCCTGCCACGGCGCGCAGATGAACAAGCCGATCAACGCCGAATATCCGCGCCTCGCCGGCCAGCACGCCGACTACCTCGTGTGGGCGATGCGCCAGTACCAGATGGGCCTCACGAATCCGCTGCTCGGTCGCAACAACGCGATCATGCAGGCGCAGGTGCAGAGCCTGTCGGTCAGCGACATGAAGGACATCGCGGCCTACATCGAGTCGCTGAAAGAAACCGATCTCGTGTTCAAGAAGTAAGCGCGACGGGCCCGACGGGCTCGCGCAGCAAAAATACCCCGCCTCGGCGGGGTATTTTTTTGTCCGCGCGCCGCGCGCGTGGGCCGGCGCCGCGGCGCTCAGTCGCGCGAGGCGCGACGCAAGATGCGCTGCAGGTAAGCGTCGGTATCGGGCGGCGTGCTCGTGCGCTGGGCTTCCCAGATCGTCTCGCCGAGGCATTCCATGATCACGTGCTGCGCGTCGTGGGTCGAGTCGAGCTTGGCCGCGAGCTTGTCGTGTGCAGCGCGGATGCCGGGCGGCTGGTCGATCGACAGCTGCTCGCTGATCGCGAGATGCATCGACAGGTGCAGGAACGGGTTCGTGCGGCCTTCCTCGGGCGTGTACTCGCGCGCGTTCGCGCCATCGGCATCGGCGAGTTCGTCGTGGTATTCGGGATGCTCGACGATCCAGTCGGCTGCCATCGCTTCCAGCGGCGTCAGGATCTCGCCGGCGCGCTGCTTGCGCCAGGTCTCGGTGAAAAAGCGACGCACTTCGTCGCGGCTTGGATTGAACATGGTGGGGAAACGTCGTGATTCGGACGGCGTGGTGCCGCGTCGCGCATTGTACGCCGGGTCGGCGGACGGCGCTGGCGGCGGGCGGGAGCGGGTTGCGCGGCGGCCCGCCGGGCGAGCAGGTGCGTAGCCGCGCGGCGCCGGCGGGTTGCCGGCACCCTGAGCCGGCGCCGGGGAACGGGTAAGCGCGGGCTAGGCTCGCCGCCGCCGCGCCGTTACACTCCGACGATTTCCGGCGCCACGCCGATCGTCCTCGTTCCATCATGACCGCTACCGCCCGCCCGTCGTCCGCCGCCCTGCAGGGCACGCTCTACGTCGCGCTGTCCGCCGCCGCATTCGGCGCGATGGCGATCTTCGGCCGCTACGCGTATGCGGCCGGCGTCGACGTGCTCGGGCTGCTGATCGTGCGCTTCGCGATCGGCGGCGCGGTGCTCGCCGCGATCGCACGGCATCGCCGTGTCGCGTGGCCGCGCGGGCGCGCGCTCGCGCCGCTCGTGGCGATGGGCGCGCTCGGCTATGTCGGGCAGTCGTTCTGCTATTTCAGCGCGCTGCAGCACGCACAGGCGAGCCTCGTCGCGCTGCTGCTGTACCTGTATCCGGCGTTCGTCACGCTGCTGGCCGCGTGGTGGCTCGGCGAGCGCCTCACGCGCGCGAAGGCCGTCGCGCTCGTGCTGTGCGTCGCGGGTTCGGCGCTGATGGTCGGCGGCGGGCATGGCGAGCCGCTCGGGATCGCGCTCGCGCTGGCCGCCGCGGTGATCTATTCGCTGTACATCGTCGGCGGCACGAAGGCGACGCGCGGCGTCGATCCGCTCGCGACCACCGCGATCATCTGCCTGTCGGCCACCGCGACGCTCGTGGCGATCGCCGTCGTGCGGAGCGCCGCGTTCGGCGCGCCGCCGCGCTGGCCCGCGACGGCCGGCGGCTGGGCGTCGATGCTCGCGATCGCGCTCGTGTCGACGGTGGCGGCGATGCTCGCGTTCTTTGCCGGGCTCGAACGGCTCGGGGCCGCGCGCACGTCGATGCTGTCGACGCTCGAACCGGTCGTGACGGTCGCGCTTGCGGCGCTGCTGTTCGGCGAAGCGCTGTCGCCGCTGCAGTGGGCGGGTGGCGTCGCGATTCTGGCTGCCGTGCTGGCGCTGGTGCGCGCGGGCGGTGCGGCGGCAGACGACGCGACGGCGACGTCCAACGCGTAAGTCGGGAAGGGGGGAGGGGGGAAGCGGGGCGGCAGCGCGGGTGGCGACGCGCTATCGTGGTGGCGGCTGCGGTATGCCGGCCGGCCAACGGCCGACGCGGCGTGCATCGTGCGCCTGGCTGTCTGGCGCCGGGCGGCCTGCGGCATGTCAATCTCGGTGGCGTATCACTCGTTCGGCGGCGGCGTCTTCGGCCGGAATTCGCACAGCGGCTCGATCGCGCAATGCCAGCACTCGGGCTTGCGGGCCTTGCACACGTAGCGCCCGTGCAGGATCAGCCAGTGATGCGCGTCCTGCAGGAATTCCTTCGGCGTGAACTTCTCGAGCGCGGCCTCGACGGCGCGCACGTCCTTGCCCGGCGCGAGGCCGGTGCGGTTCGCGACGCGGAAGATATGCGTGTCGACCGCGATCGTCGGCTGGCCGAACGCGGTGTTCAGCACGACGTTCGCGGTCTTGCGGCCGACGCCCGGCAGCCCTTCGAGCGCTTCGCGATCGGCCGGCACCTCGCCGTCGTAGCGGTCCAGCAGGATCCGGCACGTCGCGACCACGTTCTTCGCCTTGGTCCGGTACAGGCCGATCGTCTTGATGTACTCGGTGACGCCTTCTTCGCCGAGTGCGACGATTTGTCGCGGGGTGTTCGCGACCGGAAACATCTTCCGCATCGCCTTGTTGACCGATACGTCGGTCGCCTGCGCGGACAGCATCACGGCGATCAGCAGCTCGAACGGCGTCGAGTATTCGAGCTCGGTGGTCGGATGCGGATTGAGGTCCTGCAGCGTTTCGTAGATCGCGCGTCGTTTGCTGGCGTTCATGGAGCGTTCGGGTCGGGCGGTGCGGACGGGCCATCCGGGCCGTCGTTGCCTGCGTCGTTCTTTTCGTCGTTGCCGCTCGCGGCGGCCGCCTCGGCGTCGCGTTGGGCCTGCTGTTCGGCGAGCCGCTTGCGGCGCGCCTCGGCCGCGTCGATCTGCGCCTGGACGGCCGCGCTCACGCCTTCGGTGTTCTTCGGCCCGGCGTCTTGCCCGGACAGCTCTTCCTTCTTCTTGCGCGCCCGTTCGAGCGCGGCGGCGATGATCGCGCGCTTCTTCGCTTCGGCGTCGTCCGCGGGTGCGGCGGCCGGCGCGGCGGACGGCGTTTCCGCTTGTCCCGCAGCCGGTTTTGCGGCACTCGCCGCGCGGCGTGCGGCCGCGCGCGCTTCGGCGGCCTCGCGTTCGCGGCGCTGGCGCGCGAGCCGCAGGTCGTGGTGCTCGCGTGCGGCGTCGGCCTGCTCCTGCGACCACGCGTCCCAGCCGGTGCGTTCGCCGGTCACCGGCAGCATCGCGATACAGTCGACCGGGCAGGGCGGCACGCACAGATCGCAACCGGTGCACTGCGACTCGATGATCGTGTGCATCTGCTTCGGCGCGCCGACGATCGCGTCGACCGGGCACGCCTGCATGCACAGCGTGCAGCCGATGCACAGGCTTTCGTCGATGAAGGCGACCGCGCGAGGATGCTCGGTGCCGTTGACGGGGTTCAGCGGAATCACCGGTTTGCCGAGCAGGCTCGACAGGCGCGCGATGCCCTCGGCGCCGCCGGGCGGGCACTGGTTGTAGTTCGCCTCGCCGGCGGCGATCGCCTCGGCGTACGGACGGCAGCCGTTATAGCCGCACTTCGTGCATTGCGTCTGGGGAAGCAGATCTTCGATGCGATCTGCGAGTGTTTTGGAATCGGTCACGGTGACAACGGGCGCAGCGGCGCCGAATGGCTCTCGGCCGCGTCGGGCGCGGCCGGAAAGGTTTGCCAAAGCTCGATTATCGCCGATTTCCCGCATTGCGCTGGACGCCGTCTGTGCGCATAATCGAACCGCTTTTTTGCAGGGGCTCAGCAGGAGGGCGGCCGCCCGCGGCGCGCCCGTTCCAGGGCGGCCGGCGCCAAGGCGGTGGGGGTGCCGGTCCGGATCAAGCGGCTCACATAGCAAAACGCCACCATGAATCAGCCAAAAATCAAAAGAGATCCTGAAGGTACGCGCCGCCGCATCCTGATGGCGGCAGCCGAAGAGTTCGCGAGTGGAGGGCTGTTCGGCGCGCGCGTCGACCAGATCGCGCGCAGGGCCGAAACCAACGAGCGCATGCTCTACTACTATTTCGGCAGCAAGGAACAGCTGTTCACGGCGGTGCTCGAACACGCGTTCTCCGCGCTGACCGAGGCCGAGCGCGAGCTCGATCTCGACGGCGTCGCGCCGGTCGAAGCCGTCACGCGGCTCGCGCATTTCGTTTGGGACTACTACCGCGACCATCCGGAACTGCTCAGGCTCATCAACAACGAGAACCTGCACGAAGCGCGCTACCTGCACAAGTCGACGCGGATCCGCGAGATGATGTCGCCGATCGTCGCGAAGCTCGGCAACGTGCTGACGCGCGGCCAGAAGGCCGGGCTGTTCCGCACCGACGTCGATCCGCTGCGCTTCTACGTGACGCTGTCGGGGCTCGGCTACTACATCGTGTCGAACCGCTTCACGCTCGCCGCGACGCTCGGCCGCGACTTCACCGACGCCGACGAGCGCGCGGAGATGGTCAGGATGAACACCGAAGTGCTGCTCGCCTATCTGCTGCGGCGCTGAAGTGGCTGCCCGATGTAAAAACGCCGCCGTGCGCAGGCAACGGCGGCGTTTTTTCGTCGGGACGCGATGCGTCAGGCGGCCTTGCGCGTGCGCACGGCTTTTGCGCGCGGGCTGACGGCGGCGGCGCGTTTCGCGGCCGGTGCGGCCTTGGCGGGGGCGGCGGCCTTCGCCGGCGCCTTCGCGCGCGTGCGCTTCGCCGTGGTGGCGCGCGTCGTTTCGGCCGGTGCGTCGGCGGCCGGCACGGCGGCGAGCGTCTTGGCGGCCGGCGTTTCCGGGACATCCTTCGTCGCACCGTGCTTCGGCTCCGGTGCATGCTCGCGGATGAAATCGCGCAGCTGCGGATAGATGATCGTGCGCCAGCGACGGCCCGAGAAAATCCCGTAGTGACCGCACTTCTCGGCGGTCAGGCTGCGGCGCTGGTCCTGCGGGATGCCCGTGCACAGCTCGTGCGCGACGTGCGTCTGGCCGCTGCCCGAGATGTCGTCGAGTTCGCCCTCGATCGTCATCAGCGCGGTGTGCCGGATGTCCTGCGGACGCACGCGCTCGCCTTCGACATCCCACGTGCCTTCGGCCAGGCGGAATTCCTGGAACACGACGCGGATCGTCTCGAGGTAATACTCGGCGGCCATGTCGAGCACCGCGTTGTATTCGTCATAGAAGCGGCGGTGCGCTTCGGCGTCGTCCTCGTCGCCGCGCAGCAGGCTCTGGTAGAAATCCCAGTGCGATTGCGCGTGCCGCTCCGGGTTCATTGCGACGAAGCCCGTGTGCTGCAGGAAGCCCGGATACACCTGGCGGCCTTCGCCCGGATAGTTCGCCGGCACCGTGTGGATCACGTTGTTCTCGAACCATGCGGTCGAGTGCTGCGTGGCGAGCGAATTCACCGACGTCGGGCTGCGGCGCGCATCGATCGGGCCGCCCATCATCGTCATCGTGAGCGGCGTGTCCTCGCCGCGGCTCGCCATCAGCGAGATCGCCGCGAGCACCGGCACCGTCGGCTGGCACACCGAGATCACGTGCAGGTTGCGCGCGCCGATATGACGGATGAACTCCTGGATGTACGCGATGTAGTCGTGCAGGTGGAACGGGCCGGTCTCGATCGGCACCATCCGTGCGTCGATCCAGTCGGTGATGTAGACCTTGTGATCCTGCAGCAGCGTGCGCACGGTGTCGCGCAGCAGTGTCGAGTGGTGGCCCGACAGCGGCGCGCAGACCAGCACGACCGGTTCGTCCTTCAGTTGCGTGACGGCGTCGGCGTCGTCCGAATAGCGCTTGAAGCGCAGCAGCCGGCAGAACGGCTTCTCGACGATCGTCTGCTCGACGATCGGGATGTTGTGGCCGTCCTTGACGATCTGATGAATGTTGAATTCGGGCTTCTCGTAATCCTTGCCGAGCCGGTACATCAACTCGTACGCGGCGGCCATCCGCGTCGCGCCCGGCATCAGCGAGAACGGGCTGGACGGATTGGCGAACGATTTGGACGCGGCCTGGGCCCAGGCCGTCAGCGGGCTCAGCATGGCGCGCTGGAATTCGTGCAGTTGGTAAAGCATGCAGACTACTCCCGCGTGGGGGACGGAGCGCAAGGGCGGCGTGGGGCGTCGCGGCGTGCCGTGTGGGTCAGCGACCGGCCATGTTGCATTGCAGCCGGACAATCGCGTCGATCATATCGGACAACGATGGGTGGTGCAATGCAACATTTCCCCGATTTTTCATCAAAGTTTTGCGATTTGACGTTATCTGACCAAGCCGCTCGCGCCCCCGTTCAGCGACCCGTCGCCACCGCCGGCGCGGGCTGGCCGGCCGCGCGCGCCATTGCGTCCTCGTGGTGCATCAGGTTCATCGCGGTATGCACGAGCGCCACGTGCGAGAACGCCTGCGGGAAGTTGCCGACGAGCCGCCCGGCCACCGGGTCGTACTCCTCCGCGAGCAGCCCGAGGTCGTTCGACAGCGCAAGCAGCCGGCTGAACAGGCGGTGCGCGTCGTCGATCCGGCCCAGCAGCGCATAGTTGTCGACCAGCCAGAAGCTGCATGCGAGAAACGTGCCTTCGCCGGGCGGCAGGCCGTCGTCGTACTCGGTCGTGCGGTAGCGCATCACGAGGCCGTCGTGCAGCAATTCCCGCTCGATCGCCTCGACCGTGCCGACGATGCGCGGATCTTCCGGCGGCAGGAAGCCGAGCAGCGGCATCAGCAGCACGCTGGCGTCGAGCTCGTCGCTGCCGTAGCTCTGCGCAAACGCCCGTTTGCTTTCGTGCCACGCGTTGGCG
Source organism: Burkholderia sp. HI2500 (assembly GCF_002223055.1). NCBI lineage: Bacteria > Pseudomonadati > Pseudomonadota > Betaproteobacteria > Burkholderiales > Burkholderiaceae > Burkholderia > Burkholderia sp. HI2500. Next base: position 116,727 of record NZ_NKFL01000005.1, on the reverse strand, counting down.
CACACGTCGGCATGGATCTGGTCGCGCAGCGCACGCCAGCGGTCGAGCGAGCCGGGCAGCCGGAACATCTCCGCCGACTTGATCGCGCGGTCGAACGCGACCCACGCCATCACCTTCGAGAACGTGAAATGGCGGCGGCCGCCGCGCGTTTCCCAGATGCCTTCGTCGGGCTCCTGCCAGATCTTCTCGAGATGGTCGAGCAGCGCGCACTGCACGGACCAGACCGTGTCGTCGGCCTGCAGGCCGCCCACCCGGGCGAGGTGCAGCGCGGCCATCACCTCGCCGAACACGTCGAGCTGGAGCTGATTCGCGGCGCCGTTGCCGATGCGCACCGGCTTCGAGTCCTGGTAGCCGGGCAGCCAGTCGAGCTCCATTTCCGGCAGCCGGCGTTCGCCGGCGATCCCGTACATGATCTGGATCTGCTCTGGCGAGCCGGCCATCACGCGGCCGAGCCACGTGCGCCATGCGCGCGCCTCGTCGTAGTAGCCGCCGCGCATCAGCGCGAGCAGCGTGATCGTCGCGTCGCGCAGCCAGCAGTAGCGGTAGTCCCAGTTGCGGTTGCCGCCGATCTTCTCGGGCAGCGACGTGGTCGGCGCCGCGACGATGCCGCCGGTCGGCTCGTACGCGAGCGCCTTCAGCGTGATCAGCGAGCGGCGCACGGCGGCCGCGTAGCGGCCCTGTACCTGGCAGCGGCCCGACCATTCGAGCCAGTAGTTCTCGGTGCGCGCGAGCATCGACAGCGGATCGCGCGCGGGTGGCAGCCGCAGGTGCGACGCCGCATAGCTGAGCGAGAACGGCACGCGCTCGTCGGCGCTCACCGTGAATTCCGCGAGCGTGTGGAGATTCTTGCCGGTGAGCGGCACCGGCGTGCGCAGCACGACGGTGTCGGGGCCCGCGATCGCCTTCATGCCGTCCTCGCGGGTCAGTTGCGTGACCCACGGGATCGAGAAGCCGTAGTCGAAGCGCAACACGAGCTCCATGCGCATCTTCATCGTGCCGTGGCGGCCGACGACGATCCGCACCAGTTCGGACCAGCCGTTGCCGGGCGGCATGAAGTCGACCACGGTGACGGCGCCGTCGGCGCTTTCGTAGTCGGTTTCGAGAATCAGCGTGTCGCCGCGATAGCGGCGCGTCGTGTGCGTGATCGCGGCGTCGGCGGCCGGCGCGAGCAGCCAGCGGCCGTGCTCGGGGGTGCCGAGAAGCGCCGCGAAGCAGGCGCCCGAATCGAAGCGGGGCCAGCACAGCCAGTCGACGGAGCCGTCTTTAGCGATCAGCGCGGCAGTGTGGCCGTCGCCGACGAGGGCGTAGTCTTCGATCAGGGCAGGCATGGGCAGGCGATCCTTGGGTATTCGAGTTCACAATGCGGACGGCGGCGGCCAAGGCTTCACGCGCCGGCACCGCGCCCCGTATACTCGGCCGGGCGGCGGAGCGCATGAACGGCCGGCGTTTCGTCCTATCTCAACACTTGAAGCGACTCGACGCAAGGAGGATTCAATGCCCAACCGTTTACGCGAGCGTGACGCACGCGCTTCGACACGAGGGTTCCCGCTTAGGCTCGCTCACTGGATGAAAGGTTTCGCGATCGTGCTCTCCCTTTCCGCGACCCACGCATTCGCGCAGCAATCGCCCGCCCCGGCCGACGGCGTCTACAACCTGCTCGTCGGCACCTATACGGCGGGCGGCAGCGACGGCATCTATGTTTACCGCTTCGATACGAAAACCGGCAGCGTCGCACCCGTGTCGTCGGCGAAGACCGTGAATCCGTCGTACCTGTTGCCGAGCCGCGACGGTCGCACCGTTTACGCGGTCAACGAACTGCCCGGCGACGACGGGCCGGCGACCACGCGCGGCAGCATCAGCGCATTCCGCTTCGACGCGAAGACGGGCGCGCTGAGTTTCATCGACCGCGTGTCGTCGGAAGGGAACGATCCTTGCTATCTCGCGCTGTCGCCCGACGGCAAGTACCTCGTGACCGCCAACTACTCGGTCGCGAAGGATCCCGGCGGCAGCTTCGCGGTGTTTCCGCTGCGCGACGACGGCGCGGTCGGCCAGGCCGCGCTGACCGTGCACCATGAAGGCACGGGGCCCGTGAAGGGCCGCCAGGACGGCGCGCACGTGCATTCGACGGTGTTTTCGCCGGACGGCCGTTATCTGTTCGTACAGGATCTCGGCGCGGACAAGATCTACGGCTACCGCTACACGGTGGACGGCAGCCGCGGGCTGATCAGCCCGACGGACACGCGCTACACGCCGGTGAAGGCGGGCTCGGGCCCGCGCCACATGGTGTTCGGCGCCGACGGCCGGTATGCATACGTGACGAGCGAGCTCAACGCGTCGGTCGAGGTGTTCGGCTATCACGACGGCAAGCTGACGCCGGTCGAGACCGTGTCGATGACCGCGCCGGGCTTCAAGGGCAAGGTCGGCGGCGGTGCGATCCACCTGTCGCCGGACGGCCGCTTCCTGTACGTGAGCAACCGCGGCGACGCGAACGACCTGGTGATCTACGCGGTGAACCAGGCCGACGGCCGGCTGAAGCACGTCGGCCGCCAGTCGAGCCTCGGCAAGACGCCGCGCGAGTTCCTGATCGATCCGACCGGCAAGTGGCTGATCGTCGGCAACCAGGACAGCGATACGTTCTACGTGTTCAGCCGCAATGTCGAAACGGGGCAGCTCGGCCCGAATCCGCAGAAGGTGGCGGTCGGCAAGCCGGTCGACTTCAAGCTGGTGCCGGTGCTGTAAATGAAAAAGGGCGCTGCCGATGCAGCGCCCTTCGTGTGTCGGGGAGGCCGGTTTCCCGGCGCGCCCGTATCGGCTGACGGCGGCCGACCGGCCGCCGCGCTCAGTCGGCCGCGGCCGGCACGAGCACCTCGCGGCTGCCGTTGATGCCCATCGGCGACACGAGCCCGGCCGCCTCCATCTGCTCGACGAGGCGCGCGGCGCGGTTGTAGCCGATGCGCAACTGCCGCTGCACCGACGAGATCGACGCGCGCCGCGTGCGCACGACGAACGCGACGGCTTCGTCGTACAGCGGATCGGCTTCCGCGTCCGGCGCATCGCCGAACAGGTCCTGCGTCGCGCCGTCGGCCGTCGGGCCGTCGAGGATCCCTTCCTCGTACTGCGGCTCGCCGAACTGCTTCAGGTACTCGACGACCCGGTGCACTTCTTCGTCCGCGACGAACGCGCCGTGCACGCGCTGCGGATAACCGGTGCCCGGCGGCAGGAACAGCATGTCGCCCATCCCGAGCAGCGATTCGGCACCCATCTGGTCGAGAATCGTGCGCGAGTCGATCTTCGACGACACCTGGAACGCGACGCGCGTCGGGATGTTCGCCTTGATCAGCCCCGTGATCACGTCGACGGACGGACGCTGCGTCGCGAGGATCAGGTGGATGCCGGCCGCACGCGCCTTCTGCGCGAGGCGGGCGATCAGTTCCTCGATCTTCTTGCCGGCGACCATCATCAGGTCGGCCAGCTCGTCGATCACGACGACGATCAGCGGCAGCGTCGACAGCGGCTCCGGATCCTCGGGCGTCAGCGAGAACGGGTTGCCGATCTTCTTTTCCTTCGCTTCCGCGTCGCGGATCTTCTGGTTGAAGCCCGCGAGGTTGCGCACGCCGACGGCCGACATCAGCCGGTAGCGCTTTTCCATCTCGCCGACGCACCAGTTCAGTGCGTTCGCCGCGAGCTTCATGTCGGTGACGACCGGCGCGAGCAGGTGCGGGATCCCTTCGTAGACCGACAGCTCCAGCATCTTCGGGTCGATCATGATCAGTCGCACGTCCTCGGGTGTCGCCTTGTACAGCAGCGACAGGATCATCGCGTTGATCGCGACCGACTTGCCCGAGCCGGTCGTGCCCGCGACGAGCATGTGCGGCGCTTTCGCGAGATCGGTGACGACCGGGTGGCCGGTGATGTCCTTGCCCATCGCGATCGTCAGCTGCGACGCCGAGTGCTGGTACGGGCGCGACTCGAGAATCTCCGACAGGCGGATCATCTGCCGCTTCGCGTTCGGCAGTTCGAGGCCCATGCAGGTCTTGCCGGGAATCGTCTCGACGACGCGGATCGACGTGAGGCCGAGGCCGCGCGACAGGTCCTTCATCAGCCCGACGATCTGGCTGCCGCGCACGCCGAGCGCGGGTTCGATCTCGAAGCGCGTGATCACGGGGCCGGCGGACGCGCCGACCACCGTCACCGGCACCTTGAATTCCTGCAGCCGCTGTTCGATCACCTGCGCGGTTTGCGCGAGGTGTTCTTCGGTGATCGTTTCGATGTCGCCGGACGCGGACGCAGGCTCGAGCAGGTCGAGCGTCGGCAGTTCGACGCTGAACGACGCGGGTGCGTGGAATTCGAATGCGTTCGGGCGCGGCTGGCGCGCGGGGGTGTCGGGGGCGGGCGAGCCGGCTGCGGTAGGTGCGGTCGGTTCGGTTACCTGGGTGGTTGCTGCGGCCGGCGGGGCAGTGGGGGGCGCCGGTACGGTCGTGACTGCCGCCAGTGCGGACAGGCTCGCGTCGGGGATCGTTGCTGCGGGTTGCGGCGGTGCCACGGGCGATGTAGCTAACGGTGCCGCGGAGACATTCGACACGGACCAGCTTGCCGGCGACGAGGTCGCGGCGGCCGGGGGGGCGAACGTCGTGGCTTCGACGGCTGCAGGCGCGGAAGCGATCGACGGAGCCAGCGCCGCAGTGGTTGCGCCGAAGGACGTCAGCGAGCCGGCTGGCGCGACGGGCGAGCTGGCGATCGGTTGCGCGGGGGGCGCCGCGGCGGTGGTAATCGGTGCGACTGCGCCGGAGGACGTTGCCGTCGTGGCGGCAGGGGCCGGCGGCATGGGCAGGCCTGCGACCGACTGCGATGCGATTGCGCCTGAGGGGGCAAAGGTGCCGAATGTCGTACCGGTCGACGAGGCTGATGGGGTGGCCGGATGTGTCGGGGCAGGCGCGGCGGATGGAGCCGCGACCGAGCCGGACACGACATTCACGGGCGTCGTGGTAGCGATCGCCGGCGCGCTCGAACCGGATGCCGAGGCCGTCGAGCTGGCCGTCGACGGCGCCGCGGCGGGCGCAACGGGCGATGCGGGCGACGCGGGTGTTGATGCGCGGGGGAACGAACCGTAAGTCGTGTCCGCAACGGTCGATGCCGACGCGGCTGGTTGCGAAAGCGAGGTCGACGCAGTGCCGGTCACGTCGATCGGAGATGCCGACGCGACGGGTGCAGTGTTCGATGTCGAAGCGGTCGGCTGCGAAAGCGAAGCCGACGTGGCTCCGGTCACGCTGATCGGGGATGCCGGCGCGACGGGTGCAGTGTTCGCTGCCGACGCAGCTGGTTGCGAAAGCGAAGCCGGCGTGGCGCCGGTCACGCCGATCGGGGATGCCGGCGCGACGGGTGCAGTGTTCGATGTCGAAGCGGCGGGCTGCGAAAGCGGAGCCGACGCAGTGCCGGTTACGCCGATCGCAGATGCCGACGGAACGGCTGCAACGGTCGACGCAGCCGGTTGAGCCAGCGAACCGGATGCCGTGTCGGTCACACCATCCGACGAGGCAGTAACGGCGACAGGCGCAATGCCTGAGGCGGATGCAGGCGCTTGCGCGGTCGAACCGTACGCGGTGCCGACGAGCGGCGACGCAGTGCTTGCCGAAGCCTTTTGCGTGGCGGCAAACGGTTGAGCGGCAACCGGCGATTTCGGCAATTCCGCGGTGACAGGCGTATTCGTCGGGGCCGGTTGCGCCGTCGCAGGCGTCCACGTCCATGCTGTCGCCGGTGCGGTGCCTTCAGCGGTTGCCGCCAGCGGCGCTGCAGGTTCCACCGTATCCGACTTGGCAGCTTCCAGTGCGGCAATCGATGCGACCGGTGCCGCCGCCGCAAACGGCCTGGTTTCTACACTTGCGCGTGGCGTCGTTTCGGCGATCGGCGAAGAGGGGAGGGCCGTGAACGGCGTGCTGTTCCCGGCGGGTTGCACGTCGGCGTGTGCATTGGCGATGCCCGGCGGCACGCTGGCCGATGTGGTGCGATCGATTGCAGGCGCCGGATGCGCCGTGTACTTGTCGTCGGTATCGATGGATGCCGGGTTGCTCGCGGCGAGGTCGTGAACCGCCTCGTTTCCGAGCTGCGCGGAACCGGCATGGGCCGGTTCCGATTCCGTCACATCGGTCGATGACTCGGCGACCGGGTTCCAGGCGGATGCGTCGAACGCGGACACCGGTTGGCTGGCGAGGTCCTCCCACGGCGCGAGGTCGATGGGCGCGTCGAACGTCGGCGCGGGCGAGATTCCCGATGCCGGTGCGATAGCGGCAGCGACATCGTCGGCGTGCCGGATCTCGTCATTGGCGTGATGCGGGAACGCGGCATCAGCGATGCCGGAATTCGACAACGCGTGCGGTGCGGTGGCGTCGACTGCCACGGCGCCCGCATCGGCAACCGGTGCATGGACAGCGGGCGCTGCCGGATTGAACGCGTCGAGCACGATCGGTGCGTTGTCGTCGTATGTCGGCGGCGGATCGTAGGCGAGCGGCGCACTGGCGTCATGCGCCGCGAGGCCGTGGGCCGCGGAGGTGATCCCGGTCGGCGCGGCCGCTGCTGCTGGCGCTGCCACGCCGGCCGCCGTCGCGGCCACACCGGCCACGGTTGCCGCTGCCGCCGCCGCGTGCCCGGCATCGTCCTGCGCACCGCCCAGCGTCGCCCACTGCGCGGTGCTGGCTTCGATCGAGCGCAGCGTGTCGTGCACGCTCGGCGCCGGCGTGATCGGCGCGGCGGGCTTTTCCGTCCAGGCATAGAGGGGCGCTCGCGCCGGCGTTGGCTGCGCCGGGCGACGTCGTGCCGCATCCGGCGGCAGGCCGGCCGAACCGGCTGCTGCTGCGGCGGCAGGGCGTACCGGCGGGCGCTGCGGCTGCGCGGTGGCCGGCCGCGGCGTGACCGTGGTACGCGGCGGGGTCGGCTTCAACGCGGCGGTGGCGGGTCGCGCGCCAGTCGGCCGCGGGCGGACGGGTTCGAATCCGGCAGGAAGCGGGGCCGGATCGGGGCGCGGGACTTGCGAGTTCGCTGCTGCGCGCGCGAGGCTGGCGGTGCTGCCGGTCGTCGGCGGGGGCATCGCGCTGGCCGGCGTGATCGGGGCGGGCGGTGTCGGCATGCTGCGCTGGGGCGCGGCCGGCTTCAACCAGCCCGACGGCGCAACAGGTTCCACGTGCGGGCGCGCAGGCGTGCTGCTGCGCGGCTTCGGCCGCGCCTGCGGGTCGGGTTTCCACAGCGTCGGGCGCGAATACCGGCCGTTCTGGCGGGGCGCCATCGAATTGACGGTATGCGCGGTGGTCGGCTGGACGATGTCGTCGTCGCGATGCAATGCGCTGCGCGGCAGGTCGGCGATGCCGCGCGCTTCGTCGTCACCGCCGTCGCGCGCCAGCTTGACGCCGAACGACGTATCGACCCACGCGGCGAACTGCCGCCAGCCGATGCCGGTCAGCCAGGGCAGCCCGGCGAAGAACAGCACGACCATCGCGACCGGCGTGCCGATCGGGCCGAACACGTGGGCGAAGCCTGCCGAGAACGCATGGCCGAGCGCGTTCGTGTCGGGGCCCGACAGCGGGCTCGTCAGCGTGCAGCTCGCCACGAACACCGCGGCGAAGCCGAGCCACAGACGGATCGAGCCGCGGCCGGCAAGCCCGACACCGCCAGGCAGCATCGCCTGCACGAGACGCCAGAAGAGAAGGAGGAACCAGACGGCGGAGATGCCGAACCAGCCGAAGACAACCGTGTGCATGCTTTGAAACAGGAGTGGGGAGGGGCGCGCGTGGCGCGACCCGCCGAGTTTAACCGGCCGGCGAACAAGACTCTAACGCGGCGTGCATCCGATTCACGCCGCGCGACGCGTGTGGCTGGCACACGCGTGTGGCGCGCCACGCGAAGGCGGTCGGTCGGCCTTCGCGCGCGCCGTGCATCAGGGGCTCCGGTGCGTGAAGGTCAACGTTGCGCCGGACGTGGTCACGATCTGCAATTGCTGCGGCTCGCGCATCTGCACACCGGTCTTGTCGACGTGGGCGAGTGCGTCGAGGTACGCGGTTTCGAGCTGGCCGCCGAGCGTATTCGGGCAGGCCATTCGCGTGCCGGCGAGCGGCCCGAAGCTCAACAGGCCGTTCTTGATCGCGTAGGTGCCCATGTAGCGATTGCAGCCCGAAAACCCGCTGGCGCGCCGGATGCCCGATTCGGTCGACAGCGCGAGCTTGATCGGCTCGCCGTTGTCGCCGTGCGGGATCGCGCGCTGCGTGCCGTCGGCGTTCAGCCAGCTGGTGAGTTCCCAGCTCGTGTCGTCGAGCAGCTGGACGGCGGCCGGGTTGTACGGGTCGGGTGCGGGGGCGGCGGAATCGGGGTGGGTCGGCATCGCGCAGGCGGCGAGAAGCGTGGCAAGCGTCAACGCGCAGAGCGGCGCGCGCAACGGACGAAGCAGGCCGGTGCGTGCGCGTGCGGCGGACAGGTGGGACATGAGCCTCGTTCCTCATCGGATTCTGATCAAGGCGTAAGAGTAACGCACCCGCCCCGCGGCAGGCGAGCCGACACTTCACGCGTGAAAACGTTCGCAGCCTGCTCGCGAGCGGCCCGCGGCCGGTTGCCGGCACGGCGAAACGCGCAAAACCGGCGCCGTGGCGCGTGTTAACATCGGAGCCGTTTTCGTCCTCCACCAGAAGCGGGTAATCACATGCAGATCGGTCAGCGGCTCGGTACGCCGCTCTCACCCTCGGCCACGCGCGTCATGCTGCTCGGCGCCGGCGAACTCGGCAAGGAAGTCATCATCGCGTTGCAGCGGCTCGGCGTCGAAGTCGTCGCGGTCGACCGCTATCCGGACGCACCGGGCCACCAGGTCGCGCATCGCGCGCACGTGATCGACATGACGGACGCCGCCGCGCTGCGCGCGCTCGTCGAAGCCGAACGCCCGCACCTGATCGTGCCGGAGATCGAGGCGATCGCGACCGACGCGCTCGCGGCGATCGAGGCGGCCGGCCTCGCCGAAGTGATCCCGACCGCGCGGGCGACGCAGCTCACGATGAATCGCGAAGGGATCCGCCGGCTCGCGGCCGAGGAGCTCGGCCTGCCGACCTCGCCGTATGCGTTCGCGGATTCGTTCGAGGCGTTCAGCGCGGCGATCGCGAAGATCGGCATGCCGTGCGTCGTCAAGCCCGTGATGTCGTCGTCGGGCAAGGGGCAGTCGGTCGTGAAGACCGAGGCCGACGTGAAGCCGGCGTGGGACTACGCGATGGCGGGCGGGCGTGTGAACCACGGCCGCGTGATCGTCGAGGGCTTCGTCGATTTCGACTACGAGATCACGCAGCTCACCGTGCGCGCGATCGATCCGGCGACGAACGCCACCCGCACCTATTTCTGCGAGCCGGTCGGTCACGTGCAGGTCGCGGGCGACTACGTCGAATCGTGGCAGCCGCAGCCGATGAGCGCGGTGGCGCTCGAGAAGTCGCGCGAGATCGCGCACAAGGTCACCGAGGCGCTCGGCGGGCGCGGGATGTTCGGCGTCGAGCTGTTCGTGCGCGGCGACGACGTGTGGTTCTCCGAGGTGAGCCCGCGGCCGCACGATACGGGCCTCGTCACGCTCGCGTCGCAGCGTCAGTCGGAATTCGAGCTGCACGCGCGTGCGATTCTGGGGCTGCCGGTCGATCCGGCGCTCGGTACGCCGGCCGCGTCGGCCGTGATCTACGGCGGGCTCGACGAGCGCGGGATCGCGTTCGAGGGCGTGCGCGACGCGCTTGCCGTGCCGGGCGCCGACTTGCGCCTGTTCGGCAAGCCGGAAAGTTTCGCGAAGCGGCGCATGGGCGTCGCGCTGGCGACCGGCGCGACCGTCGACGAAGCCCGCGAACGCGCGAAGCGTGCCGCCGCGGCCGTCCGGCCCGTGTCGGCCCGCTGACGTAATCAGGAGAGGACGATGACGCCGAAGTGGCTGCGTATCGGAAAGCTGGCCGTCGCGCTGGCGCTTGCAGTGAACCTCGCGGGTTGCGGGCTCGCGGCCGCACCGTGCCGGGTGGCCTCGGCCGGGCTCAAGATCGTGCCGCTCGTCGGTCATGTCGCGGCCGCACCGACCGACGCGTGTGCCGACGTCATCGATCCCTGAGCACGCTACCCGACCCGATCGCCAACAATAATCACGCGCCCCGCGAGGGCGCGTTTCCACCCGTCTCGTGAGAGGACCTGCATGATCCGCCAAACCCTCGCCGCGCTCGCGCTCGCCGGCACGGCCGTTTCCGTCGCGCATGCCGCGCAGCTGACCGTCGAAGAGATCGACGCCGATTCGCGTCAGTTCACCGTCTACCAGTGCGCGAACCAGAAGCAGCCGGTGCGCGTGTCGTACTGGCTCGCGGGCAACGGCCAGAGCTTCGCGCTCGTGCCGGTCAACGGGAAGCAGATGCTGTTCGTCGACACCGTGTCGGCGTCGGGCGCGCGCTACCAGGCCGGCCGCTATACGTGGTGGACGAAGGGCAAGGAAGCGACGCTGCGTGACGAGATCGCCGACCAGAGCTCGCCGCCGCTGCTGGGCGACTGCGTGCAGGTCGAGAAGAAAAAGAAGAAGGGCTGAGCGCCGGGCGGGAACGTGGATCGCGCAACCGGTGCCGGCCGGCGGCCGGCTCCCGGGCCTGACGGCCGGATACGCGGCGTGGCCGCAGGCGATCGGGGATCGGACCCCTGAAATCATCCGCCGGCCCATCGGGCTAGTCCGATCGGGTCATTCGTCTACCGCGCGGGCCTGCCCGGGCCTGCCGCGCGAACCGCCGTTGTGGCCGTTCGCCGCGTTGTCACGGACAGATGGCCGCGCAGTGCTACAATACGCCCCTTTCCGCCGGCATTCGCGCCGAACGGAGTCCGCACGGCCTGGCGTCCAGCGTTCACATTGAACCGGTCCCAAGCGCCAGAGCGGCGCCGCGCGGCGCGCCGCGGCTCCGTCTATTTCCGAATTGTGATGAGCGCAGGCCCGGCTGGCCTGACGCACGATGTCCCCGCCGCGCCTTTTGAGCGAAACGCCACCATGTCCGATTCTGTCGCCAAGCCCGTCGACGCAACCTTCGATCAATTCGGCCTTGCCGCCGATATCCTGAAAGCCATTGCGGAGCAGGGCTATACGACGCCGACGCCGATCCAGGCGCAGGCCATTCCGGTCGTGCTCGCCGGCCGCGACGTCATGGGCGCCGCGCAAACGGGCACCGGCAAGACCGCGAGTTTCTCGCTGCCGATCATCCAGCGCCTGCTGCCGCAGGCCAACACGAGCGCGTCTCCGGCGCGCCACCCGGTGCGTGCGCTGATCCTCACGCCGACCCGCGAACTCGCCGACCAGGTCGCCGCGAACGTGCACGCGTATGCGAAGCACACGCCGCTGCGCAGCGCGGTCGTGTTCGGCGGGGTCGACATGAACCCGCAGTCGGCAGAGTTGCGCCGCGGTGTCGAGATCCTGATCGCGACGCCGGGCCGCCTGCTCGACCACGTGCAGCAGAAGACGGCGAATCTCGGCCAGGTGCAGATCCTCGTGCTCGACGAAGCCGACCGGATGCTCGACATGGGCTTCCTGCCGGATCTGCAGCGCATCCTGAACCTGCTGCCGAAGGAGCGCCAGACGCTGCTGTTCTCGGCCACGTTCTCGGGCGAAATCAAGAAGCTCGCGTCGACCTACCTGCGCAACCCGCAGACGATCGAAGTCGCGCGCAGCAACTCGACGAACGCGAACGTCACGCAGATCGTCTACGACGTCGCCGAAGGCGACAAGCAGGCGGCCGTCGTGCAGCTGCTGCGCGATCGCGGCCTCAAGCAGGTGATCGTGTTCTGCAACAGCAAGATCGGAGCAAGCCGGCTTGCGCGCAATCTCGAGCGCGACGGCGTGGTCGCGTCGGCGATCCACGGCGACAAGACGCAGATCGAGCGGATGCAGGCGCTCGACGCGTTCAAGCGCGGCGAGATCGAGGCGCTGGTTGCGACCGACGTGGCCGCGCGCGGACTCGACATCGCCGAACTGCCGGCCGTGATCAACTTCGACCTGCCGTTCAGCGCGGAAGACTACGTGCACCGGATCGGCCGTACCGGCCGTGCGGGTGCGACGGGCGACGCGCTGTCGCTGTGCAGCCCGAACGAGCGCAAGCAGCTCGCCGATATCGAGAAGCTGATCAAGCGTCCGCTCGAAGTGCAGACGCTCGCGCTCGACAAGCCGGCGCGCCATCGTCACGACGAGCGCGGCAACGACCGCGGCGGCGATCGCAACAGCGAGCGCGGTGGCGAGCGGGGCGGTGAACGAGGCGGCCGTCGCGATCGCGACGAGCATCGCGGTGCATCGGGGCGCCGTCCGGGCGGTTCCGAGCGCGGTCATCACCGTCGCCACGAAGCGCCGGTCGACGATTTCTTCCTGAAGCCGTATGAGCCGTCGGCGCCGGCGAAGCAGCAGGACGACGCGCAGCCTGCGCAGCAGCCCGAGAAGAAGGGGCCGAAGCGTCAGGTCGCCGCACTGCTCGGCGGGTTCGGGATGCCGCGCAAGCCGTCGGCGTAAGCCGGGCGGGCGTGACGGCGCGGCGCGCGAGCGCTGCTGCAGAAGCGGGTGCATGCGATGAGCGTGTGCCCGTTTTTCATTGGGGCTGCGGTTTGATGGGGGAGGCGGGCGTGTGGCGTCGGCGAGGGGTGCGGTCGGCATCCGGCTGAGGCCCGGTCGCCGCGAAACCGGTGTGCCGTGTGCGTCAGCCGGCCTGCGGCCCGAAGCGCCTCGCCCATGCGGCCGTGGCGGCGGCGTAGAACGTATCGAGCGTCGTGCCAGCGAGCGTGCCGTCGGGCGCGAGGCCCAGGTGCGCGGCCGCGGCCCGCAGCGCCGGCAGCGGATCGTCGCGTTCGAGCGCGGTCGCGCCCGTCTGCTTGCTGAGCTTCTCGCCGTTCGCATCGACGACGACGGGCACGTGCAGGTATCGCGGTGTCGGCACGCCGAGGCAGTGCTGCAGGTGGATCTGGCGTGCGGTCGAGTCGAGCAGGTCGGCGCCGCGCACGACGTGCGTGATGTGCGCATCGGCATCGTCGACGACGACCGCGAGCTGGTAGGCCCATTGGCCGTCCGCGCGCTTCAGCACGAAATCGCCGACTTCGGTCGCGAGGTTCTGCGATTGCGTGTGCTGCCAGCGATCGTCGAACGTGACGATCGCGTCGTCGCCGTCCGGCACGCGCAGCCGCCACGCGCGCGCGGGCTTGCCGTGCAGGCCGGTGCGGCAGGTGCCCGGGTACGCGAGCGTCGTATGGCGCTCGTGCGCGGCGCGCAGCGAATCGGCGATTTCCTTGCGCGTGCAGCCGCACGGATAGACGAGCCCGGCCGCGACGAGCCGTTCGAGCGCGGCCGTATACGCGGCATCGCGCGTGCTTTGCCAGACGGGCGGCTCGTCGGGCGTCATGCCGAAATGCGCGAGCGTCGCGAGGATGTCGTCGGCGGCGCCCGGCACCGTGCGCGGGCCGTCGAGATCCTCGATGCGTACGAGCCATGCGCCGCCGTGCGCGCGTGCGTCGAGCCAGCTCGCGAGTGCACCGACCAGCGAGCCGAAATGCAGCGGGCCGGTGGGCGACGGCGCGAAGCGGCCGCGATAGCCGGTCATCGGGGCGCGGGGCAGTGCGCGCTTACGCAGCGCTGGCCGCCGGTGCGCAGGCCGGGCACGACTTGCCGGGCACGTAGCTCGGCGACTGTTGCGCTTCCGGCGTGACGACCGCGCGGCACGCGAAGCACGTGACGTTCTCGGTGGGCTGGAGCTGCGGATTCAGCGCGGTGCGGTAGTCGAACACGAAGCAGTCGCCGTGATAGTGCGCGCCGCCGACTTCCTCGAAGTACTTCAGGATCCCGCCTTCGAGCTGGTACACGTTCTCGATGCCGATTTCCTTCATGTGGATCGCGGCCTTCTCGCAGCGGATGCCGCCCGTGCAGAACGACACGACCGTCTTGCCTTCGAGGTCGGCACGGTTCGCGTCGATCACTTCGGGGAATTCGCTGAACTTGTCGATCCGGTAGTCGAGCGCGTCGTCGAACGTGCCGACGTCGACTTCGAACGCGTTGCGCGTGTCGAGCATCACGACCGGGCGGCCCGTGTCGTCGTGGCCGCGATCGAGCCACGTCTTCAGCGTACGCGCGTCGACGAACGGCGCGCGGCCGAGTTCCGGCTTGATCGCCGGCTTCTTCATCGTGATGATTTCGCGCTTCAGGCGCACGAGCATGCGGCGGAACGGCTGCGAGTCGGACAGGCTCTCCTTGAACTGCAGCGACGCGAACTTGCCCTCGAACAGCGGATCGTGGCGGATGTACGCGATGAACGCGTCGGCGGCTTCGCGCGTGCCGGCGATGAACAGGTTGATGCCTTCCGGCGCGAGCAGGATCGTGCCGCGCAGGCCGAGTTCGTTGCAGCGGGCGGTGACGAGCGGGCGCCATTGCTCGTTCGCGTCGAGCGACACGAAGTGGTAGGCGGCGAGGTTGACGATGGTCATGATGGTCCGACGGGAAAACGGCCGCACGGCGGCCCGCAAAAAAGGGTGCGAAGCCGGGGCGTGGATTCGAAAAACCGTATTATCCCGCAAACCGCGTCCGGGCCGGCACCCTGCCGTTTGGCCAGCCGCGCGACGTGCGGTCGCGCGCATCGGCCGAACGGCCAGCGCGGGGATTTTTTGGGCAGCCTGCGCGGCGGGGCGGCTACAATAGCGCCCATGTCAGATCCCCGCTTCGTCCATCTTCGCGTTCACTCCGAATTCTCGATTGCCGACGGCATCGTGCGCATTGACGACATCGTCAAGGCGGCGGCCGCGGACGGTCAGGGCGCGCTCGCGCTCACCGATCTCGGCAACGCATTCGGCCTCGTCCGTTTCTACCAGGAAGCCCGCGGCAAGGGCATCAAGCCGATCGCCGGCTGCGACGTCTGGATCGCCAATCCGGACGACCGCGACAAGCCGTCGCGGCTGCTGCTGCTCGTCAAGGACAAGGTCGGCTACCTGAATCTGTGCGAGCTGCTGTCGAAGGCGTGGCTCACGAACCAGTACCGCGGCCGTGCGGAGCTGGACGCGAGCTGGCTCGACGGCGAGCGCTCGAAAGGGCTGCTCGCGCTGTCGGGCGCGCAACAGGGCGATATCGGGCTCGCGCTTGCCGCGGGCAACGAAGAAGCCGCGCGCCGTCACGCCGAGCGCTGGGCGAAGGTGTTCCCGGGCGGCTTCTACATCGAGCTGCAGCGTTACGGCCAGCCGGGCGCCGAGGCGTACATCCAGCAGGCCGCAACGCTCGCCGCGGCGCTGAAGCTGCCGGTCGTCGCGACGCACCCGACGCAGTTCATGACCGACGACGATTTCACCGCGCACGAGGCGCGCGTGTGTATCTCGGAAGGCGACATCCTTGCGAACCCGCGGCGCCAGAAGCGTTTCACGACCGACCAGTATTTCCGCACGCAGGACGACATGGTCGCGCTGTTCGCCGACCTGCCGTCGGCGATCGCGAACACGGTCGAAATCGCGAAGCGCTGCAACCTGAAGCTCGAGCTCGGCAAGCCGAAACTGCCGCTGTTCCCGACGCCGGACGGCATGTCGCTCGACGACTACCTGGTCCAGCTGTCGAAGGAAGGGCTCGAGACCCGTCTCGCGCAGCTGTATCCGGTCGAGGCCGAGCGCGACGCGCAGCGCGACACGTATTACAAGCGTCTCGAATTCGAGTGCGGGACCATCACGAAGATGGGCTTCCCGGGCTACTTCCTGATCGTCGCGGACTTCATCAACTGGGCGAAGAACAACGGCGTGCCGGTCGGCCCGGGCCGCGGCTCGGGCGCCGGTTCGCTGGTCGCGTACGCACTCGGCATTACCGACCTCGACCCGCTGCGCTACAACCTGCTGTTCGAGCGCTTCCTGAACCCGGAACGCGTGTCGATGCCCGACTTCGACATCGACTTCTGCCAGCACGGCCGCGACCGCGTGATCCAGTACGTGAAGGAGAAGTACGGCGCGGACGCCGTGTCGCAGATCGCCACGTTCGGCACGATGGCCGCGAAGGCGGCCGTGCGCGACATCGGCCGCGTGCTCGACCTCGGCTACATGTTCACCGATGGCATCGCGAAGCTGATCCCGTTCAAGCCGGGCAAGCACGTGACGATCGCCGACGCGATGAAGGAAGAGCCGCAGCTGCAGGAGCGCTACGACCACGAGGACGAGGTGCACCAGCTGCTCGATCTCGCGCAGCGCGTCGAGGGCCTCACGCGTAACGTCGGGATGCACGCGGGCGGCGTGCTGATCGCGCCCGGCAAGCTGACCGATTTCTGCCCGCTGTACACGCAGGGCGACGACGGCGGCGTGGTCAGCCAGTACGACAAGGACGACGTCGAAGCCGTCGGCCTCGTGAAGTTCGACTTTCTGGGCCTCACGACGCTGACGATCCTCGACTGGGCCGAGCGCTACATCCGCCGCCTCGATCCGTCGAAGGCCGACTGGTCGCTCGCGCAGGTGCCGCTCGACGATCCCGCCTCGTTCCAGATCCTGAAGAAGGCCAACACGGTCGCGGTGTTCCAGCTGGAAAGCCGCGGGATGCAGGGCATGCTGAAGGATGCGCAGCCCGACCGCTTCGAGGACATCATCGCGCTCGTGTCGTTGTATCGTCCGGGCCCGATGGACCTGATCCCGAGCTTCTGCGCACGGAAGCACGGCCGCGAGAAGGTCGAGTATCCGGATCCGCGCGTCGAACCCGTCCTGAAAGAGACCTACGGCATCATGGTCTATCAGGAGCAGGTGATGCAGATGGCGCAGATCATCGGCGGCTACTCGCTCGGCGGCGCGGACTTGCTGCGTCGCGCGATGGGCAAGAAGAAGCCCGAGGAGATGGCCAAGCACCGCGAGATCTTCGCCGAGGGTGCGGCGAAGAACGGCCTCACGCGCGAGAAGTCCGACGAGATCTTCGACTTGATGGAGAAGTTCGCGGGCTACGGCTTCAACAAGTCGCACGCGGCCGCCTATGCGCTGCTCGCGTACTACACCGCGTGGCTGAAGGCGCACCATCCGGCCGAATTCATGGCGGCCAACATGACGCTCGCGATGGACGACACCGACAAGGTGAAGATCCTGTTCGACGACTGCGTCGTGAACAACCTTGTCGTGCTGCCGCCAGACATCAACGCTTCGCATTACCGCTTCGAGCCGGTCGCCGAAGCCGACGGCAAGCGCTCGCGCACGATCCGCTACGGCCTCGGCGCGGTGAAGGGCAGCGGCCAGAATGCGATCGAGGAAATCCTGCGCGCCCGCGAGGAAAAGGCGTTCACCGACCTGTTCGACTTCTGCGAGCGGATCGACCGGCGCGTCGTCAACCGCCGCACGGTCGAGGCGCTGATCCGTGCCGGCGCGTTCGATTCGCTGAACACGAACCGTGCGCAGCTGATCGCGTCGGTGCCGCTGGCGATGGAAGCGGCCGACCAGGCCGAGGCGAACGCGATGCAGGCCGGCCTGTTCGACATGGGTGCCGAGTCGCCGCACGCGCATGCGCTCGTCGACGAGCCCGCGTGGGACGACAAGCGCCGCCTGCAGGAAGAGAAGGGCGCGCTCGGCTTCTACCTGTCCGGCCATCTGTTCGACGCGTATCGCGACGAGGTGCGCCGCTTCGTGCGGCAGAAGGTCGGCGACCTGAAGGAAGGGCGCGACAAGCTCGTGGCCGGCATCATCGCGTCGCTGCGCACGCAGATGACCCAGCGCGGCAAGATGCTGATCGCGCTGCTCGACGATGGCTCGGGCCAGTGCGAGATCACGATCTTCAACGAGCAGTTCGAGGCGAACAAGGCGCTGTTCAAGGAAGACGAGCTGCTGATCGTGCAGGGGCAGGCGCGCAACGACGCGTTCACGGGCGGCATCCGCTTCACGGCCGATACCGTGATGGATCTCGAGCGCGCGCGCAGCCGCTATGCGCAGGCCGTCCGGCTGACGATGAACGGCAACGCCGACGCAGCCGCATTGCGCCGCGTGCTCGAGCCGCACGTGTCGAAGGACGATCCGGCGGCGAACGTGGTCGACGCACCGGCGCCGCGCGGCGGCGGGCGCGATGGTGGTCGTCGCCCGCAGGCGCCGCTGCCGAACGGGCTTGCGGTGCAGGTCCACTACAGCAACGCGCGGGCGCAGGGTGAAATGCGCCTCGGCGACGCATGGCGCGTGAAGCCGAGCGACGTGCTGCTCGCGGAGCTGCGTGCGACGTTCGACGGCAGCGTCGTCGAAATCACGTACTGATCGCGCCTACGCCGAACGGCCGTCGCGCCATGCGGCCCGTCGCATCGCCATCGTGCGGTGCGGCGGGCCGTTTTTGCAGGTTCACGCAAGCGGGTCTTGGGCTGGCCATCCGGACGCTATACAATCCGGCGCTAGCTGCACGAACGCGGCGCTGACCGCCGCTTGTCCGGCAGATTGCGCCGGGATCGCGCACATAAGCGGGGGCGGATCCGTGCGGCGAGCCGCGATAGGCGACCCGGCCGTCCCGGAACCGGATGCTATGAAATGGCTCGTCGCGACGACAAAAACTGACAGTCCCCACATGACCATGGCCAATGTGAACCCGACGCAGCGGATCCTCGTGATCCGGATCGATTTTCTGGGCGACATGCTGTGCACGACGGCGTTTCTCCGCGCGCTGAAGGAGCGCTGGCCCGGCGCGGAACTCCATGTGGTCGCGAACCGCTACAACGCGGCCGCGCTGGACGGAAACCCGGACGTCGACACGATCCACACCTACGTCTATAGCCGTCAATGCGAGCGCAACGACCGTCCCGGGCGGATGCGCGCGTTCTTCGACCGGCTGCGGCTGGTGCGTCGCCTGCGTCGCTTGCGGTTCGACCTCGTGGTCGTGCCGAACGGCGGCATGCATCGCAGCAGCGTGCAGTTCGCGCGCCAGATCGGCGCGAAGGATTGTCGCTGGCACGATGCCGAGACGGAATTCGACGATCGCAAGCCCGAGCATGTCGCCGAGCGGCCGATGTGCCACGAGGCGTTGTCGGGTTTCCGGCTCGTACCCGAACTCGGCCGCGCCGACGTCGACCGCCTCGCGTTGTCGGTTCATCCCGACCGCGCGCTGCAGGACGCGTGGTACCGGCTGCTCGGCGCACGCACGAAGCCGCGCGTCGGGTTGTTCGTCACGAACAAGGCGGTCGAGCGCCGCTGGCCGGCCGATCGTTGGCGCGACCTCGCCGGGCGTCTCGCGCCGCATGCCGACGTGATCGTGTTCCGCGACCCGGCCATCGGCCATGCCCCCGAGGGCGACTCGTGGCGCGACGTGTGCGCGCGCCATGTTGCGCCGTCGTCGGTCGCCGAGCTGGTGGCCGCGGCGAGCCTGCTCGATGTGATCGTCTCCGCCGACAGCGCCCCCGTGCACCTCGCGTCGGCGCTCGGCGTGCCCGTCGCCGCGCTGTTCGAGGACCGTCCCGAGAAATACCTGCGCTGGCATCCGCTCGGTGTGCCGCACGTGATCGTGCGCGCCGGCGCGACCGTCGATGCGATCGGCGTCGACGCGGTCGAGCGTGCGGTGAATCACCTGCTGCCGCAGGCCACCCATCGCGACGAACGGTTGGCCGACGCAGCACACACTCAGCCCGCGGCTGCCGCTGCGACGCCGGTGATCATGACCATCGCTTCGTAGCGCCACGGGTATCGCAGGCCCCGCGTACGCCACCGGCGCACGGGTGCGCCTGCCGCGCAGCAACTCGTGAGCGGGGCCGCATCAGGCTGACCGGACGGCCGATTCGCCATGTCGCGCCGGCTGCTGCAAAATCCTGTACATTGCCAGCCTTGTTCAGCCAGCCAGACACACCCGCCGTGGCCCTGTTTTCTTCCGCCCGCCCGCCCAGAACCATCCTCGTTGCCGCGCCGCGCCGTATCGGCGACGTGCTGCTGACGACGCCGCTCGTCCGTTCGCTGAAGGCCCGCTGGCCTGAAGCGCAGATCGACATGCTGGTGTTTCGCGGCACCGAAGGCGTGCTCGAGCACAATCCGGACGTGCGGCGCGTGATCGTCGTCGCGCAACGCGCGGGGTTCCGCGAGCGGCTGCGCGACGCGCTGTCGATGTGGCGCCGCTACGATCTCGCGTGCGCGGCGCTGAGCTCCGACCGGCCGCGCTTCTACAGCTGGTTCGCGGGCCGCAAGCGAGTCGGCCTCGTCGATCCGAACCGCGTGACGTGGCTGACGCGGATGATGCTGAACGGGATCGCGATCAATCACCACGAATCCGCGCATACGGTCGTCAGCACGCTGGCGCTCGCCCCCGTGATCGGCATCGAGCCGGTGTCCGAGGTCGTCGCGCCCGGCATCGGCGACGATCCGGCGCGGCGCGCGCGCTTCGACGCGTGGCTGGCCGAATCGCCGGCGATCCGCGCCGGCAAGCCGCTGGTCGTCCTGCATCCGTATCCGATGTTCCGTTACAAGCAATGGCGGCTCGACGGCTGGGTCGAGATGATCGGCTGGCTGCGCGAACACGGCTTCGCGGTCGCGTTGTCGGGCGGCCCGGCGGACAGCGAGCGCGAGTATGCGGAGCAGGTCGCGGCCGAAGCGGGCGGCGATGTACTGAACCTGGTCGGTCGCCTGACGTTCGGCGAAAGCGCCGAACTCGTGCGGCGCGCACGGCTTTTCATCGGGCCCGACACCGGCGCGACGCACGTCGCGGCCGCGACCGGCACCGACACGATCGCGCTGTTCGGCCCGTCCGACCCCGTGCGCTGGGGGCCGTGGCCGCAGCACTGGCCGGCGACCGAGAATCCGTGGCCGCTGCGCGGCTCGGGGCGGCACGGCAACGTGTGGCTGCTGCAGGGGGAGGGGGATTGCGTGCCGTGCCGGCACGAGGGCTGCGAGCGCAAGGTCGACAGCCGCAGCGACTGCCTCGTCAATCTGGGTGCGCAGCGCGTGAAAGCGGCGGCGGCCGAGATGCTCGGGCTGAATCCGCCTGGCCCAGCCGAAGCCGTCGTCGATACGTCGCGACTGCACCGCGCCGGCTCCGACTGACGCGCGGGCGACGCGCGTTTTCCGCCGGTTTCAGGCGGCTTGTTTTGCGACGCGCCAGCGGCCCGGCCCGTTTCCGTCGAAGCTCGATCGTGAAGAACGCCGCTGTGGCCGGAGTCGGCCCCCAGCGGAGCGCAGGCCGCTGCGCGTTACGCGCTGCGCCGGATCGCCGACGTTTCGCGCGGCAGCTCCTCGGCGCGCTCGCCGCAGCCGAGCAGGATGCCGGCCAGCAGCACGATCAGGTGCCCTTCGGCGAAATCGAGCAGCAGCGAATTCGCGAGACTGCCGATCGCGAAGATCGCGAGCCAGCCGAGCAGCAGATGCCGCGAGCGCGGATCGAGCGTACGGCTGCCGCGCGCGATCTGCACGATCAGGTTGATGAACAGCACCAGCCCGAGCGTGCCGAGCTGCACGGCCATCAGCAGGTATTCGTTGTGCGGATTCGACGTGAGCTGGCCTGCGGCTGCTGTCTTGCCGGCCGTGAGCCGCTCGAATTCGGATTCGAGGCCGCCCGCGCCATAGCCGATCACCGGGCGCTGGCGATACAACTCGAGCCCCTTCTTGTACCACTCGAGGCGCAGCCCGGTCGACGTGACCGCGTCGCTCTGCCGGTATTGCTGCACTTCAGTCACGACCTTCGTCAGCCGGCCGTTGTGAACCGTGCACGCGGCGACCACGAGCGCGATGCCGGCCAGCACGAACGCGCCGGCGGCGAGCCCCGCGCGCAGCGCCGATTGCCGGCGCAGCAACAGCACGAAACGCACGGCGACGACGAGGATCAGCAGCAGCGCGATGACCTGCCCGGTGCGACCCTGCAGCATCACGAACACGTTGACGAGCGACCACGCGGCAACGCCCGCATATGCAGCGCGCGACAGCGCCGTGCGGGTCGCCAGCGCGAGATCGGCCGCCTGGTAGAACAGCAGCGCGCCGAACATGCCGGCGGCGATGTGGTTCTTGAACACCCAGGCGCGTGACAGCGGCAGCTCGGTCGCGTGCGCGGGCCCGATCGCGGTCAGGCCGAGATAGTTGGTGGTCGACAGCAGCAGGATCACGCACAGCGTGCCGAACCAGCAACGCCGCACGATCGGCGCCCAGTTCGAATGGCGGAAGGCGAGCACGGCGAACGGCAGCAGCAGCAGCTTGTCGTACTTGGCGACCCAGCTCCACGCCTTGTTGTGCGGCGCGACCGTATAGGTGACGCTGGCGGCCAGCGCGGCCAGGATCAGCAGCGCCGCGAGCGAGGCCGGGTCGGTGACGAACGAGCGCAGGTCACGCCAGAATTCGGGGGAAATCACGAGCGCGGCGGCGAACAGCCCGCAGAACACGTTGGTCAGCGCGGTCGAGACGGGCACCATGCAGAGCGCGGCGACGGCGAATGCGCGGGCGGCGGTCAGGCGCCGCGAGGCGGGAGCGGAAAACGAAAGCATCGGAACCTGTCGAATGGACGAATGCGGCTTGCGTACGTCGTGCTGCGCGCCGCGCGCCCCGGCGGGAGATCCGGGACGAACGGCGCAGAGTATACGCGAAGCAGCGCGCGTTTCCGTGTCGTTTTCGGGGCGCGATCAGCTGAACGCGCGCTTGATCCGCGAGCGCAGCAGCGCGCGCTTCAGGCTGCCTTCCACGGCCGGCGTGTCGAGCGCGATGCGCGTGCCCGCCGGCTCGCCGCGATGCAGGTAGTGGCGGTCGAACGTCGCCTGGGTCATGCCCCATTTGTTCAGAAACTGGCGGCGACCATCGTTCTTGACGATCTTGCCCGTGCTCTTCTGCTGGAAGTGGTAGACGAGGCTGTCGCCGACGCCGATGAAGATCCGGCAGCCGGCATCCCAGAATTTCATCGAGAAGTCGTTGTCGCTGCTCATGCCGGGCGACAGCTCGCTGCTGTAGCCGCCGATCCGGTTCCACCAGTCGCGGTGCACGAGCGTCGGCGGCCAGGTCGAGCCCAGCCAGTCGGCGCGCACGAGCTTCGGAGCCGCCGCGACGAGGCCCGCCGCGTCGAAATGTTCGGCGTCGCGGCCGAAATTGCTGACCACGACGCACGGGTTGCGCGTGTCGACCGGCTCGACCATCGTGCCCGACAGCATGAAGAGGTCGGTCGGCATCTGTTGGATGCGGCGCACGAGCGCCGTGTCCCAGCCGGGGCAGCAGAACATGTCGTCGTTCATGTAGACGACGTAGTCGCGCGTGGCGCGCGCGGCGGCCCAGTTCACCGCATGGCAGATGCCGATGTTGGTCGGCGACGCGGTGTGCTCGATCCCTTCGCTGCGCACCCAGTCGAGCGTGCCGTCCGAGCCGTCGTTCACGTGCACGATGATCTGGTGGTCGTACGCGGAGTGGCGGCGCAGGCTGTCGACGACGAGCTTGAGGTACGGCAGGTTGTTCCAGGTCGGAATGATGATGGAGAACATGGCGGTCGGATTCGGTAGTCGTCGTGGCGGGCGGCGCGTGGCGCCGCCGGTCGGGCGGGCACGCGCGGCGCGGGCAGCCCGGCATTGTAACGCCGGGCCGGCTCCCTGCCGGGCGGGTGCTCAGCGGGCCTGTTCGTGGCCGAGCTTCAGGAAACGGTAGTACACGGTTTCCGCGTTGAACACGGCGATCATGAAGCCGGCGCGGCCATCGAGGAAGCCGCGGCGCAGCACGTAGGTGCGCACGAACGCCCAGGCGCCGCGCGCGAGCGCCATGCCGAAGCCGCCGCGCTGGCCGGCCGCGCGGCGCTGGCGCGCGCCGGCCGTCGAATAGGCGTCGAGCTTGCGCACGACGGTTTCGAAATCCTCGTACGAGTAGTGCATCAGCTTGCCGGACAGCCGCTGCGCGGCGCCGTCGAACACGAGGCGCTCGTGCACGAGATCGTCCGAGAAGCGCGCGGCGCCGCGCCGGAACAGGCGCGGGATCCAGTCCGGATACCAGCCGCTGTGATGGATCCACTGGCCGCAGAAGCTCGACAGGCGGTCGACCGCATAGACCTGCGCGGCCGGCGCGCGGAGCGTGTCGCGGATCGATTGCGCGAGTTCCGGGGTGACGACTTCGTCGGTATCGAGGGACAGGATCCAGTCGGTGTCGAGCGCGTCGAGCGCGCGGTTCTTCTGCGGGCCGAAGCCCGGCCAGTCGCGCTCGACGATCACGCGCGCGCCGTGCGCCTGCGCGATCGCGACGGTATCGTCGGTGCTGCCGCCGTCGATGACGACGACGTCGTCGGCGAACGACAGCGCGGCCAGGCACTGGGCAAGCCGCGCGGACGCGTTGAGGGCGATGAGGGCGACGCCGAGGGAGGGTTCAGCCATGAAATCGTCGGAAAAGGCGGAGAAAACGGTGAGCGGCAGTATACCCGCGGCCCGGGCGCCGCCCGCATCGGCCAGGACCGTGCCGGCGGGGGCGGTGCGGCTATAATGTTGAGCCCTTTTCGGCACCCGCCCGACAGGGCGAATTCCCGGGCGGCCACGTCCGGGCGCCGCATCGCGGCTCAAGAAGGATTGCCTTGGAAACCCAGAACACTCTTCGCAAACCGATGGACGGCACGGGCACCTCGCCCGTGACGGTCCTCAAGCGCCTGTGGCCGTACATCCGGCCGCTGATCGGCATCGTGGTGCTCGCCGTGATGACGATGGGCGTCGTCGCGGCCACCGAGGCCGGGATTCCGGCGCTGCTCAAGCCGCTGCTCGACCACGGCTTTGGCTCGCACGGCAGCGACCGCGCGAAATGGTACGTGCCGATGGCCGTGATCGGGCTCGCGCTCGTGCGCGGCGTGTCGCAGTACGCGTCGAATTACCTGCTCAACTACGTGTCGAACCGCATTCTGCTGCAACTGCGGCTCGAGATGTTCCAGCGGATGCTGCATACGGGCGCGTCGTTCTTCCAGCGCGAGACGGCGAGCACGGTGATCAACGCGATCGTGTTCGAGGTCAACCAGATCCTGTCGGTGCTGACCGGCGTGATGGTCACGCTCGTGCGCGATTCGCTGACGGTGATCTTCCTGCTCGGCTACCTGTTCTACCTGAACTGGCGGCTCACGCTGATCGTCGCGGTGATCCTGCCGGGCATCGGCTGGCTCGTCAGCAAGATCAACCGCCGCCTGCGCCGCCTGAACCGCGAGCACCAGACGCTGACCAACGAGCTGTCGTACATCGTCGAGGAGACGGTCGGCGGCTACAAGGTCGTCAAGGTGCACAACGGCGAAGCGTACGAGATGGACCGCTTCACGCAGATGAGCAAGCGCCTGCGCGGCTACGCGATGCGCATGACGATCTCCGGCGGCCTCGCGCAGCCGCTCACGCAATTCCTCGCGTCGATCGCGCTCGCGGTCGTGATCACGATCGCGGTCGTGCAGTCGTCGAACGACCAGACGACGGTCGGCGGCTTCGTCGCGTTCGTCACGTCGATGCTGCTGGTGATCTCGCCGCTCAAGCACCTGATCGACGTCAACCAGCCGCTGCAGCGCGGGATGACGGCCGCCGAACTGATCTTCGGGCTGATTGACGAGCCGGCCGAGCCGCAAGGCGGCGGCCGGCCGCTCGCCCAGGCGCGCGGCGACATCGAGTTCCGCAACGTGACGTTCGACTACGGCGCGGCCGAGCGGCCGACGCTCGACCGCATCTCGTTCAAGGTCGCGCCCGGTGAAATGATCGCGCTCGCGGGCCCGTCGGGCAGCGGCAAGACGACGCTCGTGAACCTGCTGCCGCGCTTCTTCGATCCGACCGACGGGGCGATCCTGGTCGACGGCGTGCCGGTGGCCGACTACGACCTCCACGCGTTGCGCGGCCAGATGGCGATGGTCAGCCAGGACGTCGTGCTGTTCAACGACACGATCGCCGCGAACGTCGCGTACGGGCAGACGCCCGACCGCGCGCGCGTGCAGGCCGCGCTCGAGGCCGCGAACCTCGCCGATGCGGTCGCCGCGATGCCCGACGGGCTCGACACGCTCGTCGGCGGCAACGGGATGCGGCTGTCCGGCGGCCAGCGCCAGCGGCTCGCGATCGCGCGCGCGATCTACAAGGATGCGCCGATCCTGATCCTCGACGAAGCGACGTCGGCGCTCGACTCGGAATCGGAGCGCCACGTGCAGGCCGCGCTCGAGCGGCTGATGGAAGGCCGCACGACGCTCGTGATCGCGCACCGGCTGTCGACGATCGAGCGCGCGGATCGCATCCTCGTGCTCGAGGCCGGCAAGATCGTCGAGGAGGGCAGCCACGACGAACTGCTGCGCCACGGCGGCCTCTACGCGCACCTGCACCGGATCCAGTACCAGCAGCAGGCGGCGTAACGCGCGGTCATATGCGCGGTCATGTGGCCCCGCGATACCGTGTGCTAGTCTTCATCGGGCAGTCCGAGTGGTTTCGTTCGACGTGACAACACGGAGGGAAGGCACGATGAAGAAGATGCACAGAATGATGCTGGCTGCGCTGATCGCGGCGGGTTTCGCCGCGCCGGCCGCGATGGCGCAGGATCACGACCACCACGACGACCAGGGTGGCCACGGCATGCAGCGCGGCCACGGCCCGAAACACATGCCGCCCGGCCAGATGCGCCATGAGGACGACGTGCCGCCGCGCTGGGCCGACCAGCCGCGCCGCGAATGGCACAAGGGCGACCGGCTTCCGCCCGAGTTCCGCGATCGCCAGTACGTGATCGACGACTGGCGCGGCTATCGCCTGAGCCCGCCGCCGCGCGGCTATCAATGGGTCGGCGTCGGCGGGGATCACCTGCTGGTGCAGATCGGTTCCGGCATCGTGCTGCGGATCGGCAACTGACCTGGCCGACGGCCCGGCACGGATCGCGCGATGCCGCGATGCGCGCCGGGCAACCGGATCAACGCGTCACTTTGCCGCCGCGTGGCGGAACCAGCGGCGCTCGATTTTCGACATCACCCAGCACACGCCCAGCGCACACACGGTGCCGAGCGTCACCTCGCCGAGCCGCATCAGCGGAATGTCCCACAGCGGGCCGTTGCCCGGAAACAGCAGCACGATCGTCGCGGTCACGCCGCCGAGCCGTGCCGCGCTGCCGACGTTCAGGCACCAGCAGCAGACGATCACGACCGCGACGGTCATCGCATACGCGACGAGGCGGTCGCCGCCGAGCGCCGCGCCGGCGAAGCCGAGCACGCCGCCGACCATCGCGCCGACGAACTGGTCGCGCGACAGCGACATCGTGTCCGAGTAGTTGTGCTGCGTCACGGCGATCGCGGTGATCGCCGCCCACACGGCCTGCTCGGTGTGCAGCGCGCGGCCGATCACGTACGCGAGGCAGGCGCCGCACACGGCCTGGAGCGCCATCAGCCCGCCCTGGGCAAGCCGCTCGCTGAATGACAGCCCCTTGAAGAGGTCGAAGATCGACTGCTGGATCTGCTGGCGGGCTTCGTTGAGTGTCCTGATCGTATCCATCATGCGTTGGCCAAGAAGCGGGTAACGGCGGCGCGCCGGGGTCAGCGCGCCTGTTCGGGCGATGCGGCGGCCGGTTCGTCGGCGGCCGCGTCACCGTTCGCGACGCGCGTTTCGGGCATCACGAGCCAGACCAGCAGCACCGCGAGCGCACCGGCGCCCGCGAGCCCGAAGAAGCTCACGGCGTTGCCGAAGTGATCGGCGACGTAGCCGGCCGCGGCCGTGCTGAGTGTCGCGCCGATCCCGGCCGCGAGCCCGAAGAGCCCGATGCACAGGTTGTAGCGGCCCTTGCCGCCCGCGACGTCGGCCGCGATCAGCGGCAGCATCACGCCGAACACGGCCGCGCTGATGCCGTCGAGCATCTGCACCGGTACCAGCAGGTACGGGCTGCTCACGCCGGCGAACAGCAGCGCGCGCACCGGCAGCGCCGAGAAGCCGAGCAACAGGATCGGCCGGCGCCCCCAGCGTTGCGCGGAGCGGCCGACCCACGGCGACAGCATCGCGACAATGGCCTGCGGCACGATGATGCACGCGGCGATCACGAGCTGCACGTTCTCGCCCATCCCGGCCGTGACTTCACCGGCCGCGAGGTTTAGCATCGCCGCGTTCGACAGGTGGAACAGCACGACGCACGCCGCGAAGATCAGCATCCGGCGGTCGCGCAGCAGCTCGAGCAGCGTTTCGCGTTCGCCGGCTTCGTCGCGATCGTCGGGCTTCGACGACTGCGGGATCACCTCGTGGGTCGGCTGGATCATCGCGAGCGCGAACAGCGCGGGCAGCGCGAGCACGGCGGTCAGCCAGAACACCGCGCGGGCGGAGAAATATTCGCCGGTGAGCCCCATCAGGCCCGCCGCGACCGCGCTGCCGATCGACGCCCAGCGCGCGTTGCGGCCGAGCCGGTCGCCGAGGTCGGCGCGGCCGACGAGCGAGAACGAGATCGCGGCCATGGCCGGCACGAGCATGCAGCTCGCGAAGCCGTGGAACACCTCGGCGGCGATCACCGGCACGATCGTCGGGCTCGACGCGAGCAGCACCGCGGACAGGATGATGGCCGCGATCGCCCACGCGGCCGCGCCTTTCTTGTTCTTCAGCGCATCGACGGCCGCGCCGCCGGGCACCTGGCTGACCATCGCGCTGATCGTGCCGATCGACAGCACCATGCCGATCTCGCCCTGCGTCCACTTGTGCGACGCGAGGTAGGACGCGATGAACGGACCGAACCCTGTTTGAACGTTTGCAACGAAGAAGTTGAGCCAGTCGAGGGACCGGAGACTGCGTGCGCTGACGGAATGCTTGATCGTCATCGGGTCGCGCTCGCAGACGAAGCCGGTGCCGGGGCAACGGGCGGGGGGAAAACCGCGACGATCGGCTTGTCGGCCGCGTAGGGCGGCGACGCCTTGATCTGTGCGTCGTTCAGGTCGAGCTGCGGATGCAGCGCCTTGTCGCGCGTGACGAAGCGCAGCGCGCCCCAGCTCGCGGCGATCGAACGGCGGTCGGTATTGACCAGGCCGCCGAGGTCGAGCACGACCGCCTGCGGCTGCGATGCGCGGTCGATCAGCACGTCGACGATGCGGCCGATCTTCGTGCCGTTCGGGCGCTCGACGTCGCTGTCGAGCATCGGCAGCCGCGTCGCAGGCGAGGCGGCGGCCGAACCGGACAGCGGCACGGCCTTGGGCCGCGCGGCCGGCGGGAGGTCGCCCGACGGCACGTCGAGCACGATCGGCTCCTGTTTGCCACCGGGCGTGAAGCGGAACACGTTCCACGGGAAGATGACCTTGCGGTCGCCCACGCCCATGAAGCCCTGCAGGTTCACGATCATCTCGCGCGGCTTGCCGCTCGCGTCGGTCACCATGTCGACCGCGCGGCCGATCACCTTGCCGTTGCGGCGCGCGACTTCGCTGTCGAGCAGCGCATGGATCTGGGTGCGGTCGAGCGGGCGCGTCGCGACGATCGGCGGCGGCGGAGGCGGCGGCGGTGTCGGCGATTCGGGGCGCTGCACGGGCTTCGGCCGCGTGGCTTCGCGGTGCGGCTTCTTCGGCGCTTCCGGTTCCTCCGGGTGCGTCGGCGCGGGCACGGGCGGCATCGTCAGCGGTTCGCCGGCGGTTTCCTCGACGGGCTCGACGAGCGCCTCGCTGATCGGCGCGGGCGGATTCTGCACCGGCAGCAGCCCGCAGCCGGACAGCAGCGTGGCGGCGGCGAGGATCAGGAAAACCGTCGAGGACGGCAACGACTTGCTGCGGGATGCGGGAAACGGAGGTCCGCCGCTCATTGACACTCACTCCATGGGTCGGGGGCGGCCCGGAGGCACGCGGCTGGCGATGGATGGCGGGTGCGGGCGGCGCACCACGCGAGGTGAGATTTTAACGTGTCTTGCTTTCAGGTCCGATTTCGATGGCTGGCTGGAGGCGGACTGTCGGGAAAAGGAAGGGATCGCGGGGTGGGGAAGAGGGTGAATGAAGGCGAAGGCTAAGGCTCAGGCCAAGTCGAAGGCGCCCGATCGTCTGCGACGATGCGGGCGCCGTGCCGGCCTGCCGCTTACTTGACCAGCGCGCCGAGCGTCGTCGTCACGGGGGCGAGCACGCCGCCCGTTTTCGAGAGCGCACCGGTGCCGCTGCCGCCCGTCAGCCCCGCGACGGGCGAGCCGCCGGCTGCGCCCGACACCGCTCCCGTCACGGTGCCGACCGCCGACGTGAGCGCACCGGCCGGGTTGCTGCCGCCCGTCGCGCCGCCGAGTGCGCCGGTCGACAAGAGCCCCGTGACCGGTGCGAGCGGGCTCGTCGCGGCGCCGCCACCGCCCAGCAGCGCCGTGCCGGCGGTGGCCACCGTGTTGCCGGTCGCGGTGACGACGTTGCCGACGCCGGTCGTCACCGGATTCCCGCCGGTTTTCGCGATCGTCGTGCCGGCGTTCGCGACGCCGTTGCCGACCGTCGTCACGAGGTTCGTGAGCGGTGCGCCGAGCGGCGTGCTCGACGCGACGGTCTGCGTGACCGACCCGACCTGCGCCGTGATCGGCGTGATCGCCGAGCTGGCGGCGCCCGTGACCTGCGCGACGGGACCGGTCGACAACTGCGTGCCGAGCGTCGCGCCGCCGCCTGCGATCGTATTGCCGAGCATCGTGACCGCGCCGCCGACCGGCGATGTGACGGGCGCGAGCGGCGCCAGCGCCGAACCGCTGGCGCCGAGACTCGACACGACGCCGCCGGTCGCGGCGACCGCGTCGCCGAGGTTCGTGACCACGCCGCCGGTGCTCGCGACCGTCGTGCCGACCGGGTTCGACGATGCGCCGAGCTGGCCGAGCCCCGAGCCGAGGCCGGTGCCGAGCGTCGTGACGGCCGCGCCGGCATCCTGGACGACCGTGCCGAGACCTTGCGTGGTCGACGCATGGGTGCCGGGCAGCGACTGGCCGGCGATCGTCGTGCCGACGCTCGATACCGCGCCGCCCGCGGCCGTCACGATGTTGCTCGACGAGTCGATCGTCTGGCCGAGGGCATTGGCGGATGCGCCGCTGCCCGCCGAGCCGCTGCCGCTGCCCGTGCTGCCGACGGTCGAGCCGCTGCCGGAACCGCTGCCCGAGCCGTTGCTCGTGCCGCCGGTCGTGGCCGTCGTATCGCCCGAACCCGATCCTGCGCCACCGGTGCCCTGGCTCAGCGAGCCGGAGCCGCCGCACGCGGACAGCGACACCAGCGCTGCGACGCCAGCCGCGATCATGATCATTCGGAGTCCTGCTTGATGGGTGGTAGGCGTATCCATGTCGTCCTCGTATTCGTTGGAGAGTGGGGTCAGGCGGCCTTCGCGTGCGTCAATGTGTCGCTGCGATGGGAAAGCGGCTGGCGCATTGTTGGTTGTCTCCCTGATTGACCTGTCGCCGTGTCGCGTTTTTGCCCGTACCGGAATCCGGAACATCGGTCGGGCGAGCGGTTTGCATTCTTTCGTCTTGCTTGCCGATCGCACCGGAAAACATCGGATTCCTGGCGATCAGAGTAGGTCTGCCGGCGCGAGCCGTCTTTTAAGCAACGTTAAATTGAAGTAAGCGTCCGATTCACTGCCGAAATCGGGGTAATCACCGTCGACGCGGCGGAAATCGTGTGAGTCGGTGCCGGTGGCGTGGGTATCGCGCGATGGCGGAAGGGGATGCGGAGGGGATGCGGAGGCGAGGCGGAGGGAGCGGGGCGGCGCCGGCCTCACCCGCCGTGGCGGCGGGCAGGCGCGGGCGCTGCGCGACGGGCGTGAAGCCGGAAACTCAGGCTTCCGGGTACCACGCGTCGGTGAATTCGCTGACCTTGACGTCGGTCAGTTCCGGCCGTGCGGCCAGCCAGCCGCGCACGAGCTCGCGGTCGGCGTCGGTCGTCGTGCCGCGCGGCGCGCCGGAAATCACGTAAGCGCCGATGCCTTCGTCCGCCGACGCGACGGTCAGCAGCCCGTTCGCTTCGACGAAGTCGATGAACGCGTCGATCAGTTCGCCGCGCTCGAGGTCGGTCATTTCGTTGCGGTAATGCGCGGTGGCGTTGAACGCGAGTTCCTGGAATTCGCCGATGTGGAGTTTCTTGCGCTGGCGGCGGTTGTGGCCTTGGCTCATGGTGTGTGGTGAATGCGAAAAGGGTAGGGTGAAAGGGCGGCGGCGGGTGCCGGCGCGACATGCGCGGGCGGCCCGGGCGCCGCATCGAAGCGCCGCGCGGCGATGCCGGCGGCGGATGGACGGAACGTTACATCAGCACGATATCGTACTGCTCCTGGCTCAGGTTCGATTCGACCTGCAGCGACACCGGCTTGCCGATGAAGTCGATCAGCATCGCGAGATGCTGCGACTCCTCGTCGAGGAACAGGTCGATCACCTGCTGCGCGGCGATCACGCGGAATTCGCGCGGGTTGAACTGCCGCGACTCGCGCAGGATCTCGCGCAGGATGTCGTAGCACACGGTGCGCGACGTCTTCACCTGGCCCTTGCCCTGGCAGGTCGGGCACGGCTCGCACAGCACGTGCGCGAGCGATTCGCGCGTGCGCTTGCGCGTCATCTCGACGAGCCCGAGCTGCGAGAAGCCGTTGACCGTCACGCGCGTGCGGTCGCGCGACAGCGCCTTCTTCAACTCGGACAGCACCGCGTCGCGATGCTCGGCGTTTTCCATGTCGATGAAGTCGATGATGATGATCCCGCCGAGGTTGCGCAGCCGCAGCTGCCGCGCGATCGTATGCGCGGCCTCGAGGTTGGTCTTGAAGATCGTGTCGTCGAAGTTGCGTGCGCCGACGTAGCCGCCCGTGTTCACGTCGATCGTCGTCATCGCCTCGGTCTGGTCGATCATCAGGTAACCGCCCGACTTCAGGTCGACGCGGCGCGATAGCGCGCGCTGGATCTCCGTCTCGATGTTGTACAGGTCGAACAGCGGACGCTCGCCCGTGTAGTGGTGCAGCTTCGGGCTCACGGCCGGCGTGAATTCGCCCGCGAATTCCGACAGGCGCTGGTACGTCTCGCGCGAATCGACCTGGATACGCGTCGTGTCGTCGTTCGCGAAATCGCGCAGCACGCGCTGCGCGAGATCGAGATCCTGGTACAGCAGGCTCGTCGCCGGCAGCCGCTGTGCCTGGGCGACGATCGTCGCCCACGTCTTGCGCAGGTACGTGACGTCGCCGGCGAGCTCGTCGGAGGTGGCATCCTCGGCGATCGTGCGCACGATGTAGCCGCCTTTCTCGTCCGGCGGGATCACGGCCGTCAGGCGCGCGCGCACGGCCTCGCGTTCGGCCTCGCTCTCGATCTTCTGCGAGATGCCGATATGCGGCTCCTGCGGCAGGTAGACGAGCGTGCGGCCCGCGATGCTGACCTGCGTCGACAGCCGCGCGCCCTTCGTGCCGATCGGATCCTTGATCACCTGGACCATCAGCGTCTGGCCTTCGAACACGATCTTCTCGATCGGCTGGTGCGGCGTGCCCGACTGCGGCTCGCCCGCGAGGCGCGGATGCCAGATGTCGGCGACGTGCAGGAACGCCGCGCGTTCGAGGCCGATGTCGATGAACGCCGACTGCATGCCGGGCAGCACGCGCACGACCTTGCCGAGATAGATGTTGCCGACCCGCCCGCGCGACAGCGTGCGCTCGACGTGAAGCTCCTGCACCGCGCCTTGCTGGACGAGTGCGACCCGCGTTTCCTGCGGCGTGAGGTTGATCAGGATTTCTTCGTTCATGGTGGGTTCAGAAGGCGACGCGCGCGACACGCAGCAGCGCGGCAGTCTCAAAAAGGGGCAGACCCATGATACCTGAATGGGAACCGTCGATTCGCTCGATGAACTCGGCGGCGCGCCCCTGGATCGCGTACGCGCCGGCCTTGCCGAACGGCTCGCCCGATTCGACGTAGCGCGCGTACGCGTCGCGCGACGCGGCCGCGAAGCGCACCGTCGAGCGCGACAGCGCGGGCGGCAGCAGTTCGCCGTCGGCAGCGATCACGGCGACGGCGGTCAGCACCGCGTGTTCGCGGCCGGCGAGGCGCGTCAGCATCGCGAGCGCGTCGTCGGCGTCGGCCGGCTTGCCGAGGATCGCGCCGTCGATCGTGACGGTCGTATCGGCGACCAGCACCGGCGACGCCGGCTTGCCGCTCGCGACGAGGCGTGCACGCGCAGCCTCGGCCTTGGCGATGGTCACGCGCCGCACGTAGGCATCGGCGGCTTCGCCGGGCAGTTCGGCCTCGAGCGCCTCGGCGTCCTCGTCGGGGCGCGGCAGCAGCAGCTCGAAGCGTACGCCGATCTGTTGCAGGAGCTCCTGGCGGCGCGGGCTTTGCGAAGCGAGGTAAAGGGTCGGGAAAAGCGCGGGGGGCGTGCTGGACGGCATGGTGTCGTTATCTCGGTGTGCGCGCGTGGCGCGCGTCTCGAGGACGACACGTCATGCGCGGTGGTAGGGGTGATTCTGCGTGATGCTCCACGCCCGGTAAAGCTGTTCGGCGAGCAGCACGCGCACCATCCCGTGCGGCAGCGTCATGCATCGAGATGCGCAGCAGCGTGTCGGCACGCGCTTTCAGTTCGGGATCGAGCCCGTCGGCGCCGCCGATCACGAACGCGACGTCGCGGCCGTCCTGCTGCCAGCCGGGCAGCGCCTGGGCGAGCTGCATCGTGGTCCAGTCGCGGCCGCGCTCGTCGAGCGCGACGAGGCGCGCGCCCTTCGGCAGCGCGGCCTCGATCTTCTGCCGCTCGGCCGCCATCACGCTTTCGGCGCTGCGGCCGCCCGAACGCAGTTCGGGCTTGATCTCGCGCAACTCGATGCGCAGCTCGGGCGGCATCCGCTTCGTGTATTCGTCGAAGCCGGATGCGATCCAGCCCGGCATCTTGTGGCCGACCGCAAGGATGAAAAGCTTCATCGGAAGACGCTTGACGAATCGGGGCTCAACGGCGGCGAGCGGCCGTCTTGCGCGCCGGGCGGGCGGGCGCGGCTTCCTCTTCTTCGTCGTCGCCTTCGCTGGCCTGGGCGAAGCCGTTGCCCTTGCCGCCGCCGAGCTTCATCCGCACGGGCTTGTCGCCCCAGATTTCCTCGAGGTTGTAGTACTGGCGCAGGGCCGGTTGCAGGATGTGCACGATTGCGTCGCCGCAGTCGACGAGCACCCATTCGCCGGTGTCTTCGCCTTCGGAGCTGACGATGTCGCCGCCGGCTTCCTTGACCTTGTCACGCACGCTCGACGCGAGCGCCTTGGTCTGGCGGTTGGAGGTGCCCGAAGCGACGACCACGCGGTCGAACAGTTCGGTCAGGTGGCTGGTGTTGAACACCTTGATGTCTTGCGCCTTGACGTCTTCGAGGGCGTCGACGATCACGCGCTGCAGTTTGCGAATATCCATGGATTCAGGAATGGTAGAGGCGATGTTGAAGAATATAGGCCCATACGGCGGCCGGCACATGCTCGGCCGATGCGTCGGGCATTTGCGCATGGCGCGCGATGCATTCGCGCAGGTGGGCGCGGATGTCGGTCGCGGCTATGTCGAACGAAAGGGTCGTATCGATCAGCAGGTGGCCTGCCGGCGTGGCCTTGAGCACGCCGGCGCCGGCTTGCCGCGCGGTGATTTGCTGCGCGACGTCCGGCGGCGCCGCGCCGAGGTCGAACCCCGGGCGCGTCGACACGCAGATGTGCGCGTAGTCGAACAGCTTGCGCCAGTCGCGCCACGTGTCGAGGCGCACGAGCTGGTCGGCGCCGATCAGCAGCGACAGCGACGCGTCCGGGCCGACCCGCTCGCGCCAGCGCGCGAGCGTCTCGACCGTATAGGTCGGGCCGGCGTGCTCGATCTCGTCGGTGGCGACGGTCACGGTCACGCCCGGCACGGACAGCGAGCCGGCGGCCGCGCGCGTCATCGCGAGCCGATGCTCGGCGGCCGAGACGTCGCGCTTCTGGTACGGCTGCCCGGCGGGCAGCAGCACGAGTTCGGTCAGGCCGAGCAGTTCGGCGAACCGGCGCGCGAGCGCGAGATGGCCGTCGTGGATCGGGTCGAAAGTGCCGCCCAGCAAGCCGATACGACGCGGCAGCGGGGCGGGGCGGGCGGTGGTGTCCAGAAACGCGTCCTTTGCTTGAGGCAGGGTCAGACCCAGTCGCGCGGCACGATGAAGTCGCTGTACAGGCGCGCTTCCGGCGAACCCGGCTCGGGCTGCCAGTTGTAGCGCCAGTTCGCGACCGGCGGCATCGACATCAGGATCGACTCGGTCCGGCCGCCGCTTTGCAGGCCGAACAGCGTGCCGCGGTCGAACACGAGGTTGAATTCGACGTAGCGGCCGCGGCGGTAAGCCTGGAAGTCGCGCTCGCGCTCGCCGTACGGCAGCTCGGCGCGCCGCTCGACGATCGGCAGGTAGGCCTGCAGGAACGCGTCGCCGACGCTTTGCATCAGGTCAAACGAGCGTTCGAAACCGGGCTCCGAGAAATCGTCGAAGAAGATCCCGCCGATGCCGCGCATCTCGTTGCGGTGCTTCAGGAAGAAATACTCGTCGCACCACTTCTTGAAGCGCGGGTAGAGCTCGACGCCGAACGGGTCGAGCGCATCCTTGCAGGTCTGGTGGAAATGCCGGGCGTCGTCCTCGAAACCGTACACCGGTGTCAGATCCATGCCGCCGCCGAACCAGAACACGGGCTCCTCGCCCGGTTTCGTCGCGATCAGCATCCGCACGTTCATGTGGACGGTCGGGCAGTAAGGATTGCGCGGGTGCAGCACCAGCGACACGCCGAGCGCCTCGAAGCCGCGGCCCGCGAGTTGCGGGCGCGCCGCGCTCGCCGACGGCGGCAGCGCATCGCCCGCGACGTCGGAAAAGCCGATCCCCGCGCGTTCGAACACGCGGCCGCCTTCGAGAATCCGCGTGCAGCCGCCGCCGCGCAGGCGTTCGGCCGGCCCGCGTTGCCATGCGTCGGTCGCGAGCGGCGTACCGTCGAGCGCGCCGAGCGCGTCGGCGATGCGTGTCTGCAGGCCCTGGAGGTACGTGCGCACGCGCGCCACGTCGTAGGTCGAATCGGTCATGTCTGGACTGGGTGCCCCCGCCCGAAGCGGAGGCCGTAAAAAAGGCTTCTGCCGGGCATTCTATCGAACCCCGGCAGACGAGCCGCCGCCGCCCGCGGGCGGGGCGGCAATTGCAGCGTCAGGCGCTCTTGCGGTTGAGCGCGCGAAAGCCGATGTCGCGGCGGTACTGCATGCCTTCGAAATTGATCTGGTTGATCGTGTCGTACGCATGCTGCTGCGCTTCGCGCACCGAATCGGCGAGGCCGACCACGCACAGCACGCGGCCGCCGGACGTCGTCAGCTTGTCGCCGTCGAGCGACGTGCCTGCGTGGAACGTGACGGCCTGTTCGGTCTCGGCCGGGATCCCGTTGATGCGGTCGCCCTTGCGCGGCGCGTCCGGATAACCGTGCGCGGCCAGCACGACGCCCAGCGCGGTGCGGCGGTCCCAGTCGAGCTCGACCGTGTCGAGCGTGCCTGCGATCGCCTGCTCGACGACCTTCGAGAAATCGCTCTTCAGGCGCGCCATGATCGGCTGCGTTTCCGGGTCGCCCATCCGGCAGTTGAACTCGAGCGTGCGCGGATTGCCTTCCTTGTCGATCATCAGGCCCGCATACAGGAAGCCCGTGAAGCGGATGCCGTCCTTCTCCATCCCGCGCACGGTCGGCATGATGATCTCGCGCATCACGCGTGCGTGCATCTGCGGCGTGACGATCGGCGCGGGCGAATACGCCCCCATGCCGCCGGTGTTCGGGCCGCGATCCTCGTCGAGCAGGCGCTTGTGGTCCTGGCTGGACGCCAGCGCCAGCGCGTGCTTGCCGTCGACCATCACGATGAAGCTCGCTTCCTCGCCATCGAGGAATTCCTCGATCACGACACGCGCGCCGGCGTCGCCGAGCTTGTTGCCCGACAGCATCATGTCGACGGCTTCGTGCGCTTCTTCGAGCGTCATCGCGACGACGACGCCCTTGCCGGCCGCGAGGCCGTCGGCCTTCACGACGATCGGCGCACCCTTCGCGTCGATGTACGCGTGCGCGGCGGCCACGTCGGAGAACGTTTCGTACTCGGCGGTCGGGATGCCGTGGCGCTTCATGAACGCCTTCGCGAAATCCTTCGAGCTCTCGAGCTGCGCGGCTTCGCGGGTCGGGCCGAAGACCTTCAGGCCGCGCGCGCGGAACAGGTTGACGATGCCGGCCGCGAGCGGCGCTTCCGGCCCGACGAGCGTGAACGCGACGCCTTCGCGTTCCGCGAAATCGGCGAGTTCGTCGAGCGCCGTGATGTCGACGTTCTTCAGACGCTCGTCCTGCGCCGTGCCGCCATTGCCGGGCGCGACGTAGACCATCTGGACGCGCGGCGACTGCGCGAGCTTCCACGCCAGCGCATGTTCGCGGCCGCCGGAACCGACGACGAGTAGTTTCATGGGATTCCCCGCAGACTAGAAAACAGGGCGGCCGGCACGCTCAGGCGCGCCGGCCGCGGATTCGGTCGGGCCGCCGCCGCGACAGGAACACGGCGGCCGGCACCTCATTCCTCGACGATGACGGCGTTCGTATACACGTCCTGCACGTCGTCGAGGTTCTCGAGCGCGTCGAGGAGCTTCTGCATCTTCGCCGCGTCGTCGCCGGTGAATTCGACTTCGTTCTGCGGCTTCATCGTCACTTCGGCGAGCTCGGCCTTGAAGCCGCCGGCTTCGAGCGCGTCCTTCACCGCCGAGAATGCCTGCCAGTCGCACAGCACTTCGATCGAGCCGTCGTCGTTCGTGTTCACGTCGTTCGCGCCGGCTTCGAGCGCGGCTTCCATCAGCGCGTCTTCCGACGTGCCCGGTGCGAACAGGAACTGGCCGACGTGATCGAACATGAACGCGACCGAGCCGTCGGTGCCCATGTTGCCGCCGAACTTCGAGAACGCATGGCGGACTTCCGCGACCGTGCGGGTGCGGTTGTCGGTCAGCGTGTCGACGATGATCGCCGCGCCGCTGATGCCGTAGCCTTCGTAGCGGATTTCCTCGTAGTTCGCGCCATCCGCGCCGCCGACGCCGCGATCGATCGCGCGCTTGACGTTGTCCTTCGGCATGTTCGCGTCGGCCGCCTTGTCGACCGCCAGACGCAGGCGCGGGTTCGAGTTGACGTCACCGCCGCCGAGGCGCGCCGCGACCTGGATTTCCTTGATCAGGCGGGTCCAGATCTTGCCGCGCTTCGCGTCGGCCGCTGCCTTCTTATGCTTGATGTTGGCCCATTTCGAATGACCAGCCATACCTTTCTCCGTGCCCGGGCGCACAGCGCGGGCGATTGTTTCAATGTGTCGTTGAATCGGCGGCCGTTTCGGCGGGCATGAAGCCGCGGGGCCGCGCGTGTCGAGTGGATCGAGATTTTATCACGCGGCGACCGCCGGATCGGGGCCGCCGCGCATGGCCGGACGGCCAGGCGGGCCGTCGCGAGCCGGGCCGCGCGCCGCGCGGCCGTACCGGGGCTCAGTTCTTGGTGCCGAACAGGCGGTCGCCCGCGTCGCCGAGGCCCGGCACGATGTACGCATGCTCGTTCAGGTGCGAATCGAGCGACGCGACGAACAGCTTCACGTCCGGGTGCGCGTCCTGGAACACCTGCACGCCTTCGGGCGCCGCGACCAGCGCGACGAACATGATGTTCGCGGCCGGCACGTTGCGGCGCTTCAGCACGTCGACCGCGTGCACGGCCGAGTAGCCGGTCGCGACCATCGGGTCGCACAGGATGAAGATGCGGTCTTCCAGATCCGGCAGGCGCACCAGGTATTCGACCGGGCGGTGGTCGTCGGCGCGGTACACGCCGATGTGGCCGACGCGGGCGGACGGAACCAGGTCGAGCAGGCCGTCCGACATCCCGATGCCCGCGCGCAGCACCGGCACGATCGCCAGCTTCTTGCCCGCGATCACCGGCGCGTCGACCTCGACGAGCGGGGTTTCGACCCGCTTGGTCGTGATCGGCAGGTTGCGGGTGATCTCATAGCCCATCAGCAGCGTGATTTCGCGCAGCAGCTCGCGGAACGTGCGCGTGGACGTGTCCTTGTCGCGCATGTGCGTGAGCTTGTGCTGGATCAGCGGGTGATCGGTGATGAAGAGATTCGGGAAACGGCTGTCCTGTTTCATGACGGGGGCGCCTTGGCGGCAAAAGAGGATCGGGGGCGGTGGCGGGCGCAAGCCGGCCGCGCGCTTATGCCCGCAATTTTACCAAGGCGAGCCGCATGATCCGGATAATATCGACGTCTCACGACAATCCGCGCGCCCGCTGCCGCCCGATTGCCCGCCCGCCCCGTCCGGGGTCCGTGCGCCGGCGTGATCGGGCCGAGCCGGCGCGTGTCGCCACCAAGGAATCGACGATGGATCTCGGCATCGAAGGAAAGACCGCGCTGGTGTGCGCGGCCAGCAAGGGGCTCGGTCGCGGCTGCGCGGAAGCGCTGGCCGCCGAGGGCGTGAACCTCGTGATCGTCGCGCGCACGCGCGACACGCTGGAGGAAACCGCGGAGGAGATCCGCGCCGGCGCGAACGTGTCGGTGACCGCGGTCGCCTGCGACATCACGACGCCGGACGGGCGCGCGGCCGCGCTCGCCGCGTGCCCGCAGCCGGACATTCTCGTGACGAATGCCGGCGGCCCGCCGCCCGGCGACTTCCGCGACTTCTCGCACGACGACTGGATCCGCGCGCTCGAATCGAACATGCTGACGCCGATCGAGCTGATCCGCGCGACCGTCGACGGGATGATCGCGCGCGGCTTCGGCCGGATCGTCAACATCACGAGCTCGGCCGTGAAGGC
The DNA here is from genome assembly GCF_002223055.1 of Burkholderia sp. HI2500. NCBI lineage: Bacteria > Pseudomonadati > Pseudomonadota > Betaproteobacteria > Burkholderiales > Burkholderiaceae > Burkholderia > Burkholderia sp. HI2500. The sequence goes on along the minus strand of NZ_NKFL01000005.1, from coordinate 76,164 downwards.
GCCGATCGACGTGCTGGCGCTGTCGAACGGCGCGCGCTCGGGGCTGACCGGCTTCGTCGCGGGGCTGTCGCGCAAGGTCGCGGGGCAGGGCGTGACGATCAACAACCTGTTGCCGGGCCTGTTCGACACCGACCGGATCGCGACCACGCTCGCCGCGTCGGCGAAGGCGCAGGGCGTGACGGTCGACGAACTGCGCGCGCGGCGCACGAAGGACATCCCGGCCGGCCGCCTCGGCACGCGCGAAGAGTTCGGCGCGGCGTGCGCATTCCTGTGCAGCGTGCATGCCGGCTACATCACCGGGCAGAACTGGCTGCTCGACGGCGGCGCGTATCCGGGCACGTTCTGACGCGCGCACCGCCTTTCACGACGACACTAATCGAACCACGAAGGAAACGGAGATGAGCAAACCCCGCATCGCACTGATTGCGCACGACGCGAAGAAGGACGACATCGTCGCGCTCGCGGGCCAGTACCGCGAGACGCTCGCGCAATGTCGGCTGGTCGCGACCGGCACGACGGGCGGCCGCATCGCCGCCGCGCACGGGCTCGACGTCGAGCGCAAGCTGTCGGGGCCGTGCGGCGGCGACCTGCAGATCGGCGCGGAACTGGTCGACGGCCGTGTCGACATCGTCGTGTTCCTGCGCGACCCGATGACCGCGCAGCCGCACGATCCGGACATCACCGCGCTGGTGCGCGCGTGCGACGTGCACGACGTGCCGGTCGCGACCAATGTCGCGACCGCGCGGATGCTGCTCGACGATCTGGCGCGGAACATGCAGGACCGCTGCTAGGCGCAGGCTGCGGCACGAATATCCTTGTCCGGCGTCGCCATGTCTGTCTCTCTGCCGCATGGCGGCGCTGTGCGTCGAGGATGGCGATATCGGCATGGGTTGCGCCGGGCCGGGGTACTGCCGATTATCGCAATGGCCAAAACCACACTTCCGATGCCGCCCAGTAGCAATCGGAGCCACAGAGGGCTCGGGCACCGTCGATCAGGTCGATATGTCCGCCACGACCGTTCATGTAAGCCGGTATGTTCCAGAAAGCGACCACGCCCTTTCTGGCGGCAATGCCGAGCACCGCGTCGTCTCGTCGAAACGCTTCGGCTTTGCCGAAATACGCCGGCTCCGCCAGCATCCTGGCTAGCCTGGCTTGGCCTGCCTCGACACGGCGTCCACGATGCGGCCCTTGCTGAATGGCCAGTCCACCACGCAACGTTATTCCGCATTTGACAAGAGCCACACTGATCCGAATGGCGCAGGTATTTGCATACGACGGATTCTGAATCAGATCTTGCCAGCCCAGTTCTTGGTAAAGCGCCTCCCTCGAAACAGTCTTGTTGCCTGGATAGTGGCTGCTCAGTAAAGAGAACGGCGGTTTCAAACAGGTTTCCCCTCGATTAACGGCAAGGATATTTTTGTTGCAAGACATGGGTAACCAATCTTGCTGCGCTTGCCTTCAGCGCGTCTCTTGGCAGCTTCCGGAGATCGCCAATCACTTCCGAATCGATTTCTCCCGGTTTGACGCGACCGTGGTCGCACCATTCCTTGCCCTCGGTGGCATCGGCGACGCCAGCCAGATACCCGGCCATCGCGTGGCGCTGGGCGTCGGCGTACGGACTGTTGTCGGAGCGGTTCATGTCGTCGAGCAGCCGGACGCCGTCGACGCGCGATACTGCGGCCGCCGTGGCGGTGCCGATACTTGCCGACAACGACGCGAGAATGACCACATTCCGGATAAGCAAGAGTTTCATGGCGTAGGCTTGGCGAATTTGGCAAACGGCAAAATAGCACGACCGTCATCTCGTAAATGTGCGAGGCAAGAAGTTGAGCAACCAGGCCGACCTGTATCAAGGTCGCCGATTCCGGGGTGAGTACGACGACGCGGCGCGGCAGATTCGTCGCGTACCAACGGCAAGCCGAAGATGCGCAGGGGCGGTCGGGCACGGCCATCGCGGACGGAACGGAGATTCATTCGACCCAAAAGCGATGATTTGAAGGTGTCGAAGTGTGACGACCGTCATCGATTCGAAAGTGCGACGAGCAAACTGCTGCGACTCGTTCAAAGCCGTGCCGTCCTCCGGCATGCATGGCCCTTGCAATTCGTTTCCCGCGAAAACCCTAAAAACGTGAAGGGATTGCGATGGCGCGGTGCATGACGGCACAGGACGCGCGAGAATTGAACTTTGTGACCGGTGTTCGCACGCATCACCGTAGGGGCGATGTCGACGCATTCGCCGAACACGATTCCCAGACAAACGAGGAGCGAAACGATGCCGAAAGCAATCCGATACGACCAGCCGGGCGGCCCGGACGTGATGAAGTGGGTCGATGTCGAGGTCGGCGAACCGAAGGCGGGTGAAGTCCGCATCCGGCAGCACGCGGTCGGCCTCAACTACATCGACGTCTATTTCCGCACCGGTCTGTACCCGCAAGCGCTGCCCGGCGGTCTCGGGATGGAGGCGGCGGGCGAGGTGACGGCCGTCGGCGAAGGCGTGACCACGCTCAAGGCGGGGGACCGCGTCGCGTACGTCGGGCAACCGCCGGGCGCATACGCGCAGGAGCGCGTGATGCCGGTCGACCGGCTCGTGAAGCTGCCGGACGGCATCAGCTACGACGACGCGGCGTCGGTGATGCTGCAGGGCCTGACCGCGCACTACCTGCTGCGCCGCACGTATCCGGTGAAGGCCGGCGACACGATCCTGATCCACGCGGCGGCCGGCGGTGTCGGTCTGCTCGTGTGCCAGTGGGCGAAGGCGCTCGGCGCGACCGTGATCGGGACGGTCGGCTCCGACGAGAAGGCCGCGCTCGCGAAGTCGCACGGTTGCGACCATCCGATCGTCTACACGCGCGAGAACTTCACGCAGCGCGTGAAGGAGATCACGAACGGCGCCGGCGTGCCGGTCGTCTACGACTCGATCGGCAAGGACACCTACATCGGCTCGCTCGACAGCCTCGCGCCGCTCGGGCTGTTTGTCAGCTTCGGCAACGCGTCGGGCCCGCTGCCGCCGATCGACTCGAAGGAATTCTCGTCGCGCGGCTCGCTGTTCTTTACGCGCCCCACGCTGTTCTCGTACATCGCGAAGCGCGCCGATCTCGAAGCCGCGGCCGCCGAGCTGTTCGACGTGCTGCTGTCGGGCAAGGTGAAGACCAGCATCAACCAGCGCTATCCGCTCGCGGAAGTCGGCCGCGCGCATGAAGATCTCGAAGCGCGCAAGACCACCGGCTCGACGATCCTCGTTCCCTGACCTGCCTCCCCGTGCCGGCGCCACGTCGGCACGCGCTTGTCCGGGCGGCGCCACGGCGCCGTCCGTCCCGCCTCCCGGTCCCCGCCGTCGTCCTCCCCGAATGCCACGTTTACGTGTTTTTTATACGCGCCCCGATACCTTTGACCCGTCCTTTACGTGCGTTCCCATAAGGTTCTAGTCGTCTGATTTCGACGATGGAGAACAGAAAAATGGATGGGGTTTTCATCGGCGCACTGGTGCTCTTCACCGCGCTGATCCTCGGTTTGGTCGCCGGTTGCGACAAGCTCGTGCAATACGGTCGCGGGGGGCGAGCATGACCTGGATGCTTTGGCTGGCGGGCGCGTCGACGGCCCTGCTGTTCGCGTATCTCGTCTTTGCGCTGCTGCGCGCGGAGGACATTGAATGAACGCGAACAATCTCTTTCAGACGCTGCTCTTCATCGTCGTGCTGCTGGCGGCGGCCGTGCCGGTCGCGCGCTATCTGTCCGCGGTGATGGACGGCAGCTCGCGCGTCGTGCGCGTGTTCGGGCCGCTCGAGCGCGCGCTGTACCGCGTCGCCGGCGTCGACGCCGGCAGCGAGATGAACTGGAAGCAGTACGCGATCGCGACGATCGCGTTCAACGCGCTCGGCGCGCTGTTCCTCTACGGCCTGCTGCGCCTGCAGGGCTTCCTGCCCGGCAACCCGCAGCAGTTCGGTGCGATGACGGTCGACGGCGCGTTCAACACGGCCGTCAGCTTCGTCACCAACACGAACTGGCAGGACTACACGCCCGAGCAGACCGTCAGCTACCTGACGCAGATGCTCGGCCTGACCGTGCAGAACTTCCTGTCGGCGGCAACCGGGATCGTCGTCGTGATCGCGCTGATCCGCGGCTTCGCGCGTCATACCGCGCAGACGATCGGCAACTTCTGGGTCGACCTCACGCGCGTGACGATGTACGTGCTCGTGCCGATGTCGATGGTCATCGCCGCGCTGCTGATGAGCCAGGGCGTGATCCAGAACATGAAGTCGTACCAGGACGTGCCGGTGCTGCAGGCGAGCACCTACGCCGCGCCGAAGCTCGACGCGCAGGGCAATCCGGTGAAGGACGACAAGGGCAACGCGGTCACGGTGCCGACCCCGCTCACGAAGCAGACGCTCGCGATGGGCCCGGTTGCATCGCAGGAAGCGATCAAGATGCTCGGCACCAACGGTGGCGGCTTCTTCAACGCGAACTCCGCGCACCCGTACGAGAACCCGACGCCGTTCGCGAACGTCCTGCAGATCTTCGCGATCCTGATCATCCCGGCCGCGCTGTGTCTCGTGTTCGGCCGCATGATCGGCGACCGCCGGCAGGGCATCGCCGTGCTCGCGGCGATGACGGTCGCGTTCGTGATCGCGATCGGCTTCGAGGTGAGCGCCGAGCAGGCCGGCAACCCGACGCTCGCCGCGCTGCACGTCGACCAGTCGGCGAGCGCGCTGCAGCCGGGCGGCAACATGGAAGGCAAGGAAACGCGCTTCGGCATCGCGCAGACCGGCATCTTCACGGTCGCGACCACGGCCGCGTCGTGCGGCGCCGTCGACACGATGCACGATTCGCTGACGCCGCTCGGCGGCCTCGTGCCGATGCTGCTGATGCAGCTGGGCGAAGTGATCTACGGCGGGGTCGGCTCGGGTCTCTACGGGATGCTCGTGTTCGCGCTGCTCGCGGTGTTCGTCGCCGGCCTGATGATCGGCCGCACGCCGGAATACGTCGGCAAGAAGATCGAAGCGTACGAGATGAAGATGGTGTCGATCGTCGTGCTGCTCACGCCGCTGCTGGTGCTGGTCGGCACGTCGATCGCCGTGCTCGCCGATGCGGGCAAGGCCGGCATCGCGAACCCGGGGCCGCACGGCTTCTCGGAAATCCTGTACGCGTTCAGCTCGGCCGCCAACAACAACGGCAGCGCGTTCGCGGGCCTGACGGTCGGCACGCCGTTCTACAACTGGATGACCGCGATCGCGATGTGGTTCGGCCGCTTCGGCACGATCGTGCCGGTGCTGGCAATCGCCGGCTCGCTGGCCGCGAAGAAGCGCATCGCGGTGACGAGCGGCACGCTGCCGACGCACGGTCCGCTGTTCGTCGTGCTGCTGCTCGGCACCGTGCTGCTGGTGGGCGCGCTGACCTACGTGCCGGCGCTCGCGCTCGGCCCGGGCGTCGAGCACCTGATGATGTGGCTGGGCGCGTGATGCGCGCCCGCATGGCGACACCTTGAAAAGACTGAAGAGATTGAAGAGATCGCAATGACTCAACATTCCGCAACACGGTCCATGTTCGATCCGGCGCTGCTGCGCCCGGCGATCGTGGACTCGTTCAAGAAACTCACGCCGCGCACGCAGTTCCGCAATCCGGTGATGTTCTGCGTGTACGTCGGCAGCATCCTGACCACGATCCTGTGGATCGCGGCGCTCGCCGGCCAGGCCGAGGCGCCCGCGGGCTTCATCCTCGCGATCGCGCTGTGGCTGTGGTTCACCGTGCTGTTCGCGAACTTTGCCGAAGCGCTCGCCGAAGGGCGCTCGAAGGCGCAGGCCGCGTCGCTGCGCAGCGCGAAGAAAGACGTGATGGCGAAGAAGCTCAACGAGCCGCATCCGAAGTCGCCGATCCGCATCACGACCGCGACCGAGCTGCGCCGTGGCGACGTCGTGCTGGTCGAGGCCGGCGACGTGATCCCGGCCGACGGCGAGGTGATCGATGGCGTTGCGTCGGTCGACGAATCGGCGATCACCGGCGAATCCGCGCCGGTGATCCGCGAATCGGGCGGCGACTTCTCGTCGGTGACGGGCGGCACCCGCGTGCTGTCGGACTGGATCGTCGTCAAGGTCACCGCGAACCCGGGCGAGGCGTTCCTCGACCGGATGATCGCGATGGTCGAAGGCGCGAAGCGCAAGAAGACGCCGAACGAGATCGCGCTGACGATCCTGCTCGTCGCGCTGACGATCGTGATGCTGCTCGCCACCGCCACGCTGCTGCCGTTCTCGATGTTCTCGGTCGAAGCGATGAAGGCCGGCCACGTGGTGACGATCACCGCGCTCGTCGCGCTGCTCGTGTGCCTGATCCCGACGACGATCGGCGGCCTGTTGTCCGCGATCGGCGTGGCCGGGATGAGCCGGATGATGCAGGCCAACGTGATCGCGACGTCGGGCCGTGCGGTGGAAGCCGCCGGCGACGTGGACGTGCTGCTGCTCGACAAGACCGGCACGATCACGCTCGGCAACCGCCAGGCATCGACGTTCGTGCCGGCGCCGGGCGTGACCGAGGAAGCGCTGGCCGATGCCGCGCAACTGTCGTCGCTCGCCGACGAAACGCCGGAAGGCCGCAGTATCGTCGTACTCGCGAAGGAGCGCTTCAACATTCGCCAGCGCGACATGGGGCAGCTGCACGCGACGTTCATCGGCTTCTCCGCGCAGACGCGGATGAGCGGCGTCGACCTGCCGGGCCGTGAAATCCGCAAGGGCGCGGCCGACGCGATCCGCCACTACGTCGAGACGCACGGCAGCCGCTTCCCCGAAGAAGTGCGCCGCGCGGTCGACGAAGTCGCGCGCCGCGGCAGCACGCCGCTCGTCGTGGCCGACCTGCATGAAGGCGCGGCGCGCGTACTCGGCGTGATCGAGCTGAAGGACATCGTGAAGGGCGGCATCAAGGAGCGCTTCGCGGAACTGCGCAAGATGGGCATCAAGACCGTGATGGTGACGGGCGACAACCGGCTGACGGCCGCGGCGATCGCGGCGGAAGCGGGTGTCGACGATTTCCTTGCCGAAGCGACGCCGGAAACCAAGCTCGCGACGATCCGCGAACACCAGGCCGCAGGGCGCCTCGTCGCGATGACCGGTGACGGCACCAACGACGCACCGGCGCTCGCGCAGGCCGACGTGGCCGTGGCGATGAACACCGGCACGCAGGCGGCGAAGGAAGCCGGCAACATGGTCGACCTCGACTCGAACCCGACGAAGCTGATCGAGATCGTCGAGATCGGCAAGCAGATGCTGATGACGCGCGGATCGCTGACGACGTTCTCGATCGCGAACGACATCGCGAAGTATTTCGCGATCGTCCCGGCCGCATTCGTGACGACGTACCCGCAGCTGCGCGTGCTCGACATCATGCACCTGACGTCGCCGGCGTCGGCGATCCTGTCGGCGGTGATCTTCAACGCGCTGATCATCGTCGCGCTGATTCCGCTGGCGCTGAAGGGCGTCACGTACCGGCCGCTCGGCGCCGCGTCGCTCCTGCGCCGCAACCTTCTGGTGTACGGCCTCGGCGGCGTGCTGCTGCCGTTCCCGTTCATCAAGCTGATCGACATGACGCTCGCTGCACTCGGCTGGGCCTGAGCCGGCCGTATTTGAAGGAAACATCATGAAAACGTTGATTCGTCCGCTCGTCGTGCTCTTTGTCGTCCTGACTGCCGTGACGGGGCTCGCCTACCCGGCCGTGATGACCGTGTTCGGCCAGGCCGTGTTCCCGTCGCAGGCGAACGGCAGCCTGATCGAGAAGGACGGCAAGGCAGTCGGCTCCGCACTGATCGGCCAGCCGTTCGATGCGCCGAAGTACTTCTGGGGCCGGTTGTCGGCGACGTCGCCGATGCCGTACAACGCGTCCGGCTCAGGCGGCTCGAACCTCGGCCCGCTGAACCCGTCGCTCGCCGACCAGGTGAAGGGGCGCATTGCCGCGCTGCGCGACGCGGGCACCGACATGTCGAAGCCCGTGCCGGTCGACCTCGTGACGGCGTCGGCCAGCGGCCTCGATCCGGAGATCACGCCGGCCGCCGCCGCGTACCAGGTCGAGCGCGTCGCGAAGGCGCGCAACCTGGCGCCCGACGCGGTCGCGCAGCTCGTCGCCGCGAATACGACGGGCCGCCAGTTCGGCGTGCTCGGCGAACCGCGCGTGAACGTGCTGAAGCTGAACCTCGCGCTCGATGCGGCGCAGGCCGCGCACTGAGCGCGCGTCCGGGCTTCCGACGGCAACCGGCGTCCGGCGCGGCACGATCCGCGCCGGACGCGCCTTTTCCCGACGGCGCATGCGCCGTCTTTGCCTTTTGCGGCGATTTGGAACAACAATGCTCGTACTCGCGCGCATCCGGGCGCTCCGCCTTTCTGACGCATGAATCGTCCCGATCCAGACCAACTCCTCGACAAGCTGCAGCGTGACGAAGAAAAGCAGCGGCGCGGCCAGCTCAAGATCTTCTTCGGCGCATCGGCCGGTGTCGGCAAGACCTACGCGATGCTGCAGGCCGCGCGCCAGCGCCTGCAGGAAGGCGTCGACGTCGTCGTCGGCATCGTCGAGACCCACGGGCGCAGCGAAACCGCCGCGCTGCTCGACGGCCTCGACGTGCTGCCGCTTGCGCGCATCGACTATCGCGGCCGCACGCTCGCCGAATTCGATCTCGACGGCGCGCTCGCGCGTGAGCCGCAACTGATCCTCGTCGACGAACTCGCGCATTCGAACGTGCAGGGCGCGCGGCACCTGAAGCGCTGGCAGGATGTGTACGAACTGCTCGACGCGGGCATCGACGTCTACACGACCGTCAACGTCCAGCACCTCGAAAGCCTGAACGACGTGGTCGGCGCGATCACCGGCATCCGCGTGTGGGAGACGGTGCCCGACCGCGTGTTCGATGCGGCCGACGAAGTCACGCTCGTCGACCTGCCGGCCGAGGAGCTGCTCGAGCGGATGCGCGACGGCAAGGTCTATCTCGGGCAGCAGGCCGAGCGCGCGGTGCGCAACTTCTTCCGCAAGGGCAACCTGATCGCGCTGCGCGAACTGGCGCTGCGGCGCACGGCCGATCGCGTCGACGCGCAGATGCGCGAGTATCGCGCCGACCGCTCGATCCAGCGCATCTGGCAGGCACGCGAGCGGCTGCTCGTGTGCGTCGGGCCCGGCCCTGAAGCGCCGACGCTCGTGCGCGCGGCCGCGCGGCTCGCCGCAAGCCTGAAGGCCGACTGGATCGCCGTCTATGTGGAGACGCCGCGCCTGCAGCGGCTGCCCGATGCGCGACGGCAGCGCACGCTCGATGCGCTGAAGCTCGCGGCCGAGCTCGGCGCGGAGACGGCCACGCTCGCCGGCGCCGACGCGGTTGCCGCGCTGATCGGCTATGCGAAGGTGCGCAACGTGTCGAAGATCGTCGCGGGCGGCTCGCCGAAGGTCGGGCTCGTGCGCCGCTTCGTGCGGCCGTTCGGCGAGAAGCTGGCCGAACGCGCGGGCGACGTCGACCTGATGCTGATCCGGGCGTCCGCGAGCGACGAGGCGCGCGCAGCCCCCCTCGACGCACGTGCGCGCGACTGGCGCGATGCATTCGCGCAGTTCGGCACGCACCGTTCGCCGCCGCGGCATTACGTATATGCGGCCGCGATCTGCGCGGCGATCACGGTGGTCGCGAGCCTCGTGTCCGAGCGGCTCGACCTCACGAACCTCGTGATGCTGTACCTGCTCGGCGTCGTGTTCTCGGCCGTGCGGCTCGGGCGCGGCCCGGGCGTGCTGCAGTCGTTCCTGTCGGTGGCCGCGTTCGATTACTTCTTCGTGCCGCCGCGCATGTCGTTCTCGGTCAGCGACACGCAATACCTGCTGACCTTCTTCGGGATGCTGCTGACGTCGCTCGTGATCAGCCACCTGACGTCGACGCTGACGCGCCAGGCGAGCGTCGCGCAGCGCCGCGAGCGCCGCACCGGCGCGATCTACGCGATGGCGCGCGAGCTGGGCGCGGCGCTGACGACCGAGCAGATCGTCGAGATCGGCAGCCGTCACGTGGGCGAGGTGTTCCGCGCGCGCGTCGCGTTCCTGCTGCCCGACAGTGCGGACAAGGTGCGGCAGAAGATCGAGGAGCCCGATGCGGCCGTCACGCTGACGGGCGCCGACCTCGACAGCGACGTCGGCCAGTGGGTGTACGACCAGCAGAAGCCGGCCGGCCGCGGCACCGATACGTTGCCCGCGACGGCCGCGCTGTACCTGCCGCTGAAGGCGCCGATGCGCACGCGCGGCGTGCTCGCGGTCGCATCGCGCGAGCCGCGCGAACTCGAGGTGCCGGAGCAGCAGCGGATGCTCGACGCGTTCGCCGCGCAGATCGCGCTCGCGCTCGAGCGCGTGCACTACGTGGAGATCGCGCGCGACGCGCTCGTCAACATGGAGTCCGAGCGGCTGCGCAACTCGCTGCTGTCGGCGATCTCGCACGACCTGCGCACGCCGCTCACGACGATCGTCGGCTTCTCGTCGATGCTCGCGAATGGGCGCGCGGCCGCGCAGGGCGGCGACGCCGCGGCGGCCGAACGCTTCGCGCAGCGCGAGGGCGAACTCGTCGATGCGATCCACGACGAGGCGCTGCGGATGACGGGCATCGTCACGAACCTGCTCGACATGGCGCGGCTGCAGGCCGGCAGCCTGCAGTTGAAGCGCCAGTGGTCGCTGCTCGAGGAAACCGTCGGCGCCGCGCTCGCCGCCTGCAAGCGCGTGCTTGCGCACCATCCCGCGCGCGTCGTGTTGCCGGCCGATCTGCCGCTCCTGCAGATGGACGCGGTGCTGATGGAGCGCCTGTTCACCAACCTGTTCGAGAACGCGGCGAAGTACACGCCGGCCGATACGCCGCTCGACATCGGCGCCGAGCGCGTGACCGACGACGGGCTGCCGTTCGTGCGCGTGCTCGTCGACGATTACGGTCCCGGCCTGCCGGCCGGGATGGAAACGCGGATCTTCGACAAGTTCACGCGCGGCGAGAAGGAATCGGCGACGCCGGGCATTGGCCTCGGCCTCGCGATCTGCCGCGCGATCGTCGAAGCGCACGGCGGTAAAATCGGCGCGTTCAACCGGACGGCACCCGACGGCCACGTGACGGGCGCGCGTTTCTGGTTCACGCTGCCGGTCGAGACGCCGCCGGCCGCGCCTGCCGTACCCGACGACGAACCCGAAGTGCCGGGTGCGTCGTCCCCATCCGAATCATTGCCAGATCATGAGTGAACCCAGCCTGACCGTCGTCCTGATCGAGGACGAAAAGCAGATCCGCCGTTTCGTGCGCGCCGCGCTCGAGGAGGAGGACATCGCGGTGTTCGAGGCCGAGACGGGCAAGCAGGGGCTGATCGACGCGGCGACGCGCAAGCCCGATCTCGTGATCGTCGACCTCGGCCTGCCCGATACCGACGGCCTCGACGTGATCCGGGAGTTGCGCGGCTGGTCCGAGGTGCCGGTGATCGTGCTGTCCGCGCGCACGCAGGAAGAAGAGAAGGTCGCGGCGCTCGATGCGGGCGCCGACGACTACCTGACCAAGCCGTTCGGCGTGTCCGAACTGCGCGCGCGGATCCGCGCGCAACTGCGCCGGCGCAACCAGGGCGGCGCGAACGAGTCGCCAAAGGTGACCTTCGGCACCGTGACCGTCGATCTCGCGCTGCGCCAGGTGTGGCGCGACAACGAGATCGTGCACCTGACGCCGCTCGAATACCGGCTGCTCGCGACGCTCGTGCGGCACGCGGGGCGCGTGCTCACGCACCGCCAGCTGCTGCGCGATGTGTGGGGACCGTCGCACGTCGAAAGCCACCACTATCTGCGCATCTACATGGCGCACCTGCGCCAGAAGCTCGAGCGCGACCCGGCGCAGCCCGAGTACATCGTGACCGAGACGGGCGTCGGTTACCGGCTGGTCGGCGCCGCATGACGGGCGTCGCCGGGTCGCAGCTGCACCCGTGCGCGTGACGTCGCATGCCGGCAGGGTTGCGTCGGCGCGACAGTCTCGCGGCCGGCGCGCGCGTTGCACACCCGGCGCTCATTCCCCGTTATCCTGACCGTTCCGCGAGCGAAAACGAGGAGCGTGCAATGTCCGTCCGTCTGGTCGTCATCTGTGCGCTGGCGCTTGCCGCGTCTGGCGCGTTCGCCCAACCGCTGCCGCCCGGGCAGCAACCGTCGTCGCAGCAGCAGGCGATGGCCAATCCCGCGTCGGTCAATTGCGCCAAGCTCGGCGGCCGCCACACGACCCGCAACCTGTCGAGCGGGCAGGTCGGCATGTGCGTGTTCAAGGATGGCCGCGCGTGCGAGGAGTGGGCGCTGTACCGCGACGACCGCTGCGTCGCCGGCGTCACGCCGAAGCGCGTGTCGAACTGACCGGGCCTGGCCGATCGTGCCCCCGATCGGCCGCCGGCCGCGCGCCGCGTCCGTAAGCATCTTGTTATACTCGGCGCCGCCCGGGGACGACCCCGGGTCATTCGTTTCAACGGGGACGGCCCCATCCGATACGGAGTACGTCGAGATGGCGTGGGTATTGTTGTTCATTGCCGGTTTGCTGGAAGTGGCCTGGGCGGCCGGCATGAAATCGTCGGACGGCTTCACGAAGCTCGGTCCGTCGGTGTTTACGATCGTGACGGCGCTGGCCAGCTTCGGGCTGCTCGCGGTCGCGATGCGCCAGCTGCCGCTCGGCACCGCGTACGCGGTGTGGACGGGCATCGGCGCGGTCGGTGCGTTCGTGTTCGGCATCGTGATGATGGGCGAGGCGCTGACCGTCGCGCGCGTCGCGAGCGCCGTGCTGATCGTCGCGGGGCTGATCGGCCTGAAGCTGTCGTCGGCTGCGTGACGACGGCACCCGGGCGCGTGCGCGCCCGGTGCCGCACTGCGGATTTGCGCCGGCCGCCCATCTAGCCTGTCTATAATGGAACGCATTCGGGCCTGAATACCGTCGTGCTTCTCGCGGCACGCGGTGCCGGTCGCCACGCGCCGCGCGGCCGGTCTGTCCGACCCGATCCGATCAATCGGCAAATCGCACGGAAAGTGCAAGGAGAGGGCCATGATCGAAGCCATTTCGCTCGGCGCGGGGCTCGCGTGGGCGAGCGGCCTGCGCCTGTACCTGACCGTGCTGATCGCCGGCGTGCTGGCGCGGTTCGGCTGGCTCCACCTGCCCGACACGCTGGCCGTCCTGATGTCGCCGTGGGTCATCGGCGCCGCGGCCGTGCTCACCGTCACCGAATTCCTTGCCGACAAGATCCCCGCGTTCGACTCGCTGTGGGATGCCGTGCACACCTTCATCCGCATTCCGGCCGGCGCCGTGCTCGCAGCCGGCGCGCTCGGTCACGCCGATCCGACCGTGCTCGCGGTCGCAGGGCTCGCCGGCGGCTCGCTCGCCGGTGCCGCGCACGTGGCGAAGGCCGGCACGCGCGCGATGATCAACCTGTCACCCGAACCGATTTCGAACTGGATCGCGTCGTCGACCGAGGACGGCCTCGTGGTCGGCGGGCTCGTGCTCGCGTTCTTCGTTCCGCTCGCGTTCCTCGTGCTGCTTGCCGCCTTCATCGCGGCGTCCGCGTGGGCGCTCCCGCGCCTGTGGCGCGGCGTCTCGGGCGGCTTTCGCGGCATGGCGAACCACATGGTGTCGCGGCTCAACTCGATCGGGGGGAAGCGCGATTGAAGGGGCGGCAACCCGCGGCGCAGCCGCCGGCCGGGCACCCCGGCCATGAGGTGAACGCGCATGCCGGCCGCTTCGGCCTGCGCGACCTGATCCGCCAGGCCGCCCGCATGACCGCGCGCGACTGGCGCGCGGGCGAGTTGACGCTGCTCGTCCTTGCACTGGTGCTCGCGGTCGCGGCGCTGACGAGCGTCGGCTTCCTCGCCGACCGCCTGCGCCAGGGGCTCGAGCGCGACGCGCGCCAGATGCTCGGCGCCGATTTCGTCGTGCGGGCCGATCGTCCCGTCGATCCGTCGTTCGACCAGCAGGCCCGCGCGCTCGGCCTGCGTACTGCGACGACCGCCATCTTCCCGAGCATGATCGCGTCCGCCACGGGCGGGCAGGCGACCGACGCGGCGCCGTCGCGCCTCGCGGCCGTGAAGGCCGTGTCGCCCGGCTATCCGTTACGCGGCGCGGTCGAGATCCTGCCGGCCGGCGCGGCCACCGCGCAGAAGGCGGCCGCGATTCCCGCGCCCGGCACCGTTTGGGCCGATCCGGCGCTGCTCGATGCGCTGCACCTGAAGGCCGGCGATACGGTGCGCGTCGGGCTGCGCACGTTCAAGGTCGCCGCGTCGATCTCTCGCGAGCTCGATCGCGGGTTTTCCTTCGTCAATTTCTCGCCGCGGCTGATGATGCGCGCGGACGAGCTGGCCGCGACGGGGCTCACGGGCTATGGCAGCCGTGTCACGTACCGGCTGCTGGTTGCCGGTGACCAGCAGGCCGTCGCACGCTTCGAGGCGTATGCGCACGCACGTGTCGACGGCGGGAAGCTGCGCGGCGTCGGTCTCGAGTCGTTGCAGGAAGGCCAGCCGCAGGTGCGGCAGACGCTGGATCGCGCACGCCACTTCCTTACGCTCGTCGCGCTGCTCACCGCGCTGCTCGCGGCGGTCGCGATCGCGATGGCCGCGCAGCGCTACATGCGGCGCCACCTCGACGGCTGCGCGACGATGCGCTGCCTCGGCGTGAGCCGCCGCACGCTCGGCGCGCTGTTCGCACTCGAATTCGCTGGCATCGGGATCGTGTCCGGCGCCGCCGGCGCGGCGCTCGGCTACGGCGGCCACTGGGCGTTGCTGGCCGCGCTCGGCGGCCTGATCGACGTGGTGCTGCCGCCCCCCACGCTGTGGCCGGCGCTGATCGGCATGGGCGCCGCGCTCGTGTTGCTGCTCGGTTTCGCGCTGCCGCCGCTCGTGCCGCTCACGCGCGTGCCGCCGGTACGCGTGCTGCGGCGCGAGTGGGGCGACGCGTCGCGCACGGCGTGGGCCGCGTATGCGGTCGGCGTCGTGCTGTTCGCGGGGCTGCTGATCGCGGCCGCCGGCAACCTGAAACTCGGGCTGATCGTCGCGGGCGGTTTCGCCGGCGCGCTGGTCGGTTTCGCGCTGATCGCGCGGCTCGTGCTGTTCGCCGCCGCGCGTGCGGTGCGCAACGCGCGCGTGGCCGCGGGCGTCGGCTGGCGTTACGCGCTGGCGTCGCTGCACCGGCGCGGCACGGCGAGCGCGCTGCAGATCACCGCGCTCGCGCTCGGCCTGATGTGCCTGCTGCTGATCGCGATCACGCGCAACGACCTCGTCGCGGGCTGGCAGCAGTCGACGCCGCCCGATGCGCCGAACCAGTTCCTGATCGACATCCAGCCCGACCAGCGCGCCGACGTCGCGGCCTATCTGGCCGCGCACGGCGTGCGCGACGCGGTGCCCGAGCCGATGGTGCGCGGCCGCCTCGTCGCGATCAACGGCAAGCCGGTGAATCCGGACGCCTACCCGTCCGAGGAGGCGCGCCGGCTCGTCGACCGCGAGTTCAACCTGTCCTATACGACCCGGTTGCCGTCCGACAACCGGATCGTCGAAGGCGACTGGTTCGGCACCGCGGCGACGCCGCAGATCTCGATCGAGGCGGGCCTCGCGAAGACGCTGAACGTGAAGCCGGGCGACGTGCTGCGCTTCGACGTGACGGGGCTGACGGTCGACGCGCCGATCACGAGCGTGCGCAAGCTCGACTGGGGTTCGTTCCGCGTCAATTTCTTCGTGCTGATGCCGCCGCCTGTGCTGAAGGATTTCCCGGCCGTGTACCTGACGAGCTTCCATTTGCCGGCATCGAATGCCGCGCTGCTCGATCCGCTGATCGCGCGCTATCCGAACCTGACCGCAATCGACGTCGCGCCGATCCTCGCGCAGTTGCAGCGGATGATGCTGCAGGTGGTCGGCGCGGTGCAGTTCCTGTTCATGTTCACGCTCGCGGCCGGCGTGCTCGTGCTGTACACGGCGCTCGCCGGCACGCGCGACGAGCGGGTGCGCGAGGCCGCGCTGCTGCGCGCGCTCGGCGCGTCGCGCGCCCAGGTCAACGCGGTGCAGCGCGCGGAGTTCGTCGTGGTCGGCGCGCTGGCCGGTGCACTGGCGTCGGCGGGCGCGATCGCGGTCGGCTGGGTGCTCGCGTCGCGCGTGTTCGATTTCCAGCTCGCCGTCGATCCGTGGCTCGTGCCGGCCGGCATCGCGGCCGGCGTCGCGTGCGCCGGTGCGGCCGGCTGGCTGAGCCTGCATAATGTGCTGCGGCGCCCCGCGCTGCAGTCGCTGCGCGACGCATGAGCGTCGCCGGCGGCCCCGAAGATCCTGTTTTCCGACTATCCGTATGACCGATGTGAATGACGATGCGCCGTCGCAGCCGACGGCGTTCGAGCTCGTGGGCGGTGAAGCCCGCGTGCGCGAAATGGTGGACCGCTTTTACGACCTGATGGATCTCGAGCCCGAGTTCGCGCAGATTCGCGCGCTGCACCCGGATTCGCTCGACGGTTCGCGCGACAAGTTTTTCTGGTTCCTGTGCGGGTGGCTCGGCGGCCCCGACCACTACATCAGCCGGTTCGGCCATCCGCGGCTGCGCGCGCGGCACCTGCCGTTCCCGATCGCGTCGGTCGAGCGCGACCAGTGGCTGCGCTGCATGGCGTGGGCGATGGAGGACATCGGGCTGCCCGAGCCGCTGCGCGAGCGGCTCATGCATTCGTTCTACGACACGGCCGACTGGATGCGCAACCGGCCCGGTTGATCGACCGGTACGCCGCCGCCCGCGCGCGGGACGATCTGCGTCTGGGCGCGCGCGCCGCGCGGCGCGACACTGGCCGCTTCCCCCAATCGATACGAGGCTCGCCCGATGACGACACAAGCGCTGTTTCGCGAAGACGCGTACCTCACGCAATGCGACGCGGTCGTGCTGGCCGTCGGCGACGACGGCATCCGGCTCGACCGCACCGTGTTCTATCCGCTCGGCGGTGGCCAGGCCGGCGACACCGGCACGCTGACGCTGCCCGACGGCAGCACGATCGCGATTGCCGATACGCGCAAGGCCAAGTTCGACGGCGCGACGCCTGACGACGCCGTGCACGTGCCCGCACCGGGGCAGGAGGTAAGCGTCGCGGCGCTCGAGCCCGGCACGCGCGTGATCGCGGAGATCGACTGGCTGCGCCGCTATCGCCACATGCGGCTGCATACCGCGGCGCACCTGATGTGCGCGGTGCTGCCGTACGCGGTCGACGGTTGCAGCGTGACGGCCGACTACGTGCGGCTCGATTTCGCGACGTCCGACGCGATCGACCGCGATGACGTCGAGCGGCGCCTCGCCGGCCTGGTGGGCGGCGCGCACGCGGTCACGACCGAATGGATCACCGACGACGAGATGGCCGCGCGGCCGGACCTCGTGCGCACGATGAGCGTGAAGCCGCCGATGGGCCTCGGCCGTGTGCGGCTGCTGCGCATCGAGCAGGTCGACCTGCAGCCGTGCGGCGGCACGCATGTGCGCAATACGTCCGAAATCGGCGAGCTGCGGGTCGCGAAACTGGAAAAGAAGAGCGCGCGCACCCGGCGCCTCGTACTGGAGTTTGCATGACGATTGACACCCCCCACGCGGGCGCGGCGGCGCTCGATCCGCAAGCGCGGGAGATTCTCGATTTCTGGTTCGGCGAGCCGGGCTCGCCCGAGTTCGGGCAGAACCGCAAGGTCTGGTTCAACGGCGGCGCGGCATTCGACGACGTGCTGCGCACGCGCTACGGCGCGTTGCTCGACGCCGCGTGCGACGGCGCTTGCGATCACTGGGCGGGCTCGCCGTCCGGGGCACTGGCGTTGATCGTCGTGCTCGACCAGTTCTCGCGCAACATCCATCGCGGCACGCCGCGCGCGTTTGCCGCCGATCCGAAAGCGCTCGCGCTCGCGCGCCGCGTCGTCGCGGCCGGCTGGGACGCGCAGTTGCCGAGCGGCCATCACCGCGCGTTTGCGTATCTGCCGTTCGAGCACGACGAGTCGGTCGAGAGCCAGCGCGAAGCCGTGCGCCTGTGCGCGGGCATTCGCGACGAAGCAGGGTGCGAGAGCTATCATCGCTTCGCGTTGCTGCATGCGGCCGTCGTCGAGCGCTTCGGCCGCTTTCCGCACCGGAACGCGATTCTCGGTCGGGCATCGAGCGACGAGGAGACGGCGTTTCTTCGCGAGCCTGGTTCGTCGTTCTGAGGATTCGGGCGGCGGTGTGACGCGGGAAGAGGGGAGGCCCGCGGGGGCACGCGGGCACGGTGGCGGCAGGGCACGCCGGTCGGCGGCGCGCATTTCCCGATGGCTGTTCGCTGCTCGGGCGGTGGTGCTCACCATGCCACGCCCGCTACGACGGCAAGCACGGCGGCGCGTCTGCCGTGCCTCCCCGCATTACTCGACGTGCTGTTCAGGCGTGCGCACGTACACGCGCAGCAGTTCCTCGTTGTCGCCCGGGCGGGCGCCCGTCCAGAACAGTTTCCATTCGTCGCCGGGCGCCGGATCGACGGCCCGCACGCCCTGGACGATCATCCAGGTGCAGCGCGTCGTCTTCGCGTCGGCGATCGGCGTGTGCTGGATGCCGGAGAAGTAGTACAGCATCGGCGCTTCCGATTCGCCGAGCCCGTGCAGGCTCGCCATGCAGTCGCCGTCGTTCCATTCGAGCGCGAGGTGCGCGTTCAGGTCGTCGAACACCGAGCGGTAGCTTTTCGCGACATCGAGCCACGGCAGCAGCAGCGTGTAAATGAGCCCCCACGCAACGAGTGCGCCGGCGCCCCACGACAGCGCGCCGCGCCAGACGCCGGTCGTACGCAGCTTCGGCAGCAGCGTCAGCCAGCCGACCGTCAGCGCGAGCGCACCGATCACGAGCGCGGGTTCGATCGGCATCGTCCAGTCGAGCGGCAGCCAGCGGCCGAGCAGCGTCAGATCCTTGCGCGACGCGGCCGGATCGGCCATCACCGCCCAGATGGCCCAGGCGAGCGCGGCGGCCGTGCCGAACAGGATGCGGCTCAGGTAGTCCCACGCGAGATGCAGCTGGCGCGGCAGGCGGTCGATGGCCTGTGCGGCGACCAGTGCGAGCGGGGCGAAGAACGGCAGGATGTAGAGCTGGCGCGACGTCGCGGACACTTGCAGCACGGCGAGCCCGACGACCGTGAACATCACCGGCAGCGCGATGCGCGGCGTGCGCCAGTCGCGCCATGCGCCCCGCGCGAGCGCGACGATCGCGAGCGGCGCGACCGGGAAGCCGACGAGCAGGAACGCACGCAGGATGAAGAACGGCTTGTCGTTTTCCGCGCCCAGTTGGGGGACGGAGAAACCGAAGAAGCGGCCGACGTTGTTATCCCAGAACCACGTCATGAACAGCGTCTCGGAGCGCAGGAACAGTGCGGTCGGCCAGACGAGCGCGAACGGCGCGAACACGAGTGCGGCGATGCCGAGCGAGCGCGCGAACGCGCGGGTGCGGCAGGCCGGATAGAGCACCATCGCGCCGACGAGCGTGGCGGCAAACACGAGCGGCACGAACAGCCCCTTCGTCATCAGCGCGATGCCGACGCCCGCGCCGAAGATCGGCGCGGCCCAGCGGCCCGACGGCCGGACCGGCAGCCCGTGCCGCATCTGCTGCGCGCGCGCGACGTGCTGCATCACGAGTTCGAGCAGCCCGCAGAACGCGATTGCCGTGCCGGCGAACAGCGCGACGTCGGTCATCATGTCGTGCACGTGCTTGATGACGACGAGCGTGCCGGCGCTCAGCACGACGGGGCCGATGACGCGCAGGTCGAGCCAGGCGTCCGCGCGGCTGGCGACGCGCGCCGCGCGCGCGATGAAGCCGAAGGCCAGCGCGGCGAACAGCGCGCTCGCGAGCCGGGCCGCGTCGTGCAGCGGCATCACGCGCTGCAGCAGCCAGGCGAGGCTGGTCGCGACCCACGCGTAAAGCGGCGGCTTTTCCATGAACGGCAGGCCGGCATTGGTCGGCACGACGAAGTCGCCGGTCTCGAGCATGTGCTGGATGATGCCGAACGTGTAGGTTTCGTCCTGCTTCCACGGATCGTGGCCGAGCACGCCCGGCAGCGTATACGCGCAGATCAGCGCGGCGACGAGCAGCCACGCGCGCCAGCCGAGCAGGCGCGAGCGTTCGCGCGTCGTGCTGGTGGCGGCGGTCGACGCGGCGACGGGCGTGCCGGCGGCGTCGAGCGTTGCGGTGAGATCGGCGTCGGCGGTCGAGTGGGTGTGCGGGGCCGGAGCGGGCACAGACGTGCGTCGCCGGCTGGGCGCTGCGGTTCCAGGCATGGAAGGAATCTCGGGTCGAGTCGAGCCGGTCCGGCGACGTGGGCAGGACCGATTGGGGCCATATCAAAGGCCAACGGACGGATGTTTATGACACCTGTCTGAATGTCCGCTAGTAGACCACGGAATTGTTACGGTGGATTACCGTTCGTGTCACGAAATTGTGGAGATTTGTGGTGTCGTGACGACGGATTGCTTTGGACGGCGGTTTTTGATGTGCGGCAGTGCGGAATTACCGGCCGCCGCCGACGTCGAGCAGGGCGCCCGTCGTGTAGGACGCCGCGTCGCCGAGCAGCCAGACGATTGCTTCAGCGATCTCCTGCGCTTCGCCCGCGCGGCCGAGCGGCGTCGTGGCGCCGAGGCGGGCCGCACGGCCCGGCTGGCCGCCGCTCGCGTGAATGTCGGTCTCGATCAGGCCGGGTCGGACCGCGTTGACGCGCACGCCGTGCGGGCCGAGTTCCTTCGCGAGACCGATCGTCAGCGAGTCGACCGCGCCTTTCGACCCCGCATAGTCGACGTATTCGTTCGGCGAGCCGAGCCGGGAGGCGATCGACGATACGTTGACGATCGCGCCGCCGCGGCCGCCGCGGTCGGTGGAGAGCCGGCGCGCGGCCTCGCGCGCGCACAGATACGCGCCGAGCACGTTGGTGTCGAACATCCGCCGCAGCCGGTCGGCCGGCATGTCGGCGAGCGGCATCGACGGCGCGACGATGCCCGCGTTGTTGACGAGCGCGTCGAGGCGGCCGAATGCGGCCGTGACGGTGTCGAACATCGCGACGACATCGGCTTCGTTTGCGACGTCGCCCGCGACGACGCACGCGCGGCCGCCCGCATCGCGGATGGCCTGCGCGGTGAGTTCGGCCGCCGCCGCGTCGCGCGCGTAGTTGACGCCGACGTCCCAGCCGCGCTCGGCCGCGAGCACGGCGGTCGCGCGGCCGATGCCGCGGCTCGCGCCGGTGATGAGGACGGCCTTGCGGTCGGACGGTGCGGTCATCGCGTGCGGGTTCCGGTGACGGTTACTTGGCCGCGTCGGGCGCCCACTTGTCGCGGGCGGGCGGCTGGTAGCGACGCAGTCGCTCGATCAGCTCGACGGGTTCCGACTCGACGCACAGTGCGTCGAAATAGGCCGGACGCATGAAGCCCTCGTCGACCGTATGACGCAACAGCGCGATCAGCGGATCGTAGAACGAATCGATGTTGTAGACCGCGACGGGCTTGCGGTGATAGCCGAGCTGCGCCCACGTGTAGACTTCGAAGAGCTCTTCGAGCGTGCCGGCGCCGCCGGGCATCGCGACGAACGCGTCGGACAGGTCGGCCATCATTTTCTTGCGGTGGTGCATGTCGGGCACGACGTGCAGTTCCGACAGCCCCGTATGGCCGACTTCCTTGTCGACGAGCAGTTCGGGGATCACGCCGACCGCACGGCCGCCGGCCGCCATCACTTCGTCGGCGATCACGCCCATCAGGCCGACCCGGCCGCCACCGTAGACGAGCGTGAGGCCCGCATCGACGAGCGCGCGACCGAATGCGCGCGCGGCATCGGCATAGACCGGCCGCACGCCGGACGACGAGCCGCAGTAAACACAAACAGCCTTCATTGCTTGGAGTCCTTGGCGGGTGCCTGCCCGGTGACGACGGGGCTGTCGGCGGGGCGCGGCGAGCCGTCGCGCGGCGGCAGGTAGTCGGTGAACTGGCGCTTCGGCAGCTTGCCCGAGACCAGGTCGTCGAACAGCTGGCGCGAACGGCCGCGCAGGTACGGTGCCATCACGGAGATCACGTGCATGCTGACCTGGTGCAGTTCCTCGCGGATCGCGTCCTGGTCGTTGTATTTGCGCGGATGCATCACGTACTGATACGACAGCCAGTACGTCGAAATGACGGCCATGTTGGTGGCGATGACTTCGATCTCCGCGGGCGTCGCGACCATCTCGGCGTCGGACACCAGCAGCTCGCACATGTCGCGCGCGAAGCGCACCTTGTGGCTGATGATCTGCTTGAAGTGCGTCTCGAGCGTGCGGTTGCGGGCGAGCAGGTCGTTGAGGTCGCGATACAGGAACCGGTAGGTCCACATGAAATCGGCCATGTACTGCAGGTACGACCAGGTTTCGTCGATCGTCGGACGGTGATCTTCGGGAAAGCGCAGCCGCCGTTCGATCTGCTGCTCGAACTGCGCGAAGATGCTGTTGATGATGTCGTCCTTGTTGCGGAAATGGTAGTACAGGTTGCCTGGACTGATTTCCATTTCCTCGGCGATCGTCGTGGTCGTGACGTTCGGCTCGCCGATCTCGTTGAAGAGTTTCAACGACAACTCGAGAATCCGTTCGCGGGTGCGGCGGGGAGGTTTCGCTTCCATGTCGTCCGGCCCTGTGTGTGCCGGACTGGCGGGCGCTGCAATCGATGCTGCGTGATTCGTCCGGCGCGGGTTGCTGTTCTATGTCTAGCGGACGATTATAAACCGGGGTTTCGCCACATCGGGGCATTTCGTGATCGCCGCCCCGCGCGGCGCATGGTGCAGCGCCGCACGCGGGCGGTGCGCCAGATACCCGCGGGGCAGCCGTCTAGAAGCCAAGCCAGCGTGCGACGACGGGGCCGAGCACGAAGCCCCACGTCGTCACGCACGCGAACAGCGCGACGGTCACGGCTGCGCTGCCGAGGTCCTTCGCGCGCTTCGAGAGTTCATGACGCTCGAGCGAGATGCGGTCGATCGCGGCCTCGACGCTCGAGTTCAGCAGCTCGACGATCAGCACGAGCAGCACCGACGCGATCAGCAGCGCACGCGATGCCGCCGGCACCGGTGCGAACGCGCCGATCGGGAGCATCAGCGCGGCGAGCGTGAGTTCCTGGCGAAACGCGCTCTCCTCGCGGATCGCCACGCGAAAGCCGTTCAGCGAATGCTTGAGGGCGTACCAGGCGCGCGTGATGCCGCGATGGCGCTTGTACGGGTTCGGCGGCAGCGGCGCGAGCCGATCGTCGGGGCCGAGCGGCTCGTGCGCGTGCACGTCCGCGTCGGCGGGCGGCTCTTCCTCGTCGAACGGGCGGTGCCGTTGCGGCGTTGCGTCGGGGGGCGGGATTTTGTCGTTCAGGTCTCGTTTCAAACGGCGGCACCTTCTGCTGGCGAGTACGCGGTCTTCGGCAGCGGCTTCAGATGCGACGCGAACTGCTCGGATGCCGCGCGCCACGAGAAGCGTTCGGCCCACGCGCGCGCAGTGGTGCGTTCGATCTTCAGCGCCTCGAGGCAGGCTTCCTGCAGGTCTTCGTGCATTGCGCCGGCGTCGCCTTCGCCGAGCACGTCGATCGGGCCCGTCACGGGATACGCGGCTACCGGCGTGCCGCAGGCGAGCGCCTCGAGCAGCACGAGGCCGAACGTGTCGGTGCGACTCGGGAACACGAACACGTCGGCCGCAGCATACACCTTGGCGAGCTCGGCCTGTGACAGCACGCCGAGATAGTTTGCTTCCGGATAGCGCGACTTCAGCTCCGCGAGCGCGGGGCCTTCGCCCGCGACCCACTTCGAGCCAGGCAGGTCGAGGCGCAGGAATGCCTCGACGTTCTTCTCGATCGCGACGCGGCCCACGTACAGGAAGATCGGCCGCGCGGTATTGAGCACCTTCGATTCCATCGGCCGGAACACGTCGAGATCGACGCCGCGCGTCCACAGCACGACGTTCGTGAAGCCGAATTTCTCGAGGTCCTGCTTGACGACCGGCGTCGGCGCCATCACCGCGAGCGACGGGCCGTGGAACCAGTGCAGGAAGCGGTAGGTCGCGGCGAGCGGGATGCCGAAGCGCGCCTGCACGTATTCCGGAAAGCGCGTGTGGTACGCGGTCGTGTACGGCAGCTTGCGCGAACGCGCGTAGCGTCGCGCAGCGAGGCCGAGCGGGCCTTCGGTCGCGATGTGCAGCGCGTCGGGTGCGAACGCATCGATCCGCGCGCGCAGCTTGCGGTACGGCAGGATCGACAGGCGGATCTCCGGGTAGGTCGGGCAGGGCACCGTACGGAATTCCAGCGGCGTCAGCAGTTCGACGCGGTGGCCGAGCGCGGTGAGTTCGCGCGACGTGCTCTTCAGCGTGCGCACGACGCCGTTGACCTGCGGTTCCCACGCGTCGGTGACGATCATGATCTTCATCGCGGCTTTGTCCTGTAAGTAGGGGGGTGTCAGGCAGTGGCCTTGGCCTTGCGCGACGTGGTCTCCGTCGGTGCGGTGCGCATCACCGTCCAGTAGACGATCTTCAGTTCGCCTTCCATCGTCTCGACGAGTGCGGACAGGCTTTCGACCCAGTCGCCGTCGTTGCAGTACAGCACGCCGTCGATGTCGCGGATCTCCGCCTTGTGGATGTGGCCGCACACGACGCCGTCGCAGCCGCGGCGGCGCGCCTCGTCGGTCATCACGGTCTCGAACTGGGAGATGAAGTTGACGGCGTTCTTGACCTGGTGCTTCAGGTACTGCGACAGCGACCAGTACTGGAAGCCGAGCCGGCTGCGGATCCGGTTGAACCAGCGGTTCAGCACGAGGATCAGCGTGTAGAGCGTGTCGCCGAGGTACGCGAGCCATTTCGCGTGCTGGATCACGCCGTCGAACAGGTCGCCGTGCACGATCCACAAACGTTTGCCTGCGAGCGTCGTGTGGAACGCCTCGCCGCGCACCTGGATGTCGCCGAACGCGAGATCGCAGAACTGCCGCGCGCCTTCGTCGTGGTTGCCGGGGATGTAGACGACCTGCGTCCCCTTGCGTGCCTTGCGCAGGATCTTCTGCACGACGTCGTTGTGCGCCTGCGGCCAGTACCAGCCCTTCTTCAACTGCCAGCCGTCGATGATGTCGCCGACGAGGTACAGGTACTCCGAATCGTTGTGACGCAGGAAGTCGAGCAGGTACGGCGCCTGGCAGCCGCTCGAGCCGAGGTGGATGTCGGACAGCCAGATGGTGCGGTAGCGGTGGGCCGACGAGTCGGGGTCGTCATGCTGCGTGGCGTGCCCCGCAGGCGGGTCTTGCGAGACCAGCCCGTCGGTTGCGGCAGAACCGGACAGGAACGCTGTGGCGGCGCGGGCGCCGATGGGGTGACGGAACAGGGAGGTCGCGGACGTTTTCTGGCCCATGCATGACTCGCGCCGGTTGACATTACCGGCATTCCGCCATGCGGGCGTGACTGTGCCATGACAGTCACGAGACGTTCTTATTACGACCGCTGCAGGGTGTTTAGCAGTGAATGACGGGGCGTTGCGTAATGTGCCGTACAGAACGGACGGTCATTGTCGGGCAGTGCTGCCGGGACGGGCGGAAGTCGCCTCGGCGAGGTGTTTTCGTCAGGCGAATGCCGCGTGTCAGCGCGGTATCGCGACGACGCGCGTGCGGGCGATCCGGTCGTGCGGAAACTGCCGCTCGGCATGCAGCCGCGCGGCGCCGGCCCAGGCGGCGATCCATGCGGCGGTGAGCGCGAGCGTGACGGGTACCGACAGGCCGAGGAGCGGATGCAGCGCGAGCGGCGGCAGGAACCACAGCCAGCCGAGCGCATAGCGGACGAGCGCGTGGCCTGCGCTCAGCGGCCGGCCGCTCGACGATTCGAGCCGCAGCCGCCAGGTCTTCATCGGCAGCGTCTGCCCGCCGTGGGTCCAGAACCAGACGAAGTACGCGCCGACCACGAGCGCGATCCAGGCGGCGAGCAGGTTGTGATGGACGAGGCCGTTGCGTTGCTGCGTCGCGAGGCTGAACGCGAGCCCGGCGAAGAACACGACGCCGAACAGCAGCACGCCTTCGTAGAGCAGCGCGGCGAGGCGCCGCCGCACGGACGGCGCGGCGGCCGGGGTTTCAGGTGCGTGGGCGTTCGCCACGGGCACTCAGGAGCCCTTGAACAGCGAGGGCGCGTCGGCGGGCGACACCGGCGCCACGGCAGCCGGCGCGGATGCGGTGCCGGCCGTCGACGATGCGGGCACCGGCGGCGCGACGGCGGCCGAGACGGGCGCCGGTGCGGTGGCCGGGCCGCTGGCCGGGTGTTCGTGCGAATTGACGAGGCGGCGCACGTCCCGGTCGGCGACGGTCGGCGGCGCACTGACGACGCTCGGCCGGCGGCGGCGCTCGGCGGCCGCGAGCCGTTCCTTCTGCTCCTCCGGGAGTTGCTGGTATGCCTTCCACGCCCGCTCGCGCGCCTGTGCGGAAAGCTCCTTCGCACTCTGGTAGTTCTCGCGCGCGACGCGGCGCTGCTCGGGCGTCATCCTGGCCCATTCGGTCATCCGGTCCTGCAGGCGCTTTTGGTCATCGGGCGTCAACTTCGCGAAACGCGACGCGATCTTCAGCCATTTGCGCTTGCGGGCATCGCTGAAGCCGTCCCACTGGTCGGCAAACGGCGCGAGCGCCGCGTGCTGCGCCGGCGTGAGGTGCGCCCACGACAACGGGCCGGTAGCGGCCGGCAGCGGCAGGGGCAGGGGCAGCGGGGGGAGTTCGGTGCTCAGCCCGGTCGCGGCCGATGCGGGCGCGGCAGGGCTGCTGACCGCGGCGGTGGTCGTCGCGGGGGCCGGGTGGAATCGTGGGTAAGTGGCGACGTAGGAAACGGCGATCGCGATTACGCATCCGAAAAATACGGCCAGGCCGCGCTTCTGACTCACCCGTGCGATCCCCTCGTTATTGTCTGTTAGTGAGCGCGCGACAGATACGCGTTGAACCCGTGGTCGAGATACGCGTTGAGCGGCAGGTCGTCGCTGAGCATCGCCGCGTCGATATCGGCGAGTTCGGCGGTGCGCTGCATGTCTTCCCAGTAGGCGATGCCGACGAGCCCCGCGAGCAGCAGGGCCAGCGGCCACGCGCGCAGCAGGCGGCGTGCGAACGACGCCGGTGGGCGGCTCGCGGGCGCCGTGCCGTACGCACCGGCCGCGCCGGCGAAGGCCGGCACGAACACCGGCACGGTCGCGGCTTCGGGCTTCTTGCGCGCGAGCGCAGCCCGGCGGGCGACGGCCAGACGGTCGGTGGTCGCGGCAGGCAGGTCGGCCGCGCACTCGTCCAGCGCGCGGCGCACCTTCAACGCGAATTCGTGTTCTCGATTTGCGGGAGCGGAGCTCATAGCGTGATTCCTTTGGCCTTGAGCGCGTGCGCCAGCGTGTGGGTGGCCCGTGAGCAGTGCGTCTTCACGCTGCCCTCGGAGCACCCCATTGCGGCGGCAGTCTCGGCGACATCCATATCTTCCCAATAACGCATCAGGAACGCTTCCCGTTGACGCGCCGGAAGCTTCTGGATTTCTTCGTCGATCAGGGCCAGAACCTGCTCTCGTTCGAGGCGGTGCTCGCTGCTTTCGACGCCCGCGTTGTCGTCCGCGGATTCGAGTGTTTCGAGCGGGTCGAAGTCGTCGTCGTCGCTGCTGTTCAGCGACGAAAAGAGCGTGACCCACGTGTTGCGGACTTTCTGCCGGCGGAACCAGTCGTGGATCGCGTTCTGCAGGATCCGCTGAAAAAGCAGCGGCAACTCGGCCGCCGGCCGGTCGCCGTACTTCTCCGCAAGCTTGATCATCGCGTCCTGCACGATGTCGAGCGACGCATCGTCGTCACGCACGGCGTACGCAGCCTGCTTGAACGCGCGCCTTTCGACGCCCGCCAGAAAGTCGGCGAGTTCCTTGTCTGATGCCATTCCGTGAAGGTATGCGCTGCGGGCCGCTGCGTGGTGTAAAAGGTCGAAAAATTTCGTAAAACCCGCGGATGCTATCAAATTTTCGCGCCGCTTGGCACCGGGTTGGGCGCCGCACGTTGCGCGCGAGCCGCGGCGGCGGGGTGCCGGGCGGCGCCCATGATGCGCTGCGGGATATTTTGCTTGACGACCCAATCGCGACCCGCTATCGTCAATGATTCGCAACATGAAGTGATGGTCTCATTTGAGGCTGGCCCAAGAAGCCTGCCCTTCAAACTGGACGCGCCGCTTGAACCCGAGCCACAAGCCCGGCAGAGAGCACCCGATCAATTTTTTGCCGAAAATTCGAAAGGTCAAAATGAACATGCCCAGCGCGGAATTCTCCACGTCGGAACCCCTTTCCCCTCCCGATAGCGACTCCATCGGCGGTACCGTGCTCATGAAGGCACTGGCCGATGAAAACGTCGAATTCATCTGGGGCTACCCCGGCGGCTCGGTACTCTACATCTACGACGAGCTTTACAAGCAGGACAAGATTCAGCACGTGCTGGTGCGCCACGAACAGGCGGCCGTGCACGCAGCCGATGCGTATGCGCGTTCCACCGGCAATGTCGGCGTCTGTCTCGTGACGTCGGGCCCCGGTGTCACCAACGCGGTGACCGGCATCGCCACGGCGTACATGGATTCGATCCCGATGGTCGTGATCAGCGGCCAGGTGCCCACGGCCGCGATCGGCCAGGATGCCTTCCAGGAGTGCGACACCGTCGGCATCACGCGTCCGTGCGTGAAGCACAACTTCCTCGTGAAGGATGTGCGCGACCTCGCGGAAACCGTCAAGAAGGCGTTCTATATCGCCCGCACCGGCCGTCCGGGCCCGGTGCTGATCGACATCCCGAAGGACATCTCGAAGACGCCGTGCGAATACGAGCCCGTCAAGAGCGTGTCGCTGCGTTCGTACAATCCGGTCACGAAGGGCCATTCGGGCCAGATCCGTAAGGCCGTGTCACTGCTGCTGACGGCCAAGCGCCCGTACATCTACACGGGGGGCGGCATCATCCTCGCCGACGCGTCGCGTGAACTGAACCAGTTCGCGGACCTGCTCGGCTACCCGGTCACGAACACGCTGATGGGCCTCGGCGGCTATCGCGCGTCGGACAAGAAATTCCTCGGCATGCTCGGCATGCACGGCACCTACGAAGCGAACATGGCGATGCAGCACTGCGACGTGCTGATCGCGATCGGTGCCCGCTTCGACGACCGCGTGATCGGCGACCCGGCGCACTTCGCGTCGCGTCCGCGCAAGATCATCCACATCGACATCGACCCGTCGTCGATCTCGAAGCGTGTGAAGGTCGACATCCCGATCGTCGGCGACGTGAAGGAAGTGCTGAAGGAACTGATCGAGCAGTTGCAGACGGCCGAGCATGGCCCCGACACCGAGGCGCTCGCGCAATGGTGGAAGGACATCGAGGGCTGGCGCTCGAAGGACTGCCTGAAGTACGACCGCGAAAGCGAGATCATCAAGCCGCAGTACGTGGTCGAGAAGGCGTGGGAGCTGACGGACGGCAATGCGTTCGTGTGCTCGGACGTCGGCCAGCACCAGATGTGGGCGGCGCAGTTCTACCGTTTCAACAAGCCGCGTCGCTGGATCAACTCCGGCGGCCTCGGCACGATGGGCTTCGGCCTGCCGGCAGCGATGGGCGTCAAGATGGCGCACCCGGACGACGACGTGCTGTGCATCACGGGCGAAGGCTCGATCCAGATGTGCATCCAGGAACTGTCGACCTGCCTGCAGTACGACACGCCCGTGAAGATCATTTCGCTGAACAACCGCTATCTCGGCATGGTTCGCCAGTGGCAGCAGATCGAATACAGCAAGCGCTATTCGCATTCGTACATGGATGCGCTGCCTGATTTCGTGAAGCTCGCCGAAGCGTACGGCCATGTCGGCATGCGGATCGAAAAGACCTCGGATGTGGAGCCGGCGCTGAAGGAAGCGCTGCGCCTGAAGGACCGCACCGTGTTTCTCGACTTCCAGACCGATCCGACCGAAAACGTCTGGCCGATGGTACAGGCCGGCAAGGGCATCACCGAGATGCTGCTCGGATCGGAAGACCTGTAACGGCGCGACGCGCGCCTGAGCCCGATGCGGCCGCCTTCACGAAGGGCGGCGCGGCACGCGGCAGCGCGCGGCGCGAGTGAATCGACACGGACACATTCTGGAAGAAGCGAACATGAGACACATCATTTCCGTCCTGCTGGAGAACGAACCGGGCGCGCTGTCGCGCGTGGTCGGTCTGTTTTCCGCACGCGGCTACAACATCGAAACCTTGACGGTGGCGCCGACCGAAGACCAATCGCTGTCGCGGCTCACCATCGTTTCCATTGGCTCCGACGACGTGATCGAACAGATCACGAAGCATCTGAACCGCCTGATCGAGGTGGTGAAAGTGGTGGACCTGACCGACGGTGCACACATCGAACGCGAGCTGATGCTGATCAAGGTACGTGCAGTGGGCAAGGAGCGCGAAGAAATGAAGCGGATGGCGGACATTTTCCGCGGCCGCATCATCGACGTGACCGAAAAGACCTACACGATCGAATTGACGGGCGCGAGCGACAAGCTCGACGCATTCATCCAGGGGCTGGACGCGGGCGCGATCCTAGAGACCGTGCGCACCGGCAGCTCCGGCATCGGACGCGGCGAGCGCATCCTGAAGGTGTGATGCCAGACAGGCACGCCGGGTGCGCCGTCATGTCCCGGCCCGCAGTACTCCATCCGAACGAATTGTTGAATTTTTGAATTAGCGAAGGAACCATCATGAACGTTTTCTACGACAAAGACGCTGACCTCTCCCTCATCAAGGGCAAGCAAGTCACGATCATCGGCTACGGCTCGCAAGGCCATGCACACGCGCTGAACCTGAAGGACAGCGGCGTGAACGTGACGGTCGGCCTGCGCAAGGGCGGCGCGTCGTGGAGCAAGGCCGAAAACGCCGGCCTGTCGGTCAAGGAAGTCGCGGAAGCGGTGAAGAGCGCCGACGTCGTGATGATGCTGCTGCCGGACGAGCAGATCGCCGACGTGTACGCGAAGGAAGTCCACGCGAACATCAAGCAGGGCGCGGCGCTGGCATTCGCGCACGGCTTCAACGTCCACTACGGCGCGGTGATCCCGCGCGCCGACCTCGACGTGATCATGATCGCGCCGAAGGCACCGGGCCACACGGTTCGCGGCACGTACTCGCAAGGTGGCGGCGTGCCGCACCTGATCGCGGTTGCGCAGAACAAGTCGGGCGCGGCACGCGACATCGCGCTGTCGTACGCGGCAGCGAACGGCGGCGGCCGTGCGGGCATCATCGAAACCAACTTCCGTGAAGAGACCGAAACCGACCTGTTCGGCGAGCAGGCCGTGCTGTGCGGCGGTACGGTCGAGCTGATCAAGGCCGGCTTCGAGACGCTGGTCGAAGCAGGCTACGCGCCGGAAATGGCGTACTTCGAGTGCCTGCACGAGCTGAAGCTGATCGTCGACCTGATCTACGAAGGCGGCATCGCGAACATGAACTACTCGATCTCGAACAACGCCGAGTACGGCGAGTACGTGACGGGCCCGCGCATCGTCACGGAAGAGACGAAGAAGGCGATGAAGCAGTGCCTGACCGACATCCAGACGGGCGAGTACGCGAAGAGCTTCATTCTCGAGAACAAGGCAGGCGCGCCGACGCTGCAGTCGCGCCGCCGCCTGACGGCCGAGCACCAGATCGAGCAAGTCGGCTCGAAGCTGCGCGCGATGATGCCGTGGATCGCGAAGAACAAGCTCGTCGACCAGTCGAAGAACTAAGCACCGCGTGCTGTTCCGGCCCCTCGAATAGAGGGCCGGTACCAAAAAGCCGCCCGAAGGCAGCAGTGCCCCGGGCGGCTTTTGCTATCCTACGGGCTTTGCAATTCACCGAACACAGAACGAATCCATGAACTATCCTCATCCGATCATCGCGCGCGAAGGCTGGCCGTTCATCGCGATTGCAGCCGTCATCGCGCTGTTGATCCATGCTGTCGGGGGCTTCGGCTTCGCGTGGCCGTTCTGGCTGCTGCTCGTCTTCGTCGTCCAGTTCTTCCGCGACCCGCAGCGCCCGATCCCGGCGCAGCCGAACGCGGTGCTGTGCCCGGCGGACGGCCGCATCGTCGCGGTCGAGACCACGCAGGACCCGTACGCGAACCGCGAAGCGCTGAAGATCAGCGTGTTCATGAATGTCTTCAACGTCCATTCGCAGCGTTCGCCGGTCGATGGCGCGATCTCCAAGGTCGAATACTTCCCGGGCGCGTTCCTGAACGCGGCGATCGACAAGGCGTCGACCGAGAACGAGCGTAATGCGGTCGTGATCCAGACGGCGAGCGGCAAGACCGTGACCGCGGTGCAGATCGCCGGCCTCGTCGCACGCCGGATCCTCTGCTACGTGCGTGCGGGCGAACCGCTGTCGCGCGGCCAGCGCTACGGTTTCATCCGCTTCGGTTCGCGCGTCGACGTGTACCTGCCGCTCGGCAGCCGCGCGAAGGTGTCGATCGGCGAGAAGGTCTACGCGTCGTCGACGATCCTCGCCGAACTCGAACAGTAAGCGGCGGAGCGCACGATGGCCGCATTCAAACCGCGTCGGCCGCGCAACGGCGCCGGCCAGACGCCACGCCCGTTCCGGCGCAACAAGGTGATGGCGCAGGATCCGGTGCCCATCGAGAGCCGCCGCGCCGCGCGCCAGCGGTTCCTGAAGACGCGCGGCATCTACCTGCTGCCGAACGCGTTCACGACCGCCGCGCTGTTCTGCGGCTTCTTCGCGGTCGTGCAGGCGATGAACGTGCGTTTCGAGATCGCCGCGATCGCGATTTTCGTCGCGATGGTGCTCGACGGAATGGATGGGCGCGTGGCACGCATGACGCATACGCAGAGCGCGTTCGGCGAGCAGTTCGACAGCCTGTCGGACATGGTGTCGTTCGGCGTCGCGCCCGCGCTCGTGATGTACGAGTGGGTGCTGAAGGATCTCGGCCGCTGGGGCTGGCTCGCCGCGTTCGTGTACTGCTCGGGCGCCGCGCTGCGCCTCGCGCGCTTCAATACGAACATCGGCGTCGTCGACAAGCGCTTCTTCCAGGGGCTGCCGAGCCCGGCCGCCGCCGCGCTGATCGCGGGCTTCGTGTGGCTCGCCACCGACAACCGCGTGCCGATGAAGCTCGGCTGGCTGCCGTGGGTTGCGTTCGTGCTGACGATCTACGCGGGCGTGACGATGGTGTCGAACGCGCCGTTCTACAGCGGCAAGGCGCTCGACGTGCGGCACCGCGTGCCGTTCGCGGCGATCCTGCTGGTCGTCGTCGCGTTCGTGCTCGTGTCGTCCGATCCGCCGCTGATGCTGTTCTGCCTGTTCGTGCTGTACGGGCTGTCCGGCTACGTGTTCTGGGGCTACATGGCCATCCGCGGGCGCGCGAATCCGGCGCGCTCGTCGCAGCGCGATCACTGACGCACGCGCATGCTTTGCCCGGAAACGGCGGCCCCAGGGTCGCCGTTTTCATTTGTCCCTGGATCGGCCCGTGCGGCCGGAAACCCCGGGTGCCGTCCGATTGCGCACCCAACGGAATGCCGCTATAGTCTTTGGCATGACTGCATTTTCCCGCCTCTCCCTCCTTCTAGCCGGTGCGCCGCTACGCGCGCTAGCTTCGGCGCGCCTGCCGCGCTGACCGTTCTCGCCCCCCGTCAAGCTTCGTCTGTTGTCGAGCGTCGCCAGCGGTGGCGCGATCTCGTTACGTTTGACTTCCGTATAAAGAGCCCTGGAGCCCCCCATGACAGACAAGCTGATCATTTTCGATACGACGTTGCGTGACGGCGAACAATCGCCCGGTGCGTCGATGACGAAGGAAGAGAAAATCCGCATCGCGAAGCACCTCGAGCGGATGAAGGTCGACGTGATCGAGGCCGGCTTCGCGGCCAGCTCGAACGGCGATTTCGACGCGATCCACACGATCGCCGGTCTCGTGAAGGACAGCACGATCTGCTCGCTGGCGCGCGCCAACGACAAGGACATCCAGCGTGCGGCCGACGCGCTGAAGCCGGCCAACAGCGCGCGGATCCACACGTTCATCGCGACGTCGCCGCTGCACATGGAGAAGAAGCTGCGGATGACGCCGGACCAGGTGTTCGAGCAGGCGCGTCTCGCGGTGCGCTTCGCGCGCAAGTTCACCGACAACGTCGAATTCTCGCCGGAAGACGGCAGCCGCTCGGATCTCGACTTCCTGTGCCGCGTGCTGGAAGCCGTGATCGCGGAAGGCGCGACGACGATCAACATCGCCGATACGGTCGGCTACGGCGTGCCGGAACTGTACGGCAACCTCGTGAAGACGCTGCGGGAGCGCATTCCGAACTCGGACAAGGCGATCTTCTCGGTGCATTGCCACAACGATCTCGGGATGGCGGTGGCGAACTCGCTCGCCGGCGTGAAGATCGGCGGTGCGCGCCAGATCGAGTGCACGATCAACGGCCTCGGCGAGCGCGCGGGCAACACGTCGCTCGAAGAAATCGTGATGGCCGTGAAGACCCGCAAGGACTACTTCGGCCTCGACGTCGGCATCGACACGACGCAGATCGTGCCGACGTCGAAGCTCGTGTCGCAGATCACCGGCTTCGTCGTGCAGCCGAACAAGGCGGTGGTCGGCGCGAACGCGTTCGCGCATGCGTCGGGCATTCACCAGGACGGCGTGCTGAAGGCCCGCGACACCTACGAGATCATGCGCGCGGAAGACGTGGGCTGGACCGCGAACAAGATCGTCCTCGGCAAGCTGTCGGGCCGTAACGCGTTCAAGCAGCGCCTGCAGGAACTCGGCGTATCGCTCGACAGCGAGAGCGAACTCAATGCCGCGTTCATGCGCTTCAAGGATCTGGCCGATCGCAAGGCCGAGATCTTCGACGAAGACATCATCGCGATCGTGTCCGAGGAATCGGCGCTCGCGCACGAGCAGGAGCACTTCAAGTTCGTGTCGCTGTCGCAGCGTTCGGAGACGGGCGAGCAACCGCAGGCGAAAATCGTGTTCGCGGTCGAAGGCAAGGAAGTGACCGGTGAGG
This sequence comes from Burkholderia sp. HI2500, assembly GCF_002223055.1. NCBI lineage: Bacteria > Pseudomonadati > Pseudomonadota > Betaproteobacteria > Burkholderiales > Burkholderiaceae > Burkholderia > Burkholderia sp. HI2500. The sequence goes on along the minus strand of NZ_NKFL01000005.1, from coordinate 41,234 downwards.
CGCGCGGCAACGGCCCGGTCGACGCGACGTTCAATGCGATCGAGAGCGAAGTCGGCAGCGGTTCCGAACTGCTGCTGTACTCGGTGAACGCGATCACGACCGGCACGCAGGCGCAGGGCGAAGTGACCGTCCGGCTGTCGAAGAGCGGGCGGATCGTCAACGGCGTCGGCACCGATCCGGACATCGTCGCCGCATCCGCGAAGGCTTACATCTCCGCACTGAACAAGCTGCATTCGAAGGACGACAAGGTCAATCCGCAGCGCTCGTAAGCGCAGCGCGCGGCGCATCACCGAAACGCCCCGTGCGGCCCTGTGCCGCCGGGGCGTTTTTTCATGCGCCGCTCATTCGGCAGCCGGCGCACGGAACAGCCAGCGGCGCGCGGCCGTGCGCGGCGCCGGGCTGCGCCGCCGGAACTCGACCGCGATCCCGCGTCGCGGCGCATCGGCGACGAACGCGTCGAGCAGTTCGAGCACGTCGTGATCGATGTAGTCGGCGCGCGTCGCGTCGATGATCACCGCGGCGCGGTCGGGAATGTGCCGCAGGTGATGCTTGACCTGCACCTTGCCGAGAAACGACACGTCCTTGCGGAACGACAGCAGGAAGTGGTCGTCGTGCTGCGCGAGCGTGACGGGACTCTTCAGGTTCGCGACGGCGACCGCCAGCACGCTGCAGGCGAGGCCGAGCGCGATGCCGAACAGCAGGTCGACCGCGAGCACGCCGGCGATCGTCGCGGCGAACGGCACGAACGCGGCCGGCCCCTGTTTCAGCACCGAGCGGAACAGCGCCGGTTTCGCGAGCTTGAAGCCGGTGTGGATCAGGATCGCGGCCAGGCTCGCGAGCGGGATCAGGTTGATCAGGCCGGTGAGCGCGAACACGCTCGCGAGCAGCAGCATCCCGTGCACGATCGCCGACATCCGGCTTTGCGCGCCCGCATTGACGTTCACCGAGCTGCGCACGATCACCGACGTGATCGGCAGCCCGCCGACCGCGCCCGCGACGAGATTGCCGACGCCCTGGGCCTTGAGCTCGCGGTCAGGCTGGGTCGGCCGGCGCTTCGGGTCGATCTGCTCGACCGCTTCGAGGCTCAGCAGCGTCTCGAGGCTCGCGACGACCGCGAGCGTGATCGCGACGCGCCATACGTCCGGGTTGACCAACTGCGCGAAGTTCGGGCCGAGCTCCGCATGCTTGAGCGACGCCGCGAAGGCCGCGAACGATCCGAGTTCGGGCAGCGTCACGCGATGGGCGGCGCCCGGCGCAACTGACGGCGCGACGACGCTCAGCACGAGCGTGGCGCCGATCCCCAGCACGACCACTGCAAGCGGGGCCGGCACCGCGCGCACCAGCGCAAAGCGGCGCAGCGCGGGCGTGTCCCACGCGACCAGCAGCGCGAGCGAGGCGAGCGCGATGGCCGTCGCGGCCCACGCGACCGGCAGGCCCGGCCAATTCGCAAACGATTGCGCGGCTGACCCGCCGATACCGAAGGCAAACGGAATCTGCTTCACGATCAGCAGCAGGCCGATCGCGGCGAGCATGCCCTTGATGACGGGCGACGGCACGTAGGCGGCGAAGCGGCCGGCGCGCAGCATGCCGAACCCGAACTGCAGGACGCCGGACAGCAGCACCGCGAGCAGGAACGCGGAGAAGCTGCCGAGTTGCGCGATGCCTTCGACGACGATCACGACGAGGCCGGCGGCCGGCCCGCTGACGGACAGCGACGAGCCGCTCAGCAGCGCGACGACGATGCCGCCGACGATCCCGGACACGAGCCCGGCGAACGGTTCGACGCCGGATGCATTGGCGATGCCGAGACACAGCGGCAGCGCGACGAGGAAAACGACGACGCCGGCGACAACGTCGCGCGGCAGGGTGGACAGGCGCTCGTTCAGTTTCATGGTTGGGGCGATTTCATTGGCTTGGGGGCGGGGTAGGTCAGCCGAGCGCGCCGGCCGTCGCGGCCTGCACGGGTTCGACGTCGGCGGGCGGCGTGGTGTAGCCGGAATCGAGTTCCTGCAGGCGGCCGTCGGCGAGCGAAAAGATCCAGCCGTGCACGAGCGGCGGCCGTTCGCGGCCCTGCACGATCGGGGACGCGCGCAGCAGCCTCACCTGTTCGAGCACGTTGAGTTCGGCGAGGCGGTCGGCGGCGGCCGCGTCGTCAAGCCCGTCCAGCGTGTCGCGATGGCGCCGCGCGAGCGCGCAGAGCGGCGCGATGCGGCGCGCGACGTGCGGCAGGTCGGACGGCGGCGGCAGCAGCGACGCGCGTACGCCGCCGCATCCGTAGTGCCCGCACACGATCACGTGGTCGACCTGCAGCACGCGCACCGCGTACTCGAGGACGCTGGCGGAATTGTCGTCGTCGGGATGAAACAGGTTCGCGATGTTGCGATGGACGAACAACTCGCCGGGCGCGCAGTGCGTGATGGTCTCGGCCGGCACGCGGCTGTCGGCGCAGCCGATCCACAGCACGCGCGGATTCTGGCCGCGCGCGAGCGCGTCGAAGAAGCCGGGCGTGTATTCACGCGTCTCGCGGGCCCAGGCGATGTTGGCAACCAGCATGCTCTTGGGGCGATTCATGAGGACTCCTTTGTGATAAAGGCAAACGAATATCGGCAAAAATGTCGCAATGGCATTCTTTCTAAATTGAAAGGTTGTTTTTCGACTGATATTAGGGGTATGCCCTAGCACTTCGGGGGTGATGAAACAATTTGTTTCAAATTGATTTGGCGTAGTGCATTGCATGCACCAATTCGCCGCATGACATGCACCGCGCATGCCTGTTTCCGCGCAAAGGCCCGTATGACGGGGATGTCAGCGAGGTGCCATCGGAATGTCATCGATCGGAAAAGATTTCCGTCGCATTTTCCGAATTAATCGGGAAGCGGAAAAAAGGAAATGGCCATTCACGCAATGATTCGTGAATGGCCATGCTGAATATTGCGCGTAAATGCGTAATCGGTCAGAACAGGTTGCGGCGGTCGGGGTCGTGCAGCGGGTCGGGCGTTTTCTGCGTGATGCGCAGGATGCCCTGCGGATCGAAGTAGAAGCTGTACATCATGTACCAGACGTTGTCCTCGAGATACCGGTAAGTCCACACCTCGCGCTTCATCAGCGGGAAGTAGGACGTCTCGACGGGGCGTCCGAAGTTCACGAGGACGTCGGTCTTCGTCCACTTGCCGATCTCCGCGCGATAGAACTCGTTCGGCTGCAGGACCTGGCGCACGTTGACGATCTTGTGGGCCGCGTCAACGTCGGCCGCGATGGTGATTTCGCCCATCGGCTGGGTCGGCCACATCAGGCGCTTGCCGCCGCCGGGCAGGTCGTAGATTTCGCGCGGCGGGCCCATGCGTGCGACGATCGCCGACTCGTCCTGGCCGGCCTGGTATTGCTGCCACGGTTGCGCGCAACCGGCCAGCAGCGCGGCGGCGCTGGCGACCAGCACCGGCAGGCGCGCGGAAATGCGAATGCGCATGGGGATTCTCCAGAACACGGAAACAAGTCCCGTTTTATCACGGACGGCGTGCGACGGCGCATCGCGTGGAAAAAATCGGTGCGGATCGCCGGGCGCGTCGCGCTTGCGGGCGGCGGGGGCGCCGGCCTATGATCCGCGCTTCTCGGGCAGATTGAAGGGCAGGTGGCCGATGCAGGGGTGGAAGCGGTGTGCGCTCGCGTTGAGCGCGGGATGGATGCTGGTGTCGTCGGCGTTTGCTGGCGGCGAGCCGGTGCGGATCGCGCTGATCGAAGGGATGTCGGGCCCGTTCGCGAATGCGGGCGCGGCGGTCGAGCGCAACCTGCGCTTCGGCGTCGAGCAGGTCAACGCGGCGGGCGGCGTGAAGCTGCGCGATGGCGCGCATCCGCTCGAACTCGTGGTGCTCGACAGCAAAGGGAGCCCCGAGGAGGCGCTCGTGCAGTTGCGCGCGGCCGCGGATCGCCATATCGGGTTCGTCACGCAGGGCAACAGTTCGGCCGTCGCCGCCGCGCTCGTCGCGGCGCTCGACAAGCTGAACGCGCGCGATCCGGACAACCGGATGCTGTTCCTCAACTATTCGGCCGACGATCCGGCGCTGACCGGCGCACGCTGCAGTTTCTGGCATTTCCGTTTCGATGCTCACGCGGGCATGCGGATGGCCGCGCTCGCGGACGTGATGGCGCGCGACCGCGCGCTCCACAAGGTCTACCTGCTGAACCAGGACTACAGCTTCGGCCGCGACGTCAGCGCGCTCGCCCGGCAGGCGCTGGTCGCGCGGCGCCCGGACGTGACGATCGCCGGCGACGAATTCCACCCGATCGGCCGGATCAAGGATTTCTCGCCGTACATCGCGAAGATCCGCGCGAGCGGCGCCGACGCCGTCGTGACCGGCAACTGGGGCAACGACCTCACGCTGCTCGTGAAGGCGGCGCGCGAGCAGGGGCTGAATGCGAAGTTCTATACCTTCTACGGCAACAGCCTCGGTGCGCCGGCGGCGCTCGGCGATGCCGGTGTCGGGCGGGTCGTGGCCGTGGCGGACTGGCATCCGAACGCGGGCGGCGCGAAATCGGATGCGTTCTACCGCGCGTTCCGGAGCCGTTTTCCGGCCGCCCAGGACGACTACCCGGTGCGACGGATGAGCCTGATGATCGAGATGCTGGCCGCCGCGATGAACCGCGCGGGTTCCGCCGACCCCGTCGCGGTCGCACGCGCGCTCGAAGGCCTGTCGTTCGACGACGGCTTCCACGCGTCGAAGATGCGCGCGCAGGATCACCAGCTGATCCAGCCCCTTTACGTGATGGAGATGGACAAGGTCGGCACGCCGGGTGTGCGCTTCGACAACGAGGGTTCGGGCTACGGCTTCCGCACGGTGCTCGCGGTGCCGGCGCCGCGCACGGAGATGCCGTCCGCCTGTTCGATGACGCGCCCGTGACAGGAGGCGGTAAGAACGGCGCGGAGTTGTGCTACAATGCGCGCCGGTTGTAAGTCACGGCACGGCCATTCTTCCGTGTCCGCCTGTTCAGTTAGAAAGGAAATCACATGTCTGTTGCAGATATCAAGAAGTCGGAAGTTGTTGCTCAGTTCGCCCGCGGTACCAACGACACGGGGAGCCCCGAAGTCCAGGTCGCACTGCTGACCGCACGTATCGTCGAACTGACGGGTCACTTCAAGACCCACGCGAAGGATCACCACAGCCGCCGCGGCCTGCTGCGCATGGTGAGCCGCCGCCGCAAGCTGCTCGACTACCTCAAGGGCAAGGATGCCGACCGTTACCGCGCACTGATCGAGAAGCTGGGTCTGCGTAAGTAATCGAGGCGATTGCCGCCAGCAAGATGCCTGTGTCAGTCCGCTGATACAGGCATTTTGTTTTTGCGCGGTGCGTAGCGTCACACGCACCGCAGGCTGTCCGGCACGGTTGTGCCGGGCTGCCGCAACGACTGATACCGGGGCAGGATTTGTGTCATTCCAGCGCGTCGCTGCATGAGCGCCGCGCTGGAATGGCATAAAAAACACACCTTGCTCCGGGTGATTCGGTCGGGACGCCGCCGCGCGGGATGGCCGGCGCGGCGAATGAAATGCATGAATTCAAAGGAGCAACCATGTCCATGTTCAACAAGGTCGTGAAGGAATTCCAGTGGGGCCAGCACAAGGTGCGCCTCGAAACCGGTGAAGTCGCTCGCCAGGCAAGCGGCGCCGTGATCGTCGACGTCGAAGACACCGTCGTGCTGGCAACCGTCGTCGGCGCGAAGTCGGCGAAGCCGGGTCAGGATTTCTTCCCGCTGACCGTCGACTACCTCGAGAAGACCTACTCGGCCGGCAAGATCCCGGGCGGCTTCTTCCGTCGCGAAGGCCGTCCGTCGGAGCACGAGACGCTGACGTCGCGCCTGATCGACCGTCCGCTGCGCCCGCTGTTCCCGGAAGGCTTCTACAACGAAGTCCAGGTCGTGATCCACGTGCTGTCCGTGAACCCGGAAATCCCGGCGGACATCCCCGCGCTGATCGGCGCATCGGCTGCGCTCGCCGTGTCGGGCCTGCCGTTCAACGGCCCGGTCGGTGCCGCGCGCGTGGCGTACATCGACAACGCATACGTGCTGAACCCGACGCGTGACCAGATCAAGGCGTCGAGCCTCGACCTCGTCGTCGCAGGTACGGAGCGTGCCGTGCTGATGGTCGAATCGGAAGCCGATCAGCTGTCGGAAGAAGTGATGCTGGGCGCCGTGGTGTTCGGCCACGAGCAAATGCAGGTCGCGATCGACGCGATCCACGAACTGGTTCGCGAAGGCGGCAAGCCCGAGTGGGACTGGCAGCCGGCGCCGAAGAACGAAGCGCTGATCGCTCGCGTGACCGAGCTGGCACAGAACGACCTGCTCGCTGCTTACCAGCTCCGCGACAAGCAGGCACGCTCGACCAAGCTGAAGGAAGTCTACGCAGCAACCTCGGCGAAGCTCGAGGAAGATGCGCTGGCAGCCGGTACGGTCGCAGCCGACAAGGCAACGGTCGGCAACGTGCTGTTCGACATCGAGGCGAAGATCGTCCGTTCGCAGATCCTGAACGGCGAGCCGCGCATCGACGGCCGCGACACGCGCACCGTGCGCCCGATCGAAATCCGCACCGGTGTGCTGCCGCGTACCCACGGCTCGGCGCTGTTCACGCGCGGCGAGACGCAGGCGCTGGTCGTCGCGACGCTCGGCACGAAGGGTGACGAGCAGATCATCGACGCGCTCGAAGGCGAGTACCGCGAGCGCTTCATGCTCCACTACAACATGCCCCCGTTCGCGACCGGCGAAACGGGCCGCGTCGGCTCGCCGAAGCGCCGCGAAATCGGCCACGGCCGCCTCGCGAAGCGCGCACTGGTCAAGTGCCTGCCGAGCGCCGACGAATTCGGCTACTCGATCCGCGTCGTGTCGGAAATCACCGAATCGAACGGTTCGTCGTCGATGGCGTCGGTGTGCGGCGGCTGCCTCGCGCTGATGGACGCCGGCGTGCCGATGAAGGCACACGTCGCGGGTATCGCGATGGGCCTGATCCTCGAAGGCAACAAGTTCGCGGTGCTGACCGACATCCTCGGCGACGAAGACCACCTCGGCGACATGGACTTCAAGGTGGCCGGCACGGAACAAGGCGTGACGGCGCTGCAGATGGACATCAAGATCCAGGGCATCACGAAGGAAATCATGCAGGTCGCGCTCGCGCAGGCGAAGGAAGGCCGCATGCACATCCTCGGCAAGATGACGTCGGCGGTTTCGGGTGCGAACACGCAACTGTCGGAATTCGCGCCGCGCATGATCACGATCAAGATCAACCCGGAAAAGATCCGCGACGTGATCGGCAAGGGCGGTTCGGTGATCCGCGCGTTGACGGAAGAAACCGGCACGACCATCGACATCTCCGACGACGGCGTCGTGACGATCGCGAGCACGAACAGCGACGGCATGGCCGAAGCGAAGAAGCGCATCGAGCAGATCACGGCCGAGATCGAAGTTGGTCAGGTGTACGAAGGCACGGTTCTGAAGCTGCTCGATTTCGGCGCGATCGTGAACCTGCTGCCGGGCAAGGATGGCCTGCTGCACATCTCGGAAATCGTCAACGAGCGTGTGAAGGACATCAACGACTACCTGAAGGAAGGCCAGCAAGTGAAGGTCAAGGTCATCCAGACGGACGAAAAGGGTCGCGTGCGTTTGTCGGCGAAGGCGCTGCTGAACGAAGCAGCGGCAGCGTCGCAGTCGGACACGCCGCCGCAGCAGTAAGCGGATAGGCGGATCAACGGCCGGCAGTGCGAAAGCGTGCCGGCCGTTTTTTCTGTAGCATCGTTGTGCGGCGCAGCAGCGCCGGCAAGGCGCCCCGTGCCGCGTGCGGGTGCGCCATCCGATTCCGATCCTGATCCTGGAGCGACCCTCACCATGAAAGCCATCGAAATCACCGAGTTCGGCGCCCCCGACGTGCTGAAGCTTGCGGAGCGTCCGCGCCCCGAACCGAAGCGCGGCGAAGTGCTGATCAAGGTGGCGGCTTCCGGCGTGAACCGGCCCGACGTGTTCCAGCGCAAGGGGGCGTATGCGCCGCCGCCGGGTGCGTCGGATCTGCCGGGCCTCGAGGTCGCGGGCGAGATCGTCGGCGGCGACCTGTCCGACGCCGCTCAGAACCCGTTCGGCCTGAAGCTCGGCGATCGCGTGTGTGCACTGCTCGCGGGCGGCGGCTATGCGGAATATGCGGTCGCGCCGCTGCTGCAATGCCTGCCGGTGCCCGACGGGCTCACCGATATCGAGGCCGCATCGCTGCCCGAGACGTTTTTCACGGTGTGGAGCAACGTGTTCGACCGCGCGCAGCTCGGCGCGGGCGAGGGCGGCGAGCAGGAAACGCTGCTCGTGCAGGGCGGCTCGAGCGGCATCGGCGTGACGGCGATCCAGATCGCGCATGCGCTCGGCTTTCGCGTGTTCGCGACGGCCGGTACTGCCGACAAGTGCCGTGCGTGCGAGGCGCTCGGCGCGGAGCGTGCGATCAACTACAAGACGGAAGACTTCGTCGAGGTCGTGAAGTCGCTGACGCACGATCGCGGCGTCGACGTGATCCTCGACATGGTCGCGGGCTCGTACGTGCCGCGCGAACTGTCCGCGCTCGCGGATGGCGGCCGCCTCGTGCTGATCGCGCTGCTCGGCGGCGCGAAGGCCGACGTCAACCTGGGCGAGATCCTGCGTCGCCGGCTGACCATCACGGGTTCGACGCTGCGCCCGCGTCCGGTCGAATTCAAGGCGCAGATCGCCGCGCAATTGAAGGCGCGCGTGTGGCCGCTGCTTGCCGACGGCCGCATCAAGCCGGTGATCTATCGCGTGTTGCCGGCGGCGGACGCCGCGCAGGCGCATGCGCTGATGGAAAGCAGCGAGCATACCGGCAAGATCGTGCTCGATTGGGGTACGAACGCCTGACGGCCCATGCGGCCGGGCTTGACATGCGCGGTTTGACCGGTTCAAGCCGCGCGCAGTAAAATCGCCGGTTTGCTTCGCCAGATCAAACCTGACGGCCGGTTCCGGCGCGTTAATGACCAAGCGGTGACGAGACAGACACGATGTCGAAACAGAGAACTAAGCGTGTGATCGGCAACTGGAAGATGCACGGCCGGCTGGCCGGCAACCAGGCATTGCTGAACGAAGTGGTGCAGGGCGCGGGCGCGGTGGCGGCCGAGACGTCGGTCGGCGTGTGCGTGCCGTTCCCGTATCTCGCGCAGGTTCAGGCGCAGCTCGACGGCGGCCGTGTCGCCTGGGGGGCGCAGGACGTGTCGGCGCACGAGCAGGGCGCGTTCACCGGTGAAGTGGCGGCAGCCATGGTCGCGGAGTTCGGCGCACGCTATGCGATCGTCGGTCACTCGGAGCGCCGCGCGTATCACGGCGAACGCAACGAGACGGTCGCGGCGAAGACGCAGCGCGCGCTCGCGGCGGGGCTCACGCCGGTCGTGTGCGTCGGCGAGACGCTCGACGAGCGTGAGTCGGGCGCGACCGAGCAGGTGGTCGGTGCGCAGCTCGACGCAGTGCTGGCCGTGCTGACGGCCGACGAGGCCGCGCGCATCGTCGTCGCGTACGAGCCGGTCTGGGCGATCGGCACGGGCAAGAGCGCGACGTCGGCGCAGGCGCAGGACGTGCACGCGTTCCTGCGTGCGCGTCTCGCGGCAAAGGGTGCGGCGGACGTGTCCGTGCTGTACGGCGGCAGCGTGAAGCCGGACAACGCGGAAGAGCTGTTTGCGCAGCCGGACATCGACGGTGGCCTGATCGGCGGCGCGTCGCTGAAGGCGGAAGATTTCCTGGCGATCTGCCGGGCCGCGCGCTGAGCGGTCCGAGATCGAATTGAACCATGACGGCGGCCGGTCGGTCCGGTCGCCTGATCCATTCGGGTGGGTGTGATGCTGTTATTCAAGACGCTGATTATTGTGGTGCAGGTGCTGTCTGCACTTGGTGTGATTGGTCTCGTGCTGTTGCAGCACGGCAAGGGTGCCGACATGGGCGCTGCGTTCGGCAGCGGCGCATCGGGCAGCCTGTTTGGTGCAACGGGCTCGGCGAACTTCCTGTCGCGTACGACGGGCATTCTCGCGACGATCTTCTTCGTCGCGACGCTCGCGCTGACGTACCTCGGTTCGTACAAGTCGACGCCGTCGGCGGGCGTGCTGGGTGGGGTCGCGACCGCACCGGCATCGGCGCCTGCAGCATCGGCGCCGGCCGTCGCGGCGTCCGCTGCAGCAGGTTCGGCTGCAAGCGCGCCGGGCCAGGACGTCCCGAAATAAAAAGTTAAATTTTTTGCGATTGTGCGTTGAACAAATCTCGAAGTCGGGTTAGAATTTAATTCTTGAAGCGATTCGCGGGAAACAAGTAGTTACAACCCCGGTTGCATGCAGTGCCGACGTGGTGAAATTGGTAGACACGCTATCTTGAGGGGGTAGTGGCGAAAGCTGTGCGAGTTCGAGTCTCGCCGTCGGCACCAAAGTTACTCAATGCCAGCCGCTTCTAGTGGCTGGCATTTTTCATTTCTGGGGTGTGCTTGCGGTTGTCTTGCGATCGCCTGCACTCCGAAATGATTCCTTCCGCCGGAAGTGGTATTCTCCGGACGCTCAGAACCAACCGATAGAGGATTGCCTTGAACCTCGCAGCCTATTACCCCGTCTTGTTGTTCCTCCTCGTGGGCACTGGTTTAGGTATAGCGCTGGTCAGCATCGGCAAGCTCCTTGGTCCCAACAAGCCGGACGTCGAGAAGAACGCACCGTACGAGTGCGGCTTCGAAGCCTTTGAAGACGCCCGGATGAAATTCGACGTCCGGTACTACCTCGTCGCCATCCTGTTCATCATCTTCGATCTCGAAACCGCATTCCTGTTTCCGTGGGGCGTCGCGCTCCGGGATATCGGCTGGCCGGGTTTCATCGCAATGATGATTTTTCTGCTCGAATTCCTGCTGGGCTTTGCCTATATCTGGAAGAAAGGCGGCCTCGACTGGGAGTGATGGGTTAATCGCCGGTTTGCATGGGCGGCCACGCTCGGTCGCTCGTCTGGAGTGGAAAGCAAATGAGTATCGAAGGGGTCTTGAAGGAAGGGTTTGTCACCACGACGGCTGACAAGCTGATCAACTGGACGCGTACCGGCTCGCTGTGGCCGATGACGTTCGGGCTCGCGTGTTGCGCCGTCGAAATGATGCATGCGGGCGCGGCCCGTTACGACCTGGACCGGTTCGGCGTCGTGTTCCGCCCGAGCCCGCGCCAGTCGGACGTGATGATCGTCGCCGGCACGCTCTGCAACAAGATGGCGCCCGCGCTGCGCCGCGTGTACGACCAGATGGCCGAGCCGCGCTGGGTGATCTCGATGGGATCGTGCGCGAACGGCGGTGGCTACTACCACTACTCGTACTCGGTGGTCCGCGGCTGCGACCGGATCGTGCCGGTCGACGTCTACGTGCCGGGCTGTCCGCCCACGGCCGAGGCGCTGGTCTACGGCGTGATCCAGCTTCAGGCGAAGATCCGCCGCACCAATACCATCGCCCGTCAATAAAGCCCCGAGCGTCCCCTCAATATGGCAAGCAAAATCGAGACCCTCAAGGCAAACCTCGAAGCCGCGCTCGGCGCGCGCGTGGTGAGCCTCACCGAAGCGATCGGTGAACTGACGCTCGTCGTGAAGGCGAGCGATTACCTCGAAGTCGCAAAGATGCTGCGCGACGATCCGAAGCTCCGTTTCGAGCAACTGATCGACCTGTGCGGCGTCGACTACCAGACCTTCGGCGACGGCGCCTACGACGGCCCGCGTTTCGCGGCCGTGTCGCACCTGCTGTCGGTCACGAACAACTGGCGCCTGCGCCTGCGTGCATTCGCACCGGACGACGACCTGCCGATCGTGGCATCGCTGGTCGACATCTGGACCTCCGCGAACTGGTACGAGCGCGAAGCGTTCGACCTGTACGGCATCGTGTTCGAAGGCCACCCCGACCTGCGCCGCATCCTCACCGACTACGGCTTCATCGGCCACCCGTTCCGCAAGGACTTCCCGGTGTCGGGCTATGTCGAAATGCGTTACGACCCGGAAGAAAAGCGGGTCGTGTACCAGCCGGTGACGATCGAGCCGCGCGAAATCACGCCGCGCGTGATCCGCGAGGATCGCTATGGCGGTCTGAAACATTAAGGGGGCGTCATGGCAGAAATCAAGAACTACACGCTCAACTTCGGCCCGCAGCACCCGGCAGCGCACGGCGTGCTGCGCCTCGTGCTCGAGCTCGACGGCGAAGTCATCCAGCGTGCCGATCCGCACATCGGCCTGCTGCACCGCGCGACGGAAAAGCTCGCGGAATCCAAGACGTTCATCCAGTCCGTGCCGTACATGGACCGTCTCGACTACGTGTCGATGATGGTCAACGAGCACGGCTACGTGCTCGCGATCGAAAAGCTGCTCGGCATCGACGTGCCGGAGCGCGCGCAGTACATCCGCGTGCTGTTCGACGAAATCACGCGCGTGCTGAACCACCTGATGTGGATCGGCGCGCACGCGCTCGACGTCGGCGCGATGGCCGTGTTCCTGTACGCGTTCCGCGAGCGGGAAGACCTGATGGACGTGTACGAAGCGGTGTCCGGCGCCCGGATGCACGCGGCGTACTACCGTCCGGGCGGCGTCTATCGCGATCTGCCTGACGCAATGCCGCAATACAAGGCGTCGAAGATTCGCAACGAGAAGGCGCTCGCGAAGATGAACGAAGCGCGCAGCGGCTCGGTGCTCGACTTCATCGACGATTTCTTCACGCGCTTCCCGAAGTGCGTCGACGAATACGAAACGCTGCTCACCGACAACCGGATCTGGAAACAGCGTCTGGTCGGGATCGGCGTGGTCAGCCCGGAGCGTGCGCTGCAGATGGGCCTGACGGGCCCGATGCTGCGCGGCTCGGGCATCGCCTGGGATCTGCGCAAGAAGCAGCCGTACGAAGTGTACGATCGCATGGATTTCGACGTGCCGGTCGGCGTGAACGGCGATTGCTACGACCGCTATCTGGTGCGCGTCGAAGAAATGCGCCAGTCGATCCGCATCGCGAAACAGTGTATTGAGTGGCTCCGCAAGAATCCGGGCCCCGTGATGACGGACAATCACAAGGTTGCACCGCCGTCGCGCGTCGGCATGAAGACCAACATGGAAGACTTGATTCACCACTTCAAGCTCTTCACCGAAGGTTTCCATGTGCCGGAAGGCGAAGCGTACGCGGCGGTCGAGCATCCGAAGGGTGAGTTCGGCATCTACCTCGTGTCGGATGGTGCCAACAAGCCGTATCGCCTCAAGATTCGCGCACCGGGTTTCGCGCACCTGGCGTCGCTCGACGAAATGGCACGCGGTCACATGATCGCCGACGCCGTCACGATCATCGGTACGCAGGACATCGTGTTCGGCGAAATCGATCGCTAATGGTTAGCGCCGCCCGCGCGAGCGGGCGGCGAGCAGCAAGTCACACGCGATGCGCGCTGAACCGGCGCGGCTTCGCAAGCTGTCAACAGAGTGAGCGCCAGGTCTGCCGTCCATGCACCCCAGTGTGCGGCAGGTTGTTCGTTCGGTAGGAATTGAAAGAGTCGTGTCTGAAAATGATCTCAGCTGAAGGCCTGAAGGAAATCGATCGAGCGTTGACGAAGTATCCCGCCGATCAGAAACAGTCCGCCGTGATGTCGGCGTTGGCCGTGGCTCAAGAAGAGCACGGCTGGCTGTCGCCCGAACTGATGCAGTTCGTCGCGGACTATCTCGGCATGCCGGCCGTTGCCGTGCAGGAAGTCGCGACGTTCTACACGATGTACGAGCTCAACCCGGTCGGCAAGCACAAGATCACGCTCTGCACGAACCTGCCGTGCCAGCTCGGCCCGGACGGTGGCGCGGAAGCGACTGCCGACTACCTGAAACAGAAGCTGGGCATCGGCTTCGGCGAGACCACGCCCGACGGCAAGTTCACGCTGAAGGAAGGCGAATGCATGGGCTCGTGCGGCGATGCGCCGGTGCTGCTGGTGAACAATCACAGAATGTGCAGCTTCATGAGCCGCGAGAAGATCGACCAGCTGCTTGAGGAGCTCTCGAAATGACGTCCCTCCACGACCGTCACATCAAACCGCTGATCCTCGCTGGTCTGAACGGCGAGAACTGGCATCTCGAAGATTACGTCGCGCGCGGCGGCTACAAGCAGCTGCGCCGCATTCTCGAAGAAAAGATTCCGCCCGAGCAGGTGATCGCCGACGTGAAGGCGTCGGGCCTGCGTGGCCGTGGCGGTGCGGGCTTCCCGACCGGCCTGAAGTGGAGCTTCATGCCGCGCCAGTTCCCGGGGCAGAAGTACCTCGTCTGCAACTCGGACGAAGGCGAGCCGGGCACGTTCAAGGATCGCGACATCCTGCGCTGGAACCCGCACGCGCTGATCGAAGGCATGGCCATCGGCGCGTACGCGATGGGCATCACCGTCGGCTACAACTACATCCACGGCGAAATCTTCGAAGTGTATCGACGCTTCGAAGCCGCGCTCGATGAAGCGCGCGCCGCGGGGTTCCTCGGCGACAACATCATGGGCTCGGAATTCTCGTTCCAGCTGCACGCGCACCACGGTTACGGCGCGTACATCTGCGGCGAGGAAACGGCACTGCTCGAGTCGCTCGAAGGCAAGAAGGGCCAGCCGCGCTTCAAGCCGCCGTTCCCGGCGAGCTTCGGCGTGTACGGCAAGCCCACCACGATCAACAACACCGAGACGTTCGCCGCGGTGCCGTTCCTGCTGTCCATCGGGCCGCAGAATTACCTCGAGATCGGCAAGCCGAACAACGGCGGCACGAAGATTTTCTCGGTGTCGGGCGACGTCGAGCGTCCGGGCAACTACGAAGTGCCGCTCGGCACGCCGTTCGCGACGCTGATGGAGCTCGCCGGCGGGATGCGCGGCGGCAAGAAGATCAAGGCCGTGATTCCGGGCGGTTCGTCGGCGCCGGTGATCCCGGGCGACATCATGATGCAGACGGATCTCGACTACGATTCGATCGCGAAGGCGGGCTCGATGCTCGGTTCCGGCGCGGTGATCGTGATGGACGAGACGCGCTGCATGGTGCGCTCGCTGCTGCGCCTGTCGTACTTCTACTACGAGGAATCGTGCGGCCAGTGCACGCCGTGCCGTGAAGGCACCGGCTGGCTGTATCGCGTCGTGAACCGTATCGAGCACGGCGAAGGCCGCCAGGAAGATCTGGACCTGCTGAACTCGGTGGCCGAGAACATCATGGGCCGCACGATCTGTGCGCTCGGCGATGCGGCGGCGATGCCGGTACGCGGGATGCTCAAGCACTACTGGGACGAATTCGCGTACCACGTCGAGCACAAGCACTGCATGGTCGGCGGCCACGCGCACGCGGCGGCAGCCTGAAGCGAACCCGGTTGCGGAATTTGAGCGCACGGTCGGGCGAAGGCGCGAACGGGCGGAAATAGGTTAAGGACCATTCACCATCATGGTTGAACTTGAAATAGACGGCAAGAAGGTCGAGGTGCCCGAAGGCAGCATGGTGATCCAGGCTGCGCACAAGGCGGACAAGTACATTCCTCACTTCTGCTATCACAAGAAACTGTCGGTTGCGGCCAACTGCCGGATGTGTCTCGTCGAAGTCGAGAAGATGCCGAAGGCCGTGCCTGCCTGCGCGACCCCCGTGTCGGCCGGCATGATCGTCCATACGCAATCCGACAAGGCCGTGAAGGCGCAGCAGTCGGTGATGGAATTCCTCCTCATCAACCACCCGCTCGACTGCCCGATCTGCGATCAGGGCGGCGAATGCCAGCTGCAGGATCTGGCGGTCGGTTACGGCAAGTCGTCGTCGCGTTACGCGGAAGAGAAGCGCGTGGTGTTCCACAAGAACGTGGGCCCGCTGATCTCGATGGAAGAAATGTCGCGTTGCATCCACTGCACGCGCTGCGTCCGCTTCGGCCAGGAAATCGCCGGCGTGATGGAGTTCGGCATGCTGGGCCGCGGCGAGCACTCGGAAATCACGACGTTCGTCGGCAAGACGGTCGATTCCGAAATGTCGGGCAACATGATCGACCTGTGCCCGGTCGGCGCGCTGACCAGCAAGCCGTTCCGCTACAGCGCCCGTACGTGGGAACTGTCGCGCCGCAAGTCGGTGAGCCCGCACGATTCCGTCGGCGCGAACCTCGTCGTGCAGGTGAAGAACAATCGCGTGATGCGCGTGCTGCCGTTCGAGAACGAAGCCATCAACGAATGCTGGATCTCGGACAAGGATCGCTTCTCGTATGAAGGCCTCAACAGCGAAGAGCGCCTGACGAAGCCGATGCTGAAGCAGGGCGGCCAGTGGATCGAGACCGACTGGCAGACCGCACTCGAATACGTCGCGAAGGGCCTGAAGGGCATCGCCGCGGATCACGGCGCGAACGCGCTGGCGATGCTCGCGAGCGCGCACAGCACGGCCGAAGAGCTGTTCCTCGTGAAGCAGCTCGCCAACGAACTGAAGACGCCGAACGTCGACTTCCGTCTGCGTCAGCAGGATTTCTCGGCGCCGGTTCAGGGCGCACCGTGGCTCGGCATGCCGATCGCCGACCTGTCGAACGTGGACGCCGCGTTCGTCGTCGGTTCGTTCCTGCGCCGCGACCACCCGCTGTTCGCCGCCCGCCTGCGTCAGGCCGCGAAGAACGGCGCGAAGCTGCATTTCCTGCACGCGACCGGTGACGACGCCCTGATCCCGACCGCGCAGCGCATCGTTGCCGCACCGTCGGCATGGCTCGACCAGCTGGCCGGCATCGCAGCGGCCGTCGCGCAACTGCGCGGCGTCGCACTGCCCGACACGCTCGCGGGCGTCACGGCATCGCCGGCCGCGCAGGCTGTCGCCCAGTCGCTCGCGAACGGCGAACGCCGCGCGGTGCTGCTCGGCAACGTCGCGGTCCGCCATCCGGAATTCGCGAAGCTGCACGCCGTTGCCAAGTGGATCGCCGACAACACCGGCGCCACGTTCGGCTTCCTGACGGAAGCAGCGAACACGGTCGGCGCGCACGTCGTCGGCGCACTGCCCGGCGAAGGCGGCCTGAACGCGCGCGAAGCGTTCGAGCAGCCGCGCAAGGGTTACGTGCTGCTGAACGTCGAGCCGGAATTCGACACCGCCGATCCGGCGCAGGCGCTTGCCGCGCTGAACCAGGCCGAGATGGTCGTCGTGATGTCGCCGTTCAAGCACAGCCTCGACTACGCCGACGTACTGCTGCCGGTTGCGCCGTTCACGGAAACGGCCGGTACGTACGTGAATGCGGAAGGCACCGTGCAGAGCTTCAACGGCGTCGTGCGCCCGCTCGGCGACACGCGTCCGGGCTGGAAGGTGCTGCGCGTGCTCGGCAGCCTGCTCGGCCTGCCGAACTTCGAATACGAGACCGCGGAAGAAGTGCGTCTCGCCGCGCTCGGCGATGCCGGCGTCGCGAGCCGCCTGTCGAACCAGACGTCGGTCGCGCCGGTGCGCGTCGCGGCGAATGCCGCGAACGGCGGCTTCGAGCGCCTGGCCGATGTGCCGATCTATCACGCCGACGCACTCGTGCGCCGCGCAGGTGCGCTGCACCTGACGGCCGCCGCGAAGGCGGCGAATGCCGCGGCGCTGCCGGCCGCGCTGTTCGACAAGCTGGGCTTGAAGGAAGGCGACGCGGTGCGCGTGCGCCAGGGCGAGCGTGCGGTGCAGTTGCCGGCCGTGCGCGACGCGAATCTTGCAGAGACCGTCGTTCGCGTGTCGGCGGCGACGCCTGCCGGCGCAGCGCTCGGCAGCCTGTCCGGTGAACTGGTGGTGGAGAAGGCGTAAATGAGCTTGTTCGATACGATCAACGCGGGCGGGTCCCAGCTTCTCGGCTTCGCATGGCCGACGGTGTGGGCAATCGTGCGCATCCTCGTCGTCTCCGTCGTCATCCTGCTGTGCGTCGCGTACCTGATTCTGTGGGAACGCAAGCTGATCGGCTGGATGCACGTGCGTCTCGGCCCGAACCGCGTCGGCCCCGGCGGCTTGCTGCAGCCGATCGCCGACGTGCTGAAGCTGCTGCTGAAGGAAGTCATTCAGCCGAGCGCCGCCAGCCGCTGGCTGTACCTGATCGCACCGGTGATGACCGTCGTGCCGGCGTTCGCCGTGTGGGCCGTGATCCCGTTCCAGGCCGAAGCGGTTCTCGCGAACGTGAACGCGGGCCTGCTGTACGCGATGGCGATCTCGTCGATCGGCGTGTACGCGGTGATTCTCGCCGGCTGGGCATCGAACTCGAAGTACGCGTTCCTCGGCGCGATGCGTGCCGCGGCACAGATGGTGTCGTACGAAATCTCGATGGGCTTCGCGCTGGTGCTGGTGCTGATGACGGCCGGCAGCCTGAACCTGTCGGAAATCGTCGGTTCGCAGCAGCACGGCTTCTTCGCGGGCCACGGCGTGAACTTCCTGTCGTGGAACTGGCTGCCACTGCTGCCGGCGTTCGTCGTGTACTTCATCTCGGGCATCGCCGAAACGAACCGCCACCCGTTCGACGTGGTGGAAGGGGAGTCGGAAATCGTTGCCGGTCACATGATCGATTACTCGGGTATGGCGTTCGCGCTGTTCTTCCTCGCCGAGTACATCAACATGATCGTGATCTCGGCGCTGACCGCGACGCTGTTCCTCGGCGGCTGGGATGCACCGTTCGAATTCCTGTCCTTCATTCCGGGCATCTTCTGGCTGGTGCTGAAGATATTCGCGCTGCTGTCGGTGTTCATCTGGGTTCGCGCGACGTTCCCGCGTTTCCGTTACGACCAGATCATGCGCTTGGGCTGGAAGGTGTTCCTGCCCGTCACGGTGGTCTGGGTGGTCGTGGTCGGCTTCTGGATGATGTCGCCGCTCAACATCTGGGTGAAGTAATCGGACGAAATCATGAGCGCAATCCAACACTTCTTTAAGACCTTCTTCCTGACCGAGCTGCTGCAGGGGCTCGCGCTGACCGGCCGTTACACGTTCAAGCGCAAGGTCACCGTGCAGTTCCCGGAAGAAAAGACGCCGATTTCGCCGCGTTTCCGCGGGCTGCACGCACTGCGCCGCTACGAAAACGGCGAAGAGCGCTGCATCGCGTGCAAGCTGTGCGAGGCCGTGTGCCCCGCGATGGCGATCACGATCGAATCGGAAACGCGCGCGGACAATACGCGCCGCACGACGCGCTACGACATCGACCTGACGAAGTGCATCTTCTGCGGTTTCTGCGAAGAGAGCTGCCCGGTCGATTCGATCGTCGAGACGCAGATTCTCGAGTACCACGGCGAAAAGCGCGGCGACCTGTATTTCACGAAGGAAATGCTGCTCGCGGTGGGCGATCGCTACGAGAAGGACATCGCCGCGGCGAAGGCCGCCGACGCGCCGTATCGTTGATTGTGTTTGCAGTGCCGGCCCGAAGCCAGGGCCGAGCCGCCGCGACGGGTGCGGCACGCGAGAGCGTCCCGCAAGCCGCGCCTGACTATGGCCTAACGATGAACCGGTAATCATGGAATTCACGACCGTACTGTTCTACATCTTCGCGCTGCTCCTGGTGGTATCAGGGCTGAAGGTGATCACTTCGCGCAACCCGGTGGCGTCTGCGCTTTTCCTTGTGCTGGCGTTCTTCAACGCCGCCGCGATCTGGATGCTGCTGGAAGCGGAGTTCCTCGCGATCCTGCTGGTGCTGGTCTACGTGGGCGCGGTGATGGTGCTGTTCCTGTTCGTCGTGATGATGCTCGACATCAACATCGACTACCTGCGCCGCGACTTCAAGCGCTTCGTCCCGATGGCGACCGTGGTCGGCGCGATCATCGTGATCGAAACCGCGCTGATCCTGTGGCGCGGCTACGGCGACACGCAGACGGTGCACGCGATGGCGACGGGCGAGATGGCCAACTGGTCGAACACGCGCCTGATCGGCAAGGTGATCTACACCGACTACATCTTCGCGTTTGAAATCGCCGGCCTCGTGCTGCTGGTCGCGATCATTGCCGCGATCGGGCTGACCGAGCGCAAGGGCAAGGACAGCAAGCGCCAGCGCGTGTCGGATCAGGTCAAGGTGCGCCGCAACGATCGCGTGCGCCTCGTGAAGATGGACGCGGAAAAGCCGCAGCCGGAAACGGCGCAGAGCGAAGCCGGTTCGGGCACCAACGGCTAAGCGGAGGAAAAGAAAACATGCTGACTCTTGCTCATTACCTCGTGCTCGGCGCGATCCTCTTTGCGATCGCGATCGTCGGGATTTTCCTGAACCGCCGCAACGTCATCATCATCCTGATGTCGATCGAACTGATGCTGCTGGCGGTGAACACCAACTTCGTCGCGTTTTCGCATTACCTCGGCGACGTGCACGGCCAGATCTTCGTGTTCTTCGTGCTGACCGTCGCCGCAGCGGAAGCCGCGATCGGTCTTGCGATTCTGGTGACCCTGTTCCGTAAGCTCGACACGATCAATGTCGAGGATCTCGATCAGCTCAAAGGTTAATTTCAGGCAACGCTGTTATGTCAACGACACTCAATGAAAACCTGCTGCTGGCGATTCCGCTCGCTCCGCTGGCCGGCTCGCTGATTGCGGGGCTGTTCGGGAACGCAGTCGGGCGCAAGGGCGCACACCGGATCACGATCCTCGGCGTAATGATCGCGTTCCTCCTGTCGGCGAAAGTCTTCTTCGACGTGATGGGCGGCGCAAGCTTCAACGCGACCGTCTATGAATGGATGAACGTCGGCTCGCTGAAGCTCGAAGTCGGCTTCCTCGTCGATTCGCTGACCGCGATGATGATGGTCGTCGTGACCTTCGTCTCGCTGATGGTGCACGTGTACACGATCGGCTACATGGCGGAAGAAGACGGCTACCAGCGCTTCTTCTCGTACATCTCGCTGTTCACGTTCTCGATGCTGATGCTCGTGATGAGCAACAACTTCCTGCAGCTGTTCTTCGGCTGGGAAGCGGTGGGTCTGGTGTCGTACCTGCTGATCGGCTTCTACTTCACGCGTGAGAGCGCGATCTACGCGAACATGAAGGCGTTCCTCGTGAACCGCGTGGGCGACTTCGGCTTCCTGCTCGGCATCGGCCTGCTGCTCGCATTCGCCGGCTCGATGAACTACGGCGAAGTGTTCGCGAAGCGCGCCGAACTCGCGAGCCTGCACTTCCCGGGCACCGACTGGGGCCTGCTGACCGTCGCCTGTATCTGCCTGTTCATCGGCGCGATGGGCAAGTCGGCACAGTTCCCGCTGCACGTGTGGCTGCCGGACTCGATGGAAGGCCCGACCCCGATCTCCGCGCTGATTCACGCGGCGACGATGGTGACCGCCGGCATCTTCATGGTGTCGCGCATGTCGCCGCTGTTCGAGCTGTCGGATACCGCGCTGTCGTTCATCACGGTGATCGGCGCGATCACGGCGCTCTTCATGGGCTTCCTCGGCATCGTCCAGAACGACATCAAGCGCGTGGTCGCGTACTCGACGCTGTCGCAGCTCGGCTACATGACCGTCGCGCTCGGCGTGTCCGCTTACCCGGTCGCCGTGTTCCACCTGATGACGCACGCGTTCTTCAAGGCGCTGCTGTTCCTCGGCGCAGGCTCGGTCATCATGGGCATGCACCACGACCAGGACATGCGCAACATGGGCGGCCTGCGCAAGTACATGCCGATCACGTGGATCACGTCGCTCGTCGGTTCGCTCGCGCTGATCGGTACGCCGTTCTTCTCGGGCTTCTACTCGAAGGACTCGATCATCGACGCGGTGAAGCTGTCGCACCTGCCGGGTTCGGGTTTCGCGTACTTCGCGGTCGTCGCGAGCGTGTTCGTCACGGCGCTGTACTCGTTCCGCATGTACTTCCTGGTGTTCCACGGCGAAGAGCGCTTCCGCAAGCCGAAGCATCCGGAATCGCCGATGGGCATGGCGGCTGCGCACGGCCACGACGACCACGGCCATGGCCACGGTCATGACGACCACGCGCACGAACCGCACGAGACCCCGTGGGTCGTGTGGGTGCCGCTGGTCCTGCTGGCGATCCCGTCGGTCATCATCGGCGCGATCGCGATCAGCCCGATGCTGTTCGGCGACTTCTTCCAGCACGGCGTTGCATTCGACAAGGTGATCTTCATCGGCGAAAACCATCCGGCCCTGGCCGAGATGGCCGAGGAGTTCCACGGCTGGGTGGGCATGGGCCTGCACTCGGTGTCGGGCCTGCCGGTCTGGCTCGCGCTCGCCGGTGTCGTTGTCGCGTGGTTCCTGTACCTGAAGCGTCCGGAACTGCCGGCGTCGATCCGCCGCGCGTTCGGCCCGATCTACACGCTGCTGGACAACAAGTACTACATGGACAAGATCAACGAAGTGGTGTTCGCCCGTGGTTCGGTGGCGATCGGCCGCGGCCTGTGGAAGGAAGGTGACGTCGTGGTGATCGACGGCCTCGTCAACGGCAGCGCGCGGTTCATCGGCTGGTTCGCGGGCGTGATCCGCTTCCTCCAATCCGGTTACATCTATCACTACGCGTTCGCCATGATCATCGGCATGCTGGGGCTCCTGACCCTGTTTGTAACGCTCGGCGGCAAATAAGGCGGGGGACAACTTAATGCACGCTTTTCCGATTCTCAGTACCGCGATCTGGCTGCCGATCGTTTTCGGCCTCCTCGTGCTTGCGGTGGGTAACGACAAAAATCCGGGGACGGCCCGCTGGATCGCGCTGATCGGTTCGCTGCTCGGCCTGGCGGTCACGATCCCGCTGATCACGGGCTTCGACTCGAGCACGGCTGCGCTGCAGTTCGTCGAGAAGTCGACCTGGATCGAACGCTTCGACATCGCGTATCACCTCGGCGTCGACGGCATCTCGATGTGGTTCGTCGTGCTGACCGCGCTGATCACGGTGATCGTCGTGATCGCCGCATGGGAAGTGATCACCGAGAACGTCGCGCAGTACCTCGCGGCGTTCCTGATCCTGTCCGGGATCATGATCGGCGTATTCTCGGCGGCCGACGGCCTGCTGTTCTACGTGTTCTTCGAAGCGACCCTGATCCCGATGTACATCATCATCGGCGTGTGGGGTGGCCCGAACCGCGTGTATGCGGCATTCAAGTTCTTCCTGTACACGCTGGCCGGCTCGCTGCTGATGCTGGTCGCGCTGATCTACCTGTACACGGAAACGCATTCGTTCGACCTCGCGACGTGGCAGAACGCCAAGATCGCGATGACGCCGCAGATACTGTTGTTCATTGCGTTCTTCCTCGCGTTCGCGGTGAAGGTGCCGATGTGGCCGGTCCACACCTGGCTGCCGGACGCGCACGTGGAAGCGCCGACGGGCGGCTCGGTCGTGCTGGCTGCGATCATGCTGAAACTCGGCGCATACGGTTTCCTGCGTTTCTCGCTGCCGATCACGCCTGACGCGAGCCACTTCCTGGCACCCGTCGTGATCACGCTGTCGCTGATCGCGGTGATCTACATCGGCCTCGTCGCGATGGTGCAGGCCGACATGAAGAAGCTGGTCGCGTATTCGTCGATCGCGCACATGGGCTTCGTCACGCTCGGTTTCTTCATCTTCAACCAGCTCGGCGTCGAAGGCGCGATCATCCAGATGATCTCGCACGGCTTCGTGTCGGGCGCGATGTTCCTTTGCATCGGCGTACTGTACGACCGCGTGCACTCGCGCCAGATCGCCGACTACGGCGGCGTCGTCAACGTGATGCCGAAGTTCGCGGCCTTCGCGATGCTGTTCTCGATGGCCAACTGCGGCCTGCCGGGCACGTCGGGTTTCGTCGGCGAGTTCATGGTGATTCTCGCGGCCGTCCAGTACAACTTCTGGATCGCATTCGGCGCGGCATTCACGCTGATCCTCGGTGCTGCCTACACGCTGTGGATGTACAAGCGCGTGTACTTCGGCGCGGTGGCGAACGATCACGTTGCCAAGCTGAAGGACATCGGCCGTCGCGAATTCCTGATGCTGGCCGTGCTCGCCGCGTTCACGCTGCTGATGGGCCTGTATCCGAAGCCTTTCACCGACGTGATGCACGTTTCCGTGGAAAACCTCCTCTCCCACGTCGCGCAGTCGAAGCTGCCGCTGGCCCAGTAATCGCGAGCGGAGGAACTCAAGATCATGCAAAACGCCCCTATGAATGTCCTGTTGCCTGACGCGCTGGTGCTGGCCGCCATCGTCGTCGCATGGCTGAACGACACCTTTACCGGTGCTTCCGGCCGCCGCCTGACTTATCTGATCGCGGTCGTCTCGTCGGTCGTGGCCGGCGTGTGGTTCGCGGTGCAGGCACTCGACCCGCAGCAGTACTACTTCTTTTCGAAGATGGTCGTCGTCGACTCGTTCGCGAGCATGATGAAGGCTGTCGTGTCGTTCGGTTTCGCGGTCTCGCTCGTCTATTCGCGCAAGTACCTCGAAGATCGCGACATGTTCCGCGGTGACGTGTTCCTGCTCGGCATGTTCTCGCTGCTCGGTCAGCTGGTCATGGTGTCGGGCAACAACTTCCTGACGCTGTACCTCGGTCTCGAACTGATGTCGCTGTCGCTGTACGCCGTCATCGCGCTGCGCCGCGATGCCGCACAGTCGAGCGAAGCCGCGATGAAGTACTACGTGCTGGGCGCGCTCGCATCGGGCTTCGTGCTGTACGGCATCTCGATGCTGTACGGTGCGACCGGCTCGCTCGAGCTGGCCGAGGTGTACAAGGCGGTCGGCGGCAACACCGACGCGGCCGTGCTGATGTTCGGCGTGGTCTTCATCGTCGCCGGTATCGCGTTCAAGCTCGGCGCCGTGCCGTTCCACATGTGGGTGCCGGACGTCTACCAGGGCGCACCGACCGCGATGACGCTGTTCGTCGGCGGCGGCCCGAAGGTTGCCGCGTTCGCGTGGGGCCTGCGCTTCCTGGTGATGGGCCTGCTGCCGCTCGCACAGAACTGGCAGACCGCGCTCGTGATCCTGGCCGCACTGTCGCTGATCGTCGGCAACATCACGGGTATCGTCCAGCGCAACATCAAGCGGATGCTTGCGTACTCGGCGATCTCGAACATGGGCTTCGTGCTGCTCGGCCTGCTCGCGGGCATCGTGAAGGGCGACGCGACGGCACCGGCGAACGCATACAGCTCGGCGATGTTCTACGCGATCGTCTATCTGATCACGACGCTCGGCTCGTTCGGCGTGGTGATGCTGCTCGCACGCCGCGATTTCGAAGCCGAAACGATCGACGACTTCAAGGGCCTCAACAAGCGCAGCCCGGTGTTCGCGTTCGTGATGATGGTCATGATGTTCTCGCTGGCAGGCATTCCGCCGACCGTCGGCTTCTACGCGAAGCTCGCCGTGCTCGAGGCAACCGTCAACGCGGGCCTCACGTGGCTGGCCGTGCTGGCCGTGATCACGTCGCTGTTCGG
The DNA here is from genome assembly GCF_002223055.1 of Burkholderia sp. HI2500. NCBI lineage: Bacteria > Pseudomonadati > Pseudomonadota > Betaproteobacteria > Burkholderiales > Burkholderiaceae > Burkholderia > Burkholderia sp. HI2500. The sequence goes on along the minus strand of NZ_NKFL01000005.1, from coordinate 15,952 downwards.
CGCGTTCTACTACCTGCGCATCGTGAAGCTGATGTACTTCGATGCACCGCAGGATACGACGCCGATTTCGGGCGATTTCTGCAAGCGCACGATCCTCGTGCTGAACGGCCTCGCGGTCGTCGCGCTCGGCCTGATCCCGAGCCCGCTGCTGACGGCCTGCCTGCAGGCAATTCGTCACACGCTGCCGCTGTAATGTCGGCAGCCGGCTGGTTTATCGTGCTGTTGGCGCTCGTCTGCGCCAACCTGCCGTTCCTGAACCAACGCCTCTTCGCCGTCGTGCCGTTCGGCACGGCGAAGAAGAGCGGGTGGGTGCGGATCGGCGAGCTGATCGTGCTGTACTTCATCGTTGGCGCGCTCGGCTTCTGGCTCGAGTCGCGCGCCGGCAACCGCTTCGAACAGGGCTGGCAGTTCTACGCGATCACGTTCAGTCTTTTCGTCGTGTTCGCGTTTCCCGGCTTCACGTTCCAGTATCTCGTCAAACGACGCTGACGGCTTCGGCCGTCGCGCTCAATTTTGGAGCCGCCGATGGCCGAACTACCCAATCACGACGCCGCACTGACCGAAACCTGCCTCGAAAGCGAGGCGATCTTCGAAGGCGCGTTCCTAAAGCTCAAGCGCGATACCGTCCGTCTGCCGGATGGCAAGAAAGCCACGCGCGAATACGTCCAGCATCCGGGCGCGGTGATGGTGATCCCGCTGTTCGACGACGGCCGCGTGCTGATGGAAAGCCAGTATCGCTACCCGATCGGCAAGGTGATGGCCGAATTCCCGGCCGGCAAGCTCGATCCGAACGAAGGCGCGCTTGCATGCGCGGTGCGCGAACTGCGCGAGGAAACCGGCTACACGGCACGCGAGTACGTGTTCCTGGCCCGGATTCATCCGATCATTTCCTATTCGACCGAATTCATCGACCTGTACCTGGCGCGCGGGCTGACGGCCGGCGAGCGCAAGCTCGATGAAGGCGAATTCCTCGAGACCTTCATTGCGACGCAGGCCGACCTGCAGGAATGGGTGCGCACGGGCCAGATCTCCGACGTGAAGACGATCATCGGCACGATGTGGCTCGACAAGGTGCTGTCCGGGACGTGGCCGCTCGGGCCGGTCCTGACGCCCTGAGCGCAGCGTCAGCGGCGGGTGGGGCGCCGCGTTACAATCCGGTGACGCGGCGCCACGCCGTCGCGCGATCGATATTTAGCACGACCGTTCACAAAACCGCTTTTTGCGCTACACTCGCCACACGCCCTGATTCAGCATGAAGGTCCTCGATTTACAGTGCCCGCACGGTCATCGGTTCGAAGGCTGGTTCGCTTCCGCCGATGAATTCGAAGCGCAGTTGTCCCGCAAGCTGGTCGAATGTCCGGTGTGCGGAACGACCGAGGTCAACCGTCTGCCGTCGGCGCCGCGCCTGAACTTGTCGGGCGCGACGCAGGCCCAGCCGGTCGATTCGCGTGCACTGCAGGCGCAGGTAATGCGTGCGCTGCGCGAGGTGCTGGAGAAAACCGAGAATGTGGGCGAGCGCTTCGCCGAGGAAGCGCGGCGCATCCATTACAACGAGGCGCCGGCACGCAGCATTCGTGGCGTCACGACGCCCGAAGATACGCAATCCTTGGCCGAAGAAGGCATCGACGTGATGCCGCTGCCGATTCCTGCCGCGCTCAAAGAACCGCTGCAATAGACATATGCAGTGAGTCCTTGCCGGGCCGGACGGCTGCGGACAGCCTTGCATGGGACCGGACTAACCGCTGAAGCGCTAACTCCGGTCGACAGGAGACACTGCGCATGGATCTGGATTATTCCCCCTCGGACGACGCGTTCCGCGTCGACGTCCGCGCCTGGCTCGAGGCCAACCTGCCTCACGCACTGCGCGCCAAAGTACTCGATCACAAACGACTCGATCGCGAGGATTTCGCGAGCTGGCACCGGATTCTCGGTCAGCGCGGCTGGTCTGCGCCCGCATGGCCCGTCGAATACGGCGGCCCGGGCTGGAACGCGACGCAACGACACATCTGGGACGAGGAGTGCGCGCGGATCGGTGCGCCGACCGTGCTGCCGTTCGGCGTATCGATGGTCGCGCCAGTGCTGATGAAATACGGCAGCGAAGCGCAGAAACGTCATTATCTGCCGCGCATTCTCGACGGCTCGGACTGGTGGTGCCAGGGCTATTCGGAGCCGGGGTCGGGGTCCGACCTCGCATCGTTGCGCACGCGCGCGGAGCGCCAGGGCGACCACTACGTCGTCAATGGCCAGAAGACCTGGACGACGCTCGGCCAGTACGCCGACATGATGTTCTGCCTCGTGCGCACCGATCCGGCCGCGAAGAAGCAGGAGGGCATCTCGTTCCTGCTGATCGACATGAAGACGCCCGGCATCACGGTGCGCCCGATCGTCATGCTCGACGAGGACCACGAGGTCAACGAGGTGTTCTTCGAGGACGTGAAGGTGCCGGTCGAGAATCTCGTCGGCGACGAGAACCGCGGCTGGACCTACGCGAAATACCTGCTTGGCCATGAGCGCACCGGCATCGCGCGCGTCGGCGGGTCGAAGCGCGAGCTCGCGTTCCTGAAGCGTGTGGCGTCGAACCAGCGCAAGAACGGCAAGCCGTTGCTCGCCGATCCCGTGTTCGCCGCGAAGGTCGCTGCGCTCGAGGTCGAGCTGATGGCGCTGGAGGTGACGGTGCTGCGCGTCGTCAGCCGCGAGACGAGCGGCAAGGGGCCCGGCCCCGAGGCGTCGATGCTGAAGATCAAGGGCACGGAAGTGCAGCAGGCGCTCACCGAGCTGATGGTCGACGCGATCGGCCCGCTCGCCGCACCGTTCGACGTACCGTTCCTCGACGGCCAGCGCGAGCACAGCATCGCGGGCGACGACGATGCGGCACCGCTTGCCGCGTACTACTTCAATTATCGGAAGACGTCGATCTACGGCGGCTCGAACGAGATCCAGAAGAACATCATCGCGCAGATGATTCTGGGGCTGTGATCAGGGAACGGAGACAACCATGGATTTCAGCTTTACCGATGAGCAGCAGCAGTTTGCCGACGCGCTGCGCCGTTATCTCGGCGAGCAATACGGCTTCGAAGCGCGCCAGGCAATCGTGCGCAGCGATGCGGGTGTGTCGGACACGCAATGGAGCGCGTTCGCCGAACTGGGGTTGACCGCGCTGCCCGTGCCGGACGCGCAGGGTGGCTTCGGCGGCGGCCCGGTCGACATGCTGGTCGTGATGCAGGAACTCGGCCGTGCGCTCGTGATCGAGCCGTACTGGGCAACGGCGGTGGGCGTCGAGGCCTTGCGCATTGCCGGTTCCGGCGCGGGTGAGGATGCGGCGCTGCTGGAAGCCGTCGCGCAGGGGCAGAAGCGTGTGGCAGTCGCATTCCACGAACCGCATGCGCGCTACGACCTGTTCGAACTCGACACGCATGCGCGCGAGCAGGGCGGCACGTACCGGCTGACCGGCACGAAGTCGGTCGTTCAGCATGGCGCACAGTCGGATGCGTGGATCGTGCCCGCACGCGTCGACGGTGGCGGCATCGGCCTCTTCGTCGTCGAGCGGGATGCCGCGACCGTGAAGGTGGTCGACTACCGGACGATCGACGGCCAGCGTGCCGCGACGATCGGGTTCAATGAAACGCCGGCGCGACTGCTGACGGGCGGTGCGCGCGACGCTGCGGCCCTCGAGCAGGTTGCCGACTACGCGACGTTCCTGCTGTGCGCGGAAGCGGTCGGCGTGCTCGACGAACTGAATCGCGCGACGGTCGAATACACGAAGACGCGCGAACAGTTCGGCGTGCCGATCGCGCGTTTCCAGGCGCTGCAGCACCGGATGGTCGACATGCTGATCCATGCCGAGCAGGCGCGTTCGCTGACCTATCTGGCAGCCGTACGCTACGCGAGCGGCGATGCCGATGCGCGGCGCAAGGCCGTGTCGGCCGCGAAAGCGCGTGTCGGCGCCGCCGCGCGCTTCGTCGGCCAGCAGGCCGTCCAGCTGCACGGCGGCATGGGCGTGACCAACGAGGTCGCCGCCGCACACTTGTTCAAGCGGCTGACGATCATCGAGACGACGCTCGGCGACACCGATCATCATCTTGCCCGCATCGCGGCGCTGCCCGATTTCGCGCAGACCGACGCAGCATGACGGCGACGCGCGAGCGCACCAGACAAGGAGACACCGAGTGGGCATCAGTTACGAAGACCTGGTGGTCGGCAGTACCACCGAAGTGGGCCGCTACACGTTCGAACCGGACGACATCAAGGCGTTCGCGCAACGCTATGACCCGCAGCCGTTCCACCTCGACGAAGAAGCGGGAAAAGCATCGCATTTCGGCGGGCTCGTCGCGAGCGGCTGGCATACGTGTTCGGTGTTCATGAGCCTGCTCATCAAGAAGCTCGGGTCGGACTCGACGAGCATGGGCTCGCCGGGCATCGATTCGATCCGCTGGCTCAAGCCGGTGCGCGCGGGCGACACGATCACGATGTATCAGAAGGTCCACGACAAACGCGTGTCGGAGAGCAAGCCCGACCGCGGCATCGTGTCGACGGAATGGGTCGGCGTGAACGGCGCCGGCGAGACGGTGATCACCGTGCATACCAAGGTGATCTTCGGGCTGCGCCATCCGGGAGGCACGCAGGCATGACCGACGTGACCTTGCCGCTGATCGCATCGGCGCAGGCGCTGCAGGCGCGAGTCGGCGCGGAGCCGCTCGCGAGCGGCTGGATCGCGATCGACCAGCGTCGTGTCGATGGCTTTGCCGATGCGACCGGAGATCATCAATGGATTCACGTCGATCCCGACCGCGCGCGGCGCGAGTCGCCATTCGGCGGCCCGATCGCGCACGGGTTCCTGACGCTGTCGCTGATTCCGGCGTTGATGGCCGATGCGATGCGTTTCGAGCAGAAGATGGGGGTGAACTACGGACTGAACCGCGTGCGGTTCCTGAAGCCGGTGCCGGTCGGTGCGCGTGTGCGTGCGCTGTTTGCGGTAAAGGAAGCCGCCGAGGCTGCGCGGGACGGTGTGCAGGTGACGTGGTCGGTGACGATGCAGGTCGAGCGTCCCGATGTGCCGCTGCCCGTCTGCGCGGCCGAATTCATCACGCTGCATTACTTCTGAAGCGGGGAGCGGCATGTACGGATGCCGCTCCGCCCGTCACATGCGTGTCAGTGCTTCGCGTATTGCGTCGCACCGAACAGCACCTCGCGTGCCTTGTCGTCCTGCAGCGCCTTGCGCATCGATGCGAGCACTTCGACGCCGCGCTGCACGGCCGGTCGTGCGGCGATCGCCTCGTGCCAGCGCTTCACGTTCGGCAATTCGTCGAGCACGATGCCCTGGTTCTGCCACGAGCGCGTCCACGGGAACGTCGCAATGTCCGCGATCGTGTACGCGTCGCCCGCGAGATATTCGGATTCGCCGAGCCGCTTGTCCATCACGTTGTACAGCCGCTTCGCCTCGTTCGTGTAGCGGTTGACCGCATACTCGATCTTCTCCGGCGCATACAGGCGGAAGTGGTGCGCCTGCCCGAGCATCGGGCCGACACCGCCCATCTGGAACATCAGCCATTCGAGCGTCGCATAGCGTGCGGCCGGATCGGTCGGCAGGAACTTGCCGGTCTTCTCGGCGAGGTAGATCAGGATCGCGCCCGATTCGAACAGCGAGATCGGCTGGCCGCCGGGGCCGTCCGGATCGACGATCGCGGGGATCTTGTTGTTCGGGCTGATCTTCAGGAAGTCCGGCTTGAACTGGTCGCCCGCGCCGATATCGACCGGATGGGCGCGATAAGCGAGGCCCGTCTCCTCGAGCATGATGTGCACCTTGTGGCCGTTCGGGGTCGCCCAGCTATAGACGTCGATCATCGTGAACTCCTTTGTTGCATGCGCGAAAACGGCGCCGGCAGCGCCGCGACAGGCGGTCATTAGAGCATGGATCGATGCGGGCTGCTGGCGACGGAACCGTGCGCGCCGATGCGTATGCGCAGTCGTGCGCGCGCGTCGAGCTGCATGGTGTCGGGGGCGATCGCTTGTCGTTCCGAGTCGTCGAGATTGGGGGCGTCGCCGTGCAACATCGGGTCGATGCGGTGGCGACGCGTCCATCCGAAAGCGGGCGCGACGGTTCAGCGTTTGTAGCGGGGTTGGCGTTTCTCGAGAAATGCGGTGATGCCTTCGAGCCCGTCCGCATGATGCAGCGATGCGACGAAATGATCGCGCTCCGTGGCGAGATGCGCGTCGAGCGGTTGCGTCGTCGCGTCGTCGAGCAGCGACTTGATGCGCGTGAGTGCGTTCGGCGAGATGCCGGCGAGCGCATCGGCCCATGCCAGTGCATCGGTCAGTGCCGCGCCGGGCACGGCGAGCCGGTTGACGACGCCGAGCGTGTGCAGACGTTCGGCTGCAACAGGCTTGCCTTCGAACAGGATCTCGGCCGCGATCGCACGCGGCAGCGCGCGGGCGATGAACCACGAACCGCCTCCATCGGGCGTCAGGCCGACACGCGCGTACGACATCACGAACTTCGCGTCGTGCGCGGCGACGATCAGGTCGCACGCGAGCGCGAGCGAGAAGCCCGCGCCGGCCGCGGCGCCTTCCACCGCTGCGATCACCGGCTTCGTCGAAGCGTGGATCGCCGTGACCCAGGCGGCGAGCTGATCGATGCTGTCGGCCTGGTAGGACGGATCCTTCGAGCGGTTGTCGAGCAGCCGGTTCAAATTGCCGCCCGCGCAGAAGAAGCGATCGGCGCCGGTGAGTACGACCGCGCGAATCCCGGGATCCCGTTCGGCGGTGGCGAGCGCTTCGATGCCGGCCGCGTACATGTCGGGATGCAGCGCATTGCGCGCGCCGGGGTTGGATAGCGTGAGGACGAGCGTCGATTCGCTCTCGGGCGGACGCGAGGCCAGCAGTTCAGCACTCATGCGAGCGTGTCTCCATCGGATAGCAGGGCTGCGGCAGCGGACACATGGCGCGTGCTGATGCGGACGATGTCGCAGCAGAGGTATTGTTGTCGCGGCAGACGCAAAACTTGCTTTAGACTAGCACGAACGTGCTTTTCAGCGCGATGAATCCCGGTGCGGCCGGCATCGATGCGGCCGCGCTTCAGCAAGGAAGGAGACTCCGATGCTACAGCTGTGCGGTATTCCGTTGTCCAACTATTACAACAAGGTGAAGTTCGTCCTGCTCGAGCACGACATTCCGTTCGAGGAGTCGGTATGCGGATTGCCGGTCAGCGATCCGGCGCAGCTCGCCGATTCGCCGCTCGGCAAGATTCCCTTTCTGAAGACCGAAGAAGGGGCGCTGTTCGAGTCGCAGGTGATCATCGAGTATCTGGCGGCGCGCTATCCCGAAAAAGGCATTTTCCCGGCGAGCCCGTTCGCGGCCGCGAAGGTGCGCGAACTGATCGAGACGCTCGAACTTTATCTCGAATGGGTGGCGCGCGAGGTTTACACCGAAGCGTTTTTCGGCGGCAAGGTCAGCGACGGGATGAAGGCGCACGTCGAGAAGCGCCTGCCGCGCGCGATCGACGGATTCAAGCAGATGACGCAGTTTTCGCCGTATGTGCTCGGCGAGTCGTTCAGTCTCGCGGACATCGCCGCGTGGGTCCATCTGCCGGTCATCGGCATGGCGACGAAAGCCGTATTCGGGCGCGATTTCCTGCTCGATGCAGGCATCGACTGGAAGGCGCATGCGAAGAAGGTGGGCGAGCGCCCCGCCGCGCAGCGCGTGGCGGCCGAGCGCAAGGCGTATATCGACGCGACGAGCGTCGCGCGTTCGTAAGCATGGTTCCCGCAGGGCGGTGTGCGACCGCCCGTGTGGGTCTTACAGGCGGGCGAGCCGTTCGAGCGCGGACGCGAGCGTGCTTTCCTGCTTCGCGAAGCAGAATCGGACGACGCCCGATTCGTGCGGCTCGTGATAGAACGCCGACACTGGAATGGCGGCCACGCCGATCTCCGACGTGAGCCACTTCGAGAATTCCGCTTCCGGCAGGTCGCTGATCGCCGAATAATCGACGCACTGGAAGTACGTGCCCGTGCAGGGCAGCAGCTTGAAGCGCGTGCGCTCGAGTCCGGCCCGGAAGAAGTCGCGCTTCTTCTGGTAGAAGTCGGCAAGCGTCAGGTACGGCGCCGGGTCGCGCAGGTAGTCGGCGAGCCCGATCTGCATCGGCGTGTTCACCGTGAACACATTGAACTGGTGGACCTTGCGGAATTCCGCGGTCAGCGCGGCAGGCGCTGCGACATAGCCGACCTTCCAGCCCGTCACGTGATAGGTCTTGCCGAAGCTCGACACGATGAAGCTGCGCGCGGCGAGTTCCGGATAGCGCGCGACGCTCTCGTGGCGCGCGCCGTCATAGACCATGTGCTCGTAGACCTCGTCGGACAGGATCAGCACGTTGGTGCCGCGCACGATCTCCTCGAGCTTGCGCATGTCCGACTCGCGCCACACGGTACCCGTTGGGTTGTGCGGCGTGTTGATCAGGATCATGCGCGTTTTCGGCGTGATCGCGGCCGCCAGGCGGTCGAACGGGATCGCGTAGTCGGGCGCTTCCAGCGTGACGAACACGGGCTTGCCGCCCGCGAGTTCGATCGACGGCAGGTAGCTGTCGTAGGTCGGTTCGACGACGATCACTTCATCACCCGGGTGCACCGTGCACATGATCGCGGTCAGCAACGCCTGCGTCGCGCCGGCCGTGACGGTGATTTCGGTCGCCGGATCGTAACGCCGGCCATAGACCTGCGCGATCTTGTCCGCGATCGCGTCGCGCAGCGGCGCGACACCGGCCATCGGCGGATACTGGTTGTGCCCGTTGCGCATCGCGGCGGCAACCGCATCGACGATGCGCGGATCGCAGTCGAAATCCGGAAAGCCCTGGCCGAGGTTCACCGCGCCTTTTTCTGCGGCAAGCGCGCTCATGACCGTGAAGATCGTCGTGCCGACGTTCGGCAGGCGCGAGGGGAAAACGGGAGTCGTTGGCATGTCTGAAGGAGCGTTCATCGATACGGTCGAAATCGGGTGGTGCGGCGTAGGTCAGGCCGGCGTGGTCGTCGTGTCCGGCGTGGCGTCGAGCGAGCAGGCCTCGGTAAATGGCGCGGGCTGCGCGATCCGGAAGCCGAAGTCGCGTGCGGTGCGCTTCGCGAGCTTCAGCAGCGCGCGGTCTTTCGACACGAGCCACTCGGCCTGCGCGGCGCGGGCGAGTTCGAGAAACTTCTGGTCGTCGCGGTCCTTGCACTTCGGCAGCGGCGGCGCGCCGGCGTCGACGGGCGGCGGCTCGACGAGGCTCGCCAGCCGGGCGACGGTCGCGAGTGCGGCCGCCTTGTCGATGGCGCGCGACTGGAACTGCGGATAGTCGAGCACGTATTCGAGCTCGGTCAGGCAGCGGCCGTCGATCACGGCGGCAAGCGCGCCGCTTTCCAGCGCAGCCCGGATGGGGCGCGTAGCGGGGTCGTCGAATACGAGGATGTCGATCCAGACGTTCGAGTCGAGCACGACGCGGTGCGCGGCGTGCGGGGCGAGAGAGCGGGTCATTCGTTACAATCGGTGGTTTTCGTCTGACCGCAAGGCACGGCGTGCCAGCGAGCCTCTATGATAATCGTTCTCTCTCCAGCCAAATCCCTCGACTACGATACGCCCGCGCACGTCCAGTCTTACACGAAGCCTGCATTCGTCGACGACGCGTCCGAGCTGATCGACGGCCTGCGCAAGCTGTCGCCGCAGGACATCGCAACGCTGATGGATATCTCCGATCCACTTGCGCGCCTGAATTTCCAGCGCTACGCCGACTGGTCGTCGACCTTTACGCCCGCCAATGCGAAGCAGGCCGTGCTCGCGTTCAACGGCGACGTCTATGAAGGTTTCGACGCGAAATCGCTGTCGTCCGCCGATCTCGACTATGCGCAGCAGCACGTGCGCGTGCTGTCGGGCCTGTACGGGCTGTTGCGCCCGCTCGACCTGCTGCAGCCGTACCGGCTCGAGATGGGCACGCGTTTCGCGAACGCGCGCGGCAAGGATCTGTACGCGTTCTGGGGCGACCGCATCACGCGGGCGCTGAACGAACAGCTCGAAACGCGCAGCGGTGCGGCGCGCGTGCTGGTCAACTGCGCGTCGACCGAATACTTCAAGTCGGTCAAGCCGAAACTGCTGGCCGCACCGGTCATCACACCGGTGTTCGAGGACTGGAAGGGCGGCCGCTACAAGATCATCAGCTTCCATGCGAAGCGTGCGCGCGGTCTGATGGCGCGCTTTATCGTCGAGAACCGTATTGCCGACCCGAAGGCGCTGAAGGATTTCGCGACGGAAGGCTATGCGTTCGATGCGGCGGCGTCGAACGATTCGACTTACGTATATCGCCGGCGAGTCGGCGAGTGACCCTGCCGGCCGTTCACGAGACGGCCGGCGCATGCATGAGGCCGGGCAAGCGCTACACCGCCTGTTCCGGTCGCCCCAGGAGAGACAGATGGCCCTTTCGATCACCAGCAATTTCGACGCAGGCGCAATCGACGTCGTGTCGTGCGACAGTCCCGATGCGATTCGGCTGCGCGTGCGCGGCGACACCCGCTCGGAATTCGCGCAATGGTTTTACTACCGCTTGACGGGCGTGCGCGGCGAGCGCTGCGTGATGACGTTCGAGAATGCTGCCGAATGCGCGTATCCGTCGGGCTGGCGCAATTACAGCGCGGTGGCGAGCTATGACCGGGTCGACTGGTTCCGCGTGCCGACGACGTTCGACGGCAAGACGATGACCATCGACCATACGCCGGAATTCGACAGCATCTACTACGCGTATTTCGAGCCGTACTCGGAAGAGCGTCACGCGGCGTTTCTCGGCGCGGTTCAGCAGTTGCCGCAGGCGAGCGTCGTCGAACTCGGCTGCACGGTTGAAGGTCGCCCGATGTCGCTGCTGACGCTCGGTACGCCGGAAACGGATGGCGTGCCGAAGAAGAAGGTGTGGATCATCGCGCGCCAGCATCCCGGCGAGTCGATGGCCGAATGGTTCGTCGAAGGTCTCGTCAAGCGGCTGGCCGGATGGGGCGACTGGGCCGGCGATCCGGTCGCGCGCAAGCTGTACGATCGTGCGACGTTCTATATCGTCCCGAACATGAACCCGGACGGGAGCGTGCATGGCAACCTGCGCACCAATGCCGCAGGCGCGAACCTGAACCGCGAGTGGATGGCGCCCGATGCCGAGCGCAGTCCCGAGGTGCTGGCCGTGCGCGATGCAATCCATGCGATCGGCTGCGACATGTTTTTCGACATCCACGGCGACGAGGATCTGCCGTATGTGTTCGTTGCCGGGTCCGAGATGCTGCCGAGCTTCACCGAGCAGCAGGGCAAGGAGCAGACCGCGTTCATCGAAGCGTTCAAGGTCGCGAGCCCGGACTTCCAGACTGAGCACGGCTATGCCGCGAGCAAGTACAAGGAGGACGCGCTCAAGCTCGCGTCGAAGTACATCGGCCATCAGTTCGGCTGTCTGTCGCTGACGCTCGAGATGCCGTTCAAGGACAACGCGAACCTGCCCGACGAACGCGTCGGCTGGAACGGCGAGCGAAGCGCGGCGCTCGGCGCAGCGATGCTGGCGGCGATCCTGGTGCACGTCGACACGTTCGCGTAAGCGTAGCGTCGCCGTATGAAAAAGCCGGGGCATCTCAGGATGCCCCGGCTTTTTTATTTCTGTGGATGCCGCTTCGGCGGATCAGGACTTCTTCGCGGTCTTCTTCACGACCTTCTTCTGGCCGCTCGACTTTTTCGTTGCGACGGCCTTCTTGCTGCCGGTACGGCCCGATGCCTTTGCCTTGCCCTTGCCTCGGTGCGACTTGCCCTTGAATTTCTTCGTCGAGGACGAGGAGCGCTCGACGCGCGGCTTAAGCGGCGGAACCGGGTCGTTCCAGCTGAACGCGAGCATCTGCTGACCGACATAGCCGCATCGGAATTTCAGCGGCGTCGCGTCGCTGCCGTCGCTGTGGATGCCGAGGCCGTCGACCGTGACGATATTGTCGACCTTCACGCGCTGCTTGCCCTGGTCGAACGAGTCGTTCCATGGCGTGATCGTCGCGTTGCCGCTGTCGAATGCGTTCGGCGCGAAGTCGACGCGGTCGAAGGCCGACGACGTGCTGGCGATGAAGCTGCCGTGCGCTGCACAATCGGCGGCGAGCGGATCGGCATGCATTTCGTTGACGAATTTGTTGATCAGTTCGGAGCGCTGGTCGAGCAGATCGGCGAATGCCGGTGTCGGAAGCGCAAGCGACAGGCCCGCAATACAGGCTGCCAGCTTGCCGAGCGCCCGGAAAATCCGGAGCGACGCAGGAGAGCTGTCCATCTGGTTATTGGTGAGGAGCGAATGAGACATCGGGCACGTATAGATGCCCGATGAAGAACCGGAGTTCAATCTTAGCGTAAAAAAGTTGTGCGGCAGTAGATGTCGCATTCTGCCGTACTGAGGGAGGGGAGGCCGGCGCGTGATGACGGCGCCGCCGCCGGAGGGCAATTCAGGCGCGCGGGCCGCCGAGACGATAGCGCCGGACGTCGAAGGTCGTGACCCACGCGGGACGATAGACAGCGATGAGTGCGGTCGCCATGCCGGTGAACCACGCTTCGCCGAGTGCGAGCAGCGCGGTGTTCAGCAGATAGCCGGCCGGAATCACGACGGGAACGCCATCCGCGAGCGCGAGCTGGACCCCGGCAGCGGCAGCGGCAACCGCGATGATCGCGATGGCGGGCGACAGGAATCCCTGGCCGGTAATGAACGACGCGAGATTGTGCGGCAACCATGCGAGTGCGGCGCGCTGCAGCAATGCCGACACGGCGACCGGCAGCGCGCCGTAGATCAGATAGGTCAGGCCAATGCCCTGCCAGGGCGCATCGAAGATGATCGCGGCGACCGCCGTGACGGCGCCCATCGCGATCAGTGCGAGTGTCCAGTCGAACAGCGTGACGAGCAGCGTCGCGCCAAGCAGATGCATGACGATGCCATCGTCGAGCCACGCATTCGAGGCCCAGAGGACCGCAATGGCGGTGACGAGCGCGAGCCACACGTGCTGGAGCGTGGCGTCCTGCAGGCGCACGAAGGGACGATTCCAGATCGCGAGCGCGAGCAGGGCCACGGCGGCGATCCAGCCACCGATGCCAACCCAGAGCGGAAGCGGTGTGAAAAGAAAACCCATGCGTCCATATTACTCGTTGAGCATCAAAGGTGGGAATCCGCACACACCGACCGTCGCAATATCGAGACTGTTTAACTAGCGTTCGCGCCGGAACCGCGCTGGCGGCTCGGCGGCGATCGGCAGGTCCTGCGCGCTATCGATCGAGGCCGGCAACGGGTACGGGCGGTTACTCCGTTGCGTACGCAGCGGAACCGGGCCCTGTTCGCCGATGGGCGGCTTGCGCGCACGACTGCGGTTCGCCAACAGCACCTCGAGATGGGGCGACAGCCAGCCGTTGTAGATTGCGACCGCGGCGGCCCGGTTGGCGGCACCGAGCTGCTGGAAGATGCTGGCGAGGTGGATCTTGACAGTGCCTTCGCTGATGCCGAGTGTGCGAGCGATCATCTTGTTGGTGCTGCCCATGTGGACGAAGCGCATGATCTGCGCTTGCCGCGGCGACAGGAGGCCGCTCGGCGGCCGCCGGGGAAGCGACCCGGCGAGCGTCTGGAAATGGGCATCGTAGCGCGCCGCAGCAGCGGAAGGCAGCAGGCGCAGCGCGATCGGCGGAATGTAGTGTCCGCCCAGCAGCACGATCTCGAGCGCACGCACGATCAGGTGTGGCCGCGTGGAATGCGGGATCACGCCGGCGACACCGTAGTTGAAGAAGCGCTGGATTGCTTCGGGCGAAGTTTCGTCGACCAGGACGGCGACGGGTGTCGGCGAGCACGCGCTGCAGAGCGCCTGAAGCTCGCTGAGCCGGCCGACGTCGAGCCAGTCGATCGCGACCAGGTCGAAACGCTGGTTGCGCAGCAGCCTGCGCGCCTGAAAACTGTCGGGCACATCGTTGATGCCGGCGTGACGGTCGATCTGTCGCAACAGGGCCTTCAGTCCGTCACGCCGCTCGGCGTCTGAATTGAGCATCAGGAACCGCATATTCAACCTCCGTAATGTGAGCCATTGATCTGCCGTCTGGCATGCCTTGGGTCTGATAATGACAAAGACCTTACACGATGTCTGCTTGGCTGAAAGGCTTAGGAAAAGTATGAAATTTCGGGCGACGGGAGGACAGACAAGTAAAAAGCCGCTCCGGTGGGAACCGTGAGCGGCTTCAGGTGGGCAGGCCGTCGGGCCTGCTGTGCTGCGGATTAGTGGAAGTGCGGCTGGGCGGGTGACGCGTCTTCCGGCATTTCAGCGTGGACGATTTCGCCGAGCGGATCTGCGTAGAGCGGCACGCCGCAGTCATCGCAATATTCAGGTTCGAAGCGGCCCGCGTGCCGCCGGACGTCGGTTACGCCGCATTCCTTCAGCAGACTCACGATTTCCTCGACCGGGCCTTCGATCGGCGCTTCGCCTTCGAGCGTCGCACTGTCGATCGACATGTCGCCGTTTTCACGGCCGTAAAGCGGCCATACGACGCCGTAGATTACGTCGTTGCTGGCACGCCGCGTGAAGCCGACACGGTACTCGTCGATACGGCGTTCGCCGAAGCCGGCGACCACCGCGCGGAGCTCTTGCGGCGCTGCACCAAGTGTGTCGAATAGATAACGAATGGCCGTTCGGACCGTATGTGGACGTATCCGTTCGTCCGCATCCCGGCAGGCCGAGTAGTACGCGTCCGGAAGCAGGCATTCGAATTCGCAGCCGGGCAGCGCGATCGACAGGTTCGGGCCACCTTGGGCCGTCCATTGCTCGAGGCACTGGCCGCGTTCGATCCGGCTGCCGTTTTCTTCTTCCTGCCAGCGGAACAGCGGTGCGCCGGCGGGGGCCGCAACGACGGCGAGCAGGAAGCGCGGGTCGGCGAGGATCGGCGAGGTTTCGGGCAGGTCGCCGAAGCTGAGCTTGGGCGTGTGCCGGCTGATCGCCCCATGCGCGAGCTGCTGGGCGAGCCGGTAGGTCTCGACGTGGTGTCGCGGCAACTGGTCGATGCTGTAGAGGAACGGGGCAAGCCCGACGAGGGTACCGTTCGCAAGGACGTGCGCCTGCAGGTGCGTTCGAAGTGCGTCGGCAACGTCGCCCTTGAGCGGGCCCGACGGGATCATGTAGCGCGTCCATGCGAGAACCGGGACGGCGACCAGCAGCGCATCGAACGGTTGGCCGTCGTGCTCGATCACCATCGACTCGCTGTGCGTCTCGGCCATGTCGGCGAGCGCGCCATAGGCGTCGGGATGATTTTGCTGCAGATGGTCGAGCGCTGCGTCGAGCGTGGTCTGGTTGCCGTTGCGGACAATCTTGGAGAGCAGCGCATCGAGCTTCGCTTCCCAGAAGCGGTCCTCGATGCGGCTGCCCGAGGCGAAGAGCGCAAGCGACAGGCCGACCAGTTTGTCGGCATCGGGGGGGAGGCGTTTGGCGATTCGCTGGCGCATATTAAAGACGTATATAGAAAGAGGCGAAGAGCCTCACATTCTAGTCCGTTCTTTGCACCATAAGCGGTCTCGTGCCGACACATGGCCGGCTGGCCGAATTGCAGCTTTTGTAAAAAAGTTGCTTCAAACCCCTTGCGCGAATGTCGCGAGCTACCTACAATCACGCCTCTTTCGCGCTAACGGAAACGCGGCGCGGGAGAAGGGAAGCAAGGCGGGTGGTGTGCTGGAGTCTGAAGCGCGCAGCTGGCCTGGAAGTTGAGCCCCGCAGTCGCAACGATGCAGTAAAAAAGTTGTTGACGAACTGCGAAACACGGTTCATAATCTCGCTTCTCTGCTGCTGAAAACGCAGCGCTGCCGGGAAACACGAAGTTCCTCGCAGAATGCTCTTTAAAAATTAACAGCCGATAAGTGTGGGCGCTTGATGAAAGCGAGCTGATCCTCGGATCAGATAGCGAAAGTATCAAGAGTCTCACACTAAAGTAA